>CAYPXY010000023.1:0-36329 GCA_964414815.1 uncultured Pirellulaceae bacterium | reverse complement strand
GGTGAGAGATCAAAACAGGTGAGAGATCAAAACAGGTGAGAGATCAAAACAGGTGAGAGATCAAAACAGGTGTAACTGAATCCGTATAGCCGCAAGTCAAATTGTATAGCCGCAAGCCGAAGCCGATTAAATTGTATAGCCGCAAGCCAAGTCGATTAAATTGTTTAGCCGCAAGCCGGAGCCGACCGCCAGTCGTTTGCAGCAAGTAGAAGAAGCCGATCAACCAATGATTGAAACATCGAAGAACGAGTGACGGTCGGCGCAGGCGCGTCGGCTAGGGTGCAGCATCCGCAACCAACCAGCTTGCCAATGAAACACCTACCAACTTGGTGCCCCGTGCGCCTTTGGGAGTTGCCGATAGAACGATTTCAGTGTTGCAGTATGTTTTGGCGGCAACTCCCGACGGCTTGCGGCTAAACGGCCTAACTACAAACACTTCGTATTCCTTAATTTTCGCTCCTGTTTTGGTGTGAAAAATTTAACAAAACAACCTTAAACTTAAAAAGGAGATAGCCATGTCAGACGTAAATCAACTAGCCACCATTGGAGATCTGGTTCGAGAGCGACCTGCGAGATCGCGAGTCTTTGAGGAGCTGAAGATTGACTACTGTTGCGGTGGAAAGATGCAGCTTGAAGACGCCTGCAAAAGAAAAGGGCTTGATGCCGATCAAGTGCGTCAGCAACTGGCCGAATTAGATGCACAGGCGGATTCGGACTCGTCGTTGGTCGATGCCGATGGGATGGGTCTGACCGAACTGGCCGACCATATTCAGGCGACCCATCATCAGTATCTCAAGGATGAGCTGCCTCGATTGGATATGATCACGGAGAAGGTCGCGCGGGTGCATGGAGATCATGACCCTCGGCTGTATGAGGTTCGGCGAGCGTTTGAAGACCTGCGAGATGAACTGGTGCCTCACATGATGAAGGAGGAGATCGTGTTGTTCCCCTTGATTCGTTCCATCGAATCGCATCGAGATACGAAGTCAGGCGAACCTTTGCCCGCTGCTCATTGCGGCTCGGTCGCCAACCCGGTTCGGCAGATGGAACTGGAACATCAGCACGCGGGAGATGCGCTTGCGGTGATGCGAGAGAAGACGGATGGATTTGAGCCACCGCCATGGGCCTGCAACACCTATCGCGCCATGCTCGATCGTCTGCAGACTCTCGAGCAGGATATGCACCAGCACGTCCACAAAGAGAATAACGTGCTGTTCCCCAAGGCGATTCAGTTGGAATCCGCGTTAAGTTGTAAAAGTTGTTAGCAATTTACCAACGATATTCCCAAGACAATCCACTACTGCCGCTGGGAGCGTTAGGAAGAATTCGCCAGTTTCGATGGCCATTATCGGTTTGGGTGACGGCGGTCGCTGACAGGTATCCGATCGTCCAGCCCAAAACGACTTGTGATGGATAGTGCGCGTCGTCGTGAACTCGGGATAGCGGGCCTAACACCGATGCGGTGTACCAGAAAGATTTTGCCCACGGGTTGTCCGTCATCTTTGCAGCGGTAATGAACGGAACGGAGGCGATGAACGCATGTCCACTGACACCGTTGTTGTCCTGCAACGGCCGCCATGCGGAGCCTTCAGGGATCTCGTACGGACGCGAGGCCCCGGTCAATTTCTGACCGACAAGCATCGGTCCGGCACCGACAAAGTACGCTCGCATCGATCGTTGCCCCCAAAGACCAACCGATTCAAATGCTTCAGGCCCATCGATGTATTCTCCTGCAATCCAGGCTGCACTCAACAGCGGAATCGTATACAGGCCGTTTCCAAGTTCCTTATGAAATATCTCAATCTGGTTGTCGTTGACGGCACCTTTCACTGAATCATGGAAAAAGGAGTGCAGTTGGGAATCGATGTCGGTGTTCGCCATGATTGCCCCGGCTCCAAATGCCATGCCTAGAGCGATCAGAGAATCCCTGGAATAAAAATGCTGCTGATCCTCCCACAGTGTTGCAAATAAGCCGTTCGGGGCTCGATCTGCTCTCAAATCGAGATCATTTTGATCAAAAAGTAAATGAGTTCGGGCGAGCCATTCGTCCTGGGAGTCTCGGCGATCGCTGAGCATCGACGGATGGACGACCGCAAACGTCTCAAGGGGCCGTGGTGGTTCCCGGAATGTGTAGCTCACCGGCTTGCTGATCGCTGGTTCGCCGAACCGGTGCTTTTGGTTGACACCACCACGATTGGAGCGGTGGATGGTAGATGGGTATGAGGTCGGCTGAACGATTCCTTGATTCGCCCAGGAATTACCGTCTTGCGGCGCAGTCATTTGACCGTGGGGAGCTTCATTTTGTGTCGCAGACAAAAGCGGCTGCCGGGCCGATTTGTTTCCGATGGACGACTGGCAACCTGTAGCGCCGCAAGCGATCACCATCCCAATACAAGGAATCAACAAATAGCGGGCCGTTAATTTCACTAGACTTCCCTGTCATGGATTGATACCGGTTAACGAGTTGCAATCCTATGTCCAAGGGGGAAAGGCACTCCACTGCACTTCCGTATCGAATTGTATCAGTTTGTATCCCATTCAGATTCTCGTTTGCCAGGCATTTCAAACCGGGAATAGAATCGATCCGCGAATCGAGTTCCGGTGATCATTCCACCAACGGCCATGCCAACCGCAGCGCCAACGCAGACGTCACTGGCCCAATGTGCCAACGACGTAACCCGTTGGGCGGCAACGAGAAAAGCCAAGGCAAAAAAATACCTTCGTCCACGCGGCAATAGCCAACTTAGCGCAACCGCCAGTCCAAATGCCGTTGCGACGTGAGAACTGGGCATTGACTGAAAAATTGAAGCAGAGGAATGTGAACTAACACTATCCAGTTTCCATCCAGGTGCCCCCTGTCCGATCATCGATTCAAGTTGATGATGTATCGCTGCAGGACGAATGCGCGAGATAGCCAGTTTGAATATATTTGACAACGTACCCGCCAATAGCGCACACGCAATCACACGCGGTAAAAATCGTCGAAGCTGGGGAGCATGCAGAAAAATTGCCAATAGAATGATCGCGACTCCCATGCCGTGACCAAAAATTTCTGCCCAGTTCAAAACTCGCATGACATCACGGGGCACATAGTGAAATTGAAAGCTGTGAGCGACCAATCCATCAAACATGCTCAGCACTGCTGCAGCAACGATGAATCCGATCGCCCAGCCTAGATGTTTTCGGAAATTTGAACGGTTGGGTTGAAGCATTCGTTGGAATCCTATCCCCATGTGGAAAGGCACTCAATTGCGTTTGAGTATTGATTTGTATCCGTGTGTGACGGGCGAGAATCGCGTGACCGTTCATGGGACGTCTGAGTCACAGCAAACGGGATCGCTAATTGAAAGAGCTGCCTGGTTGACTGACATTATTGCGTTGGGCCTCCGCATCTCTTGCAACCGCATTGCCAGCCAGTTTGCCGGCTCCTTCGCCAGCCATGCCTAACACGATCTGGGTTGCGCTTCCAACAGGGTAAAGTGACAAGGCTTCTGATACAGCCGAACTCGTCCAGTTTGAGTAAGTGTATGGGTAAAGTTCTTTTTCAACTTCCCAAAGTTCTTTTGCCTGGGCATAAGTGATAACGTCCGATGTCACTCGCCAATCGTGGCCCAACGTCGCAAACGGAATGTACTGCGCCATGGAATACGTGCCCAGCCGCTCATGTTTGTGATACTCTTTCGCGCTTCCCGCTTCGTAGAGTGCGTCAAGTGGGTTGGTGGAGTTCAAGCTGAGCGTGTTGGTAAAGGGATCGTATCGATCCTGGTGGAAGGCACGTCCGGGAATCAGCGAGTAAACGATGACATTCAATGAACCGCCGGTGTACTTCCAGACTGGCGAGATACGGTCGTTTGCCCGCAAGCGAGCCCATTGTTCGCCGGGTTCATAACGCTGTACGTCGATATAGACATCTTGCAGGTTGTTGTCTTTAAGATATTCCTGCGATAGCGAGATTGCTTCCGCTCTCAACTGTTCTGGTGGCTTTTCTTCGGTCTCCTCCTTCTTGCGCGGTATATGTTTTTCGATGAAACGCTGCGGTGCTTCAACAAAGGATTCCAGTCGATCGATGCGAGGATGATAGCCACCGACGGCCATTGGGTTCGTCGGTTGGGCGTTGTCTGGAGGTTGGTAAGAAATATGCTCGCGGACACCATACAGGTAGCGAGACTGGGCGCAACCAACAAGCGCACAGCCCATGATCATGTTGATTGCGACCAGACTTTTGAGCTTCATGCACATCCTGCTTGTTCCTCAACCAATGTTTTAACTGATTCTCCCAGCGGTTGGCCGACGCTGGCGACGGTTCTGTGGTTACAATCGCTTCAGAAAGGCCACCAGGTCGCGCTTCTGTTCGGCGGTCAGTGCGTCGGGTGGGCCGATGTCGCCATCGAGGTCCGGCTCCTTCTCACCAGGCAGGGTGAGGGATGGGAATTTGGAAAGCAGGTGGTCGCTGTATAGCTCGACAACCTCTTCCAGGGTCTCCGAGATGTTGTTGTGCCAGTAGGGAGCAGTTTTCCCTATTCCACGCAGTGTCGGGATGTCGAACGCCTCGAAGTCGTAGGGGCTTCCTGTAATCAGAGCGCGACCCGGATCGGTAGTAAATAACTGCAATCCAAAGAAGTTTGGCCCTACAACCGGGTTGCCATCTTTGTCGACGCGGAATGAATTCAAAGGCCGCACGGCTGGAGGCAGATCGGCGATAACCTCTTTTCGAGACGCGTCCTTGTAGAACCGAAGCCGATAACGTGGGAAGCTCACATCTTTTGTAAAGCTCTTGTGTTCCGTTGCGCCAATCTGGATCAGAAAGTTCTCCATTGCCGATCCGATATTGATGAACTCATTTTCAGGCTGAGACGCCAGCACTGGGGTTGGCGGATCGGTAGCCGGGACTTTATAAAGCACGGTGCCATCGCGTTTGAGGGAAGGGAAAGCCAAGTCGTGAACAGCCCGATCCATGATCGTCGCCTTATTGGCTCCGCCGTGACAGGAGGCACAGACCTTTTCGTACACTTCTCTGCCTCGCTGCTCTGCGGGAGACAGCTTCAGCAAAGCTTCGACGTCGGCCACCTTATCAAATTCGACTCCGCTCGCAAGCTCCACGGCAACGCTGCGAGCGCGTTCCGATGAGAACTGGCTTCGTACAAATTCAGCGATGAGTTCGAGATCTTTTCTGGAAACTTGACCTCCTCCGCTGTGGTCGATGATCGCGTGCTGCGCCTGCTCTTCCAGAGTTGCAGTGCGTCCATCGAGTTGATACGGCGCGGTGAGCGCAGTGTCATTGATCGAAGGCACACTCCGCCACACGAATATTTTTCTGTCGCGTGGCGTCTTCACAAGGCCCAGGTAGTCGATCAAGTCCACGTTGTCAGGCAGCTTGATCCAGACGCGCACCAAGCCTTTTTTCAAATGATTGTAGGTCAGCTTTCGGGCTTTGGGATTATCCGCGTCAATCGCATTGAACAGCGGGTCTTTCGGGTTGGTCTTCCAGAGCGCTTCGACATGGGCAGGAGTGAGCGTGAAGTTGTCCTCCGGGACATGACAGCTCGCGCATGAGCGACCGTTGGTGCCCGGCAAGGCTTGGTGGAAGAGCCGCTCGCCCAACTCCTGCGGCGTCTGGGCTGGGGATGCGCTGACTCCACCAAGTATGATCGCGAACAGCGCGGCCAACTTCCATCGAGTGGAAATCGCGACGCCCCGTCGGCACACCAAGCCGAGTAGAAAGAGATGTCGTCCAATCGGATGTCGAGTCATGTTTACCTCCGTTTGACCAGGACATTGTTCTCACAGAACATTTCAAGCGAGATTCAACGAAACTGCGGTAATCATAGCCATCATCGGCCCGGTACTCAGTTTCGATTGCGTATTGATTTGTATCTGTTTGTATCCGTCAGAAATGACAGCATTGGATGAGGCTGGCAGGGATATGAGATTTCGCCGACAAGCGTTTAGAAGGTAGGACGTGCCAACAATTGCACCAAGACGAATGTTCCCGGTGTAGTTCGTTAGCAACGGGCTACTATGCCTAAGACCACTAGTCGCTTGACAATAGACGGAGCTGAACCCGCCGATCGGCATTCATATTCAGCCGAATCGTACCGTCCATCGTTACTCGCCAGCAGATTGGAGTACTTGACGGGCCTTTTGTTGAAGCAACGCGATAATATCGATTGCTTCGACGTATTCCTTGTACTCGGCATCTTCCTCGGAGGAGAGTGCGCCTTGGTTCGCTTTGGTCCGCAATACTTCGATACGAGCAAGCAACTCGCTATCAGCACGCAAATCAAGCACCTTTCTTGCAAACGAAGGAGGCATCGAGTCTGTGGCAGGTTGAAGCATTTTTTCTAAAATTGTTGCGACCATACAGAAAGTATACCACAAACAAGTACTCACGACAAATTGGCAAACCTCGAAGGTGTAGAGTCAATCCAGTTTTGGGTGGATGGCGGCGGAACAATGGGCCGAAAAAAAGCAAAGCTGTTACGTCGTAACAGCTTTGCTCAGCGAAAAACATAAATTTCGTCTAATCCTTTCGCCGACGCGCAGCGATGGCAACAAAAATCGCAAGAACCGCCAATCCAGATGCTGGTTCGGGTACCGCAGCCGCCGTGTAATGGACTCCGATACCATTTGAGCCTACTTGAACAATGCTGAACGAGCCGTTGCTCAAGGAGCCGCTGATGTCATTGTTGTTCAGGAAACCAGAAGCATCGACGGTCCAGTTAATCGATGCGAAATCCGTTCCTGTAAACGACTGTGCGGTCATGAACTGCCAGGTGTAGTCGCTGAGCTTGTCAAAGTTTGCAACGACACCTGAAGCATCTAAGCTATCAAGTCCAAAAAGACGTACCGTTAATGCATCCCCCAGGTTGATCGAGGAGTTGGTCGCCAGAATTTGATCCCAGTTAACTCCCATCGTTCCGGTTGCATCGTTGATTTCGAAATCGAAAATGGCATCCGTCAACAAATTCAGCGCTGACGCAGTCCCTGAAGAACGCCAGGAGACTGTCAGAGTACCTGGGCTCTCGCCCGGGCTGAGGATTGCATTGGCCTGAATGGTGGTCGGTCTGTCGATTTCACCTATCCCGCCCAAGGTTGCGTTTGAAACGATGGTCAGAGCCCTGTTCGGAGACGTCGCCAGGAATCCGTTCACGTTGAATCGTCCTTCGGCGATGGTGAGAGAACCAGCGTAAGTGCTGTTCGATTTGTCCGAATTCAGATTCCAGACGCCGGAGCCGGTTTTCACCAGCGTAGCAGCATTGGGGCCGTTGTTGGACGCGAACTGGTCAGGCGTTCCTGTGAATCCTCCATTCTGGGTCCATGTGAATTCCTGGGTATTGATGGTGCTGTCGAATGAAATATTTACGTGCCGGTTCGTGGTCCAGTTGCCACCCAGAATCACACCGTTTGTGATCGCGGATCCGATATCAACCACGCTACTGTTTCCAAGCTGAGCATCATTGCTGAACTGCAAGTCACCTCCCAATACTTTGGTTGGCCCCGTGTAGCTGTTGTTATTGTTGGTTAGAACAACACGGCCTCCTGTGCCGCCTTGGATCATGAGTCCTCCGCTTCCACTGATCTGACCATCAAGTCTGATAACACCGGAACTGTTCGATGCGTTCACCGCAAAGTATCCAGAATTCAACTGTATGTCTTGTGAAAGGGCGGTGGTGCCCGCAACGGTTGTAAGAAGCTCCGAACGGCCGAGAGCTGAAATGTTATTGGGTGGTCCCCCTGCCGATATCAAGTTGGAATTTCCGAGACTCGCTGCCGAGGTAATCTGAAGAGCCCCGCCGTTAATCGTTGTGGTTCCGGAATACGTATTCGCTCCTGACAGCAACAGTGTACCGGTTCCTGACTTGGTCAATCCGCCACTCCCTTCCACGACGCCAGAGGCAATCAGAGTGCGTGGTGTGAAGAAGTTGGCTTCGACGGCACCAAAATCCAGATTGGCGCTAATGGTCTTAGCTGCAATAGTTGTTCCAGCGGAGAGAACGACGCCGCTGGTAAGCTGCAAACTCCCGCCGAGAGAATTCGACAATCCTCCGTTGTCCTTCAAAACCAACGAGTTACGAACCGTAAGAGACGTACTTGCCAAATCGGTTGTCGTTGCGACATTCAGAAGAACATTATCGGCTGTTGATGTTCCGCCAGCGATCGTGTTCGAGTACTCAGTCGTCAAGTTGAGTGGGCGAATACGATTGCCATCAACCGTTACAAGACTGGCATTGGTAGTAAAGGCTGCTGTGGGGCTACTAGCATCTCCAATCGCAAAAGGAAGAATGCTGATGTTGGTTGTGCCCGCCGTACCACCTCCGCCAATCAGACTGCCGGTCGGAGCGTTGGCAAAACTGATCGTCCCCACGTTGTTTCCCGGAGTACTTCCCAGATTCGTCCCCCGAAACATGAATGTGCTGCGATTGTCACGAACCAAGCCTGCGAAATTTGCTTCCGCAGATTGTGTTGCACTGCCGGCGGCCACCGCAACGATGTTGCCTCCGCTTGAGCCGACAAGATTACCCATGACTTCGGTATAGGCGGCTGTACTTCCACCGTTCACGTTCAGCAAGCCTCCTGCCATGGAAACTGACGAAGTATCGCCAATACGACCACCGGGACCTCCGGCAAACGCCGTGGCGTCATTCAACGTAAGTATCCCGCCCCGTACAACGACAGCGGAGGAACTGGCGATCGTTCCGTTGGCACCACTGACGGTCAGCGTACCGGCAGTCAGCGGAGCACTGTGGTTGTAGGACCGTGCGTTGTCAATCACCGTCGCTCCTGTGTAAGTGTTGGCGCCCGTCAAGGTCGCTCCGAATGTGCCAGAGGTGGCATGTGAGTGGCCTGACATTCTCAACCCATGGTTGCCACTAATGACTCCATTGAGAGTCAGGACTCCGGTGGCGTTTCGAAGATTGAGGTCCGTGTTGAGCGAGATATTGTTGTTCAACGTGACGGCAGTGGACGCTGCCAGCCATCCTGCATTAACGATTAGATTGTTGGAGGCGTTCCCCAAGGCTCCGTTGTGTCCAACGACCAGGTGACCGGAAAGGTCTACATCCCCTGTAAAGGTGTTGTCAACGTTCATCCGGACATGCGACCAGCCATCGAATTGCGTATTGGAAAGAATTCTCACACCACCGTTACCGCTGATAACTCCTTGTAGAAGCAGGCTTCCCGTGTTGGTTGAACCAAAGGTAACCACACCGGACGAAGGGTTGAGCGAAAATCCACCCGAAACGGTTGCAGAGGTGCTTGCGTTTATATTCCAGGCTCCTCCCGAAATAGGGGACGCGATGAATGGATTATCTCCGGCAAGCTGAAGCGAGTTTCCAGCCACCAGGCTTGTTGAGACGATCACGGGGTTAGTTCCCTGTTGACCGAAAGTAATTCCGTTTACGACGAACGGGTTGCCCATGTCATTTCTGGTGGCCCAGCTATCATTGTTCCCGGGAAAGTGCAGGATCGTGGTGGGGCTTGAGACCGGTGCGCCAAGACTCCATGTTCCGGCACTCCAATCGGTTACTCCAGTGTACGGTCCCAGCCATGTGTTGACTTGAGCAACAGCAATCGATGGGGCGAGCGTTGCAAACGTAGCTGCAACGGCCAACAACTTGATCATTCGCATGTGTAATTCCAGTTGGTAAAAGGTGTTGGGGAAAATCGTGCTTTGCCTCGTTTCAGTGGCGTCTACAGGCCGCTTGCGAAAGGAGCTTGGGGCAGCACGCGAACCATCAGTCTAATGACGTCGGGAAGCGTGTTCCGTTGCGTTTGTGTATTGATTTGTATCTGTTTGTATCCGCCTGAAGCTGCGGCATCGAAAGATGGCCATAGTGATATAATCACGATGGTGAACACTCGACTTAGGCAACAATTTCGACTACTTCCTGGATAATGGATTCTATGGCATATCGCATTTTACTCGTCGAAGACGATCGCGAACTCGCTTCGATGGTGGCTGATTTTTTGACGCCCCATGGCTTCACCGTTGACATCGAGCGGCGTGGTGATCGGGCGGTTGAGCGAATCCATGCGGATTTGCACGACGTGATCATTCTTGATGTCAACCTGCCTGGTTTGGATGGGTTCTCAGTCTGCCGGACGGTGCGTTCAGAATTTAAAGGTCCGATACTGATCCTGACGGCTCGAGGCGATGAAGTCGACGAAGTGGTAGGCCTGGAAGTCGGTGCCGACGACTATCTGGCCAAGCCTGTTCGCCCGCGAGTTTTGCTGGCTCGCTTGCGCGCCCAATTGCGCAAAATGACGGTTCCAAACAGCGAACAGTCAGGCAACCGCATTGCGATTGGTACTCTACTGGTCGATGCCGGCAGACGTGCTGTCGAAATGAATGGACGGGAAGTCAGCCTTACCTCTGCAGAGTTCGATCTGTTGTGGTTGCTCGCCGAAAACGTCGGCCAGGTTGTCAGCCGTTGTGATATTTACCAGAGACTCCACGGTGTCAAGTACGATGGGCTGGATCGTTCGATTGATCTTCGTATTTCGCGACTTCGGAAGAAGCTGGGGGATGATCCGGTCAATCCGCAGCGCATCAAAGCGGTGCGGAGTATCGGCTATCTGCTTTCGGAGGCTCAATGACTCGTCTCTTCATCCGTTTCTATCTTGGCGTGATCACCATTTTGCTGGTCGCATTGTGCATCACTGCGTTCGCCTTTCATTATCGACTCGATGCGGACTTTGACATTATCGTGGAGAGGGCAATGAGTGGGGGCGTGAGGCTGGCGAGAGATACGTTGGAGACGACGCCCAACGATAGTGCAGCGGCGGCACTGGAAAAACTGCAGAATCGGTTCGACTATCCCATTCGAATCCTCTCGGAGGAGCAGGTTCCGACTGCGGTTCGAGAATGGCTCTTAAAAGACGATGACGTGGTAGTGCATGTCGACAATGAGTTGTGGGTGCTGACTCCGTTGGGAAATGGAACGGATACGGTCTGGCTTGGTCCGGTTTCGATACCGTCCGGACAAATTGAAACAGATATGAAGATCGCCGTCGGCGCGGTGCTGCTTCTGGTCGCGATTGTGATTGCGATTCTGCTGCGTCCGCTCGCCCGGCAGCTCAGTGAGCTGGAACAGACAGCAGTCTCGATCGCTGGCGGCAACCTGGGCGCTCGAGTCGACCTGCAGAGATCCCTTTCGGCCAAAACGTTGGCTCAAGCATTCAATGACATGGCCGCGCGCGTTGAAACTCTACTGAGAACACAACGTGAGTTGCTCCAAGCGGTCTCTCATGAACTGCGCACTCCGCTTGCTCGCATCCATTTCGCAATTGACCTGATCCGCACGGCACACGACGACGGCGATCGGGAATTGCGGCTCAAGTCGCTCGATACGGCTGCTCAGGAACTCGACGAACTGGTCGGCGAACTGCTGCGGTACATCCGGCTGGAAACCAGCGTGCTGCAACCTGCTTTGGAAAGCATTGAATTGCTGCCGCTCGTCGAGGAGCTGATTGAAAAGGACTCGCTCGCCTGTGATACGATTCAGTTCGAGATCGGACCTGGCCTGGATCGCGGGGACTTGAGCATGGTCGCCGACCGAAGCGGTCTCGCACGCGTGCTGAGCAATCTGCTGGCAAACGCAAGTAAATTCGGGCGTAGTTGTGTGATAGTTGATGCCAGCGTTTCCCCGACCGGATTCACCATCGACATCGACGACGACGGCCCCGGAGTTCCCAAGTCGGATCGAGAGCGGATGTTCGAACCATTTGTACGCTTGGAGGAATCGGGACATGGAGCCGGTCTGGGACTGGCATTAGTAAAAAGAATCGTTGCAAGTCACGGTGGTACAGTGACGGCGCTGGAAAGTCCACTTGGCGGCTGCCGCATCCGCACGTTTTGGCCAGCCACTACTGGTCTATCGCGATACAGCCCGTCCCGTTGACTCGTCGAGCCCTATCTCAGAATATCGTGAACCACTTTTCCGTGGACGTCGGTCAGGCGGTATCGTCTCCCTTGATGCCGATAGGTCAGTTGTTCGTGATGAATTCCCAGCAAATGTAACAGCGTGGCCTGAAAGTCATGAACGTGAACGGGATTCTCCGTTACGTTGTAGCCGAACGGATCGGTTTCACCATAGACGAAGCCCGGTTTGACACCTCCGCCGGCCAGCCACATCGAATAACATCGTGGATGGTGATCGCGACCGAACTGGTTGGCCGTCAGTTTTCCCTGACAATAATTCGTTCGCCCGAACTCACCGCCCCAAATCACAAGCGTATCATCCAGCAAGCCTCGCTGTTTCAAATCCGTCACCAGCGCCGCAGAAGGCTGATCGGTTTCCTTGCAAAGCGTCTTGATTCCACCGGGCAACGAATCGTGGTGATCCCAGCCCGGATGGTAGAGCTGAATGAACTGGACGTCGCGTTCGGCCAGTCGCCGAGCGAGCAGACAGTTGGCGGCAAAGGTACCCGGCACCCGCGAATCGGGCCCGTAAAGCTCGAATGTGGATTCCGGTTCATCCGAGAAGTCGGTGGCTTCCGGAATCGCATCCTGCATTCGAAAGCCGAGTTCGTACTGAGCGATGTGATGATCGACCGCCGGACTTTCAGTTTCCTGATTTTGTAACTGATGAAGTTGACCGAGAGCATTGAGCATGTTGCGGCGCGTGGTCTTGTCGATGCCGGCAGGATTATTCAGGTACAGCACCGGTCGATCGCCCGGCATGAATCGAACGGCTTCGTGTTTTGCCGGCAGGAAGCCACTGCCCCACAGGCGAACCTGCAGGGGTTGATCCGCCGGCTTGTTCGTGATCAACACGACGAAGTTGGGCAGGTTCAGGTTCTGGCTTCCCAGACCGTAGCTGATCCACGCTCCGATACTTGGCCGGCCCGGAATTTGCGATCCCGTTTGAACGAACGTCGTTGCGGGGCCGTGATTGATCGCTTCCGTATACAGGGACCGCACCACGCATAGTTCATCCGCCAGTTTCGCGGTATGCGGCAGTAGTTCGCTGAACCAGATTCCGCTATTTCCGTGTTGATCGAACTTGAACGGTGTTCCGGCGATCGGCAGAATCGATTGAAATCCGCTCATGCCTGTCAATCTCTGTCCCTGGCGAACGGAGTCGGGAAGTGGTTGGCCGTGTTGTTCGACCAGCGTTGGCTTGTGGTCGAACAGATCGAGTTGTGAAGGTCCGCCGCTTTGAAACAGAAAAATAACCCGCTTCGCGCGCGGAGCATGGTGCAGCTCTTTCAGAAACCGGTCGGGATCCAAATGGTCATCACGAATTCCCGAGCTGCCATACGCGTCGCGTTTGAGCAAGCTCGACAATGCCATTGCCCCAAGCCCAAGCGGAAGCGAGCCAAGCAGCTTTCGGCGGGAGAAGCCGAAGGAAGATTCGTATCCTGTGCATCGAGGGTTCATAACTCGTCTATCGGCGAACCAGACACTCCTCAAAATTGATCAGCGTGCTGGCGACAATCGTCCAAGCGGCCAATTCGGCGGCGCGTTGGGGGAGGTTGGATGGGGCCTCGCCGGTTGATAAAAGCTGTTCGACGGCCTGTTCATTCTTGGAGAACGCTTCCAGCTGTTGTTGATACAGGTTGGCGAGAACTTTGATTTCATCGGGCCGAGGAAATCGGCTGGTTAAACTTCGAAACAGGTCGCGGATGATCAGCTCGTTATTATCGGCATGTTGGATCATCATGTTCTCGCTCAGTTTTCTGGCGGCTTCTACAAATTGAGTGCCGTTGAGGAGTACGAATCCTTGAATGGGTGACGAGGTACGATCCCGCTCAACGGTACAGACTTCTCGTGCGGGAGCGTCCAGTACCAACATGGCCGGAGAGGTCGATGTGCGTTTCCAGTAAGTATAAAGGCTGCGGCGGTAGAGCGATTTTCCTGAATCCGGCTTGACCGGCGAGAACGCCAGCGCCAAATCGTAGGGGCGTACCGGAGGGCCTCCCAACTCTTCAACCAGCAATCCGCTTTGGAACAGAACATTGTCCCGCAACATTTCTGCGGTCAGGCGATGTTGCGGTCCTCGGGCCAACCATTCGTTTTCAGGATCGGATTGAGCCAGTTCTCGCGACGCTCGCCCGGATTGCTGATAGGTCGTTGACATGACGATCTGTTTGAGGCACCGTTTGACATCCCAGTCCTTACGAAAATCGGCGGCCAGCCAGTTCAGCAATTCCAGATGCGTCGGCGGCAACGATTGCGTGCCAAAATCCTCGGGCGTTTTCACCAAACCGGATCCGAACAGCAATTGCCAAAATTGGTTAACGGCCACGCGGGCGGTCAGCGGGTTTTCATCGCTGACCATCCAGTTCGCAAGGTCAAGCCGATTCGCGGATCGATGGTCCGGCACGGTGAGCGGCGGAAGCATGGAGGGCGTATTCGATGGCACTTCATGAAGGGGGCTGTCGTAGGCTCCGCGCGAAAGAACGTAGGTCTTTCTCAGGCCCACCGACTCTCGCATCACCATAATTTCCGTTTGCTCATCCTGAAATTTGGCCAGCGCGGTTCGGCGTTGTCGAAGTGTATCCCTCAGGTCGGCGGCCTCAGGACAAGCATGGGCAATGTAGTAATCGCGGAGCGAAGCCAATTCATGCGCGTCGAGCGGGTCGGGCTGCTTCGATAGTAACGTCTCCAGGATGGATTGATCGGACCCCTGAGCAACCTCAATGGGTGTGAGTTCGCGGTCATAGACATTGAGTTTTGACATCTGACCATCCTTGAATCCCTTGTCGCGAAATCGCGCGCCTAAGATGATCTCGTTGGTTCCGTTACCGAGAATCGTGCGAGTCAGTCCATCGCGAACGATATCGAGTGATTGTCGTTTGCCATCGACAAAAATCCGAATGCCAGACGCAGAACTGCTTCCGTCGTAAGTGACGCCAACGTCCAGCCACTGGTCGGTGGGGGTTGCCTCGGAGGTTTGGACGCAAACAGCGTTGCCCGGCCAGAAATGGATGATACTGAACGATAGTTTGCCGTCTTCGATCAGCAACTGGTATCCGCGACTGGCTGAATCCGTCCAGGCACGCGAGCAATGGTAGATCACATTGCGATCAATCGATGTGCCTGCGGGCTGAGCAGGGATTTTGATTCGGGTCAGGATGGAAAACGGTTGGTGGCGATCAAATTTTCCGGCTCCGATTCTGATTTCATCGTCTCCGTTAAACTGGATTTCGGCGGAATCCGCGTTTTCGATTCGCTGGTTTCCCGAGATGCCGATGCTTGAAAAATCAACCCTTTTTACAAGGCCTGCCCCCGATTGATCGGCAAGCTTTTTTCGCTTTTCTGGATGGAGAAGCCAATCCTTCCAGGAAGGATCGCTCGTCAAATTTTGCAATCGATCGTTCAGCGCTCGTTCGGCTTCGGCGACGGCCGATTTCAGATTCTCAAGTTCCGTCTTTTTTGCTTCATCCATCAATGCCAGGGTGGGAGGGGGCGGTGTGGCGTGATCGAAATAGGAATGGAGACCGGCCTCATCAATGTTGTTGAAGAAAGCAAAAAACGAATAGTAATCATCCATTGAAAAGGGATCGAATTTGTGGTCGTGGCAACGAGCGCACTCGACCGTCAGTCCCAGGAACGCCGTGCCCACGGTGTGAATTCGGTCGGCAACATGCTCGACACGGAACTCTTCTTCGATACTTCCGCCTTCGACATTCTGGGGGTGCAGACGACTGAACGTGGTCGCCAGGATTTGATCGTCGGTCGGATGGGGCAGCAGATCGCCTGCGATTTGCTGAATCACAAATTGGTCGAACGGGAGATTGGCATTGAATGAGCGGACAACCCAATCTCTCCACGGCCACACCATCCGGTCCCCATCGACTTGAAATCCATAAGTGTCCGAATAGCGGGCCAGGTCCAGCCAGAACGACGCCATCCGTTCACCATATCGGGGGGAGGCAAGCAAACGATCGACCACCCTTTCAAACGCATCGGGCGATTCATCGGCCAGAAAATGATCCAGCTCTTGAAGCGTGGGAGAAACACCGGTCAGGTCAAAGGTCACGCGTCTCAGCAGGGCCTCCCGAGTCGAGGTGGGCGCAAAACGGAGCTTCCGTTGTTCGAGTTGGCTCAGCACGAATCGGTCGATTTCATTCTGGGCGGCCCGTGCGTCTTGCGGCTCGGGTACGGGTGGCCCAACAATCGGCACGAAGGACCAGTGTTGATCGGACTGCGCGCCGTCGAGAATCCACTGCCGCAAAATTTTGATCTCGTCGTCGGAGAGCGTCAGATTGGAATCTGGCGGAGGCATTTTCTCGGCCTCATCAGGGGACTCCATTCGCTGGATTAACAGGCTTGAATCGGGCTGGCCGGGCGAGAGAACGTGTTCCATCTCGGTCAGTTCGTCCAGCCTCCATTCGGTGGCTCGCTGATTCGCATCGGGACCGTGACAGGGAAAGCATCGATCGGACAGCACCGGTTTGACTTGGCGATTGAAGTCGATACTTTGGCTCCATGCCGGATGACAAACAGCGATTACCAGCAGGATTGAAGACAGGTGTTTCATGGAAGCTATTAGAATACAAAACCCCTGAATATGCAAAATCGCCTCGTTTTTAGATGAAAAACCATACGTTGGCCCGGATTTCGTATGGGTATTATTAGCGCACAACTGGTATAATTGTCCCGACCGAAACTTTAGACGGTTAAGGGGGTTTCATCGGGATAGAATACCCTTCATTGCGAAGGATCGCGAATCGATTTTGCCGATGATTCAGACTGGGCTGGTAGAAACCTCGTATGTCACAGTTGGTAGTATTCCAATCATAACCCGAAGCGTAAGCGAGGGACCGAAATAACCCGAAGCGTAAACAAGGGACCGAAATTCTTCCCTCGCTTACGCTTCGGGTTGGGATTTCCACCAGCCCAGACTGGGATACTCCCGAATATTCTTTGCGATCTCAACGGTTAAAATGGTGACACTGGATCCCTGCCAGGATCATTCGCCTTGGCCTCAATCAAGTATCAACGAAACATGACTTCGACTCCTTTTATTTGCCGAACGGACCGTCGCCTCGGCCGGCGCCGAGCTGGCGTTGTGTTGCCTTTGGTTTCCGCGGCGATTGTGATCGCGTTGCTGCTGGGCGGTGGCTATTTGTTTTTCTTCCGCAACGCGGAGAAGATCGATACTTTTTCTCCGATTACAACGCGCGCGACGCGGGGTGAATTTTCATCCCAGGTGCTGGACCAAGGCGAAATTCAAAGTAGTGAGAATATCGAGATCCGATGTGAAGCCAAGGCTCGAAATGGAACGTTGACGGTGATTCGTGTGGTCCCCGAGGGTTCGCTCGTGAAGGAAGGCGACTTCCTGGTTCAGCTCGATGCCACCGGTTTCGAGAAAGAACTGGAACAGCAGCGAGTGGTCATGGCGAATGCCGAGACTCAAAGAATTCAGGCTGACACGGCTTTTGAAACTGCCAAGAAGATGTTGCAGGAATATGAACAGGGTACGTTTGTTGCTGAGCAGAAAGCGATCGAAAACGAAAAATATGATGCCGAAAGTGCGATTGCGACCGCCAATCAGAATCTGAAGCAGGCGGAGGAGAACTTTGCTCACAGCAAAACACTTGCCGCAAAATCCTATCTCACGACTCAGGCCCTTCAGTCCTCTGAGTTTGCCGTCAAGAATGCTCAAATTCAGGTCCAGAAAGCAGAGAATATGCTTGCATTGGCGACGAAGAAACTGGAGGTACTCGAGGGAATCACCAAAGAACGGTTTATGCTTCAGTATGAAAGCGACATCAAGGCGGCGGAGGTGACGCTCAAGAGCCAGAGGGAAGCCTACGAAGTCGAAAAGGGGAAGATGGAGGAAATTCAGTCGATGATCGACAAATGTCTGATCCACGTTCCCAAGGGGGTCGCAGGCCAAGTTGTCTACTCCAAGGAGTCGTCGCGGGGTGGCAACGATTGGGTGTTGGTCGAAGGGGGAACGGTTCGCGAGAATCAGGTGCTGATCCGCTTGCCCGACCCAAATAAGATGGAGGTCAAGGCACTGATCAACGAGCAGAGCATTACGCAAATTGCGATCGGGATGCCCGTCCAGATTCGTGTGGATGCGTTGAATGATCGCGTGCTGACGGGAGTGGTGACCAAGGTTAATCAGTACGCGGAACAAAATAACTGGATGTCAACGAGCGTCCGCAAGTATGCGGCATTTGTCCGCATCATTAATCCGCCGGATGCCTTGAAGCCCGGGATGAATGCTTCCGTTACGATTCAATCCAGGTATGAAGAAGATGCCTTGCTGATTCCGATTCAGGCGGTTTATGGAGTTCAGGACAAGCAGTACTGTTTGGTAAAAACGGCTGGCAATAAATGGGAGACACGCGAGATATCGACTGCGGGAGAGAATTCTCAGTACGTCATGGTGACGGGCGGTTTGGAGGTCGATGAGGTGCTGGCGATGAATCCAGGGGCTTACAAGGAGTATATGGATCTTCCTGAGGTTAAACGGGATAATCGAATTGACATTGGCGAAGAAGGCCAGTTGGAGATTGCCAAGGCACAGCAGCGCGGCGCCCAGCTCGCCGGCAGGCCGCAACCGGGTGCGGAAGCACCTGCCGAGGGGGGAGCTCCAGCAGGAGGTGGACGCGGCGGCATGAGAAATTTCCAGATTCCTGAGAGTGCGGCTGCGTTCATCACGGAACGGGATCTCGACAGCGACGGAAAGCTCAACAAGGAAGAAGCGGGAGAACAGTTCAGTTTCTTCTTTGATCGGATCGATACCGATGGCGATGGCTTTCTGTCTGGCGATGAACTGGATACGTCGTTCGCGACGATGCGCCAGCGACGAGCGTCCGAAGGCAGCGGATTTGGCCAAGCAGGCGCAACGTCGGGGGCACCCTCTGAAGAGCAGCAGCAAGGGCCTGCCCAGTGACTCCATCACAGCAAGACCAAGCATCAGCAATCTCCGAAGCCTATGCGGCTCCATCGCGTCCGGCCAACGCTCATTCTGGCCGTATGGCGGCGTCGATCCGCGATCTGACCAAGCAGTACGTTCTCAAAGGCGAAACGGTGCGGGCGCTTCGCGGTGTGTCGTTTGATGTGCCCGAAGGTGACTATGTGGCCATCATGGGGCCGTCAGGATCAGGCAAAAGTACCTTGCTCAATCTGTTGGGGTGCCTCGATCGTCCGAGTTCAGGTTCCTTTTTTTTGGGGGATCAAGACGTCGCCAAAATGAACGATGATCAGTTATCAGAAATTCGGGCCTCGCGGATTGGGTTTGTATTCCAGTCGTACAATCTGATTCCTCAGTTGAGCGTTTTGGAGAATATCGAGGTTCCGTTGTATTATCTGGGAACGTTGAATAAAGAATCACGTGAGCAGAGTACCCGTCTGGCCGAAATGGTGGGCTTGGGCCAGCGGCTGTACCATCGTCCCATGCAGTTGTCAGGGGGGCAGCAACAACGGGTTGCGATTGCCCGCTCGCTGGTCAACGATCCGTATTTCATTCTGGCGGACGAAGCCACCGGAAACCTGGATTCGGTAACCACCGAGGAAATTCTGACGTTGTTTCAGAAACTGAACGATCAGGGCAAGACCATCATCATGGTGACGCACGAGGATGAAGTTTGTGCCTGTGCCAAACGGGTGATCCGCCTGAAGGACGGTTTGATTGTGGTGGATGAGCCGATCTCGAATCGGCATGTGTTTGAGTATAAAAAGTAAATGCTTTTCAGAACCTTTAAGCTCGGTGTCAAAAGTCTGTTTCTTCACCCCATGCGATCTGCATTGACGGTGCTGGGGATTTTTATCGGAGTGGCCAGTGTGATTTGGCTACTGGCGATCGGCGAAGGAATCAGCAAGGAAGCCAAACGGCAGATTGAAGACCTGGGAGCTGAAAATATCATCGTCCGCAGTATCCAACCTCCCGATGATGGTGGCGGTGGCGGTGGTTTTCGAACGGTGGTTGATTTCGGGTTGCGGCGAGCCGAAGCGGACTTGATCGAAAACACGATTCCGACTGTCAAGCAGGTCATTCGCATTCGCGAGATCGCCCAGAAATTTGCTTACACGGGCAACCCCAACATTCGGCCGATCGATGGCCGCCTGGTCGGATGCACTCCGGAATACAAGGACGTGACTCGATTGGCGGTCGCTCGCGGACATTTTTTGACTCATCGCGAGTGTGATACCCGCGCGTCGGTGTGTGTGATTGCCGCCAAGCTGGCGGAGCGTTTGTTTCCTTCCGAAGATCCGCTGGACAAGGAAATTTTCCTGCCGGAAAAAAAGGAGTACTACAAGATTGTCGGAGTGTTGCAGGACCGCAACGCCACGGCCGCGATTGGTGGATCGTTGGCCGCGCAGGATTTTTCGCTGGACGTTTATATTCCAATTACCACGATGCAGCTTCGGTTGAGCGATCAGGAAGTCCGATCCACAGGGGGCTCTTTTTCAGCCAAACGATTTGAGCTTTCGCAAATCACGATTCAGGTGGCCAGTGTGGACGACGTTCCCGAGACAGCAAACCTGATTGAATCGACCCTGCATTCCCGCTCGGTGATCGAACGACAGGATATCGCGGTGGTCGTGCCTTACGAACTGCTCAAGCAGGCTCAGACGCAGCGATTGATGTTCATGCTGTTCATGGGACTGACAGCGGCGATTTCGTTGATCGTGGGTGGGATCGGGATCATGAATATCATGCTCGCGACCGTGACCGAACGAACGCGCGAGATTGGAATTCGCCGGGCGCTCGGTGGCAAGCGAAAAGATATTACTCGGCAATTTCTGGTCGAGACAATTTCGCTTTCGGTGGCCGGTGGTCTCTGCGGGATCCTCGGTGGACTGCTATGTCCGTGGGTGGTCCGTCTAGGGCGTGATTTCGTCGAACAGTTCTGGCCATCCTTTTATGCGGATCTGCCAGAAGTCGCAAAAATCACGACGCCGGAAATTGTACCGATTTCCATTCCGATTGCGTTCTTTATTTCCGTGATCGTCGGAGTATTGTTCGGTCTGTATCCCGCCATCCGGGCCGCAAAAATGGACCCGATCGAAGCACTGCGACACGAGTGACCGTCAGGTTCGAGTCAGCCTGCAAAGTACTGAAACCCCCTGCCCCCCTCCTACGCAAAGTGTGGCAACGCCAAGCGATCCCGCTTCATGTTCCGTACCCATCCGGTGCAGTAACGTAATCAGCAACCGTAGGCCGCTCGCTCCTAGTGGATGTCCCAGTGCCAGCGCTCCTCCCCAAGTGTTGACGCGATCCATTTCGATTTCCAGTTCCTGCATCGATGCCAGCACCTGAATCGCAAACGCTTCGTTGATCTCCCAGGCTGCAATGTCGTTTGCCGATAGCCCGTTTCGGTCGAGCAGCAATCGGGTTGCTGGCACCGGCCCCATGCCCATCACGTCCGGCGAAACGTGTCCCACCGCCACGTCGACAATTTCCAGTGCAAACGGAAATTGCGATTGTATCCATTGCTCTTCATTGACCACCCAGCCCAACGTCGCCCCGTCGGTCAGCGGTGAACTAGTGGCAGCGGTAACGACTCCCGACTCTGAAAAGGCCGGAGCCAGAGAAGCCATTTTCGTACGATCCACCGGCACGCGAATGAACTCGTCTTTCTCGATCAAATACGGAAGGATCGAGGATTGATAGTTGCCCGAGGCATAGGCTGCATCCGCCCGTTCATGGCTTCGCGCCGCAAACTCTTCCTGGATCGAGCGACTGATTTGCGGATATTGTTTCGCAACTTTTTCGGCCGTCTCACCGTTTGGAGCGTATGAAATTTCACACTTATTCTTGATGCGATCTGATTCGGAAAAATGGGCTCCGCGTCGCGGAATACGGCTCATCGATTCGATACCGCCAACGAGGATTTGATGGGCAAAGCCCGATTTAATTTTTGCGGCGGCCAAGGCGGCGGCATCGAGCGAGCTGGCGCAAAGCCGATTGACGGTCATCGCAGGGATCGCCAGTCCGCTGCCAAGCGCAACCATCCGCGCAACGTTGTAGCCTTGTTCCCCTTCCGGATAGGCACATCCGACGATCAGTTCTTCGGGATCGCTTTTCCAGAGATCAGGAAATCGAGTTTGATGGCCTTGAATGAGTTCCACCAGCAAATCGTCGGGCCGAACTTCAGCATAGGCGCCCTTGAAACTCCTTGCAAACGGCGTGCGAAGTCCCGCGATAAAATAGGCTTTGGCTTTCGAGTGATGATTCATTTTCAGCGGGCGTCAGTTAAAATTTCAGCCCCAAAGGGCGCAGGGAACACAAAGAAAAATTGACACTTCTCGGTAAGCACCACCAAGATCACGTCAAAAGACCCCAGTGACCTTGGTCGCTGGTGAATCAGTTTGGAAGCTAGAAGAGAAACCAAACACTTCCGTCTTGGCTTCCCCTGATGCGTCGCCGCAGTTGCGGCGACGCATCAGGGGAAGCTGTGTGGTTTCTCTTCTAGCTTTCAAATTGATTCACCTGCCAGACGAGCTGGCAGGGATCTTCTATTTGGGTGGTGATCAGCGAGAAGTGTCGAAAAAATCCCGATTGACTTTGCGATCTCTGAGTTTTTTCGTGGCAAACCTCATGAGAATATTCCATCCACTAGCTCCGTTGCTAACTGAAGGTGTTCGAATCCAATTCCCGGAGCCAGCTTCTCGATGCGAAATTGGCTTCCTGTCGGAACGAACATTCCCAGTTCGGTGATCACGCGATGAACCACACCTTGTCCCGTGAGAGGAAGTTTGCATTGCTTTAGGAGCTTGCATTCGCCCGACCGCGAAAAGTGGCTTTGCATCACGATCACCTGTCTGGCTCCGTGAACCAAGTCCATCGCGCCTCCCATTCCGGTGACTTTCTTTCCGGGGATCATCCAGTTGGCCAGATTGCCTTCGACATCCACTTCCATTCCACCGAGCACACAAAAATCGATGTGTCCTCCGCGAATCATGCCGAAGCTCATGGCACTGTCAAAGAAACTGGCGCCGGGCTGAACCGAAATCGTTTCCTTTCCAGCGTTGATCAAGGTGGCTGAAACGGTTTCGCGAGTCGGCCTGCCTTTGACGCCCAAGACACCATTCTCGCTGTGAATCGTAACGTTCTTATCGGCCGTCATTCGCTCGGCGATCAACGTCGGCATGCCGATCCCCAGATTCAAACTGGCGCCATCAGGAATCAACGCGATAATTTCGTCTGCCATCTGTTCCTTGGTCCACCCCACAGGCGGCGTGATTGCAGGAGAACTCATGGCGTCCTCCCGGATGCCAACGCTCCACCTTCGAGCCGTTTGGCGATCTTCTCTCGCGTCGCTGCCGAGATTTCGGCCCCGACCTGATTGACCGCATCCTGAACCATTGCCAGTCGGCTGTCGCTGTCGGACCAGCGTCGCTGAGCATCTGCACTGAGCCGATGTACGGGATCGAAATAGAGAAACAGCTCACCCGGTTTCACATTCGGGCTTCGCCAAACCGAGATACCGCTTTCGCGATCGTAGTATTCATAACTGGCAACATGCCGCTTTCCGCCGCCGCCCGGTGCGTCGCATACAAACGTCGGTACGTTAAAGCCCGCCGTTGAGCCGCGGACATTTTTTTCCAGCTCGACACCGTCCGCCAACGTTGTCCGCAGGTGTTCGCATCCGGGAACCATGTCGTGGATGTAAACATAGTAGGGCTGAATATTGATATACGACAGCTTGCGAGTCATCAAAACCATTTCGTGGACGGTGTTGTTGACACCTTCCTGAAGCACGGCCTGGTTTCGCACGACGACCCCTTCGCTAAAGAGCCGGTTGGCGGCTTCCTGGCTGTAAGCGGTAATCTCTCGCGGCGATGAGAAGTGAGTGTGGATCACGACCTGCTTGCCTTCATACTTGCCTTGACGATGAACGTCGAGAAACGAATCGAACCATTCGTTGTCGGTCAGAATTTTCATCGGCAGGATGGCGACGCCCTTGGTCGCGTACCGCAATCGCCGAATATGCGGGATGGATAGCAATCGCTTGCCGATCAGGCGAATATACTTGGGCGTCAGATTGTAGGCATCGCCGCCGGAGATCACCACGTCTTCAATTTCGTCATGCTGTTCGATGTACTGAAATGCGGCTTCCCAGTTTTCAGGGTTCGGGCCATAGGTTTCCTTCTCAACCGTTTCTGTCGAGCCGCCGATAATTCGGCTTCGCGTACAGTACGAACAGTACACGGGACAAGTCGTCAGCGGAAGAAACAGCACCTTGTCCGGATAGCGATGCGTCAGCATTGGAACCGGCGAGTCGACATCTTCATACAGCGAGTCAGCCATGTAATACGGATGGTCCGGCAGCATTTGCGAACCGATGGGCAGAAACTGCTTCCGCAGCGGATCATCAATCGGGTTGTCCCAGTCAATCAACGAAAAAACATACGGCGTAATCCGCACATTCATGGGAGCGATATGATGCGCCGCTTCCATATCGGCGATCAGATCGGGCGAAATGCGATCTCCCAAGACAGTACGAACTTGTTCGATTTTTCGAACCGAGTGTTTGGCTTGCCATAAGTGGTTGCGAAAATCCGATTCGGAAACGTCTTTCCATTCCGGAATCGCTCGCCAGAATTCGTCCGTACGAAACTCGCGGTGAGAGGAGACAGTATCTGAGGTTGAGGTATCGAGCATGGCAGTATTTGGGCAATGTGGATGATACGGCCATTATAGTCGATGGAAGGGGTTCAACCTATCCTGATTGTGGCATCCTTGGGGACGGATCCCTTCTTGAGCATCGCCACCTTGTTGTGCGATGCAAGGGTTCGCTCATAAAACAGAGTGCTGATCTGCCGGTCGAGTTGCCTGACGCTCCAGCCTCCTCGCAAGGCTTCGGTTTCGTAAAACCGTCGTGCCTCGGGCTTTTTGACCTTGAGCAGCATGACATAGTGCGACCAAGGGAGCGGAAAGTGGACGGAAATTTGCCGGAGGTCAAATTTTGCAGACGGTGTCTGCAAAATTGAAGATTGTTCTAATTGCGCAGGCACTGTCTGCGCAATTCTAGATTTTTCAGGCACCGTCTGAAAAATTCGGCTGTTGTCAATTCGTTCATCGGGTTTTTCGTGGCCAGAATCCAATTTGGCAGACAGTGTCTGCCAAATTCTCCAACTCCTGTAAAATGCTCGCATTTGACGCAAATTTCTCGCGGAAAATCCTCTTCCAAATCGTGCGGTCAAATCTGCCGCCAGTCGCTGGATTATTGTTTCCCCATATATTGCCCGTTCCTCTCCACCTTGCTCGCATTCCACAATCCGGCGTCCAATTTCCCAGTACGCGGCCGTCATGATGGCGTTGACGGCACGGGCCGATGTGCGGCGGGCGGATTCCAGTAAGTCCACGACACCGGCGAGAATGTTGTCGTAGCCGGTTGAAAGTAGGCGACAGGGACAAAAGCCTGAAAGGCTTGGGCAGGGCAGCCCAGGGCAAGTTCGCGAAGCGGACGCCGCCCTGGGAAAGTGATCCCCCGCCAACAAGCACGCTGAAGGCGTGCGGCAGGCTGGGCCACACGCCTTCAGCGTGCAAAGGGCTTCAACATCTCTAACCTGGGGCGGCACTCGCTGCGCGAGCTTGCCCCAGGCTGTCCTGCCATGCACCTTCGGTGCGCTTCCCGACCAGCCTACAAAGTCGCACGACATCCATGATGGACGGTATGGCATTAGTGTTGATCAGCGGTGATTAGCGTTCTCCCCCTTGCGCCTCCTCATTGCGTTCCCTACGCCGTCTACTCACCGCGTTTTTCTGGTTCTGGCTCGTCGCCACTTTCCGATCCTGCCTCTTTCTCATTGGGAGCCAGATCTGCGGTCGTTTTGATCGGTTCGGGTTCTGAGTCGTTGGCGGAGGGAGGGGCTGCAACGGGGGCGCCTTGAGCCAATTTTGGATGGCTGTGGATGCTATTCGAATTCTCATCTCCATGAGTATGACCTTTTTCTTCGTGCCCTTCGCCGATCAAATTTTGTTCTTCGGCTTCATCTGACTCATCGGACTTTGAGCTTCTCAGTTCCGACAACCACTGGAACACCACAAAGAAAACCGGCGTGAAGAAAATCGCCAGGAAGGTTGACGTGATCATCCCGCCACAGACAGCGGTTCCAAGTGATCGGCGGCTCGCGGCGGCAGCGCCTTCGGCGAATACCAGCGGCAGAACGCCAAAGATAAACGCGAACGATGTCATCAAAATCGGTCGCAACCGCAATCGGGACGCTTCGATGGCGGCTTCGCGGATCGATTTGCCCTGCTTGCGCAGGTCACGGGCGAACTCGACGATCAAAATTGCATTCTTACAAGCCAGCGCGATGATCAACACCATCCCGATCTGAACGTAAACATTGTTTTCCATCCCCATGAGCGATACCGCTGCAATGGTTCCCAGCAGCCCGAGGGGCACGACCAAAATGACAGCCAGTGGCAAGGCCCAACTCTCATATAAAAACGCCAATGCCAGATAAACCAACAGTACAGCCAACCCCAGAACCACAATCTCCCCTCCTTTTTGCTGGCTCTCTTGCAACGACACTCCGCTCCAGTCAAAACCAATCGTGTCCGGGAAGTTTTCCTTGGCCAGTCGTTCCATCAATTCGAGTGCCTGACCGGAACTTTGACCCGGAGCGGCTGCCCCGGTAATGGTTGCGGAAGGATAGAGATTAAACCGGCGAATGATGGATGGACCGAACGTCTCGTCGATGGTCATCAGACTTCCCAGCGAAACCATTTCGCCGTACTTGTTACGGACATTCAAACGACGGATGTCATTGACGTCGTCGCGGAAGGGAGCGTCGACCTGAATGCTGACCCGGTACGTTCGTCCGAACTTGTTGAAGTCATTCACATACGCCGATCCCAGTGCGGCTTGCATGGTGGAAAAAACGTCGCCTAGCGGAACTTGTAACCCCATCACTTGCTGGCGGTTGACATCCGCAAACAACTGGGGAACTCCGGGGCGGAAGGTTGAGTTGACGTGCGTCAGTTCCGGCTGGTTTTGGCTTTCGGCCACCAGAGTCATGACCGCGGTTTGCAGTTCGTCCAGTCCGGCACCTCCACGATCTTCGACTTGCATTTCAAATCCGCCCGACATTCCCAGTCCCTGAATCGCCGGCGGCGCAAGGACGATAATAAAGGCTTCCTTGATCTGGCCCAGTCTTCCCATCAACTGGCCAATCAACGCGTCTTGCTGGAGTTCGGGCGTGGTTCGCTGATCCCAGTCTTCCAGTCGGATGAACATCGTTGCCGCGTTGGACGACTGGCTGCCTTCCATCAGCGACATCCCGCCGAGCGTGAACCAGGTTTGTATGCCGGGCGTCTCGGCAAAAATTTCATTGACTTGTTGGATGACTTCCTGCGTTCGCTCCTGAGAAGCGGCATCGGGCAACTGAATCGCGGTGATTAAATAGCCTTGATCTTCCGACGGCAAAAATCCTGTAGGAACTTGTTGATACCACCAAGCCGTTGCGGAAATGATCAGTCCAAACAGGATCAACATCACCGGCCAGGCTCGCAGCATCCACCGAACGAAAAAGATGTAGGTGTTCTCAACCAGCTTGAAGACGTTGTTGAACCACCTCGCCAGGAAAAATTTTCGTTCTTTCGGAGGCCGAAGCCACATCGCGCACTGGGCCGGGTTGAGTGTCAACGCGATGATCGCGCTCAGTAAGGCAGTCGCCGCAATGGTCAACGCAAACTGCCGATAGAGTTGTCCGGTAATCCCGCCCATGAAGGTGGTCGGAATGAACACGGCCATCAACACGGCCGTAATCCCGATAATCGGTCCGGTGACTTCCCTCATCGCGGCGATGACGGCTTGCTTGGGACGTTTGCCTCGCTCGACGTGATGGGCAGCGTTCTCCACAATCACGATGGCGTCATCGACCACAATCCCGATGGCCAGCACCAGCCCGAACAAGGTCAACAGATTGACTGAAAACCCCAGCATCGGCATGAACGCGAAGGCGCCGATGATGGTTACGGGGACGGTCGCGGCGGGAATCAGAACGGCTCGCCAGTCTTGCAGGAAGACCAGAATCACGATCAGTACCAGCAAACCCGCTTCGATAAACGTTTTATAAACTTCGTGGATGGCCGTGGAAACGAAAATGGTGGTGTCAAACGGGATGTCGTATTGAAGCCCTTTGGGGAACGACTCGGATAACTTTTCGATGGCCGCTTTGACGCGCTCAACCACATCGAGGGCGTTGGCACCGGGAAGCTGATAGATCAGAATGCTGGCGGAGTCGATACCGGCTCGCTGGTTGAACGTGTCGTACGACCAGGCGGCAAGCTCGACTCGGGCGACGTCTCTCAAATAAGTGAGGCTTCCGTCGTCGCCAATTTTGACCACGATTTCCTCAAATTCTTCAGGTTCGGACAGGCGACCGAGTGCCGTGATCGAATACTGGAAATCCTGTGAGCTGTTGAGCGGAGGGCGGGCGATCTGGCCTGCGGCGACTTGGACGTTTTGCTGGCGAAGCTGAGCCAGCAGGTCCTGAAAAGTCAATTCGCGCGCATCGAGCTTGGTCGGATCAACCCAGATTCGCATGCTGTACTCCCCTGCCCCCATCACGTTGACGTCGCCAACGCCGTTGACGCGACTCAATTCGTCGCGAATACGAAGACTGGCGTAGTTGGATAGAAACAGGCTGTCGAACGTCCCGTCGGGCGAAGTCAACGAAATCGCTACCAGAATATTGGACGACTGCTTTTTTACCGTGATTCCCTGTTGGCGGACTTCAATCGGCAGCAACGGTTCAGCGAGTGCGATCCGGTTTTGCACCAGAACCTGAGCCTCGTCGAGGTCGGTGCCGACCTCGAATGTAATCGTCAGCGAATAGGTTCCGTTGGACGAAGAAGTCGACGACATGTACAACATTCGCTCGACGCCGTTGATCTGCTGCTCGATGGGAGCGGCGACCGTGTCGGTCATCACCTGGGCGTTGGCACCGGGATAGGATGCCGTGACCTGAACCGTAGGCGGCGTAATATCAGGGTATCGTTCTACCGGAAGCGAATACAGCCCGACGATCCCCAGGATGACGATGACACACGCGATGACCGTCGCGGCAATTGGTCGGTTGATGAAAAAGTTGGAAATCACAGGTTGTCAGAGATCAGAGGTCAGAGGTCAGTTATCGGTTTTTGTTTCCGGCTTGGGTGCGGACAGTTTTACTTCCGCGCCGGGGCGTACTTTCTGCAGTCCGCTGACGATGATCGTTTCGCCGCCGTTGAGGCCTATTTTGACGACGGTGGAATCGCCGTGGATTTCGCCGAGCGTGACGCTTCTCCGGACCACTTGGTTGTCTATCACTTCAAACACGAACCGGCCTTGCTGGTCCATGGAGATCGCTTTGGTAGGAACCAGTACGGCGTCATATTGATCAGAAAAAGGGCTGAGGATTCGTGCGAATAGTCCGGGAGATAACTCGCGATTCCTATTCGCGAATACAGCCCGAATTCGTGTGTTCCCCGTCTGTGAGCTGGTTGTGTTGTCTACGAAGTCGATCACTCCCGTATGAGGAAAGTCCTTCTCATTGGCCAGTTGCATGCGAATTTCAATCGGTTCATCGCGAGAACTTTTGACGGCACCTTTGCGGATTCGCTCGCGGTAATCAAGCAGCGAATGTTCATCGACATCAAACCAGACATAAATCGGCTCGATGGACACGATCGTCGTGAGGACGGTCTGATCAGCCGTGATCAGGTTGCCATTGGTTACATAGGTGCTGCCAAGCAGTCCATCGATGGGCGCGACGACACGCGTAAATTGCAAATCCAGTTTAGCTCGGTCGATGGTGGCTTCGAGGTTTTTGATGCGGCCATCAACTTCGGCGAGCGTCGCCAACGCCTGATCGTATTCGGCCTGCGTGATCGCGTTGGAGCCCCGAAGTCGATCCGCCCGTTCGAGATCGCTTTCAAAGCGTTTGGCCTGGGCTCTGGCTGCGGCCAGGCTGCCTTCCGCTTGGCGAAGAGCCAACTCGTAGGGTTCACGGTCGATCTGAAACAGCAGCGTTCCCTTTTGAATGAAATCGCCTTCTTTTGCCGTCACGATAACATCATCAGAATCGCTCCCTTGGCTCGAAGAAGTTGAAATCGGGTAGGTGGTTGTTTTTTTCGTTGCGGACCCCGTTCCGGACGTCGCATCAAATCGCTCCGACTGAGTTGACTGAGGACTTTGCCGCAAGTAGCCACCGACGCGGGCGCGAACTTCAACGGCGTTGAACGCGGCGGTTCGGCCAGTGTATTCACGAAAGTCCTGAATCGGTTCAATCCGAGCCAGCGCCCAGTCGACTTCGGGCGGCGGTGGAGCCTGGAGCGCGGCGGCGCGGGAGGGATCGTCCTGCTTGCGGCAGCCAGGAAGCCCTACCATGACGGTCAACAGGATAATCGCGACTGGCCAGGCTGAATTTCGAGCGGCGAAGGCAGCCAAGGGAACCGATCGCATGCAGGTTTGAATGGGGGGATTTGATCGACCGATCATTTGACAGCAACGGGTACAGGAGTTAAATTTAATAAGTAGACTACTAAGTTTACTTTTTTGACAGGTGGTTGTCTAGTCGAAATATAACCGTTCACGAGAAATAGATCCGTTTAGCCGCAAGCCGTCGGGGGTTGCTGCCAAAATGTACTACAATACTCAAATTGCTCCGTCAGCAACCCCCAAAGGCGCGCCGGGTTACGGGTATTTTATTGGGAGGCAGGTAGTTTACGGAGGCGGCACCATGCCGTCGCGCCTGCGCCGACCACCTTCCGATTTTCCTGCATCAATCATTGGCCGATCGGGCTACCTAAGGTAGCTGGAAACCGCTTGCAGTCGGCTTCGGCTTGCGGCTAAACGATTTGAACGGTTACGTCGAAATTTTGTGTCCTGTTTTCCCCATATGACTAATCAAGAACAACCTGAAAAGCTAACGGATCGTAAGCGTGCCGCTGTTCTTGCAGCTGCGGTGGAGCTTTTCTCTCAATGTTGTTTTGATCGCGTCAGTATGGACGATATCGCCGCCACTGCAAAAGTGTCAAAACGTACTGTGTACCGGCACTTTAACAGCAAGGATGAACTGTTTATTGCGATCGTGGATGGACTGAAAGAGCAGTGTCGCAAAGCAGCAGAAATTGAAAACACGGAGGGTAAGTCGATCGACAGCCAGTTGATCCAATTTGGCACTCGTGTCGTTGATTTCTTTTGCCAAGCGGAGTTTCGCAAGCTCGGGCGCATGATTTTGGCAAGGTTGTTGCAGTCACCGGAACTGGCAGATGAGATGTTCGGCGGTTCAAAGTTGTTCGAGAAGGAATTGAACACCCTCCTGAAGTCGGCGGTTCGTGCGGGCAAGCTGCCACCACTCAAAGGCAAGCAAGTGGAGCGTCGATTCCTGTCGATGCTTGAATCGTTTGTCGTTTGGCCTCAAGTGGTCGCAGGGGCCCCGATTCCGTCCAGAGCGGAGCGAAAGCGAATCGTCGAGGACGCCGTCGTAATGTTTCTGGCGCGGTACGGGAAGCGTTAATCGAGCGTTAAGCTAACCGGACAATGGTCTGAACCAAAAACATCCGTGTGGATTTCTGCGTTGGCGATGCGAGGTGTCAGATCAGAACTGGTAAAGAAATAATCAATCCGCCAGCCGACGTTTCTGGATCTTGCACCGCCAATGTTGGACCACCACGTATACGCGTCGGTTTGTTCGGGATACAGATGACGAAAGGTGTCGACATAGCCTTCGGCGACCACTTCATCGATCCACGCACGTTCTTCTGGTAGAAAACCGGTGGTCTTCACATTTTGTTTGGGGCGAGCGAGGTCAATTTCGCGATGAGCCGTGTTCACGTCGCCGCAAAAAATAATGGACTTGCCTTCGGCTCGGAGGCGGTTGCAATAGTCAAGGAACGTGGCGTAGTACTTCATCTTGAACGGAACACGTTTATGATCGCGGCTGCCGTTGGGAAAGTAGGCTGTGATCAAAACGAAATCCGGGTACTCGGCGATGATCGTTCGGCCCTCGCAATCGTAGTCATCGACCCCCAGCCCGATGTTGACGGATTTTGGCTTGGTCTTGGAAAAAAGTGCGACGCCGCTGTAGCCTTTGCGAGTGGCAGACGCCCAGTAGCAATGGTAGCCCGCAACGGACTCCAGTTCCTTGGGGAGTTGTTGCGGATGGCACTTGGTTTCCTGCAATCCAATGACATCGGGCTGAGTTGCCTCGATCCAATCGAGAAACCCTTTCTTGTGTGCGGCCCGCAGGCCATTGACGTTCCAGCTATAAAGTCGTTTCATGCAATTTGATTCGTTTCAAAAAAGCGTATCCGTTCACGAGCAGTTGCAACAGCAGCAAGTTCCTTGAAAAGCAGTTAAACACTCATCATCGCTAATCAACACTAATCTATCCGGCAACAATATTAGTGTTGATTAGCGATGATGAGTGTTCCGTTTTTTCTTGGAGTGAGCCTGTGAACGGTTACAAAAAAAGGACTATCCCAGTTCCGAATCCACGTAGGCTCGATGGGACGCGATATAGGTTTCGCGAATCATTTCTCGCGTTTGTTCCTCCGTCAAAAACTGATCGGAAAAACCGGGAACGACTTGTTCGATGGTCGACTGGGCGCTGTAAACCAGATGCCGAATCAAGTCCATTGGCGCTTCGTCTCCGACGGCGACGCGAATCGTTGTCGGCGTCAACCCGGCGGCGGCCAATGCTTCGGTGTCCAATTCGCTGTGAGTTGTCAATGCCGGACAACTGATGATTGTGTTTGATTGGCCGAGACTGATCATTTTTCCAAACGTCGGCGAAAGCGAGTCAAAAAATCGCTGAAATACTTCTCGCGGGAGTGTTCCCATGTTGAAAGTAAATAGCGGAGCGGGCAGGCCAAGATACATGTACTTCTGCCGAGCCGCATAGTTCGGGCTGGAGGGGATTGCGTTGCATTGCACTTCGATGGCCGGATGAGAGTTGAGGAACTTGGCGAGAATTTGTGTGTTGATACATTTGCGAAGCATTCTCAGGCCCAACGTTTTCATGCCTTGAATGACTTCAAACGCAGCGTCTGCATTGAGGAACGCTCCTTTGACGTAGTACACGTTCCAGAACATCGTTTGATCCCAGCTCTTGCCGTTGATCGTTTGGCCCTTGGGGATAAACATTTCGAGATTTTTTCCGATCACACAACCGGCGATAACGCTGCCGTGTCCGCTGAGGTCCTTCGTGTAGCTGTGGATCACAAAGTCTGGTCGCTCGGCGGGATCATCGCGCTGTAGCGGACGATAGAGAAACGGAGTGCCAACCGTGGCGTCGAGCATCACCATGACGTCGTGACGATGTGCCGCCTTGCAGATGCCGGGGACGTCGAGCACATAACCTTGCGGATTCGAAGGCGATTCGAGGTAGACGTAAATCTTGCGTCCGGCGGCAAGACGCTCGGCATATTTTGTTTTGACATGTTCCAGACATCGTTCAAAGTCCTGTTGCGAATCGCCATCGAATGTTTCAACCGCAACATCGAGATTACCGGGCTTGGCGAACCAGTCAAGGATCAACTGATGCGCACCACCGTAAATGTTTCGCGACTTAATCAGGATGTCGTCGCGGCCAAGCAGATGCGAAAGCGCGGAGTCGATGGCTGCCATGCCACTGTTGAAGTTCCACGCCATGTATTGATCGGCGTACGGGCCAGCTTCAACGTCAACGATGTGGTTGGCAAGACAAACGCTGGTCGGATTGAGTAACCGTGAATAAATTTCCAGCATCAACTCCTTGCCGTGGAAGGCGTCTTCGATCCACTCGGCGCAGGCGTAAATGTAGGTGGCGGTTCGGGTAATGATCGGTGTTGCCGAAAAGAGCGCGGTGATGTTGTCAAAGACGGGATAAGGGCCTTTGGCACCGACGGTTTCATTGCTGTAGCCGAGCGCCTGATAGCTGGCGCGGGCTGGGTTCTGAAGTGTGTCCAACACCTTGGCCAATTGAAATGACAGGAATCGTTTGGCGTTGAATCGCTGAATGCGGTCGGATTGATGCAGCGTTCGCATCGAGTCGATGGTCAATTGCCAGAGATGTTCGACGTCGTTCTGCGATTCGTACATGCGGCGAACCAGCCGCTCAAGCGTTTTGCCGTAGTCGGATTTTGAATCGATTCCAAAGTAATGGAGTTGTTGCTCGACCAGTTCGTCCAGTGTGGTCGCCGTCGTCGAATTTCGTTGCGGCGATAGCTTTTTCATTTGCTCAAACTGGGCTTTTCCATCTGTGGTCAACATCAATGTTCTCCGTGTCGCAGTCGCTTGATTGGGGTGTAAACAGGAACCCATTATGGTTCGGCGGCCCGATTGTTGAAAGCGGACATGGTGGTTAAAACAGGCCGTGTTTTTTTCCCTGTTTCATTACAAAGTCGAGTTGCAGCGGGAAGAGTACTGAAATCTCCGTTTGCGAAATCCGGGTTTGAGCATCCCATTGGGCTTCTCCTTGAACACCCAACGCCGGATCGAAAAACGTACCTCCGATCAGGGAAGTTCCGAGTAGGTTCGCGCCCCGCAAATCGGCGCCGCTGAAATTGGCTCCCTCCAGATCCGCGCCTGAAAAGTTGGCTCCGCGAACGTCGGCGCATTGAAGATTCGCGTTGGATAGATTGGCGTTGCTGAAGTTGGCCTCCCGCAGGTCTGCTCGTGAGAAATCAGCGTTTCGCAATTTGGCTCGCCGGGCATCGAGCCCTCGCAGGTCGCGGTTGTTGGCAGCGATGCTCAACAAGTCCTGATCGGAGAAGTTTCGGGATTCGATCAGCTTGGCGGCTTCACGGCGATCGATCGAGGAAGCGATATATCGTTGTTCCCGCCACGGATCGGCACCGTTGTGATATCCAGATTCGGCTTCCCAATAGCCCAGTCGATCCTGTTCCAACAGTTCCATTTCGTTCAACCATTTGACGCTCTTATAAAAGTACTTGCCGGGAACGATGTTGCGGATGGGCCCCCCGTGATCGAGTGAGATGGGCTGACCATCGGCTTTGAGGGCAATCAATGTTTGATGGCGAACGACATCGTCCAGTGGTAGCGAGGTCGAGTGTTTGCGAGCCGAATGCGAGATGAAGGAAACAAACTTGGCGTCGCTGCCTGTTCTGACGATGTCCAACAAGTCAGCAACAGGAACTCCTTCAAATTCAACGCCCAGTTTTGACCAACGCGTGACGCAATGAATGTCGATGATCTGCCGCTTTTGCGGGAGTGCTTGAAGCTGTTCAAGAGAAAATGTGATCGGCTGCTCGACACGACCTGAAATCTTGAGCGCCCATTGAGGGTTAATACTCGCTGGCTCACGTTCACCAATGATGGGCCACTTGCCAGCAGCAACCAGTTGCTGGCCGGGGGGGAGGTCTTGCTGAGGTTGAGTAAGCATAGAGGGTTGTCAGTCAGGCAATTCCCAGTTCTCGACGCTCAATCCAGGAACGGATAGCACAACGACGATGACTTCGCTGCCATCGGGGAGATAGTCGGGCGCGGCAACATCAATTCTACCGTCGTGAATCGAGGTTCGGATTTGATTCATAGAGTTCTCCAAGCTTTGTGCGATGATTCTCATTGTACTCCGTTTGCAAACCCAAGGATACTGCTGCACCTTCGTCATCGAATTGACAACGTCTGTGGTCATACGGATGCACTTTGTGAGTTGAGCAAGCCAATAACAAAATTCTGTTTTGCCGGTTCTCCTGCCTCAAAGCTTCTCCAGATTTACCAATCATTCGAAAAGCAGAAATAGGCCGGTGATGGCACGCAGGTTGCGATAAAGACTGCTATCACCGATCAGCTTGCACTTTGGGTGATGCTGTCGGTGATTTCCAAAGCGGTGTGTTAAAACAGTTTGTGTTTCCACTTTTCACGAAGGAGAAAGAAATGAAACAATTTGCAGTACTTTTGGTCGCTGTTTGCGTGATGGGCGTTGCCGCATCCGAATCGCAAGCTCAAAGTTTTTCGTATGGTTCATGGGGTCGAGGTGGCGGCATCTCGATCGGAATTGGAAATGGCGGCTGGGGCGCTCCCGGATGGGGCGGCGGTGGCTGGGGCGGAGGTTACTATCGTCCGGTTCCAGTTTATCGCCCGGTCTACGGGGGACATTTTCATGGTGGACATCATCATCACCACGGCGGCGGTTACTATCACGGCGGCGGCTGGGGCGGCGGCTATCGTCCGGGATGCCGCTGGTAGAGTTCGATTGCTGAAATCGAGATGCTAGATCAAAACGCTGTTCTTGAGAGGGCAGCGTTTTTTCGTAGGTGTTCACGGGGTGCAAGAACGTTTAGCCGCAAGCCGAAGCCGACCGCCATCCGTTTACAACGATCATAAAAAAAGCAGGTTGACTCCCGGTTGAAGCTAAAAGGTACAGAAAGGGTCGGCGCAGGCGCGACGGCTCGGTGCAGTCTCTGTAGTCAACCTGC
>CAYPXY010000022.1:0-68026 GCA_964414815.1 uncultured Pirellulaceae bacterium | reverse complement strand
CCCAGAAGCAGCCCCGCGCGAGTTTCTTCAAGGCTCCCAAAGTGCCTGTCCTTTGGTGTTCTCAAAGTGCCTGTCCTTTGGTGTTCTCTTTGGTGTTACCTCAAAGTGCCTGTCCTTTGGTGTTACTTTGGTGTTTAGCCTGGTCCTTGAATGCTACAACTTGTGTCAGTTCGCTATCTGGCGGAAATGGCTGATGTTGCTTCAGGAATCGACTTGCTGCTTCCAGATTCATGGCGCATTTATGGTATGAAAAACATGTTCAGCTTTCGTCCAGAGTGTAGGGTTTTCTGTCGTTGTCAACTTGCACGGAAGTAATTCTGTCGTTGACAATCTTGATTGTGACCCAAAAATCTTTTTTACATCCGGAGCACTCAGCATATCCATCGGCCTCCATTGAGCCACCTGGAGGTCGCCCTCCGTTTTTTATCTCTCTTCCCAGCCTCCACTGGATTGGATCTCCCAACGAATATACTGTCATGTCCAGATATCCATATTTGAATTCAATATCCATGGGAGTGCATGCCCCACAGCGCGGACAGAGCATCTCGGTAAATAGCTGATTGTACATCCCCATCGGAACTGACGCGCCTCACGTCAAATGTCGGTTGCAATGCCTCGGCGAGTCCAACCTTTACTCTGTTGGCAGATTTTCGGAATTGACGTCGGGCCGCGGGTCCGACGTCGAGAGATCCCTTGCAACCAAAGGATATGTCACTCACCATTTTACGCCGAGTCAGCCCAGTTTGCCAGAAACACTGTTTCTTTCGGGGCTGCCTGACCGATCGGATACCCCAAATGTTCCAAAATGTAGTCGGCAGCTTTTTCCGATGCGCCTGGAAAGGCATATTCACGGGCCAGTTGATCCAGTCTTCGGATGTTCGCCTGTCGTGAGGATTCGTTCGTCAGCCACTCGATTGCCTGAGCCGCTACCTGGGCCGATGGATCGCCGGATGTCAAATGCTCCGGCATCGGGGGCTGATCCCCATCGGGTGAACTGGGTGTCGCTCGAAACCAGCCTGATTTTCGGATGTCCTTGGCCGCAATTAAATTGACCAGCGTGATGTAGCGCACCCGAATCAGAACCGACTGAGCCATCATCGCCCAACGTTTGATCCTGTAGATGATCACCGTCGGCTTGCGGTGATATAGCAACTCTAGCGAAACGGAACCGCTGCAAGCCAGACACACGGCCGCCCCTGTCATCAGTTCCTGAGTTTTGCCCGAATACAGTTCGATCCCCAAATTTGATTTTCCCGACTCGTCCACCATCTGGGCGGCACGATCGCATTGACGCGAGTTGTAACTGGCCACTGCGATACGAACGTGCGGAACCGATTGGGCAACCTTGGCAGCAGACTCGATCAGTACCGGCAGATTGTTTTCAATCTCCTGATCACGCGAGCCAGGCAGCAACGTCAACAAGGGACGCGAATCGCCACAGAGCGTTGACAGAAAGGACTCATCCAGTTGCTGGCCCACCAACTGATCGAAGTAGGGGTGGCCGACATAGGTCGCCTTGCAGTTTCGCTGTTCAAACCAGGTTTTCTCAAAAGGAAGTTTGCACAAAACGTGATCGACGTACTTTCGAATCTTGCGAATCCGCCACGGTGCCCAAGCCCAGACTTGCGGCACACCGTAGTAGAAGACGGGAATTTGGTGCTTCTTTGCCTTGCGGGCAATCCACCAGTTGAATCCCGAATAGTCGATGAGTACCACGGCATCGACCTCGTTCCTGGCAAAATAGTCGTCGGCTTGGGCGATCAATCGAAAGAAAAACCGGAGGTTGGCCAGAGCTTTGCCGACAAACATGATGGCCATCTGAGTCAGCTCAAACAGGAGATCACAACCGGCATCGCGCATTTTCGGCCCGCCGAATCCCACACACTCGATGTGGGATCCGTGTTGCCGGAGCCGACGAATCAGATTCGACGCATGCAGGTCGCCGCTCGGTTCGCCTACGGAAAAGAAAATTCGCATCTCATACCATCCCTGTACAAAAAGCAAATTTTATTCGAAACCTTTTTCGAAAGCATCTTTTCCGAAGACGAGGGCTGCTTTCTCAGTGTCGCTGGCGTTTGCGACTTTCGATTTGCAATTCTCGCAGCAGAATTTGACTTCCGTTCCGTTGACCTTCAGAGTTTGATCATCGCTGACATCATCCCCTGAAATCGGGCACTTGGTTTGCTTGACCTGCTCGGTGTCAACCAGATGCTGATTGGCCTGAACGACGTAGTTTTCAGGATTTTTGCTGTAACGATTCACGCAGCTTTTGCAGCAGAAGTAGACCGTGTGGTTGCCGTACTTGACTCCCCATTTTTCGAGCACATCCTTCTTGGGCATCAGGAAGCACTTGAGTTTGTCCAGCTTGGGGTTTTTCGCAAACCCTTTTTCAAAGGCTTCGTTTGAGAAAACTTTTTTGGCTTTTTCGGACGCATCCGCCAGCCCCGCAGCCGCACCTTGACAGTTGGAACAACAGAAAGCGACTTTTACGCCGCCCACATCTACCGTTTGGCCTTCAGCGACTTCTTTGCCCTCAAGCGGACAAGCCGTCTGCTTGAACTGGCCCGTCAACACCAATTGATGATTGGCTTTTACCAACAGATCGGAGTCTTTATCGTCGAGCTTGGATTTGAATTCGTCAGCACAACCTTCGCAGCAGAAATAAACTTTGCCGCCCCGATAGTCTACCGAAATATCAGCCGAGGCTTGAGATTCGCCATCGCCGATACACTTAATGCCGTTGAGGTCTTGGGCGGATACGCTCGCCCCAACCATCAAAACAGAGAATGCAATTAGAAAAAATCGCGAGGCAGTGGAAACAACTTTCATAGTGAGACCTTTAGTGGTTGAGATAAAATAGCTTGATTCATTACCTGAAGATTCTAAACCCGTTGGCTTACAATTTCAACTTCTTTCGAGGCTCGGCGAGTGTAAAAGTCATTACCCAACCGATCAGCAGGAAGATTACTACCATCCCGAATACGAACTCGAAGCTGATCCAGTCGACGAACGCACCAAACAGAGCCGAAGTCAAAATCGCCGGGCCAGCCATCATCAGCCCCAGCGTACTGAGGTATCGCGGGTGCTCGCTGTTTTCAGTGACTTCGAGCGTGTAATTGTTGAGCACACGGAACGTCACCGGCGTCAAACCGACCAGAAAGAAAACGACATTGAACCAGACGACACCGGATGCTCCTAAACCGCTGGCGACGAGCGCCAAAATCGGCGCCACGCAATGAGCGGCCATAATCGATTGCAATACAATACGGTTGCCCATCCTGTCAGCGAACCACCCCGCGGGAATGCTGAAAGCGGCGGCACCCATGTTCTGCGCGATGACCCACGGAATGAGCGAGGACAAACCGAGCGACAATCGCTCGCGAGCCAGTGACTGATAGTGCGGAAAAAGGGTCAGGCTCATTCCAAAGAGCGACCCGATGATGGTCAGCCGCAGAAAGTTGCGGTCGTTTCGAATCGTTGCAAGCGAGGATCGAAACAGCGCCATCCCTGAATGGCGCTCGGGTGAGGGGCGATCGACCGGCTCGCGAAATCCAAACGCCACCAATGCCGCGAGCATGAATGTCGCGCCCGTGAATCCAAAGATCGCGGTGAAATTTCCGGTTGCTCCTGCGGTCGCGGGGAGCCAAAGCCGTAATAAATACCACGCCAGCGTACAAGCCACGGCGGAGCCGACCAGCATCGCGTACATTCCTACGCGGCCTCGATAATTGGGGCGAATCAGTTTCCCGGAAAGCGTGTTGAGTTGAATTTGATTGACACCGGTCGCGGCGAAGAAGACTCCATAAATGGCCAACACGACAAACGGCATCCAGCTATGTTTCTCGCCAGCGGCCAGTGACCAGATCAATGACAACAGCAAAAAGCAGATTCCCATCACTGCGGTGGTTCGCACCAGCCCCAGTTTCTTCAGCGGAGAACGGCGAACAAAATCGGATGCCAGCAGTGGCGGGACACTTTGGCCAAATCGGTTGAGCATCGGCAAACAGCCTCGCAACCACCCTGCCCCACCGATCACGTCGAGAACGGCCGGCATGATGATGCTTTCCGTTTTAAAAATCCAGCCTGCCCGCAAAATAACTTGATAAAGCCCAAAGCATTTGAAATTGTATTTCTCTGTTCTGTTCAGGGGAGCGGCAAGCGGGGGCTCGAATTTTTCCGTGGCCGCAGTGGTTGGTAGTAAGGGTTCGAGAGTTGCAAATGAGTCGCTCGAACCGGCTACGACGCTGCGCGAGCCGGGCGAAATCACATGAGATGGGACTGCGTTGCTAGAGGAAGGTGAAACAAATAGCCGGTTGTCGACGAGCGGCCGCTCCGTGGAATCAAGGGTCATGCCCAAATTGTAGTTAAAGCGTCAAATGGTGTCTTGATCGCTCTGCAAAAATTGCGGAGCCACGCTGGCAAATAGCTCCCGCGCCGTTTGCGCGGGATTGGCGGACTGAGTGATCACCGAACTGACGGCGATTCGCCGGAGTCCATGAGCCGCGACCTGATCGACATTGGTCAAATCGATGCCGCCGATTGCAAACGCAGGAAGATCGATTTCCTTTGCGACTTCGGCAACCAACTCCAAGCCGACAAACGTATCGAACGATTTGGTCTTCGAAGCAAAAACTGGCCCGACACCGATGTAATTGGCTCCTTTTGTCTTGGCCTCTTGGGCTTGAGCCAGACTGTGAGTTGAAATCCCGATGATCTTGTCGCCGCCCAATATCTGGCGGGCGGCTTCAATCGGCAAATCATCCTGCCCGAGATGAACTCCGTCAGCACCCGCGGCCAGTGCCAGATCTGCCCGATCATTCATGATGAATGCTGTACGAAAATTCTCAGTCCAGCCTGCCATCCGAGTTGCAACATCCACGGCTTGCCGATCACTGAGCCGTTTATCACGAAGCTGAATCAGACAGACATCAGCGCTGAGCAATTCCTTGACCAGCCGCTCAAGTCTCGGGGCGGATGGATCGTCGAGATAGTCAACCGAATCCACCAGCACGCAAAGATGAGCTGATTGAAGGAAATTGAAAATTTGGTTTGGCGGTTGTGCTGGCGACACAGCATGTACTCCTCGTTGATATAACGCCGCTAATCCAGCTCGATCGCGAACTCGGCCAGGTGCTGGTACTCTAGAGCATCAATCGACCGAGCAATCTCAAAACCTCGATTGGAAAGCGAAAAATCTCGCTGCAAATGATGAAGGATCAATCCCTTGCGACACAACTCACGGAACCCGTCGAGGAACCGGACAGTTTGCTGAGGATCTTCCTTGCGGAGAAACAGCCGGCGTTGTTCCGGCTCAACCTCGACGCAGACCGCCAGAAACCTTTCGATGGAATCATAGTTGTCCCGATGAACCCGAATTTCAATTGCCCCCCGTTCCGCCGCCAGCGATAAAATCGTCTTGGATTCGTCAGAAAGCTGGTCGAGGTTCAACTCTTTATCAGTCGCCACGATCGCCAATGAGCAAAGCTGTGCAAAAGCCACAATGGTGGGCGTGCCTTCGGATAGTTCCTGCCAAGTCGCAGGTTTCGGTGGAGTTTCGTTCAGGTTCCGGGGTAACATTTTTCTGGTTTCGGGTTTGGTTTCTGTTCGCACGTTTTGAACCTCAGCAACTTCCTCGCACGGTCCACCGACGACAATGTTTGCTCCGCAGTAGGGCTGCAAAAAATCGCGTAGGCCGCCGCGTTGCTGACCCGCGTGCGAGGTTCAATCCATTGGCCAGGCTTTCTCAGCAACTGAAGTTTGACCCTATGAGGGTCTGCTTCAATTTCTTCCATCCCGTCGATTTGCTCCACCCAACCCGCTCCCGGATGGAACAAAACAGCTGCAGCGGTACGGACCGGGTGAACGGGAAACTCGCAGGCAAGGTTTGTGTTATTTTTCACAAAACTATCCCACGCATCGAATCCGTAGGCCAGTGAAATCAAATCCATGATATACCCGCCGGGCGGGCGAATGGCAATCTCGCCGAAGACGATTTCATCCGGCGAATTTACACCGCCGACGAAGTACTCGGTATGAACGATTCCCCATTCGATTCCCAAGGCCTTTACCACTCGTTGATGAAGCTCCAACACGCGCTGATGAGTTTCCGGAGGGTGTCGGCTCGGAACAAGATTGACCCAGGTTTTGTCAACGTATTCAGTGATATTTGAAAAAAGAATTTCACCCTTGTCGATCAGGCTTTCCACGCTGACTTCTTCGGCTTCGTGATACTGCTCGGCCAGCAGTGGCAGCTGCGAGTCGTAGCTGATCAGTGCTTGTTCAATGTCAGAAAGGGTTCGAGCGATCGTCATACCGCGACGCCCCGATAGGTTGGCCACCTTGATGACCAAGGGCAACCCCAGTCGGCTCACGAGTTGCGACGCCGTAGCCCTGGTGGGTCCATTCCGTCGCCTGTTCCGTCCATTCATCATAACTTGCGTCAAATCCACATAGGGAACGAGTGGAATGTCGTGTTGCTTGAGCCACGACTTCATCAGTCGCTTGTCGCGGCATCGCAACGCCATCGCATGATCCGTCATCCTTGCACCCAACCACTCGCGTGCCACGGAGGCGGCTACAACTGAGGCTTCGCTGCCAGCAATGACGTGCGTGAACCGGGTGGACGATGGAAACAGTCGCTGAAGAACCTGATTCGAACCGGCGACCGTTTGCGGAAACGGCACATTGGCGATGAAGTGATTGCAACCCGGAATCGTCTGCGAACGAATCTGTGAACGAATCTGTGAACGAAAGGGCTTGTCGTGCCAGACTTCAAACGGAATATCGAGCGCATGCAAACGTTCGGCAATCGGTTGACGATATCCGAGAATCAGGACGCGTTGGTGCATTGAATTCAACTATCGGGGGAACACTAATTTTCACTAATCTACACTAATAAAACTTATCCAATCACAAACAGTCCATCGGCCCAATCTACAATTCACAAAAAAAGATTAGTGATGATCAGTGTTGATTAGTGTTCCTTCAACCTAAAAAGCACTTAGTTCTATCGTCTCGCCCCGTTCGGGAATCACCACCGGTTCGATGCCCGATTTCAGAAGAAGCTGCTTAAACGTGGAGGCTGCATCGAATTCGCAGTGTACCAAGGCAACTTGTTTCAGGTTTCCGTGTTCGGCAATCGCCGTGGCCCAAGCGAGCATTTCCTGTTGGTCGGAATGGCCGCTACAACCTTCCAGTTTTAAAACTTTGGCGCGAGGCTTGAACGATTCGCCCAGGATGTGAATTTCTTTTTTGGATTGATCAAAGATAATCCGACCCAACGTATCGGTCGCCTGAAAACCGGCGAACAGAATGATCGTATTCGGTTTCTCAATATTGTTTTTCAGATGGTGAAGAATTCGGCCCCCTTCGCACATGCCGGACGCCGACAGGATCACGCATGGGCCACCATAGCTGTTGATCGCCTTCGAATCTTCGGCTCGGCGAACGTAGTGCAGCCCTTCAAATGAAAACGGATTGTCTTCCAGAATGGATTCGCGAAACTCCTTGTCGAAACAATCGGCATTGGCCCGATAGATATCGGTGGCATCGATCGCCAGCGGACTGTCGGCGAAAACCGGGATCGGAGGGAGTCGATTTTCATTTTTCAGCAGGTTTAAATAGTAAACCATCTCCTGCGTTCGGCCCACCGAAAAGGCGGGAATGATCAAGCGCCCACCGCTTTCGGCGACTTCGTTCAGGGCTTCGGCCAGCACATCGCGCGGATCGACCAGTTTGTCGTGAACGCGGTCGCCGTAGGTCGCTTCCATGATCAAATAGTCCGCGCCTTTGACGCAAACAGGGTCTTGCAGGATCGGAACATTCGGTCGTCCGATGTCGCCGCTGAAGACCAGTCGCGTCGGCGGTTGACCATGTCCTTCGTCAAGCACAAGCTCCACATGAGCCGCGCCCAGCATGTGCCCCGCGACATGAAACTGAATTTTCAGGCCGGGCATCGGACTGAACGAGTCGTAAAAGTCAACCGTTCGAAATCGCTTCATCGTCGCGATGGCGTCATCGGCGATATAAAGCGGTTCAAATGGTGTTTGACCATTCTTGATCCGCTTTTTGTTGACGTAGTTGACGTCGGACTCTTGAATTTTGGCACTGTCAAGCAACAAAATCCCGCAAAGATCGCGGGTCGCGGATGTCGAGTAAATCGGTCCGCGAAAGCCCGACTTGACCAGCGATGGCAAGTTGCCCGAATGGTCGATGTGGGCGTGGGAGAGAATGACAAAATCAATCGAGGCGGCATCAAAGGGAAGTTGCCGGTTGCGTTCGAACGCTTCCTTGCGCTTTCCCTGATACATCCCGCAGTCCAATAGAATCCGCTTGCCGTTAAAATGCAGCAAGTGCATGGACCCCGTTACCGTTCGCGCCGCCCCCCAGAATTCGACTTTCATTTTAGCCTTTCACACGTTCAACATAATCGCCCGAGCGGGTATCAATTTTGATCACATCTCCTTCGTTGATGAAAATGGGTGTCAGGAATTCGCCACCGGTCTCCACGGTCACGGGTTTTCGAACATTGGTCGAAGTATCGCCCTTGGCTCCGGGTTCGCAGTAGGTGACTTTCAGTTCGACATGATTGGGCGGGTCCATGATGATCGGCTTGCCTTCAAAAAACGTCACCGAGCATTCGATATTGTCTTTGAGGTATTTCCAGTTGTCCCCGACTTGTTCGGCCGTCAGCTCGTACTGCTCGAAGGTTTCGCTGTCCATGAATACGAAATTCTCGCCTTGTCGGTACAAGTACTGTACGGCGGACTCATTGATGTCGGCTTCGTCGAGCGTATCGCCGCCTTTGTAGGTCCGGTCGAGCGAGGTTCCGCGAAGGAGGTTCTTCAGTTTGCAGATATAGAGCGCGTTTCCCTTACCCGGTTTCTTGAACTCCATGCTGGTCATGATGTAAGGTTCGCCGTCGATTTGGACTCGGAGTCCTTTCTTGAAATCACTTGTTTTGTAAGCCACTTTTTCTTGATCCTGAGTTATGCTAAAGGTCTGATCCGGGTATGTTGGAAAGATGGAAATTCTAATTACAAATTCTGATTTTGTCTTGGCCGATTCGGGTTCGAAATCCGGTTCAGGTGCATTAAATTTGCCAGAAACGTGGCAATTTCATGTAAAAAATGCCGTTCGCAGTCTCCCAGATTTACTTCAGCGACTCGAATTGAACGGGGCCGAGCCGGAATTTGACGCGGCTTCAGGCCCTTTCATCGAATCTCCAAGTGAATCTCCAAGCAAATCTTTGGCCACCGTTGACGGGTTGATTGACGGGCCGAACATCGCCAACCCAAGCTCGATTCACAGCTTTCCCGTTTTCGTTCCGCTGCCGTTTCTGTCGAGAATTCGAAAGGGTGATCCGCGCGATCCGCTGCTGCTACAGGTACTGCCCTCGCCGCGAGAGGACGATGTCGTTGCCGGTTTTACGACCGACCCATTGATGGAGGCCGAAGCCACCCAATCGCCCGGATTGTTGCAAAAGTACGCGGGGCGAGTGTTGCTGGTGGCCACGGGTGTGTGTGCGATTCACTGCCGATATTGCTTTCGCCGGCATTTCCCCTACGAGGATTCGCCCAAGTCGCTCTTGCAGTGGTCGGAAAGCCTACGCCAGATCAAAGAAGACGATTCGATTCGCGAGGTGATCCTCAGCGGAGGCGATCCGTTGATGCTGGTCGATGAACGTCTGGAGCAACTCATCAACGCCATCAACGAGATTCCGCATGTCAAGCGATTGAGGATTCATACCCGGATGCCGATCATGATTCCGCAACGTGTGAACGAGCGGTTATTGACACTGCTCAAGCAGTCCCGTCTGACGGCCATCATGGTGATCCATGCGAATCATGCCAACGAACTGGATGAATCCGTGGCGGCTGCGCTGGGGCGGCTTGCCGATGCAGGTGTGATGTTGCTGAATCAATCGGTGCTTCTGCGAGGCATCAACGACAATGTCGAGACCCTGGTTCCGCTTAGCGAGCGGCTTGTTGAGTGCCGGGTGATGCCGTACTATCTTCATAAGAACGATCAAGTCGCTGGGACGGCCCATTTTGAAGTTTCGATCGAACGCGGCAGGGAGCTGATCGAACAGATGCGGGCCAGATTACCTGGCTATGCCGTTCCACGTTTTGTTCAGGAAATTCCCGGTGAGCTATCAAAGACCTTACTGACATGAAAATCTTTTTTGCGGGTTGCTTGGCTGGTTGCTTGATGACGATGGGTGTGCTTTCCACGCCGGTGAGCGCTGCGTTGCAGGATGATGCACCGCAACTCGATCAGGTCGAAGATCGTAAAATGGTGTTGCGGACGCTCAGCGATCATTTTCCGTTTCAGCCTCCGGTGCAGAAAGAATCCTGGGCGTCGCGGCGAGATCGGCTTCGCCAGCACATCGCCGTTTCGCTGGGCTTGTGGCCGGAACTGCCCCGGACGCCCCTCAATGCCGTGATGCATTCGCCGAAAGATCTGGACGAATACGAAGTACTCAATGTTTACTTCGAAAGCATGCCCGGCTTTTTTGTGACCGGAAATCTGTATCGGCCCAAGGGAGCCGTTGGCAAGCGTCCATGCGTGCTCTGTCCCTACGGCCATTTTCAAAACGGTCGTTTTCTCGATAACGATGCGCCGACTGTGGCCCGGATGATCGAGCGAAAGGAAGAATCCGATCCGTCCAACGCGCGCAGCCCGTTGCAGGCTCATTGCGTTCATCTGGCGCGCATGGGCTGCGTTGTCTTCCACTACGACATGGTGGGCTATGCCGATTCTCAACAGATTTCCTATGACGTGGCTCATTTCTGCCGCGGCCGAACCTTCGACAACGATCTGCCGGGTTGGTTGTTCTACAGCCCCCAGGCCGAGCTGCGAATGCAATCGATCATGGGATTGCAAACCTGGAATTCGATTCGCGCACTGGATTTCGTTCAGTCGCTCGATGAAGTGGATCCCGAGCGAATCGGTGTGACGGGCTGTAGCGGTGGAGGCACGCAGACGTTTATTTTGGCGGCACTGGATTCGCGAGTCAAAGCGGCGTTTGCGGCCGCGATGGTTTCGACTGGAATGCAAGGAGGCTGCACATGTGAGAACGCCTGCAATTTGCGAACAGTGACAGGAAATGTTGAAATGGCGGCCTTGTTCGCTCCGCAGCCAATGGGATTGTCGTCCGCCAATGACTGGACCAAGAACATGGCAAAGGATGGATTTCCGCAGTTGCAAGCGTTGTGGCAAATGCTGGATGCTCCCGACCAGGTTTTTTTGGCTCCGTCCATCGACATGCCGCACGGATACAACCAATACGCTCGCCGGGCGATGTACGCCTGGTTCAACCGGCACCTGAAAATCGTCGATGATCCGGATCGGTTAAGCGTTCCAGACGTATTTGATGGGCAGTTTTCCGAAACGTCGATCTATGCCGAGCGACCGTTTACATTTCTGTCGCCCCAGGTGTTGACGGTCTGGAATGACGATCACCCAAGGCCGGAGTCCGGAGAAGGCTTTGAAAGAAAGTTAACCGATTGGTGGGCGGCCCAGCAATCGAAGCAGGTCGAGAATAGGTTGGATGATCGCCCAACCGAATTAAAGAGTGTTGTCCGAAGTTTGTTGAGTGAATGGGGGGACGCAAGCGACTCAAAGGACGAACGGGACCCAAGCCAACGAGCGGACGATCAACTTCAGATTGAAAGCGTTGAGACGATACACATGTTCGAGTCGGGGGGGGGATCGCAATGGTTTCGGGTTTTCAATCGGTCCGATACACGGGGCTACTATTTTCAGACTTTGCAGCCGCCAGCCCAACCGAAGGCGGGCGAACGAGCCAAGGTAGTGTTCTTGATCGGTGACCGCGACCGCCCCACTATCGGAAGCAAGTTGGATGATTTGCGCAAGCGGGGATTGAAAATCGTCGTCATGGATGCCAGGCAATTTCAGGCTGAGAACGTATTGAATGAGCAGCACGCAGCGATTGCCAGTTTTACCTTTGGCTACAACCGAACGAATCTTGCCAGAGCGGCCCGTTTTCTGGCGTGGACCATCGATCACGTTTGTGATCAGGAAACCGATTACTGGATCGTGATGCCCGAACGAACCGAACCGGCCGCGATTATTGCCGCCGCGAGTGCAAGGACGGAGTCTCTCAGCGGGGTGGTGCTGGGCGATGCGTTTTCATTTTCGTCGGTACAGGATTTCCAGAGTCCCCATTTTTTTCCGGGAGGCATTTTACTCGGTGATGGCGGAGATGGATCGGGGTTCATCAAGATCGCAAACCCGAAGTCAATCATCCGTCTCGATGGCACATCGCCTCCTGGCGACGGAGCCGCCGTGGAGTCATGGCAAGGCGTTCTCGATTTGATCGACCGGTAGATAGTAGTTGATCATTGCTCCCACCGAATAAATTCGGCGGGGAGCATTTTTTCGGGCATGGCTTTTTTAGTAACGGATCCTCACTCCCACCGAAATAAATTCGGTGGGGAGTAGTAATCCATCAGAAACGCACCGCAGATGTTTAGGCGAGCGGCAGATAAAAACTTACCATGTAGCGGCGTCTCTCCGAGACGGCGACCTTGCGAGTCTCGGAGAGACTCGCCTACTTTTCGGGTAGATTCTTATCTGCCGCTTGCCTTACCACCGCCCTTTATTTGACCGCCGGCCCAGGTGGGGATGACTTTGCCTTTTCGCTTGCATCATTCCATTTGGTTTTCAGGTTCTTCTTCTCGATCACATCGAGAATCCTGGTGGCGTTGGATTTTTCGGGATCGATCAAGTCCTGAAATCGTTTGCTGTCTTTCAGGATATCCTCATCAAAAAACTCGTCCGGTATCGGTTCATTGACGGAAAACCAGTGAAGGTGGATTTCCTTGTCCATCGGTGCCAAGTGCTCTCGTTCATCATCGAAACTTCGATAGCGCCCGAAACTCTCCGCTTTCAGCCGAACAGGAACATTCAGTTCGGACATGGGTACCCATTCGAAATGAATGACATTCGGGATCGAACGCGCTCCATCGACAATCGATTCTCCATAAAAACTGGTTCTGATCGGAAAGTTAGAAACAGTATCAAACGAATAGCTTTCAACCGATCTCATGCTGTTCTTGCTTATAGGACCATTCTGGATTCTAAGAGTTTTTACTTTGTCCCGGATGTTAAAGTCGATCAGGCCTTCTCCGGTCATTTTTACATTCTGCGATGGCAAGACGGCCGAAAGAGCAAGTAGATGCTCGCTTGCCATTCCAACGCTTCTGGGGTCATGGTCCAGACGAAAAAGTAGTTGAAAGTGCCGATCATCTTCCGCAACTCTGTCTCGACGAACGTCACCGCCTGACTTGATGAATCTTGTTCTTGAGGGCCGGTCCGCCAGGATTCCTTCGTCACGTGACTTGATCGATTTACCATCGTGAACATCATCGATCTTTTCAAGTTCCAGCCATTGAGAGACTTCACGAGTCAAAACGATAAATTTTTCCTTTTCGTCATCGAACAGGATCCGAGTCAGGGTGGTGGTTGACAACGTTCCTCCCTTGCCGGGAGCAGAAGGACGAACCCCATCGTAGAATACCGTTTCGAGCAACATCACATCGCCCTGTTCAATGGCTTCGGCGTTGGCCACCGCTACGCCGAAAATGCTGCAGATTTTGGCATTCTCTTCGAGAGATGCGATTTGGCCCACTGCCGGGGCATGGTGCAGCCCCATCGAAACAAGACACAAGCAGGTTGCTGTTTTGAAACTTTGAATGATGTTGCTCATCTTATCGAATGACGGATCCTGAGCCGATTGCCTCCCGATTGCCAGCCGTAGATCTTACTTTCCAGTGAATGGGAAACTCGTCGTTTTCCTGATTCAATTCCTCTTCAGGAACTCTTAATATAACACGATGCAAACGGTCGTTGATGCGAGTCGTTGTAACTTCCAGAGAGTGGTCCGGAGAAGTACACTCAATCGTTTCAACAACATTCTTTTGTTTCTCCCCCTCTTCCGATACTTGAGCGACCGCTTGAACCAGTATATTGGCGGTATAAAAATGGTCGTCAGGGTTGCGTTTCGTAAACGACACGGCCAAGGGACTGATCCGAATCGAATGGCGTTTGACAAAGTTGGCGCGGGCTGAAACGGTCAAGTTTAGATGGGGTTCGGAGACATGAATTTCTCCCAGGATCCCGGCAGGCCCCAAGCAGACCTCCGGTGCCGTAACCAGAATCATCGGTTTGCCATCCACAACCTCAATCGTTCCAGTCAGGTCTCGCAGGGTTTCTGAAAACTCCACTTTCAAATTGTCCACGTCGATCGGCTCAGTTGCGATGATCGGTATCTTCCATTGAGAGATCGTGCCGTTGGATTCCAGTATCGGGATTGGGCGAATGGTCAACATGCCGTGCAACTCTCCCTTCAAATATATATGGCCTCTGTCTTCATCCTTGCCTTGTTTGAAGGTAATGCTAAACCCGTAGTTTTCCCCGTCACCACTGGCGAGTGCATGAAAGTCTGCAATGGCATTTACGACGGTCTTTCCCCCAGCTGGAATTACATTTTTATCGCAGGTAATGACAAGTCTGGGGGTGCCTGTATCGATGTAATCAAACCTCAAGTCAGATTGACCGGAATTACTGATCTGGAGGTAAAACCGAACTCGGCTGCCCGCATTGACGGGATCGCCAATGACCGTGGCATCATATCGAGTCCGGCGCTCCAGACCGACTATCTGTTCCTCAACACCACGTTGATCGTCTGCTCTTGATCAAATTTGGGTGGCTGCTTTTTTTCATCCTGAAATCCCCAGGACGTTGCCGAAACGGAAGCTGCGGCAAGTAAAACCAAAAAGCAACGGTTTTTGAGCATTGTAAACCCGCAAATTCAATCGTCTGAAGAACTAAAGTGGAGCGAAATTGTGATGAATCAAGACTCCTTAACATCAATTTATGACAATTGAAGTCGCATTTACACGGTGGTTGTGTTTTTTTCGGCGAATTTTGTCGGCGGCACATTCTCCGTGTTGTGTTAATGAAAACACAAATCATGGCATGGGTAAGCTTGGACGTCCGAGGGGCCGACAAGCGTTCGTTTGGGATTGGGGCACACAGAGGTACCGAACTCACGGGGTATATAACTCCGTCCCAAGTTTTGTGGCGGTTCACGTAATGTTCTGGGTAGCGAGGGTTCGAGCATGAGGGGGTCGGGAGTCGCTCCCTCGAATAAACATGCCCCACCACCGCAGAAAGCGAAGTGTTTATTTGTGTCCCTTGAAAATTTCAACAGAAACGACTCCCGACCCCTTCCGGTTTGCCCGAGAAAAAACTCCCGACCCTGATGTCGTTAACGGTTACCAAATTTTTCCCAAAATTGGGGTTTTCAAACCGATATATCGCTGTACGATATATCGTGTTACGATAAGAAGGAGTGTTCAAACATGAGTGACAAGTTCGAAAGCGACTTGCTGCGGGGCAGCCTGGATTTGATGGTGCTGTCGATTCTGGCCAATGACCCGGAGTACGGATATTCAATTCAACAGAAGTTACAGGCGGCGTCGAAAGAGAAAGTCCGATTGCCGGCGGGAACCCTGTATCCGCTGCTGCATCGGCTGGAAGCCGAAAAATTGATCCGAAGCTGGCTCGATTCGACCACCGGACGACAACGAAAATGGTACGCACTGACGGCCAAGGGGCAAAAACGGCTGGCGGCGCAGGCCAAACAATGGCGCGAGTATGCGGATTGCGTTGAGGCGCTACTGAGCGGATTGCTGCCTGCCACCTGATCCATGGGAGTCTTGGCGAGAATCCAGGCGAGAATCTTTAAGGGGAGTCACACGATGTCCAACGAAGAATTCGAAAATTATCTCAAGCTGATCGGCAAGCTGCTGCAACTGTCGAAGAAGCAGCAGTCTCTGATCGGAATCGAGTTGCGAGACCACTTGCAGTCTCGAACGGCTGATTTGATGGAAGCCGGCATGAGTCAGCAGGCCGCGCTCAGCCAGGCTTTGGAGGAGTTCGGTGATGCCACCGTGATGGCACAAAATTTCCAGTTTGTATCTTCAATGAAACGAAAGAGGTGGATGATGCGATTTGCTACTTTATCGATTGCTGGGCTGTTCGTTGCCGTGGTAATGGTGATGTCTTTGTGGCCGGAGAACGCCCGATTCGGCGCACCGGACAGGCTGGCGGCCGGGAACTTTGATCAGGATGACGAGGTGTTGCAGGAAAGTATCGATCCGCCAGTCGGAGCCATGAATCGCGTGGAGCCGGACGGGTTTGCAGAGATCCGGCGGTTGAATGAGCATATCGAATCGGCGCTTCGTAAAAACGCAGATGTAATGTATGAAGAGGCTGATTGGGAAGAAGTAAGTCGAGACCTGAGCGAGAGATTTGGCTTCAATATTATCACGGATACGACGGCGATCGATGACGGTTTGGGTGAAGGAGAGACAATCAGCATCTACTTGCGTGGACTCCCGCTGGAAGTTTGCCTGAGCGATATGTTGGTGAGGAAAAATTCGACCTTCATCGTTCGAGACGGATCGCTGCGTGTGATCTCGCTTGACAATGCCGACGACGATGAGTTCATGGTGACGAAGATTTTTGATTGTCGCGATATCATTGAGCGTCTGGATCTGACCGCGTCGACTTCTGACTTCAATGCCTTTGCCAGAGAGGTGCTGATGACGGAAACCAGCTTTCTGATGAGCCAGAAACTCCACTCCCAAAAGCTTCAGGAACGCCCGAAGACTACGGGCGGAGGTGGTGGAATGGGCGGAGGCATGTTTCAGATTTCCGATCCTGCAGGTGTCGGTACGCAGGATGAAAGTGAGCCTTCGTCAGGAGCGGGGGCACCTTCGACCGATGAAGTCAACAAAGCCGGGAAGACGGAGGATTCAAGCGGGTTATCGCCAAGGAACGTTGCCTGGATTTCGGCGGTCAAAAAGGAAATGACCAAGGAGTGGATGCTGACCCATCTGGTGAAGTCCTTCAATAGTCCTCACACTTGGGTCGAAGAGGGAGGCAATGGCGAGATGAGGGTTGTCAATGGTTTCCTGGTGGTGCTTCACTCCCGCGCCACCCAGCGAAAAATCGGGCTCTTTCTCGATTCGTTGCGAAGCCAATTGCCATAGGGCGAACCAATCATTCGACTTTGGTCACTGATCGACTACAATAGAACACTTGGCGATTGGCTTTGCAGTTTCGGTGTTTTCGTGGCTTTCGATTTCCATGAAGTGGCTTTTTAGACTCGGAATCATAGGCGCGGTGGTGGCGGCAGCCGCCGCCGCGATTCTGGTTGGTCCGTCGTTGCTCTCGCGAGCCGAGACGGATTCAGCCGAGGCGGCCACCTACGAAGTTCGCCGCAGAGCGCTCGAAGACCGTGTGGTCGAGCGGGGAACGATCGAAAGCCAGAACACCATCTACGGCCGAAGCGAACTTCCGGGCAGAAACAAGATTGTCGAAATTGTCCCCGAAGGAACGTCTGTCAAAAAAGGCGACAAGGTAGTCGTCTTCGAGACGATCCAGATCGACGAAAAAATCCAGCAAAAGGAAATCGAAGTCAACGAGGCGGAAGGCAAACTGGCGGAGGCGACTCAGCAACTCGAAATCAAAAATAATGAGAACGTCACCAACATTGCGGCTGCCAAGCTGGCCTATGAAGTGGCCGTCATTGATCTAAGAAAATATGAAGAAGGCGATTTGTTGGCCGAAGTCGCTGATCTCGAGCGGGCGATCAAGGACGCAGAATCGCAACTCGAAGATGTTCGTCTGGAGCGAAGCAACATGGAGTTGCTGGTCAAGAAAGGATACCGCTCGCCCCAGCAGTTGCGCACTTTTATCTTAAAGGAACGGCTCTATCAATTTCAGGTCGAACGCGACCGGCAAAAACTTAAAGTTTTGCTGACTTACGACCGGGAAAAGAAGCTGATCGAGCTCCGCGGGAAACGGGACGAAACCGAACTCAAACTGGAACGCGCTGAGACGACGGCGGACGCAGAGACCAAGAAGGCCGAAGCCGCCGTCGCCAGCGCGAAGAACGGGCTCAAGCTGGTCAAGGATCAGCTTGACGAATTGAGACAGACGCTTTCCAAGTGTACGCTGCTGGCGGAACAGGACGGCATCGTCGCCTATGCCAACGAATTCTGGTACGACGCAAGTGAACGGATTCGTGCCGGGACAGAAATGTGGGAAGGCCGAAACATTTATTTCTTGCCGGACATGACCAAAATGCAGGTCAAAGCCAGTGTCCACGAATCGGTGGTTGAAAAAGTCAAGGAAGGACAAACGGTGACCATTCGGCTGGATGCATTTTCCGATGTCAAGCTCACTGGAGTGGTCAGCAGCGTGGCAAATATGGCGGCAAGTACTTTTTCAAGTATTCAAAATTATGAGACCATCATTCTCATTGATCAACTTCCCGAAGGCCTGGCCGTTAAGCCAGGCATGACCGCAGAAGTGGATATTCTCGTCGGCAACTACACCCATGCCATTGCCGTTCCGATCGGAGCCATCACCGAACATTTTGGTCAAACGTATGTGTACATCCTGGATCGGCCCGGTTCGCCCGTGCGGCGCCAAGGGGTCAAGACAGGTCGCGTGACCCATTCATTTGTCGAGATTCTGGAAGGTGTCAATGTGGGGGAACAGGTAACGTTGGACGCCTATCGCCGCGGGATCAAGGATTTTGCGGACAAGGAGCGTGCGGCAGAGCAGTCCGGGCCAACCGCAGCCTCATCACCGGCGGAACCGATGGGGGAATGATGTGGCTGCGCTATTCAGCTTTGTTGCGGACGGCGGCTCGCGGTATCCTTACGCACAAGCTGCGGTCTGGGCTGACGATCCTCGGCTTGATCTTCGGCGTCGCCAGTGTGATTGTCATGCTGTCTGTCACGGAAGGTGCTGGCCAGGCGGCTCAGCGCCAAATCGAGGCCTTGGGTGTCAACAATATCATTCTCCGGACGATCAAACCGAATGACAGTCAGGACACGGCCACGTTTCGCCGTTCTGAAGCCAATTTTGGTCTGACGTATAACGATCTGAGACGAATCCGTGAATCTCTGTCCGATGTGGTTCGCATCACTCCACTGCGAGAGTTCTCTCGCGAAGCCCGTTACGGTTCCAAATCGATGTCCTCAAGACTGGTGGGCGTCCATCCGAGTTACTTTGAATCGAACCGGATTCAATTGGCAAAGGGGCGTTTCCTTGACTCGGTCGATCTCGGCCAGCATGCCAATGTTTGCGTCATCGGCGATGAGGTGGCTCAGAAAATCTTTCCGGGGGTCTCACCGCTGGGCAAATCCATCGGAATCGACAATCAGCATTTCTTCAGAATCGTGGGAGTTCAAGACTACAAAACTCCCTCTGCGGGGGTCGGTTCGAGTTTATCGGCGCAGGACCTGAACAAAGATGTCATTATCCCGCTGACAACCAATCGCAGCCGCTTGGGCGACGTGGTCATGACACGCGAACAGGGCAGTTACTCGCGCCAGCGACTGGAGCTGAGTCAGATCACGGTCGAAGTTGCCGACCGGCACAAGGTGAAATCGACGGCGGAGGCACTCGATGGCTTGCTCGCAAAATTTCACCCGAATCAGGACTATGCGATTACAATACCGCTGGATCTGCTGGAACAAGCTCAGGCCACTCAACGGATTTTCAATTTCGTCTTGGCGGCAACGGCAGCGATTTCACTGCTGGTCGGCGGGATCGGTATCATGAACATCATGCTGGCCACCGTCAGCGAACGCACAGGCGAAATCGGTATCCGCCGAGCGTTGGGGGCCAAGCAGACCGATATCATTGTCCAGTTTCTGGCGGAGACGGCAGGGCTTTCCTTTTTGGGGACCTTTCTCGGCGTGCTGCTGGGCGTCGGGGCGCCTCACCTGGTTACGATCTGGTCCGGCATGGAAACCGTCGTCACCTTTCAAGCCATTTTCATTGCGGCGTCGGTGTCATTTACGGTCGGACTTGTATTCGGAATCTATCCCGCCTATCAAGCCGCAAAGCTCGATCCAATCGAGGCCTTGCGGCGGATATAGCAAATCTCGGGATGATCTACTTCTTCAGCAAGTCCCGGATCTCAGTCAGGAGCTGGATATCGGCTGCCGGTGCGGCAGGAGCAGGAGCGTCATCAGCCTTCCGTTTCAGCTTGTTGATCAATTTTACGACCATGAAGATAGCAAATCCCTGGATCACCAGAGCGATCAATGCGTTGATAAACTTGCCGTAGCCAATGACCACCGGTGGGATGTTTTCCTTGACTTCCAGCTGAGTGATGGGGTGTGTTTCACCGGCGGGCACGCCCTTCAAAATTTCATAGCTCAAGGAACTAAAGTCGACCCCTCCCATCAGCGCTCCCACCGGAGGCATGATGACGTCCGTCACCAGCGAGTTGACCACGGCTCCGAAAGCTGCTCCAACAATCAAACCGACAGCCAGATCAATTGCATTTCCTTTGACGATGAATTCCTTGAATTCATTAATGAGTCCCACAGTCGCCTGCCTTCTGAAAAAATAGCTTCAATAGATACGGTACAAGGCGAACATTCTCATCATTTGAGGCAACCGGTCAATAGCGGTTCAAGTGTAAGGGGAGGAATACCTACAATCCGGTATTCCGCGCGCCTTGGGGGGTTGCTGATGGAGCGATTTCGGTATTACAGTACGTTCTTGGCAGCAACCCACGACGGCTTGCGGCTAAACGATTCCATTTTTCGTGAACGGTTAATCACTTGTATCGCTCCTTAAAGCAATGCGTCGATGATCTGGAAAAGCATGGGCATCTGGTGCGCATTGAGGCACCGATTGACGGCAACCTGGAAGCCGCCGAAATCCAGCGACGAGTTTACCGCTCGGGCGGCCCCGCAGTTTACTTTTCGAAGATCAACGGTTCGCCGTTTCCAGCCGTTTCAAATCTGTTCGGAACCCTGGAACGGGCAAGATTCATTTTTCGTAAGACGTTTGAGAATGTTCAGCGGGCGATTCAACTCAAAGTCGATCCGGGGCAGGCGCTCAAGCAGCCTCTTCGATACTGGAAGGCCCCCTTCATCGCCTGGCAAATGCGACCCAAGCTTGTTCGAAGTGCCGCCGTCACCCGAAATCAGACCACCATCGGCCAGCTTCCACCGATCAAGTCCTGGCCGGATGACGGCGGTGCTTTTATCACCCTGCCGCAAGTCTATAGCGAAGATGCTCGTCAGCCCGGATGTGCAAAATCCAATCTGGGAATGTACCGCGTGCAGCTTTCCGGCGGTCAGTATCAACCGGACCGCGAAGTCGGGCTGCACTACCAGATCCAGCGTGGGATCGGCGTCCACCATCGAGCGGCTCTGGAAGCAGGCAAGCCTTTTCGAGTCAATATTTTTTTGGGGGGCACTCCCGCGATGACGCTGGCCGCCGTGATGCCGCTGCCCGAAGGCATGTCTGAACTGACGTTCGCCGGTGCACTCTCAGGCCATCGCATTCCGATGATGCGAAGCGATCAGTCGGCCATCTACGCGGATGCCGATTTTTGCATCGTCGGCACCGTCGATCCCAATCGGCTGTTGCCCGAAGGCCCTTTTGGCGACCATCTGGGTTACTACAGTCTGGCGCATGATTTTCCAGTGCTGCAGGTCGAGAAAGTGTATCATCGTGACGGCGCGATTTGGCCGTTCACGGTCGTCGGGCGACCGCCTCAGGAAGATACCGTGTTTGGCGATCTGATTCATGAGTTAACCGGCCCGGTGATTCCGACCGTCCTTCCAGGGATCAAGGCCGTTCATGCCGTCGATGTGGCGGGGGTACATCCGCTGTTGCTGGCGATCGGCAGCGAACGCTATGTTCCCTATCAACCGACGACCGAGCCGCAGGAGATTTTGACGCAAGCCAATGCGATCCTTGGCCAGGGTCAGATGTCGCTGGCAAAGTATCTGTTCATTCTCGATCAGGCGTGCGATCCGCAGCTGGACATCCGTGACATGCAATGTTTCTTCCAGCGATTGCTTGAGCGAGTGGACTGGCGACGCGATCTTCATTTTCAGACGAAGACGACCATCGATACGCTGGACTATTCCGGCACCGGATTCAACTCAGGTTCGAAAGTGGTCATCGCGGCCGCCGGACCCTCTCAGCGAACGCTCGCTACTGAAGTTCCATCGAGCCTTTCCATTCCGACCGGATTCAAGGATCCGCAAGTCTGCATGCCGGGAGTCGTCGCCATCTCTGCTCCTGCAGCAACTGAAGGCTCGGGGCGTCAAGCAGCGAGTTCTGAGCCTCATAGCACTGATCTCCGATCTCCGATCCTGAGGTTCTGTGCTTCGTTTCCAGAGAGAGCCATCGAAGGATTTCCGCTGGTCGTGCTGGTCGACGATAGCGAATTTACGGCTCGAACGCTGGAAAATTTTCTATGGGTCGTTTTCACTCGCAGCAATCCGGCGACGGATCTGTACGGGATCGGTGAGTTTACCGAGTTCAAACACTGGGGTTGCCCCGGAAGCTTGGTGATTGATGCTCGTATCAAACCGCATCACGCGCCGCCGCTGATCGAAGATCGGGATGTTTCCAAACGAATCGATGCCATGGCGGCAAAAGGCGGGCCGCTGGCAAAGTGGATTTAGATGGAGGGCTGCATTCGACGGAGACCGGGGGCTTGAACAATCCGCTTTAGTTCTCCCTGATTGAACCAAACCAGTTTGCAGTGATTGCAACTGTCGATGACCACGTTGCCTGGTCCGTAATAGGGATGAACTTCCATCGCCTCGTCGCAGGCCGGACAACAATGTTGAATTTCCAGTTCGTGGAGACAAATCGGAATGGGCCTGTCATCAGGTCCGGAGTAAGCCGATCTCAGTTCAGTGACGTGGATTCCCAGCGATGCCTGATCAATCACGAACCCATCGCAGTTCGAGCAGAAGCAGACCTCGATTCGATCTTCAATTTTTCCGACTTCCAGCGCCGTCGTCTTGCAACAAGGGCACAGGAATACAGTCGTTCGTCCGAGAGAGGAGATTTTCATGGCAGTAGAACCTGTGGAAAGCTTGACCGATGGAGCCGACTGGAAAGTGGAGGTACTCCAAGGCTACTCGTACTGCAACTCTACGTTTCTGCGGCGATCAGAATACGTGTTTGGCTTCGTCTTCTACGGAAACCTGTCTACCACTTGCCAGAAAAATCGGTATATCCGGCATCGCCACCGGGTTCTTGCCGGAACTGCGCAAACGCTCAAAGACCCACGGAATGGCTTGCTTTCTTCGGCGTTTGCTTGTTCCGGCCTACTTGTTTGCGCAACTTCAAAAAGCGTAAGCGAGGGACGGTCTACACGAGCAGGAGTAATCCCTCGCTTACGCTTCGGGTTATGATGAACTTACGAAGTTATTTCAGGACAATTCCTTAACGTGGCGTTTCTTGAACATGGATCGTTTTCGTATTCGCATGTTGCCAAAAATCAACATTCGAATCTGCGGACGATCGCGGTTTTCGATTCAGAAGGGGCTGGCGGTGACCGATTTCTGCGGGAAATGAAAGCATTTTCGATTGCCAGAAATTTTTTGGTCTCCAGTGGCATACCCCTTGCGTTTTGTGGTCTGAAAAGACAGTGGATGAGCATTGGGTCTTATTCCTTCCTTCGCAACCTGGAAATACAACGAGAGTTTTCATGCACGCAAGTCAACTGGCCGAAATGGGAAGCTGGGTCGCACTTCATTCGGGCAACCTGATTTTTGGTTCTCAGGTTCAGCCGATGCTGGTCGCCACTAAATACTGGACCGCTTCCAAGCTGCGGCTCCACCGATGGAACACCGCGCTCAAGATGTTTGAGGAAGACATGCAGCGTGCCAAGGATCAGCCCGCCGAGTCGGCAAACGATCACGACTTCTGGCCTGCCCTGCAAGCGGTCGCCCAGGAAATTCTGGTTTCCGAGATCCTGACGCGGGTCTGGTCCGCGACGATGCTCAGTCACGACCGCCATCATCAGACCGACGAGCTGACGGGGCTGGCTCACTCGGTTTATCTCAGCCATCTGGAAGCCAAAAACCGCGTGCTTCGGCTGATCTTGTCGGGGCGGGCGCTCCATGAACCGATGTTTGATCGGATCAACATGCTTCGCCGCCGCATGGAACGCTGGACCGACCTGTTCCTCGGTCAGTTGCCAATGGGCGAAACCGCTGCAATGTTCAGCTTTGATCGAAATCGGGTGAAGGACTTCTACACGGAGCAGCGAAGCACGTTGGGAGAGGCTTACGAAACTCGTCAGCGAGTACTCAATGCTTCTTTTGCAGCCGATTTGTTGCGTGACATCGTTCCCACCTCGGCGAATCCGGATCTCAATCGGGAAATCGCTTCCGGCGTACTGGCCTGCTATCCGGCCGACCGATTTGATTCGCTGGGGTTGCCGAAATCAACGCGAATGATCTGGCTGGAGAAAGCCCATACCGATGCTCAGGTCCTGATCGATCAATTGGTGCAGATGTAAGATCGAGAAAGAAAGTGGATTATTTAATCGCGGAGCGATGACATTCAGCCCACCGTTGGGCTGACGCCACAAGGCTACTGAATACCGTTGCTTCGCAACTATCCTTACCCTTTCAAACCTTGCATCCTGTCCGCTAAACTGGGAGGGGTACTCAATGGTAAACTGATACCTGCTGCTCACCTAACCGTATTTCAATCATGCACATCCCCATTCGTTTTCGCTTTGTCTGCACCGGAGCCGTTGGCCTGATCGCCCTGATCGGCTTGAGCCATTCCAGTTTAGGTCAGATTGCGGTCACCACGGAACAATTCAAAACCCAACCCGGGTTTGTTGCCGAACTGGTCTATGCGGTTCCGCAGGAACAAGGGTCCTGGGTTTCGCTGACCAACGAACGAAACGGACGCTTGATCGCCTCGGATCAAAACGGCAGGCTGTACCGGATTACGGTGGCAGAAATCGGGTTTTCCAAAGGAGATCCGGCCGATCCGCCAGCCGCCGTTACTACCGACGTCGAGTTGATTCCATTGGAGATCGGGTTTGCTCATGGATTGCTATATGCCTTTGACAGCCTTTACGTCGTCGCGCACGAAAGCCGCCCCTTCAAGAAGCCCGCCGGTCTTTATCGAGTTCGCGACACCGATGGCGATGATCAGTACGATTCCGTCGAATTGCTCCGGAAGTTTGACGGCGGCGGCGAGCATGGCCCTCATGCCGTTATTCTTGGCCCTGACAAGCAGTCGTTGTATATCTGCGCCGGCAATCACACCCGCACCCCGAAGCCCGAAAAATTCCGGATGTCGCAGCGATGGGACGAAGACCAAATCATCAAACGATACCCGGACGCCGGAGGCCACGCGGTCGGAGTGATGGCACCCGGAGGCTGGATTTGCAAGACGGATCCCGATGGCAAACAGTTCGAACTGATCGCGACTGGTTTTCGCAATCAATACGATATCGCATTTGACCCCAACGGCGAACTGTTTACTTACGACGCCGATATGGAATGGGATATTGGTCTGCCGTGGTATCGTCCGACTCGTGTCTGTCATGTGACCAGCGGAGCCGAATTTGGCTGGCGGAACGGATCCGGCAAGTTTCCTGAATACTATCCCGACACCCTGCCGGGGATTGCGGATGTTGGACCGGGCAGCCCGACAGGCGTGACCTTTGGAACGGGAGCAAAATTTCCGGCCCGATTTCAACAGGCTCTTTTTATCGCGGACTGGAGTTTCGGGATTATCTATTCCGTGCATCTGACTCCGAACGGCTCAAGCTATACAGGTACGCTGGAGCGATTCTGTGCCGCTCCTGCGCTGCCGGTGACCGATATGGTGATTCGCGAGGAAGATGGTGCCCTGTATTTTCTGATCGGAGGTCGCGGGCTGCGTTCGGCACTGTATCGCATTGTCTATCGCGGTGAAGAGCCGACCGAGCTGGCAGAGTATCCACCAATCAATGAAGACTGCCAGTTGCGGCGCGAGGTTGAGAAATGGCATAGCGATGGCGTGGAGTTTGATCCGCCAGAAAATTTCGTGGATCATTTGAAAAGTGAAGACCGATTTTTACGATTTGCTGCGAGGTCGGCCGTTGAGATGCATTATTCAAAATGGTTTGTCGAGCGGCTCGGCCTGTTCTCCAAATCAGAAGGTGACCCTCAGTTCCTCGTGCTTGAAGAAGTCATCGCCATGGTCCGAGCCAGGGGAGAGTCCGATTCTCAAGAGGTTGGAGTTCCGTGGCTGGCGGGTTTGGATTGGGATCAATTGACGACTTTCCAGCGTTTGGCTCTTTGTCGTGCCTACGGTTTAATCCTGATTCGATGTGCTGGCCTGGGCGACGACCAACAGCATCGGGTGCCCGACGCGTCGCTTTCTCCCATAACGAAGGCGGCCGTATTGAGGCTTGAAAAGCACTTCCCGAGTGGCGATGACAAACTGGATCTTGAACTGGCAAAGCTATTGGTTGCCGTGCAATCGCCGACGATCGTTGAAAAAGTGGTTCCCCAACTCAAGGTGGCATCCGCTCAGGAGCAGCAGATTGCGTATGCATTGATCCTTGCATCCGCTCAGAATGGCTGGACCCAGGAATTACGTGAATCGTATTTCCAGTGGTTTGTGGATTCTGCCAATCAGCAGGGAGGTCATTCCTTCAGTGGATACATTGCCAATATTCGGCAACACGCCATCAGCCAGTTGGCCGATGAAGACCGAGTGGCCTTGCAGCCGGTGCTCTCTCGCGAACCGGTTGCATCGGATCCGTATGCGGAATTGGCCGCCCGGCCGCTGGTCAAGAAATGGGAGATGAGCGATTTCAGCGAGTTGAATGACGCCGTTTTTGATTCTGCGGATCTTGAAAATGGGAAAAGGATGTTGTCGATCGCGACGTGCTACAAGTGCCATCGGATGGAGGGACAGGGCGGAATCGTCGGACCGGACATCACCCTGGCGGGGCGTCGATTCAGTACGCTGGATCTGCTGGAGACGTTGATCGAACCCAGCAAAGCCGTTTCCGATCAGTACGAAGCGACCGTGTTTTTGCTCAACGATGGCCGGACGGTGGTCGGGCGTGTCGCCAATCTGTTCGGCGGTCGCTACATGGTTCAGGAGAACCTGGCCATGCCTGGAAAGTTGACCTCCATTGAAGCCGATGACATTGAGGAGATGAAACCCTCCACCGTTTCCATGATGCCAAGCGGCTTGCTGGACACGTTGACGTACCAAGAGATTGTCGATCTGCTGGCGTATATGAAGTCGGCTGGAAAAGTCGATGAGTAACTTTACTTCAAAAATCTACGGCCTATCCAGATACTGATTTCATCGAGCGCCGACGGATCGATCGTTTGCTCGATCGAGAGGTACTCTCGCGGAGAACCGGTTTGGGCAGATTGAAACCAATGGTTCAGGCCGGGCAGCACCTTCTGTTCAAAGTCAGGGTTCTTTCCTGCATCGGCGGCAGTCTTGATCGCCGGAGCATGAAGTTGCGCGATCGACTGGACGTCTTTTTCGCCGAAGAGTGAAAGCATCGGGCATTGGACGTACAGCAGCGATGATCGGGGATCGTAGTCCATAAAAAATCGAGCCCACGGCGAGCTCAGCAAGGCGAACGTGCTTTCCGCAATATTGAAAATGCCATAACCGATTCGTTGTTCTTCGGTCAATTCACCAAAGATACCCTGGAAGGACTGCATGAATTTTTCCGGTGTCATCGTGGCGGCATCCCTGGAATCGAGAATCGCCTGTTGGAGAAAGCGATCCTGCATGACGATGACCTCGTCGGGCATTCCGTTGACACGGGCAATGGCTGACGACTGACTGAGGAAAACTTCCTTGCCGGACATGCCGGTTGGCGCCAGCATGACGATGCCGGCAACGTCGGGTTGTCGAGTGGCGATGATGCTGGCGATCAATGCGCCCTCGCTGTGCCCCAGGATGACGACTCTTTTCGGATCGACTTCGGGCTGAGTAGTTGCCCACCGGAAAATGGCTTCGGCATCGTTGGCATACGTCATCGTGGTCGCGGCAGCCGTGCTGCCCACGGAGCGACCCGCTCCTCGATCGTCATAGCGAATGACGGTGAATCCGCGGCGGGTCAGATGATCCGCGATCACCAGGAAGGGTTGATGCTCGAAGGTGGTGTGGTTTCGGTCTTGCTGACCGGTTCCACTGATCAGGATCACGGTGGGGTGCTGACCTTGGGCATTGGGTGAGGTGAGGGTTCCGGCGATTCCCACGTCTTGTTCGAATTTCGGATCGACTTCTTTCACGACCACACCGAAATGACGTTCCTTATAAGGGAACGGTGATTGAGGGGTTTGAGGCCGTTCAAATCGGGCTTGGCGAGTTGCGTCGAGCGGTACGTGATTGAGTGTCAGTGGGAATTGGATGTCCCGCTGGTTCCAGTGACCGGCAATCGTTCGGCCATCTGCATTCAATACACCCGTAAACTCGGCCTTCGTGACTGAGTTGCGAATCGTCACTTGGGAGCCATCAACCAGATATTGGCACGGGATGCCCCATATCCCTTCCGTAAAGCTGTCCAGTTTTGCTGAACGTCCGCCAAAGTTGTCAATGAAGATTCGGAACTGAAAATCGTAGTCCTGTAAACCAACCTTGAATTGACCCGTCCAGGTTGCTTCGTGGGCCACGGTCATGGCTTGATTGGTTTTTTTCAGTACCAACTGATAGGCTCGGGGACCTTGCACAAAGGCTCCATCAGCCACCGTATCTTCATCCTTGATACTACCCTCATAGCGAACCCCCAGCGGTGAAATGACAAACGCCAATGCCTCCTTGCTGCGGGTAATCTTTTCAATCGGAAATCGGGTGGTGGTTTGATCGGGGCTGGCCAGATAGCCGCTGATGTTTCCCGCCTCGTCGATGATCAGACTGATTTGAATTCTCAGCTTGGTCGACTCGGTATCCAGCGTGCCCGCCCAGATCTCGGTTGGCTTGGGTTCCTCGTCTTGTGGCACTTCTTGAGCCACCATACAAGGAACCCCAAGTGACGGTGCTGCCAAGACGAATGCAAGGGCGGCCGCGAGAGTCACGACATGACGGGCCCCAAGAATTCCTGGAAGTTGCGAGAGTATTTTCATTCGATTGATACGGGGTAAACGGGATCAGGATTTTTCGAAGAACGATCTTTAGTTGATCGTCAGGGTAAACTGATTCTGTTCCGATTCGTTGCGCTGGTTGAGGGTCGGTGAATAGTCGTAGATCTGTACTGTTTTTCCGTCGGGACGGAACTCCATCAGCCTCAACCAGGCATCTCCACCGTTGGGGAGCATCTGAAAGTTGACCAGCATCTGATGGACTTCTTTTCCCCCCGTTGTTTTGGAAGTCATCCGGCCCAGGCCGTCGCCCAGCACATGACCGTTGAGCGTCATGATGAAATGATCGTGGCGACTGACCAGATTCGTCCACAATTCTTCGCCATCCATGACATCATCATCCGTCGATTTCGCCAACTCGTAAGCGTGCGGGTTCCATCGCTGTTGATTGCCAAATTTTTTCCAGTCGTAGCGCGTTTCGTCATAGTACATGTAGGCGTGCGTGATCAGAATCGCCTCGTGATCCGGATGTTGCTCGGCCACTTCATTGGCCCAGCGTACGACATCCCGGCGCGGACCGAATTCCAGTGCAATCACCAGGAACTTTCGATTGCCCACGGTGAACCGGTGAAAACTGTTTTCAATCCGGCTCGGTTCACGGTCGTAGACACCCCCAAATGTTGGCAGGTCCTGGAAATGCGACACCGGAAAATAATCGTTCATCAGTGTGGTTCGATCGGCACACCGACCGCGGTCGCTGTAATCGTGATTGCCAGGTGCCATGAAATAGGGGACGTGGCCGTCAAGCTTCTTCATGGATTTCGCTGCATTTTCCCACTGCTCGGGTGTATTCTGGTTCGTGATGTCTCCCAAGTGCAGTACGGCCACAATATTCCTTGTATCCCGATTGTCAATGATCCATTGGGTTTGAGCATCATAGCGATCCGGAAACCGTTGGGTGTACCATTGAGTGTCCGGCAGGACCGCGATCGTGAAGGAACCTGGTTCGAGCTTGGGTGGCTCACCGGCGGCTAGTTTTGCCTTCACCTTTTGATACGCGTCCTGAGAAAAAACAGGAGTAACAAGCGAAACAATGAGAAAAATTATTGAGTACGAGATCAATCGGTTTGCCATAGGTCGTTTCCTGTGATGGGGCTTTATCGGGGTGCATTATCTTAAACTATTTTGTTTCTGATTCCAAATCGACCAGATTACCAGTACGTAGGGTCGGCTTGGCGATCGGATTCCAGCACCTAGATATCGACGCCTCAGGATTTTTCGAAGAACGATCTTTAGTTGATCGTCAGGGTAAACTGATTTTGTTCCGATTCGTTGCGCTGGTTGAGGGTCGGTGAATAGTCGTAGATCTGCACCGTTTTTCCGTCGGGACGGAACTCCATCAGCCTCAACCAGGCATCTCCACCGTTGGGGAGCATCTGAAAGTTGACCAGCATCTGATGGACTTCTTTTCCCCCCGTTGTTTTGGAAGTCATCCGGCCCAGGCCGTCGCCCAGCACATGACCGTTGAGCGTCATGATGAAATGATCGTGGCGACTGACCAGATTCGTCCACAATTCTTCGCCATCCATGACATCATCATCCGTCGATTTCGCCAACTCGTAAGCGTGCGGGTTCCATCGCTGTTGATTGCCAAATTTTTTCCAGTCGTAGCGCGTTTCGTCATAGTACATGTAGGCGTGCGTGATCAGAATCGCCTCGTGATCCGGATGTTGCTCGGCCACTTCATTGGCCCAGCGTACGACATCCCGGCGCGGACCGAATTCCAGTGCAATCACCAGGAACTTTCGATTGCCCACGGTGAACCGGTGAAAACTGTTTTCAATCCGGCTCGGTTCACGGTCGTAGACACCCCCAAATGTTGGCAGGTCCTGGAAATGCGACACCGGAAAATAATCGTTCATCAGTGTGGTTCGATCGGCACACCGACCGCGGTCGCTGTAATCGTGATTGCCAGGTGCCATGAAATAGGGGACGTGGCCGTCAAGCTTCTTCATGGATTTCGCTGCATTTTCCCACTGCTCGGGTGTATTCTGGTTCGTGATGTCTCCCAAGTGCAGCGCGGCCACAATATTCCTAGTATCCCGGTTATCAATGATCCATTGGGTTTGAGCGTCATAGCGATCCGGAAACCGTTCGGCGTATAATTGAGTATCCGGCAGGACCGCGATCGTGAACGAACCCGGTTCGAGCTTGGGTGGCTCACCGGCGACCAGTGCCGCCTTCACCTGTTGGTACGCGTCCTGAGAAAAAACAGGAGCGACGAACGAAACGATGAAACAAATTGTCAACGATGAGATAAATCGGTTTACCATTTGAAGGATCCTCGGATGGGGGTTTTATAGGGCTGCGTTATCATAAACTATTTTGTCGCCGATTCCAAATCGACCATCGTGGATCATCACACTAAAAGGCTAAAACTTGACAGAACATTGGTCTTCATCAGCACCGGGGCGAATCAACTTCATCGGTGAACATACAGATTACAATCAGGGTTATGCCATGCCGATGGCGATCAACCGATACACCACGGTGGAGGCTTCCATCAGCCCGGATCCAGGCGTGATCATTGTATCAAGTGATCATTTTTCGGAAGTTGTCCGGATTTCCATGGATGAGACTGGCTGTGTCGCGGGCGATCAAATCCCAGGCTGGTCGAAGTATCTGGTGGGAGTCGTCAATGAATTCGTAAAGCGGGTAGGCCCGATTCCGCCGCTTCAGATTCATGTTCGTAGCGATGTCCCGATCGGAGCTGGTCTCTCCAGCAGTGCTTCACTCGAAGTGGCTTTCGCGGTCTTGTTGCAGAAGGTCACAGGCCGACCTTTGACTGGAATCGAAACCGCGAGGCTTTGCCAAGCGGCAGAAAACAACGGCGTGGGTGTTCCCTGTGGTTTGATGGACCCGATCGCAAGTGCGATGGGGCGGTCTGGCCATCTGATGCTCCTTGATTGCCAGTCCAGCAACGTTGAGTACATCGAATGGCCCGAAGAAGTTTCGATCATCGTCACCCATAGCCATGTTAAACATGCTCTGGCCGATGGCGAGTACCAGCAGCGGCGCGAGCAATGTAAGGCCGCTTGCCAGTCCTTGGGAGTGGAATCCCTGCGCGAGGTCGATTTACAGAAACTGCTTCGACATCAGTACCGAATGTCCCATGTCGAGTTTCGCAGGGCACATCATGTGATCACTGAAAACGCGAGGACGCTTGACACCGCTCGACTGATTCGCCAGAGAGACTGGCCCATAATTGGTGAAAAATTATACAAAAGTCACGAGTCGCTGCGGGTGGACTACGAGGTCACTTGTGAGGAAACCGATTTATTGGTGGAGTTGGCCCAGAAGGCCGGAATCGCAAGCGGAGTGTACGGGGCGAGAATGACCGGCGGAGGATTCGGTGGATGTACCATTACGTTGGTTGACACTGAGTGTGCCGAAGCCGTTGCCCAATCCCTCGTCCGCGAATACCATCGTCGAACCGGCGCGACGATCGACAGCTTTGTCGCACAACCTGCCGACGGAGCCATCCCGATCAGGCAGACCGCTGAGTGAGATTAAACGTCGCCAAATTGAGTACTTAATTCCTGAACTGGTTCGTCGAACGAGCATGAACCGAATGACTGAATGCTCCGGCGTCGCAAATTGTCGATGCGCTCTGCTGCAATGGATCGCTCCCGCCAGCGAAGCTGATGGTCATCGAAGGAAAAATTTTCTTTTTCCTGCTCCGCCAGGATGGCTTCGATTTCCGTCTCCATTTCCGTCTCCATTTTCTCCCCCGAAAGGGCCAACTCAAAAGCAAAAAGCGACGCAACAAACACGTTCACGAAGCCGTGCATCACCCCGCACTTGGAATCAGGCTCATAGGTCAGACGATACTCGTCGCGAACGGGGTGGTGCAGCCCGGCGGTTGCCTTAAAGGGCACGCCATATTTTGCACAAGTCGCGATGAATCGCGCGACCTGCGGGACGCTGGGGATTTGATCCGCGACAACGCTGCCGGTTCGGATTTTGGCGTACAAGTTCGAGCCGGGTTTGCGGGCAGAGGTTCCATTTTCTGCGCTGATCGATCTTTCGAGAGCTGAACGACGAGCTTCTGCCAAATGTTGGATCGCTGGATTCGGGTCCGTCTGGCAGTCAATTTCAAAATAGGCATCGAGTTCGGTCGGGATCTGCTGAGCGAGAGCTGGAAGATCGTCCAGCGATTGCGGTTTGATTTCAATCGAATCGATCAACATCACCAGGTTGCGATTCCGATAGTGGTCATTGAACGCGCGGAGTTGCTGTAGCGCCTGATGAAAATCGGCGAAGTCGTCTTTCGAATCGGCATTGACCAGGGCCGAGATCTGCCAGCTTGCGGTTGCGTGGGCGGTCCACGGTTTGGTGACTTGATTCGCAGCCTGTTGCAACTCACCGAGTCGTCCCACCGGTACCACCAGCCTTCCCAGCATCGAATGGGCTGTTCCAAATTTGTACTGGGCAAAATTCTCAACCGTTTCCTTTATCGGCAGTGCGGCCGGTGGAAATAACCCGGCATAGTCCACCGCGCCGGCGATGAGCTTTTGGAGTGCGATCATGGTTGGGGTTCCGTCAATCGTGAACTTGAAATGCACCGACAATCATACCAAAAAGGAAAGTCGGAAAGCAAACGCTTCTTGCCAGTTAAAGAGGTCGTGCGGCTTTCGTGTTGGCAAACCAGAAGAGGTCGGGAGTCGTTTCTCTTGAAATTTTCAAGAGTCGCAAATAAACGTTTCGTTTTCTGCAGTAGTGGAATGTGCTTATTCGAAGAAACGACTCCCGACCCCATCATGTTCACTGACTTGAGCTCGATCTTTGACAAAGTTCTGAATTCTAAATTCTAAAGGATGCCTGCCAACCACCATACCAACCAGTCATGTTTGACTCATTGAGCAGGTTGAACTTCAGAATTCAGAGTCAAGTGTATCGACTGCTCTTGAAGTGCCTGGATGTCTCTCGTGAGCACAACCGAGCCATCGAAGCATGAGCAATGAATCGTTCCTCCATGTGGACGCGAATAGTCGATGCCATCGAGAAACTGTTGAAGATCAGGATCATTCGGCGCCATCCACGGCAGTCGATTCGATTCCGACTCGATGATTGCGATATTTCGCCAAATGCCAGGTGAACTCGAAAAACTTCTCGGCGGATCGGTTTGCCAGGGTGAGTGATCGCCGATGACGACAATGTACGATGTGGTATTTCCTGTCGTCCGCCACCTGGAATGGTATTTTAAGGCGGCGCAGCAAAAAACTTCAGGCATCTGGTTGTGAAAGGGGATATTCACTGGATCATCCCATGGCCTTGTTTTGTCGATCTGGTCGTAGAGTGCCTGTTCCCCCAAATAGGGCAGCAACGAAACTCGCCAACTATGCAGGCGATTACCTCCCGAGTCCATCGTAAACGGGGGTGGGAAATGACCGTATTTGGATTCGTAATCGAGAATGGCATAGGTTAGTCGGTGGAGATTGTTTTTGCATTCAGACCGAAGAATCGCTTCCCGAGCACCATCGATCGCGGGATAAAAGAAGTATCCAAGCAACAGCAAAACGATTGTGGTTATCGCCGCTGGCCGTTTATTCAACCAAACGAAAACCGAAGCTACGGCTAAAAGGACGGTCGCTGGAATGCCCTTCCAGCCAAAAATTACCGTGGGTAGCAGGCTGACCGAAATGGCAATAGCCAGACGGAAGAACAACACCCGATCAAATCGCCCCAGCCAAGGTCTTGTTTGAGTTGCTTCATTCATCGCTACTGGAGTTTAATATGATGGATGGCCGGATGAATCGGGTCGGAATTGTCCAACTATTTCTGGAGTGCGATTTTGAGTAGCGAAATGGAAAACGGAGCCAGAACCAAATCATATCGACCTCACGCCCTTCTTCGGCTCAGGCCAAGAATGCTAAGGAAAAAACTCGAGAACACGGTTTGCATTCCGAGCGTAAACAAAAGAACGGACAATATTGTAACACGCATCGTGCGGCGGGCGTCGAGGTCTCCAAAACCGGTTTGACCCCAATTGTAAAACGCCCAAATCGCCGCCAACACGCCGCCCACAAGCATGATCACGCCTGCGATCAGTCCTTTTTCCAGCGTGAACCACTGAAGCAGACGATTCATCCTCGGATCAGGCGGCAACAAGCCCTCGGTCATTGCGAATGCCTTGGTATGCACCGCGAAAAACACAGCCTGAAATCCAGTGAAAACCATCGCCGCCGCGAATAACATCGTGTGAATATCAAACACAACTCCCCCCACTTTCAGTGGAGTGATCAACAACGTCAACACCAGCACCAGCCCGATAAAAATCAACAACAGTCCAGGATACAAGAATAGCCACCGTGGACTGTACATCAGCAAGAAACGCAAATGTCTCCAGCCATCCCGCCAGCTTCTCAAATGCGGGGGGCGACTGCGGCCATCGGGCGAGAGCGTGGTCGGGACTTCCGCGATCTTCATGTCCAGCAAGGTCGCTTTGACCACCATCTCGCTTGCGAACTCCATTCCGGTTGTCTGCAATTGCATGCGTTCGGCGGCTTGCTTTGAAAACCCCCGCAAGCCGCAGTGGAAATCGCGGATATGGCTGGGAAACAGTAATCGTCCGATGAAGCTGAGCACGGGATTGCCCAGGTACTTGTGCAGTGGAGGCATTGCGCCGGGAACAATTCCGCCGCGGAAGCGATTGCCCATCACCAAGTCGTGTCCTTCACGCAGTTTCTCAACGTAGGGTTCGAGCGCGGTAAAATCATAGCTGTCATCGGCATCGCCCACGATGATGTACTGCCCGCGAGCCGCTTCGATGCCCCCCTGGATCGCTGCGCCATAGCCTCGTGTGGCAACTGGAACGACGCGAGCGCCAAGCTGCTGTGCGATTTGTTGGGATCCGTCCGTACTGCCGTTATCGGCAATGACGACCTCGCCCTGGATATGGTGCCGCTCTATGAAACCGGTCGCTTTCTGGATGCACGTTTCCAATGTTTCGGCTTCGTCGAGACAAGGCATCAGAATCGTCAATTCAAGCGGTGAGGTTCCGTTCACTGGATTTCTGCTTGATGTATCCATATTGATCTTTCGTAACCGTTCACGGGAAATGGAACCGTTTAGCCGTAAGCCGTCGGGGATTGCTGCCAAAAATGTACTGTAATACCGAAATCGCTCCATCAGCAACCCCCAAAGGCGCGGGGGCGCCTGATTACAGGTATTTTATTGGGAGGCAGGTTGATTGCGGAGGCTGCACCCTGCCGTCGCGCCTGCGCCGACTACCTCTCGATCTTCCCGCATCCATCTTTGGTTGATCGGCTACTTAAGGTAACTACAAACCAATTGCAGTCGGCTTCGGCTTGCGGCTAAACGGTTTGCTTGGCGTAAACGGTTGCGATCTTTCTAATCCACGGTAGACAGGCTGGAAGCCTACTCCACGGTAAAAATTCCATCTACCGCTCGCCTTAAGTTACTTTTGGGGTTGAAGCTGGATGTGATTGTAACTTGAGTACCATTCGTCTGACCTGGTTTCCAGCAAGATAAGCGAAACAAAGAACCAGAAACACGGACAGCAGTATGTTGGGTTCGACGTACCGAGCCAAGCCCCATTTCAACCAGACTTCAATCAGAACATAGTACAAACAGCGACCCGCCAGCAGTCCCGCTCCAACCAGCAGCAGCCAGAATAGACCTCGAATGTTACGATAGCGGGTGTGCCGTAGCAGTCCCCGCAGGAACGCGACCGCTGCGGCTCCCAACAACAGTTTGCCGTAATGCTCCCGAAGTCCTTCCAGACAAACCATGCGAGTGTGGTTGGGTTGATCAACGGACGAGACACTGATTTGCCACACTTCCTTCCAGGCCGGATCATGATCGTCCCCCAGAGGGAACCGACGGTTGTTCATCTCGGGACGTATTTTGATCACGTACCGGTTGGCTGAATCGGTCTGTCGAGGAATGAACTCCAGCCGCAGCGATTCGTTCAGCCGATGCAAACCATCCGGAACCACCAGGGAGACATCGACTTGTTCACTTGAAAATCGGTCGGGCAGTCGTTCAATCAAGGGTGCCATGGCGATGACCTGATCGGCTTCATCGAGCAATCGGACTTCCCTGAAATTCGATGTGGGGGCCGCAAGGTACCCGAAGACGCGCAAGTCCCGGAATGCCGTTGTTCCATGGCGCCGCAACAATCCGTCATCGAAGAAACCGGCCAATACAGAATTCCTGACACTTCGGTCCTTCAGATATTCGTCAAACCGCTCTGGATCAACTTCCGTCTTGAAGCTGCTCTTGAACGCAGATACAAGTTCTTCGGGAACATCTGAAATCCACTCTCTCCACAGCGGATCCACGGGAAAGAAGGCGGTTCGTCTGGCAAGTTTGCCCTGTTGTTGGGCGTCGCGAATTTCCTGAGCGGCGACGATCATCCGCTGATGGGTCTCATAGCGCATCCCTTGAAAGCTGTTGATCAGATGCCAATTCAGCCAGCTACCGACTTCATCCTCCAAGCCGAGATTTCGTCTGGCATTGCGATAGTTAAGTGCATTGACATTGAGCAGCGCCTCGCGATACGCGGCCAGCGTGGGACTTGCATCACACGCCATCGCCAAGCTTTGTCGTGTCACGGGCGCATATCGAATCGCTTCCGTAGTTGGAATACTGTACAACGCATTCATCAGTTGTTTGAGCCCTGGCGCCTCCGTGCGATGCAGGGCATAGACTCCATAGTGCCTCTGGTGAACATACTTCATGAGATGGGTAGCGCAGAAGGCAGATACAAGCGGCAGGCCCAACCATCCCAATCGTAAAATGCGGCGTTGAAAAATTCGCGAAACGAATCCATGACCGGGTTGGCTGAAGAGAACCGCCAGAAACAGCAGCGCCCAAAAGCCAGCCAGCAGCGGTAGTTCCGGACGGATCAAAACAAAAACCGTAGAAGCAAAAACGGCCGACAACACCATGGCAGCCGACCAGCGTGGAGTCGGGACGATCAAAAACGGAGCCGCCGAAATCACCAACAGCAACAGCAAGGGAGACACCACGGGTTCGCTCATGAACATTTTCGAGTTCAACATGAACCATGGATTGAACAGCAAAGCCGCCACCATCAGCGATCCGTAAATCGCTGAACCCGAAAGCCGAAAGGCCGTCGCACCCGCTGCCAATGCAACCCCCCACAAGATCCCATCCAGTAGCAGCTTGTAAGGGATGCCCAGTTGTACTCCCGCCCGGGCCAACAACGAAATGCCTGCCTGTTGCGTCGGGAATCCGTCATAGGGGCTCCCTGAGAGATAATGGACCGACTGCCGTGCATAATTGGAAGCGTCGTTGTCTGCGGGGACGATTTCATCCGCAGCCACCAAAAACATTCGGAAGAGAGTTATTAGGCCGACGATGAATACAAAATGAATTCTGGTCGATTTGCGATGCTGCTTCATCGAATGTCGTTCCTGTCATTCGTCCGATTGATTCATTGGGACCAGAAATCCAAGAAAGGGTGACAACATGGGGTCAAATCCCAATTTCCCGTTTTGTGATATCCGCGGGCCAGCAAATTCTCTGCATCGGCCACTGCATCTTCCAGTCGCTCAAAGCGAAGTTTTCGTCGTTCTATTTTCATACATTGTTTCCGAATAAGGGGTAGCGATCACTTCAATTCAATGGTAGCCGTTTCGTGGGATAGACCTCCCGGTCTGTCGATAGGGATAAATGACAGACCGGGAGGTCTATCCCACGGAAATCAGGGCTACTTCAACGCCGAGGCACTCGGTTTGCGATGGTGGCACCAAATATACCTGCCGGAATGTACGAAGCCAGATCCGCAATGACAAACCACAGCGGTGCTGGAATCGACGCGGCATTCATGATTCCCCCGACGAGAAACAGGGCTCCAACAATGGCTCCCAGCAGCAGTTGATTTTGTCTGGCGATCAGGGCCGCAACCAACCCACCGACCAAGGCTCCCCCCGTATGCGCAAGTAGCACCAACGCAAATGCTGGCGCTGGTAAGGTTTGAACGAAAGCCGCCATTTTCTCCGCATCAAGCATGGCGCCTTCGGGAGGAGGATAGATAGACCATGACAGAACAACGATTCCCATATTGGTGATACTTCCTGCGATGAAGCCCAGAACCACCGCGATGATGTTTCGAACCATAGTCGATCCTTTTCTCGTTTTGCTTTGAATTGGGTTGACGCGTTGAACCCTGGAGTAACGACACCATTACATTATATCATTCACAAATCGCGATTGCATATTCGTCAACTTGTCAGGAATGGGACGGAAGTTTTCATGGGAGAAATTAGAAACATTTGATGGATAATGCAACCTGAATGGCAAAAAACTTCCCCAAAAGAACTCTCGAGCTCTTACACCACCAACCGATCGCTCCATTTCGTTTTCGAGAGTTCAAACCAGTCGCAAGGATGACCGTCATAGTCGAACACTTCCACATGTTGAAAACCCAGTTTATTCAGAACATGTTTCGATTTTACATGTCGAGCGTCAGCCAAGGCGTAAATGATGTTCAGGTTGAGTCTGTCGAAACCGTAGTCGAGGACGGCAATGGACGACTCCGTCGCATAGCCTTTGCCCCAATGCTTTTGCTTGAATCGATATCCGAGTTCGTAAATATCGACATGATTGTTTAGCGGCACTCGGAAATATTTCAAACCACACCAGCCAAGGCATTCGCTTGTCTGCTTATCCACGACCGCCCATCTGCCTACTCCGTTTTCCACATACTGATTTTGAACAAACTGAATCATGTCTTGAATCTGTTCCATCGAATTCACAGGTTTGTTTTCGATATATCGATGAACTTCAGGATCAGAATCCATCTCGAAGAAATCGTTTTTGTCACAAAGATCAAAATCTCGTATCAGGAGTCGTTCCGTTTGGGCGCGGATTTTCATTTGTCAAAATTAATCGTAATACGTCAGTTGAATGAGGTCGTTGCCGATCCTGCAGTTCATGGAACGATACCATCTTGAATCAAACAATCAGCTCCTGAAGAGATGGCGAAACCATGATGGCTGGACGAACTCCGTCGAATTGGGGTGAGAAAACCGCTTGAATGTTGAAATCAAAAAAGCAAGCGTGGGGAACAGAAGTACCGCGAACCAGACTCCGTACCTGTAGTCCAGAACGAAACAGAGTGCCAGTGTACCCAACGTTGCTCCCATCAACGAAGTTCCGCACAGATAAACCTGCCAACGGGGTAGCAAAAAAGTCTGACTGGGCACGCGCCAGAACTTTCCCATCCAGCCAACACGTGCTCGCGGAAGCCAGGCACCGAACGGTATTCCGACCATCAGCATTAAAACCATGGCCGCAACAAATATCGTGTCAAACGGTGTCGACGCCAGAGGATCAACGGGTTGAGGCAGGAAGCCGATGATCACGAATATGAAGGCAACACACAAAATGCCTGGAATCGAATAGAGTTTCATATTCATGGATCATTTTCCCGCTCAGGACTGTCGGAGGCTGACAGATGCCGCCAATAGTGCTCAGGATTGTTCAGCAAGTCGTGGGTAATCTGAAAATGGCTGGTATCCCGAAGTGCGACCTTTTCCAGTTTGCCGTGATCAAAGGAGACGATCGACGCACCGGGATAAGTTAACAGAATCGGCGAGTGCGTTGCAATAAAAAACTGTGAGCGACCGGTTTTCACCAGTTTTTGCATCAACACCAACAGCGACAATTGTCGCTGCGGTGACAGGGCCGATTCCGGTTCGTCCATAAAGAACAGCCCTTGATCAAAGCGATTGAGCATGATCGACAGGAACGCTTCCCCGTGGGACATCTCGTAGAGCGACTTACCGCCATAGCGTTGGTAAGGATCACCGCCGAACCCCGGATCCTGGCGGCGCTGTTCGAGCAAGTTCGCGAACTGGCTCTGCGTTTCGGCACGAAAGAAGTATCGATCCTTGGGTTGCTTGATGAGCGCCATCCGTATCGAATAAGCAAGCAGACTCTTCTCCGCGTAGCCATAATGGATCCCCATCTCGTTCATGCCACCCCCTTCAATCGGAAGGTGAGCCAGTACGGCCATTGCCTCCAACAACGTCGATTTTCCCGATCCATTCTCGCCGACAAAAAAAGTCACTGGCGAATCGAATTCAAAATGCAAATTTTGTGTAAATGGAAGACTGCCGGGAAATGAATCCGGATCCAGAGGCTGTTTTTCATTGAGCGTAACGTAGGTGACGTAGGGCGGTTTCATTTGCGGCCGCGCCAATAATTTTGGCGACGTTTCTGGTGTGCGATTGCTACAATCAAAACCTGATCTTCGAGCTTCCTGAAAATAATTCGGAATGGAAATCGTTTCAGCAAGCATTGTTGATGCCGCTGATCAATATATGGGAATGTCGACGTGTTGCGTACGATTCGAGCAATTGCTTCTCCAACGGCGTCTGAGAATTGAGTTGCCGTAAGTTCATCGCGGTTCGCATACCAGTCGAACGATTGGTCGAAATCGAGCCTCGCACCCGGATGGTAGTTTGCCTGCAACATCACTGCTTGTCGGATTTCAAACGGCGCAAAGCCTCTTCTCGCACTTGATTCCAAGGCACGGTTTCGACAAGTCCGGCATCAAAGTCTGCCGATCGCCGTTCTATCTCTTCCAGCCACTCGTTCGATAAGGGTGGTACAGAATCCTCAGGAACGGTTTCCCACAATGCCTCAATAAGCTGTAACCGGTCAGCGACCGGCAACTGAACGGCATTGGACAGTAGTGTTTCGAGATCAATCATAGGTTTGCTCCATATTTTGCTATTATACACAGTCTCTGGAGGATTGGCGCAGAGCATGAGCCAGCCTACACATGCAAAAGCCATTCACTCCATGGAGTGCGGGGATGATTCACCGCTATAGTTCAAGCATTATACGCCAGCTCGATACTGTTCTGCGATATGGTTTATCACTACACCCGCATTCAGGGAAAGCATCTGTGTCCAATTGCAGCAAATCACCGTAAACCAGAAATCCACAGTGGGACGGGTCCGAATGCCGCAAACTTAAGAAGTCTAACTACTCCCCGCCGAATTTATTTCGGTGGGAGTGAGGATCAGCTACTAAAAAAGCGATGCTCGAGAAAACGGCTCCCCGCTGAGTTTACTCAGTGGGAGCAAGGATCAACTACTAACCACTCGAAAGTGACTGATTCTGGTTTCCACCGAATGAATTCGGTGGGGAACGAAAAAACGGAACTTCACTTTACTCGGTGTTTGCTTGTTCCGGCCTGCTTGCTTTCGTAACTTCAGGAAGTTCAACTTCGGCAACTACTGCCCGATGGTCGGAAGGATAGGGAGTCACCACAATGTCGGCAAAGTCTTTCGACTCACCGACAATTTTGACCGATTTGATCTCGACCTTTGCTCCACCCGCGAACACAAAATCGATGCGGTCATGATGGTCTTTCGGATCGGACGGTTGGGTGGTTGGGGTCCAGGTCAGTCCAGGCTGTTGAACGGGATCGGGATATGCAGCTCGCCAAGTGTCAAGAAAACCGGCCTCTTCAACCGCCTTGGTTGATGGCCATTGCACTTCCGTCGGACAGAGATTTGCCTGTGCCGCCGCAGCCGTCCAGTCCAGATGAGACGGCTCATTGAAATCGCCGGTGATAAACACCGGTAACCCTTCGGCCAGGATTTCGTTCACCTCTGCCAACATCCGCTTGACCTGTTCGCCTCGGGCTTCTTCAGCGGCGCGAACGGCTTCGACGGCAGTGCTCAGGAATTTGCTTTCGCCATAAGGAATGCCGAGAAGCTGATAGGGTTGATAAGGGCTATGCGAGAGATGCGCATTGAACATATAGAACTGCTGACCGGACGGCATTTCGAATTTGGCACCCCATTGATTGGGGGTGGAGGCGACGAACTTGAACCGGCTGATGATCCCCGTTCGTCCTCCTTGATCGAAATAGTGCCACCCCAGTTTTTCCGCGAGCTTGGCCGCATTGTCGGGTCGCGGTTGACCTTCCGGTGCCGCTCCAGCCGTTTCCTGGAACCCGACAATATCGGCTTGAGCTTGCTTGATGACTTCAACCGTCTGATCAAGTGGTTGACGCCCTGCATCCCCTCCGTGCCACAGATTGAAAGTCATCACCCGGACTTTTTCTCGTTCCGTTTCGTTTCCGATCGCTTCGGCATGAGGGTTCGTCCCCAGAAAAACCGCAAGAAAAATAAACGCAGGGATACGGTGATGAAACAAAGTGCTCATTAGTCCCAATCCAGCTTGCCACCGGTTTGATACTCGGTCACACGGGTTTCGAAGAAGTTCTTTTCCTTAGACAGGTCCATCGTCTCGCTCATCCACGGGAAGGGATTGTTGCTGCCGTATTGAATCGGCAAACCAATCCGCTCCAGCCGTCGGTCGGCGACATGTTGAACGTAGTCGCGGAACAGATCGGCATTGAGGCCGAGGACGCCGTTGGGCAGGCAGTCTTTTGCGTAAGCAATTTCCAGCTCAACAGACTCGCGAATGCGAGCAATCATTTGTTGCTGAAATTCGGGCGTCCACAAGTGAGGATTTTCAGCCTTGATTCCGTTGATCAAATCGACACCAAAATTCAAGTGGATCGTTTCATCGCGCAGGATGTACTGAAACTGTTCCCCGATCCCCTTCATCAGGTTGCGGCGGTGAAAAGACAGAATCATCACGAATCCTGAATAGAAGAAAATACCCTCCATGATCAGGTAGAACCCAATCAGATTCTTCAGCAATGCCTGTCCGCCCTCAAAGGTGTCGCTTGTAAAGTTCGGATCAAGAATTTCGCGAGTCAACTCCATTTCAAAGGCGTCTTTGCGGGCGATCGAAGGAATTTCGTTGTACATGTTGAAAACTTCGCCCTCATCCAGACCAAGACTTTCGACAACGTACAGGAACGTATGGGTATGAACGGCCTCTTCAAACGCCTGCCGGAGCAGGTATTGGCGACATTCCGCATTGGTGATGTGTTTGAAGATCGCCAATACAAGATTGTTCCCGACCAGGCTTTCAGCCGTCGAGAAGAAGCCGAGATTTCGCATGATGACACGACGTTCGTCCTGGGTCAGTATATTTGACTTCCAGATTTCGATGTCCTTGTTCATCGGGACTTCGGTTGGCATCCAGTGGTTGGCACAACCGTTGTCATAGTGTTCCCATGCCCATTTGTATTTCAGGGGCATGAGTTGGTTGACATCCACCTGATGGCAGTTGATCAACCGTTTTTCATTGGCATCAATTCGCCGATTGATGGCCGGAGTTTTCTTGGGTCGCTGAAGGTTTGCGTCGCGAATATCAGTTGCCATAGTTTGCAGTTCCTTGCTGAATGATGAGTGGGAAAGAAATCAGAAAATTTTGGGTCACTGACACGATTCACAATCAGGGTTGTCAATGCTGCATTGTTTTACTTCGGGCTGACGATCAACCAGAATCTCAGCCGAGGAACTGGCGTTCTTCATCCAGCGAGGTTGTACCCCGAACTTGTTGATATCCACCGTCGATTTTTCAACCGTGGTCGCACCGAGCGTTCGCAAGTAATAAGTGGTTTTCAAGCCCGATTTCCAGGCCATCCGATACATCTCGTCCAGCTTACGTCCGTTCGGATTGCCAAGGTACAAATTGAGCGACTGTCCCATGTCGATCCACTTCTGCCGGCGGCTGGCACAGGCGATGATCCACTTGGGATCGATTTCGAATGCCGTGGCGTAGCGTTCCTTGATGTCGGTCGGAACTTCATCAATGTCACCGAGCGAACCATCGAAATACTTGATCTTTTCCAGCATGTCGTTGTTCCACAGCTCGCGTGCCTTCAGTTCGTTGACCAGCTTGACGTTGACCTGAACAAACTCGCCGGACAGATTGCTTTTCACAAAAAGCTGCTTGTAAGTCGGCTCGATTGATTGGGTGACGCCGATGATGGTCGAAATGGTTGCCGTGGGAGCAATCGCCATGACATTGCTGTTGCGCATCCCGTTTTGGGCAACCCGTTCCCGGACAACGGACCAGTCCATCGTGCTGCTACGATCCATCTCAATGGCCTGACCTCGTTCCTGTTCAAGCAAATCGATGGTGTCGATGGGCAACAATCCGCGATCCCATTTCGAACCCTTGTAGGTCGAATAGCAACCTCGCTCTGCAGCCAGTTGGCTGGATGCAGAAATCGCAAAGTATGAAATGGCTTCCATACTTTGATCGGAAAACTCGACGGCTTCCTGGCTTGCGTAGCCGATGCCGCATTCGGAAAGGGCATCCTGGAAACCCATCAATCCCAATCCAATCGGTCGGTGGCGCAGATTGGAGTTCCGTGACTCATCGGTCGGATAGAAATTGATGTCGATGACATTGTCGAGCATGCGAACCGCAACCGTTACCGTTTCCTCCAGCTTCTTCAGATCCAGCTTTCCATCGGTGACATGGTTCAGCAGGTTGATGGAACCGAGATTACAAACGGCCGTTTCGGAGGCTGAAGTGTTGAGCAGGATTTCGGTGCAGAGATTACTGCTGTGAACCACGCCGACATGATCCTGGGGTGAGCGAATATTCGACGGATCCTTGAAGGTGACCCAAGGATGCCCCGTTTCAAACAGGCGGGTCAGCATCTTGCGCCAGAGATCGATCGCTGGAATCGTTCGATGCAAGCGAATGGTTCCTTCGGCCGCTTGCTGTTCGTAGAACTCATAACGATCCCGGAAGGCTTGACCGTAGAGGTCGTGCAGGTCGGAAACTTCGTCGGGGCTGAACAGGGTCCAGTTACCGCCATCGATCACGCGCTGCATGAACAAATCCGGAATCCAGTTTGCGGTATGCATGTCGTGCGTACGGCGGCGCTCGTCACCGGTATTTTTTCGCAGATCGAGGAACTCCTCGATATCCAGGTGCCATGATTCCAGATAGGAACAGACGGCCCCTTTTCGTTTTCCACCCTGGTTGACCGCCACTGCCGTATCGCTGACGACTTTCAGGAACGGGATCACTCCCTGGCTCTGACCGTTGGTACCCTTGATGTGAGAATTGGTTGCCCGGATGTTGGTCCAGTCATTTCCCAGTCCGCCCGCCCATTTTGAAAGTCGCGCGTTGTCGGTGATCTGCTTGAAAATGCTGTCCAGATCGTCGCTTACGGTACTCAGATAGCAGGAGCTTAACTGTGGGTGAAGCGTTCCAGAATTGAACAAGGTCGGCGTGGCGGAAGTAAACCGGAAGGTCGAGAGGATGTTGTAAAACTCGATTGCGCGAGTCGTTTTATCGGCCTCTCGAATTGCCAGTCCCATCGCAACCCGCATCCAGAAATACTGCGGGGCTTCAAAACGTTTGCCATCAATGTGCAGCAGATAGCGATCATAAATCGTTTGAAGACCGAGATAGGGAAACAGCGAATCGCGTTCAGCCACAAGGGCGTCCGCAAGCTGATCGAGATCAAAGTCAGTCAGTTCGGGTGAGATTCGACCGGCTTGAATACCGGTCTGGACAAATGAAGCAAACTTTTCCTTGTAAAGCTGTTTCAGACTTCCTTCGTTGGCCGATCGATCGAGTGACTCGCGATAGATAATGTTGAGCACCAATCGGCTGGCAACCGTATCGTAGCCCGGTTCGCCTTCAATGCGCGAACGAGCTGCAAAAACCATCGAGCGGCCAATCTCTTTCGGAGTGATTCCGTTGTAGAACTGCTTTTCGATTTCTTCCAGCAGGCCCTCGGACGAGCAGGCGTCGCTCAGCCCAGCACACGCGGCTTCGATTTGGTCGCGCAAACGTTCGAAGTCAATATTTTCCATTCGGCCATCACGATTGACCATGATGGACGGGAACGCTTCTCCCGAATCCATCTGCTCTTCAGCGCGGAGCTGACGGATTTTATTGTGCTCGGCCCGATACAGGATATATCGCCGGGCGACTGAAAAATGCTCCGCCCGCATCAACTCTCGTTCGACCGCATCCTGGATTTGTTCGACGGAAACACCGTCGGGCATTTCCGATTTTTCCTTAACCTGAGCGGCTACCCTCTCAGTGATGTCAAAAATGTGCTCACGTGTTTCGCTGGGCAAGTCGTCGGGATCAGCCAATCTGTGTTCGGCACAGAAAGCTTTTTCGATCGCCCGTATAATCAGGGCCGGGTCAAAAGAAACCAGACGCCCGTCTCGCTTTTTGACGTTCATTTTTTGTGCTATGTTTGCGCTCTTAACCATTCCGTCGCGTTCCTATCAATAATTGTTCCGTGACGGGCCAGTTTCAACCACGAAACCTGTTTTCACCCGTCTCTTGTCACACTTTCCACACTGCCAACCGCTTGAAACAGCTCAGGTGGACAACTTAAAAACTCAAAGAAAATCCCTATGACCCGTTCGGGTGCGGAATGAAGAATCGCTACGATTGATCGCGGCGACAGATGGCATCCGTACCGAAAGTGAATTCAGAAAACAAGAAAATAGCGCAAGTTGTGTCGTCGAGTGAACCTTCTTTAAATCCTGCCTCAACAAATGGACGAATACGTCCCAGCCGTCGACCACGCTCAAGATTGCCTTATTGGATTGACAAACCTGATTTCCCACAATTCTCGCCGCAGAGCTGACGGGACAGAGGGTGTCATGGTCAGGAGCTTGCTAGCATCCATTCATTAAGAAACCCCAATATATCGACACTTTTTGATCTGTCAACACTAAATGTTGTATTTGGTGTTTCTCGGCTGAATTGCGAGAATCACTTGAAAAACATCGGGAAAGGGAGTCTTTCTGCTAGCGGTGGTTGGTGATTAGGGTGCTTATTTAGTGGTTGATCTTTTGGGGGCAGCAAAAGCGCAACTTCAAAAAAGCGTAAGCGAGTGACGGCCTGGCCAAGCTGGAGTGGTCCCTCGCTTACGCTTCGGGTTATGATGGGCATTGATAAAACCAGGAATTTATTTCGGGACAACACCTTAAAACTCTCCAATGCCTTCTCGTTCCCCAGAAAACCACAAGAGCCAGCTACTGGAAATCGTAACTCGGCGGGTTCTCACGCAGCAGGAAATCGAGAAGCGAAACCGTGCGGTCAGCAGCCAGTTATTGAAGAGTTCGCGAAACCTCAATGAGCCTAATTTCAGATCCATTTCGAACGAAGACCTGGGGTTGCTGTTTCACGCCATTGATGAACAGTTCTTTGGCGGAAAGATTGCTCCGGTTTGTGAGCAGGAATCGTCACGTCCGCTTCGATTTCGGCTGTCCACCCGTATGACCTCAACCGGCGGCACGACGACTCGGCAGGCATTCGTCCGGGGGGAGCGGCCCCGTTTTGAGATTGCCATCGCGACGACACCACTGTTCAAGACATTCCAGCTTGAGTCGACGGCCATCGTGGGAGGCCGGCTTTGCAGCAATCGCCTGGAGGCGATGCAGCGCATCATGGAGCACGAGATGATTCACCTGGTTGAGTTGTTGCTGTGGAATGATTCCAGTTGTTCGGCAAACCGGTTCCGGCAAATCGCTCATCGGCTTTTCGCCCATACAGAAACCAAGCATCGAATGCTGACACCCCGCGAGGTGGCGTACAAGCAGCTTGGGATCGCCGTTGGAGACTCGGTCTCATTTGATTTCGAGGGACGACGGTTGAGTGGGGTCGTCAATCGCATTTCCAAGCGAGCTACGGTTCTCGTTCCAGCGGCGCAGGGGACCCCCTATAGCGATGGGAAAACCTATCACAAGTATTTCGTGCCACTCCATCGGCTGGTACGAACTGACAAGACGACGCGGTGATCCAGTTTCGATCAACCGAAGTCAGGTACGGTTTGCATCCAATGTTCTTCAGCGTCTGCTTGTTTCAGCGTACCAAGAGATGCACAAAAAAGCCCGCTGATCACTCAGCGGGCTGCTATTGAACTTAGTTATCTTGGGCTTTCCTATGAACTAGGGCATCCCTTATCCCTTAGGGGACTTAGCTGAAGGATTGCTCACAGCCAGTGGAATTGCGACGGCTGCACCGAGCAACAGGAATCGCCCGAATCCGCGTCCGCCAAGCAATCGGCCACCAATACCACCACCTGAGCCACCCCCACATGCGCCACACGAGCCGCCCATAGCACCGCCGCAAGCGAAGTTGTCACCTGCACACTCCAACCCACAGCCACCGCTGAAGTCGCCACCGCCATAAGTCACGGCATCCGATACAACGCCAAAGTCCTGGAACCCGGCCAAGCCTACTTCCAGCATATCGCTGTCGGCGTATTCTTGCAGGGAGACAGCCATTTCATCGGTGTCTACTGCGGCAACTTCTACTGCCTCGAAGCTGACGGCTGCGAAACCAGCTTTGCCCGATGCGATAAACTCATAAACGCCAGACTCAAGATTGCTAACCACGAAATCGCCTGCATTGTCAACGACGACTTCGGCAACTTCTTTGCCATTTTGGATCAAGTGAACGGTCGTTCCTTCCAGCAGATCGTTGCCACCGATCAACGCGGTCAAGCGACCTTTGAGTTGCTTGTTTTGCAATTGAACTCGGTTAGAACCAGCCAAAATGCCTTCAAACGTTTCAGCAGAAGCTTCGATCGCTGCTGAAACCTGAGCTGGCAATTGATCCGCCAAAATTCCCTGGATCAGGCTTGTGTCCGGCGAAACTGCAGCTGCTTCCATAATGTTGTTGCCATTGGATTTTCCTTCAGCAACGACTTGAACACCATAAGCTGCGAAACCGGCGTCTCCCGTTGCAACAAACGAGTAGGTGCCTTCAGCAAGGCCATCGATCACAAACGATCCGTCAGCCGCTGTCATGGTTTCGTTGGCGACCACGCCATCTTTCACGAAGAACACTCGTTGGCTTTTCAACCCCCCCAATTCGTTGGTGGCACGGTCAAATGCAGCCACTCGGCCTTCCACGGCTCCCGATTGATTCAGCGCAATCGTATGCATCCGCTGGGATGGGGCTGCTTTCGTGGTCGCAGCGGCAAGCGTCGGTGCCGACCCGATGGGGCTATTTTCCGTCATCCACTGTTGGGCGGATGCCGCAGCCGTTGCTACCAATGGGAGCACTGCCAACAACGCAAATGCTCGAAAACCTTTAAATTCTTTTTTCATATTTCTCACCGTGATGCAATAACCGAGATCGTAACTCATGTTCAATAGGAGGATCGTCGAGAGTATCCCCACGACTACCAGCCACTATTATTACTAGCCTGCCCCGCCCGTGTCAAGGATTTTTACGGTTCAATGCGGAAAAATCGGGAAAGACTAGTAAGTTGGAAAAGCCACTAAAGGCGGCACATTCTGTGATGTTCTGTGTTTTATTTCACAGTATTTCTTTTGGAAATGACGCCAATTTCAGGGCTGCTGGCCGAGCCGAATCGCGATTTGCCAATTCGGCCGCTTAGATAAGCTATTCGACCAGCTTCCACAGCCAATTTCATGGCGAAAGCCATCGTAATTGGATTTTTTGCCATTGCAACCGCTGAATTGAGCAAAACAGCGTCAAAACCAGTCTCCATGGCGATCGCCACGTCGCTAGCAGTTCCCACTCCTGCGTCGAGGATAACCGGATAGTGCGGATCGTCTCGCTTCAAATCATCCAGAATGATGCGCATGTTGTTGGCGTTCAAAATGCCCAGTCCCGATCCGATCGGACTGCCGGCTGGCATCACGCTCGCGGCACCGGCTTCCTTGAGTTGTCGCGCCACAATCGGATCATCGCTGGTGTAGCAAAGAACATCGAAACCTTCCGCGACCAGTTTTTCAGTGGCCCTCAATGTCTCCAGCGGATTGGGCAGCAGCGTACGGCTATCGCCGAGTACTTCCAGCTTGACCCAGTCGGCACCATCGTGCTCCAGCCCTCGCAAGATTTCGCGCCCCATTCGAGCGCAGCGAACTGCTGTCTCGGCATCGTAACAGCCAGCGGTATTTGGAAGCAGTCGAACTTTGTTCAAGTCAAGGTAGTCAAGGATGTTGCGTCCCGAACTGTCATGCAGTTTTTCCCGGCGAACGGCAATCGTCACGCACTGCGTTTCCGATGTCTCGATCGACTGCTGCATGACTTCAAACGATTCATATTTTCCCGACCCCAGTATCAACCGGCTGCCGACTTGGTAGCGGCCGACTTGAATGAAGCCCAGATCGGGAAGTGATTCCGATTCACGCATTGACTGTCTCTAGCCTCCTCCCGCCAAGGTCACGATTTCAAGCGAATCGTTTGCTTGTAATTGTTGTCTCGCAAACTGATCAGACGGCTGGACGACCTCATTGAGCTCCACCGCAATCGCCTTGGATCGAATATTCAACTGTACCAGCAAATCAGCAATTGAACTGCTTTCCTGAGTGCTGATAGGCTCGCCGTTGACCAGGATTAGAATGGTATTCATGGGGAGGGGCCAGAGTGGGTGGTTATGAAAACCCTAGAAACTTTCTGCCATATCCCGGGCATGGTAACTGCTTCGCACGAACGGGCCGCTGGCAACTTTGACAAAACCGAGTTGCTTGGCTTTTTCGCCCAGCCACGCGAATTCGTCGGGGTGGACATAGCGAACGACCGGCAAGTAGCGATCGGTGGACGGTTTGAGATACTGTCCCAAGGTCAGGAAATCGCATCCCGCATCTCGCAGGTCGCACAACACTTCCATTACCTCTTCCGTCGTCTCGCCCAGCCCCAACATCAATCCCGACTTGGTCTTGATTTGCGGATTCCATTCTTTGACCTGTCGCAGCAATTCGCGGGTCCAGTAATAATCCGACTTGGGCCCCCGCACACGCCGGTAGAGTCGCGGAACCGTTTCGACATTGTGATTGAACACTTCCGGCGCCGCGTCGACCACTCGTTTGAGAGCCAGCTTGTTCCCCACAAAGTCAGGGGTCAATACTTCGACGCTGGCACCCGTTCGAGTACGAACGGCCAGAACGCATTGGTAGAAATGATCGGCACCCCCGTCCGGCAAGTCATCGCGAGTTACGGAGGTAATCACCACGTGCCTGAGCCCCAACCGAAACGCCGCTTCGGCCAGCCGTTCGGGTTCATCAAGCTCCAGCGCCTCCGGCCGTCCACGTCCGACCGCACAAAATCCGCACGGACGAGTACAGACATTGCCCAGTATCATGAAAGTGGCGGTCTGTTGCGAGTAACATTCCATCCGGTTAGGACACTTCGCATTCTCGCAAACCGTTTCAAGTCTCAGTTCCTGCAGCAACTTGGTGGTCGAGTGAACTTGTTGCCCCAGTGGAACGTTTCGTTTGAGCCATTTGGGCAACCGCCGGCTGGAATCGTCATTTCCCAGTTCGTACAGCGATGATCCGCCACCACAAGCTCCGCCTGCGGGGAGAGTCGATTCGGCTGGTTGGGCGGGTGTGGTAATGACCGGAAGAGATGACACGGATGGCTGGGGGTTGTTGTTCGTCTTGCAAATATAGGTTTCGAATCACGACTAGTCGGCAAAATCGGGTCGCTTGAGAATCTCTGAAATCAGAATCGCTTGAGCAATCGTCTCCGGTTGGGCCAGCATGTTTTTGAGCTGAATCGCAAGCTGGTTTTCGGGAGATTTTCTACGATGATCTTCAACCAAGGGCGAATCATCGACCTCACAGATATCCCGGTCGAGGTTTTGATGAACTTTCGATTCGAATTTTTCCTTGACGGCTGCGACTTGGCTGCCGAGCTGCTTTGTTTTTTCTCGAATCCCGGAGGTATCGAGATGCTGTTGCACATGTTCGGCAACCGTGACCGGGCCGGTGGTTAGAGGTTTACGTCCACCGGAATTTTTGGAGCGGGCTGTTCCCTCATCGACAATTTCTACATCATCGACGACTTCGTAGTCGTCCACTCGTGCAGGCTCGATGCGACGGCGAGGCTCACTCGATGCAGGTTGGGAGGGCGGCGGTGCCCCGCCGCCTTGCTTCTGCTGCAATCGTCGCTCGGCCGCCTTGCGAAGAAATTCTTCAATGTCACGTGCCATAAATCAATGACCCTCTGCTTTTCAACAATGAATCAGCCTTTGGTTCCCGCGATCGAGATCGATTTTCTCATATCCGTGTCGGCTTGCACGTTCCGCAGCTTGAAATAGTCCAGAATGCCGAGTTTTCCCGAGGAAAAACTATCTGCCATCGCGTTGGGGACTTCCGCTTCGGCCTCTACCAGTTTGGCCTTGCTTTCTTCGATTTTGGCGGTGTTTTCCTGCTCCTGAGCGACCGCCATCGCGCGACGACCTTCAGCACGGGCGCGGGCGACGCGGGTGTCGGCTTCTGCCTGATCGGCCCGTAGGCGAGCACCAATGTTGGCCCCCACCGTGATGTCCGCAATGTCGATCGAGACAATTTCGAACGCGGTCTGAGAATCCAAACGTCGCGCCAATACCGTCTTCGAAATCATATCCGGAGTTTCCAGCACTTTTTTGTGGTTTTCCGCCGAGCCGATAGCCGTCACAATCCCTTCACCGACCCGTGCGATAATCGTTTCTTCGGTGGCCCCACCAATCAACTGCTGCAGATTCGAGCGAACGGTCACGCGAGCGCGAACCATCAATTGAATTCCATCCTTTGCGACCGCATCGAGTGTGCGGCGGTTGCTTCCTTTCGGCGGACAGTCAATCACGCGAGGATAGACGCTGGTTTGTACCGCCTCGAGTACGTTTCGGCCAGCCAAGTCAATTGCCGTAGCTTCACGAAAGCTCAGCTTGATGGTTTTCGCCTTGTTCGCCGCAATCAACGCCCGAATCACGAGCGGAACGTTTCCTCCCGCAAGGTAGTGGGCCTCCAGTGCCTTGGTGGTGATCTCGGGATCATCCAGGCCCGCTTGAACCGCCATGATTTTACTGGGAACAATCACGCTTGACTTGACCTTCCGGAATGACATTCCGATCAAGTCCCACATCGTGATTTTTGCCCGCGCAAAGAAGGCTTGAATCCACCAGCGAAAATAGGACAACATGATCGCGGCGACCACGAACGAGAAAAAGACCAGAATCAAAATCAAGGCGATTGCCAAGATCTGGCCCGGGGTCAGGTCTTGTTGCCCGACGATCAAAAATTCAAATGATTTCCACATAGCGATGCTCGGCCTGTTCGAAGTGAAACAAATGGGGACGAGACGCCATTATAGCGGAAATAACGCAATTGGGGAGGGATGTAGCCGTTTATCCCTCAACCTTTTCCCAGGCTGCGTTCTTTTTTGATGATCGAACGGCGGCTTCAATGAATGCCATCCCGGTCAAGCCGTCGTCAATGTTGGGAAAGTCGTATTTTTTTGATGGATCGAACTGGCCCGATACCTCGTCGCGGATGGCTTCGGCGGCACCCAGATAGACATTTGCGAATGCTTCGATAAACGCTTCGGGATGGCCGAATGGGATCCGGGTTGCCTTAGCACATTCGGCTCCGTTGTAACTGTTTCCCCGCCGGTGAATCTGTCGCGGGGCATCGGCGAACTTGAGGATCAGTTCGTTCGGGTGTTCCTGATGCCATTCGAGGGACGCTTCCGTTCCGTAGACTCTGATATTCAAATTGTTTTCATCACCGGTTGAAATCTGGGAAGCATATAAAACTCCTTTCGCGCCGCCGTGGTACCGGACCAGCATGTTGCCGTCATCATCAAGCGGCCGGCCGGGAATGAAGGTGGACAAATCGGCCGCCAGTTCATCGATCTTCAAACCCGTTATGTACCGAGCCAGATTTTCCGCGTGCGATCCAATATCGCCGATACAGTTCGACACGCCCGAAATCGACGGATCCATCCGCCAGTTGGAGATGGAACCATCGGCGTCGTCCTGCAGCGCCGTAATCGCATAGCCCTGCGGGTACTCGACCACGATTTTGAGAATACGTCCCAGTTTTCCCGCGGCCACCAGGGCACGGGCTTCCTTGACCATCGGATAGCCGGTGTAGTTATGCGTCAGGGCAAAAACTTTTTTGGATTTCTTAACCAGATCGGCCAGTTGTTTTCCTTGCTGGAGTGAAAGAGCCAGCGGCTTTTCGCACATCACATTAAAACCCGCCGCAAGAAATGTTTGAGCGACCTCTGCGTGCAAATCGTTTCGTACGACGATGGAGACAAAGTCAATCCGCTGGTCGGGCGGCAGGGATGCTTCACGATCGGCCATCTGCTGATACGAGGCGTACACCCGCGACGCATCGAGAAAAAGATCCGCACCGGATTGTCGGCTTTTTTCCGGATCCGCTGAAAAGGCTCCGGCCACCAGTTCTATTTGGCCGTCAAGGGTGGCCGCCATGCGGTGAACGCTGCCAATGAAAGCTCCCCGGCCACCGCCGACCATTCCCATACGTAGTTTTCGATTCATGTTTCTGGCTTGGGGTTTGAGAGTTCAACAAAAAAGAATCTCTACATTTGTAAGCGCCCCTACGATCCACTAACCACCAACACTTTCAGTGCATCGAGCAATGAAAGCATATCATCCTTTGAAATCTCGTACCATCCTTCGGTTCGATGGCGAATAATCGCAATTTTAAATGCATTGGCCACTTCATCCACATCCTCAGGAAGGTCGACAAACGATTCAAACGGGCGAACGGGTGCCGTATTTTCGCTGACGATCGACTGCCGTTCCATCTCTGGCAGCGACTCGCCTCCGGTTGAAGGCGGTGTTTTCATTGGATCCTGGTCACCAAAATCGGGCCCTTCGTAAACGGGCCCCTCGATGTAGTCGCGATCATTCTGACGCTTCGATTCAGACAGCTCCAATGACTGGTTTTCTTCCTGTAGTTCGCTGGCGACGATTTCGTTTTCTTGAGGTTGTTGGTCGGGGATTTTCCCCAATACCTCCCATCGCTGATGACGCATCCGAGAGACCGACCAGCGATTTTGTACGGCCCCTTCGAGCCACATCTCCGCATCGTCCCATTCGATGGCCGCGTAAAAATGGCTCCAGTAAATGCCGTCGTATTCCTTGTGGGTGTGCCCAAATCGTTCAAATGTCCGGCGAAGCCGCCCGACATGTTGCGGAGTAATGCCTCCAACGAGTTGGCTCCATGCTTCATCGGAATAGGGCTTGGGACTCGCCTCGTGATTTTCGCCACCTACCTCCTGGCCTGTTTGTAACGCGTCCCGCCACTGGCAGATGATGGCCCCCTTTTCCCAATTGGTGGTTGAAATCAATCGATTCCAGCGGCCGACAAACGGCTTCGATTCGTTGATGGTTTGATCGTTGAGATCAATCGCAGAATGCGTTTCGGTTTCGAGATCCATGCAATTCCAAATATCCGGTTCAGTGTGCAGTTTCAGTTTGGCTGGCTCAACTTAGCAGGAATACTTCGGTTGAAAACCCAAGTTTGGGCTTTTTGCGGCGGCGCCAGTTTGAGTCCGGAATTGCAATCGTCAGAATCCGCCAAGTCAACGTAAAATCGAACGGCTGGCGAAGATGAAGCAGAGCGACGGGCGCCCGATTGAAGCGACGGTGGCTGGACGGGATTCAAAAAAGAAGGTGGAAAACGTGTTGATAAAGAACCGTTCCTGGCCAGCACCCTATGGCAGGTCTGGTGGAAATCACAACCCGAAGCGTAAGCGAGGGACGAAACGCGGTCCCTCGCTTACGCTTCGGGTTTTGATTCGAATATTATCAACCGTGATAACAGGGAAATCCGCCAGCCAACCTTACGGCCCGGAGTTTGCCGCTCGTACAAACAGTAGAAAATGCACCAACTCTTCTTCAGAGGTGTTTTCCGGCTCACTTTCGGCAGCGTGGTTGGTGGAGCGATCGGTGGCTTGGCCAGGTTCATCGCGATTCTTGTCCGCCGCCGGTGTGGATGATGATTCGGCTTCCGGTGCCGCCCCGCCACCTGAGAGGCTTCGCATGGGAAGTGCAGGATTGAATGGACGACCGGGGGCAGGAGCAAACGACTGGCTGCGTGAGATTCCTGCGTAGGGCTGAGTCGCTGTACTGGCACCTGGCGTCCGATCACGAGCCGCCAACTCGGGGTTGGGCAAACTGTTGCGGCTGCTTCCGAACGGCCGGATTTGCTGAGCCATGGCGCGGGGCACGGGAGCCATCGTTTTGAATTTTGCCAGTCGTTGGGCTTTCATCTGGGCAATCATTTCGTCCATGGTGGGCGGCTGGAGATCTTTCGAAGCCAGCGATTTCCATTGTTGGGCAACCATGTCAGAAATAAATCTTGCCGTTACCTGATAGCCCGAGATGTCGGCGCGGTCCGCCAGTTCGTTCATGGCCTGATTCAGTTGCGAGCGAGTGGCAACCACAAACAGCGCCTCCATGCCGTCCGGCGACTGCTCATAGAGCCTGCTCATGGTGCGGAGATTCGACGGCTCGGCACTCTCGATGAAGCCTTCCGTTTCATTTTCCTGTGCGGGATGTGCTGCTTTCCTGCCGGCGAGCGGATGGCCGGTTGGATCCGGGGATAAACCGCCGTTGAGGATTTCGATCTGATTTCGCGAGAAGACCTCCGAAACGACGGCCAAAGGCTGATCATTCGCCCGAAAGTTGACAAAGAAAATCTGTTCGATGTTGACGGGGGTTGGAACTGCCGGTTCCACCGGAGTTTCTGATTCTGGTCCGATATCGGCGGCGATTGAATCGGCGGCGATTGAATCGGCAGCGATTGAATCGGCAGCGATTGAATCGGCAGCGATTGCAAAATCAGGCGCCTCCCCGAGATCGTGAGCCAGCAGTGGGCGTTCGCTCAATCGTGTAGCTTGTTCGCTAATGGGAGCCATAATACGGTCCGCGTTTCTTATTTCATGGTTGCCTCTCGCGGCAAGCATAGTGGCTACGCTGTCAGTATCGGGTTCGCTGGACAGCGGCGACGCTTGTGGCGATACGGCAACGCTTACATCCGATGGGAGTACAGCCCCCCCCTGCCCTGCAGGGTCGGCCATCGCGATCTGTAGGGGGCCCGTTTCCTGGCCTTCCGATCCTTGAAGTCGGTAGCCGGATGTCTGGATGATCAGCAACATGGTTGCCAGCGAAGAGAGTACTCCCACCCCCAGTCCCCACAGGAATTTCGATGATTCGGGTCTGGGCGTTGCGGATGATTCTGAAACCGAGGATTGCGAATCGCGGGAAATCACTGCGCCGACAACTCGGCTCAGGGCCGGGACAGCGGAGGCTGATTCAACCGGTTCGGATTTTTCCTGAATCTTTTCCAGGATGCGGTCGCTCAGATCATGCTTGAGCTGAAACTTTGGTAGCGACCGAAGCGATTTGCCCTGTTCACGCCACTGCTCAATGAGTTGCTGAGCGTCCGGTTGTTCAGCGAGCGTCCGTTCGGCTAATGCGAGTTCCTCTCCGTACAGCTCACCGTCGATATAGGCTGAGAAAAGGTCTTTGGGTTGCATGAGTGGGTCGTGGTTGATTTTTTGTCAGTATTCAGTGGTCTGTTTTAGCCTCGGACGGCGGCCAGTAATTCTCTCAATTGTTCTCTGGCCCGGTGGAGGCGGCTGCGAACCGTACCGATGGGCAAGTCCAATATCTCCGACAACGACTCGTAGTCCATTTCTTCCATCTCGCGCAGGACCAGAATCGTGCGGTGTTCCGAAGACAACTGATCCAGTGCTTGCATCAATAGGGCCGCTTGTTCAAGTTGTTCCATACGTTCGCTTGGCGCACTTTCGTCTCCGGCAAAATCCTGACCGGACTCTCGTTGTGTGTCGAGCGACATCGTGACCTTGTGTCGCCGAATCCGGGTCACCGCCAAGTTGTACCCAATCCGGTACAGCCAGGTGAAAAACGCACTATGCCCCTGAAACGTCGCCAGCTTGGTGTAGGCCAGCACAAAGGTATCCTGCACGATGTCCTCGGCCTCGGGTTCGCTTCTGAGGATTTGGACCATCCCGTTGAACAACCGGTGCTGGTACTTCTGAACCAGTCCTCCGAACGCTTCTCCATCGCCGTCGAGGGTTCGCTGAATCAACAGTTGATCTTCGTTGCTAGCCATCGACCTATCTGGGGAAATCGGTTCGTAAATAAATGGACATTTTGGTTTTCCATTAAGTTCCGAAGTATTTTAGCAAAATCAGGGAAAATACGGGAAGTCCCGTCGGTCCTATCCGTCCCTTCTGTCCTTTTGCAATCTCAACCCCAAACCCCAACACCAATCCAGTCAACATCGCGACCCCGATCGGAAATCCGGTCTGCAATGTGATCGCGGCAAATTTCCATTGCGAATTCGGGGTGGGTGGTATCCCATTGGCGGCGGATTCCCATCGACCAGAAAATGGCACCGATCAATCAACTGACCAGGCCGAAATACACCCATCGGTTGGAGAAAATCAAGAACGGACTCTTTCGCCTGTCAGGCTTTGTGAATGTTGAGAACTTCCTGTAGTTTTGATTTTGGCTGAACGCCCGTCAAACGTTCGACAACTTCTCCGTTCTTGAATACGAGAATGGTCGGAATGTTGGAGATGCTGTACTTGATCGCAATGTCACGATTGGCATCGACATCAAGCTTACCCACCTTGGCATCGTTATTTTCATGAGCCAACTCTTCGATCACAGGCGTCAACTGGCGGCATGGACCACACCACGTTGCCCAAAAATCCACCAGGACAGGTTGGTCTGCGTTCAAAACTTCGGTTTCAAAGGAATCACTATTAAATTCTTGTGCCATGTCGGAGTCCTGGGTGTATAAAATTATACAATTGAGTGGTGAATATTGATTGGAGATGTTCAGTGCAGCTTGGCTGTCTGTGCCAGTGATTTTACCTTTTGAGCCTGATCGGTCAATGATCAAAGTGCAAAACTCTCGGCCACTTCGGGCGGAGCGGGCAAATATTCCAGCGGCTCCATCGAGCTGCCTGCGCGGCCCTGGCTGAGACTGCGCATTGCATTGGAATAGCCAAAGAGTTCAGCCAGCGGTGCATGGGCCACGATTGTGGCGACTTCACCTAGCGTGTCGGTGCTGACCACTTGTGCTCGCCGCTGAGCGAGGTCGCCCAGAAACTCGCCGTAGTAATCTTCTGGAGTCGTCACGGTCAATTTCATGATCGGCTCAAGCAACACTGGTCCGCCTTCTCGCAGGCCCTTTTCAAAGGCGTCGGCAGCGGCAATCGAAACGGCCATCGGTGTTGTCAATTCGTTGGCTTCGGCATTGAGCAAGGTGACTCGCAGTCGGGTCAGCGGGAACCAGCCGATCGGTCCGCCGCCCTCACCGCTGGCAACAATCGCGTCCTTGGCCGACTGCACCATTTCCGGAGGCATGGCTTCGATCGGCATCTGGCTTCGAATTGCGACCCCCGATTCTGCTTTGGCGTCCGGCTCCATTCGCAAGGTCAGTTTTGCAAACGACGGCTGACCATTGACGACACGATGGCACTCGCCCGTTACCTCCACGGATTTCGAAATCGTTTCGCGGTACGAGACGCGCGGTTTGTGGACTTTGACTTTCAGATTAAAATCCCGAAGCAAGCGGTTCTTGATGACTTCAAGATGCAGCTCGCCCATCCCGGCAATCAATGTCTGACCGGTCTCTTCATTTTCGCGAGCCTTGAACGTGGGGTCTTGTCGCTTGAGCAGTTCCAGCGTTTCCGCCAGTTTTTTTCGCTCAGCGGTGGTATCCGGTTCGATCGCCATCTGAATCACGGTTTCAGGAAACTCGATCGACTCCAGCAAAATGCCTGCCTTGGAATCGCACAGGGTATCGCCCGTCACGGCATATCGCGGTCCGATCACGCCCACGATTTCCCCGCACCCGGTCGATTCGAGCTGCCCGTCGCGGTCTTTTTTGGTGGCATGGATCTGCCAAAGCTGAGCGATGTTTTCTTTTTTGTCCTTGCCCGGACAGTGAACCCGTGAGTTGGATTTCAATTCGCCCGAGTAAATTCGAATCCAGTAGAGATCCCCCGTTTTGGCCGGAAGAATTTTGAATACAAGGGCCGCGAACGGTTCTTTCGGATCCGGTTTGCGAACCTCCACCAGATCTGTTTTTACCGGATGGGTACCCTGAACAGGCGGGCGATCGAGCGGACTGGGCAGATAGTATTTCACGCCATCGAGGACTCCTTGCACACCCATTCCATGAAGTGCCGAGCCGCAAACGACCGGCTGAATCTGGCGTTCGAGCGTTGCGGTGCGAATGACGGTTCGAATCAGGTCGTTGGGAATGGGTTCTTCCGCCATCGCCAGCTCGGCCATCTCGTCGCTCAAGAGATAGAGTTCTTCCAGCAATTCCTGGCGGGCGATTTGAGCCGCATCATCGAGTTCCGCAGGAATCGCAAGTTCATTGCTTTTCTTGCCGTCCTGCTCAAACGTGATCATTTTCATTTCGATCAGATCGATCACGCCGCGAAATGGATCGGCCATGTGAGCCGGGCCCAACCCCACTGGAATTTGCAGCGGCAACGGATGGGCGTGAAGCCGTGTTTGCATCTCCTTGAGTACACGCTCGAAACTGGCGCCTTCACGGTCAAGTTTATTGATGAAGGCGATCCGCGGTACATCGTACTTGTCGGCCTGCTTCCAGACCGTTTCGGATTGGGCTTGAACGCCTTCGCGAGCACTGAATACAACCACGGCTCCATCGAGGACACGCAAACTTCGCTCGACCTCGGCCGTGAAATCGACGTGGCCCGGCGTGTCGAGCAGGTTGATGTGAATATCTTTCCAGTCGAACGTCACACAGGCGGAGTAAATCGTGATCCCGCGTTCCTGCTCCTCGGGGTCTTCGTCGGTGGTCGTCGTGCCGCTATCGACCTTGCCGACACGGTGCTTCATGCCGCTGATGAAGAGCATCTGTTCCGTGACCGTCGTCTTGCCGGCATCGATGTGAGCGATGATTCCGATGTTTCGCAGATTTTCAAGTTTTCGAGCCATGATTCGGTTCAGCGCATCGGTTCAGCGCATAAAAAAACCGCCCGTTGAGAATTACAAAGCGAGCGGCTGGACGATTTGAATTTAGTTCCAGGCAAAGTGTGCAAACGCCTTGTTCGCGTCCGCCATGCGGTGGGTATTTTCGCGTTTGGTGATGGCAGCGCCTTCCTTGTTGTAGGCGGCCACGAGTTCATCCGCCAGTTTGAGGTGCGTGGGGCGTCCCTTCTTGTCGCGAATCGCGTTCAGGATCCAGCGAATGGCCAGCGATTGCTGACGACTGCGGTTGACCTGCATCGGAACCTGGTACGAGGCTCCCCCGACTCGTTTGGAGCGGACTTCAATGTGCGGCTTTACGTTTTCGACCGCCTGGGTGAAAACATCGACCGGCTCGACATCCGGAACTCGTTTCGCAATTTCGGCCATCGCATCATAGAACACGGCCTGTGCGGTGGATTTTTTTCCATCCCACATCAGACAGTTGATGAACTTGCTGGCGAGCAGAGAATCAAATTTCGGATCGGGTTTAAGCTGTACGCGACTGGCGGTGATATTGCCCATAAAGTGTGGTTCTTGTGATTCGGTGTTCTACGGTTTCTGTCTACGTCTTCTGATTTGCTAAAAGCGGCAAGGCCCACAGGTGAACGCGACATCGCGATCCACCGCAACTCAAGCCGCGACTCAAAACTACTTGCCAGCCTTCTTGCGTTTGGCACCGTAGCGGCTGCGGGATTTTTTTCGTTTATCGACTCCCAAGGTATCGCGAGCACCGCGAACGACCTGATATCGAACCCCTGGCAAGTCACGAACCCGACCACCCCGCACAAGGACGATCGAGTGTTCCTGCAAGTTGTGTCCTTCACCTGGAATATAAACGGTGACTTCCTTGCTGTTGGACAACCGAACGCGGGTGATCTTCCGAAGTGCCGAGTTCGGCTTCTTCGGTGTCATGGTGCGGACCTGTAGGCAGACCCCTTGTTTTTGGGGGCATTTTTCCAGAACCGGCGATTTGGTAACGTTGGTTTGTTGTCTCCGATTGCTGCGAATCAGTTGATTGATAGTCGGCATTCTGTCTCTGGTCTATGGGTAAAAAGGGAGCGATCCCACGAGAAATTCATCAAATGGAAGCTTGTAAAAGTAATGATTTACAAAAAAATGTCAACGGCTAATTTTTAGAGACTTCCATTACATTTCATGGTTCCCAGGGTGAATTAACGACGCAGGGTCGATTTTTCAGGCTTTTTCTCGTAAAAATAGGAAAATCGTTGCACGGCTCCTAACTTCAGAATCCCATGAACAATCCTCAAACATCTCCCGACGTCATTGTGATTGGCGGCGGACCGGCTGGGTCCACTGTTTCGACGCTGATCGCCCAACAGGGGCATCGCGTCCAACTCTTTGAACGCGAGTATTTTCCCCGATTTCACATCGGAGAGTCACTGATTCCGGAAACGTATTGGGTACTGGAGCGGCTGAACATGCTCGGCAAGATGAAGAACAGCCACTTCATCAAGAAGTACAGTGTCCAATTTGTCAATCAGCACGGCAAGACCTCGGCGCCGTTCTACTTCATGCAGAACAAGCCGCACGAGTGTTCTCAGACCTGGCAGGTGCGTCGCAGCGAGTTCGATACGATGATGCTGGAAAATGCCGCCGAACAGGGCGTTGACGTACAGCAAGGCGTTCGAGTACTCGATGTCCTGTTTGAAGATGATCGAGCCGTGGGGGTAAGGATTCAGCGCGAGGACGGTAGCCAGCACGACATCTATACCCAAGTCGTGGTCGACGCCAGCGGGCAAAGTTCCCTGATCATGAACAAGTTCAAGCTTCGCGTTCCCGATCCGCAGCTCAACAAGGGCGCTGTCTGGACCTACTTCAAAGGCGCTCCGCGCGATAAGGGCGAGAACGAGGGAGCGACGTTGGTGGTCCATGTCGCCGAAAAGAAGGGATGGTTCTGGTACATCCCGCTGCATGATGACATTACCAGTATCGGGGTCGTCGGCGATTTTGATTATCTCTTCAAGGGCCGCAAGGACCACGAGACGACTTATTGGGAGGAAGTGGGGCGCTGTCCCGGAATCAAGGAGCGGCTGGCCAATGCCGAATGTGTTTCGCGATTCTATGCCACGAAAGATTATACCTACCGCTCGAAACAGCTTGCTGGCGATGGATGGGTACTGATCGGCGATGCTTTTGGTTTCCTGGATCCGCTGTATTCGTCCGGTGTTTTGCTGGCGCTCAAATCAGGACAACTGGCCGCCGACGCCGTGAGCGAAGGGCTAAAAAAAGGCGATGTGTCGGCCCGTCAGCTTGGCCAATGGGGACCGGAGTTCACTCAAGGCATGAACCGGATGCGAGATCTGGTCTGTGCCTACTATGACGGCTTCAGTTTCGGACGATTCGTGCGAAAGTACCCCGAGCATCAGGGCCACGTGACCGACCTGCTGATCGGCGATCTGTTCAAACCGGAACTCGATGAGGTTCTGGCCAAAATCGAAGCGATGAAACAGGAAGACGCTGCCGTAAGTTCAGAGTGAATGCCGGTTGCGACGTTTCATCCCTCATCCTTCATCCCTCATCACTTCTCCCTCCAAAGCCGTGCGTTATCAGCTCATCTTCGTTGGATCGCTCAAGAAGCCATTCTACCAGGAAGCCTGTCAGGCCTTCCTGGATCGGCTTCAAGGGTTCGCCAAGGTCGAGATTGTCGAAGTCAAAGGCGTGAAAGCTCCCGATTCCATTCGAGTCCGTGAAAGGGAAAGCGAAGCAATTTTGCGGGTTGCCAAAGGATTCAAAATCGGTTTGGACGAGACGGGAGGCCGATTCGATTCACGAACGTTTGCCAATCACATCAGTCAGTTTGAATCGCAAGGCATCGGCACGCTGTCATTTTTGATGGGCGGTGCCGAAGGTCACAGCGATCGACTGAAGGAGGAAGTGAATGCACTTTGGAGTTTGTCTTCCTTGACGATGTCGCACGATCTGGCTCGGCTGGTTCTGTTGGAACAACTCTACCGAGCAGAAACCATTCGGGCCGGCCATCCGTATCACAAAGACTAATGTTGAGTTTTTTCAGAGGCGCCGTTTTGATTGACAACCGGCAGGTTAGTCAACCGGTCCATCGAATCGCTGCCGTTGCCAAGCGGAATCAGTTCGTTCTGGAGGGGGCGTGGCACCGTTCGTTGTTGGGGCATGATGGTGGGTAATGTTTCCGGAGGAGCCCACCCGTTGGGGCTGGGACGCAGACTGGAGGGAGTCGGAGATTGGCCGCCAGCAGCCAGGTTAACCACGGGGGCCCGGTTGACCGCTGATGTCTGAGGGGTTGCGTAAAGCGTGATCGTGGAATATTCCGGCTGGCGAACTTCATCCCGTTGCCAGTTGCTTCGCTCTTGCTGGCTCCAGTTCATCGGCAGCGGAGCGGTTTCGTGCAGTTTCTTCTGATGCCCCACCGTGAGTGTTGGGAGGTTTTGTGTCGCTGGGCGGTCCGAAAACTGACTTGGAACAAGGGGCTCGTCATCGAGCGTTCGAAATGAGGGTTGCAGATCACGATAGCCATCCCGATGGATTCGATGTCCCGATTGGCTTTGTTCGTGAATACTCGCCGAAGGCCACGGTCGATCTCGCAGTTGAAGAACGAGGGGGTGGGGGACCGGATCAGACACACCTGTAGGAGCGGGTTGCTCGGCGGATCGTTCCACCGGCGGCTCCAAATGTTGACGTTGAGCCAGTGGAGGGGCCTCAACCAGACGGTGGTCAGGCTTGGGCATCATGGAGGATCCTTGAGGAAGAAACGTAGGAACATGGGCGTCGGGGTTCATTGCGATCTGTGGGACATCCTGATTTTGTTTCTCAGGCTCCGAAATCGAAGTAGAAACCTCAGAGGCCATTGGTTCCGAGGTCAGGATAGACGTTGCTTCGGTGGTCTCGACGGTGGTTGCGATAGGTTCCAGTGCGATCTCGGCTTCCGCTGTGGGTGAGAACGACACGCGTCGGCTGGAAAGATCTTGATCCACCGGAAGTTTGACCCAATCGGTGTTTTTTTGGGCAGGGGCTTTCGGCGGTTCGATGGAGGTTGTAGCCGGGGTGTGCGAAGTGGCTCGTGTGCGAATCAGCAGTCCCGATCGCTCCTGAGAAACGGGGGCTTGGGACGACAAGCTTTCTGCTGAAGCCTGACCAGAGGGTTCGGGTGAATGGAGGGCGCAGCGGTCGCAGGGACGCATCGTTACCATGTGAACTGGGCGAGTTCCAACCAGGTTTCCAGAACGCTGGAGGCAGCATCCCGGCGCGATTAAAGACAACAATCCGGCCGTGGCCAACAATCTTGACGCGATTGAATCGATCCTTTTGAATTTCATTGATCTTTCCATCCCACGCATTAAGCGTATGCAATCGGTTGAGCGGGTAAGTCCGTATCTTCATCGACAGGTAGAATCAAAATTGCTTGAAATTCGAAACCACCAGTAACAACCGAATCAATCGTAGGTCAAGAAAAAAGCGAATCAGTCGGAGGATGTGCTATAATCCGTACGGCCGATACAGGTGGACGGCCGTTACCCAGGCCAAACCGTTTAGCCTCGATGGAGTGCGGGACCCTGTCCCGCTATCGTTTCTATGGCTTCGGACGGTTTCGGCCACCGATGAAATCCAAATATCCAAAGCGGTACAAGAGTCCCGCACTCCATAAATAGCCGCAGGCGCGCCGGCAGGGTGCCGCCTCGGTAGTCAACCTGCTTCCCAATAACTAAACCAGCCCTGACGTCTGCTCCATGTCAAATGACTTTTTACCTGTTGCCTCCATTGAGACCTTGAGAAAAAGGTCTGAAATGCTTGTCAGGATTCGTTCCTTCTTTCAGGAAAAGGGTTTCATCGAAGTGGAAACCCCCATTCTCTCGCACGACGTTTGTGTTGACCGGCACCTGCATCCCATTAGTATTCCGGCTGCTCTTGTGGTTCCACCGGAGATTGATTCGGCCGCAGACCCAGCACTGATGTGGCTGCAAACGTCTCCGGAATTCGGGATGAAGCGATTGCTGGCCGCCGGTGCGACCCACATCTATCAAATCACCAAATCATTTCGATTCGGTGAACGGGGGATACGTCACAACCCGGAGTTCACGATGCTGGAATGGTATCGCACGGGAGACGATCTTGCTTCCGGAATGGATTTCCTCAGTGATTTCATTGGCAGCACGACTGCACGTCCCCCAGCGACCCGTATTTCGTATCAGGATCTGTTCGATCGCTCCGTCGGATTGAATCCTCATACGGCCTCGCTTGAGCAGCTGCGTCGGGCGTGTCTGGAAAACGGGATCCACGTTCAACCGTCGTTGAACGAATTGGAAAGAGACGACTGGCTGAACCTGTTGCTGGCTCAGGCGATCGAACCCCAGCTTGGGTTTGATGCACCCGTGATGGTGTATGACTGGCCCGCCTCACAGTCGGCGTTAGCCCAGGTGCGTGACGACGATCCACCGGTTGCAGAACGATTTGAGTTGTTCATCAACGGGATGGAAATTGCAAACGGGTATCATGAGCTGCTCGATGCGAATGAGCTGCGCCTGCGAAATGAATCGCAGAATCGACTGCGTCGGATCGACGGAAATGTGCCGCTACCTGCAGAAAGTTTTCTGCTCAGTGCGATGGAGTATGGTATTCCTGGTTGTGCGGGAGTGGCACTGGGGATTGATCGATTGGCGATGATCTACTGTGAACAGGAGAGGATTGATCGGGTGATCCCTTTTCCGATTGAAAGAGCTTGATTGAGAGAGTCCAATAAAAAAGCCTGCTGATTCCTCAGCAGGCTTTTGAAACTTTTCGAACCTTGACACTTTTAGTTTTGCGTCACGGGTAAGCTTTCTTTGGCTTGATCATTCGCGTAGTAGTCGCTGGAAGACTGAGGCGTCTGCTTGCTTTTGGCTTCCAGATCCGCACGAAATTCGGCTCGTTGATGGGCCAGAACCAGGATTTGCTGAGCCAGTTGAACGTGGGTCGGATGGAAGTAACGTTGGAACGAACCGTCCATCGATTCGTGACGATTCTTGACCAGCAGTTCTGCCCAGGACTTGTTGTCGGTGATATGCCAAGCAGCTGCTTGGGCGGCACCGGTTGAAATTTCATTGTTGCCGACCATCATGCAAAGTTCTGCAATCCTTGGGTCGTCATTCAATTTTTCCAGCGGCTGAATCACATATTCCATGCTCGATTTAGGATCGGGACGACCTTCTTCAAGGCAAATAGTATTGAGTTGCAAGCGTCCGGTTTTACCAGGTGGGATATTGAACATGCCGCCCATTCCGCCCATGCCGCCCATACCACCACCCATGCCACCCATGCCGCCACCCATACCACCTCCCATGCCGCCACCCATGCC
>CAYPXY010000021.1:54350-68842 GCA_964414815.1 uncultured Pirellulaceae bacterium | reverse complement strand
ATCCAAAGCGGTACAAGAGTCCCGCACTCCATAAATAGCCGCAAGCCGTCGGGGGTTGCTGCCAAAAATGTACTGTAATACCGAAATCACTCTAACAGCAACCCCCAAAGGCGCACGAAGCACCGGGTTGCGGATATTTTATTGGGAGGCAGATTGACTACGGAGGCTGCACCCTGCCGTCGCGCCTGCGCCGACCACTTCTCGATCTTCCCGCATCAATCACTGGCTGATCGACTACTTAAGGTAGCCACAAACCATTTGCAGTCGGCTTCGGCTTGCGGCTAAACGGTTTGCTTGGCATAAAATCACGACATCCAGTTGACTCCCGCTTCCGGGTTCCATTTGATAGTGCTTTTCTTTAGTTTCGTCCAAAACTCAATCGAGCTTTTTCCGTTGATGTCGCCCACGCCGAACTTGCTTTCGTTCCATCCGCCAAACGAAAACGGCTCGCGAGGGACGGGAACCCCCACGTTAACGCCGATCATACCGGCGTTGGCCCTATCAATCACATATCGGGCCAGCCCTCCGTTCTGAGTAAACACGGCGGCGGCGTTACCGTAGGGATTCGAATTTTCGATGGCAATCGCTTCGTCGAGCGAGTGGGTTCGAATGATGGAGATCACCGGCCCAAAAATTTCCTCCTGCGCGACGGCCATCTCAGGTTGGACATGATCGATCACAGTGGGACCGACATAGGTTCCGTTTTCTTTGCCGCTCACCGAAGCTCCGCGCCCATCGACGAGAACCTTGGCACCCTGTTCTTCGGCTTCGGTGATGTAACGTTCGATGCGCTCTTTGGCTTCCGGGCTGATCACGGCGCCCAGGTTTTGACCCGGTACGATTTTTCGGGCTTCGTCACAGATCTTGTCGATGATCGGGTTCACGTCTCCCACGGCCACCATGGCAGAGGCGGCCATGCAGCGCTGCCCCGCGCAACCCGTCATGCTCGCGGCGACATTCTGAGCCGTCATCTCAGGTTTTGCATCGGGCAATACGACCAAATGGTTCTTTGCACCGCCCAAGGCCAGTGCCCGTTTTAAGTTCGATGTCGCCCGTTGGTAGACGAGTTTCGCGATTCGGGTTGAGCCGACAAAGGAGACCGCTTCGATATCGGGATGGTCACAGATCGCGTTCACGATTTCTGCATCACCGTTGACGATGTTGAAAACGCCATCTGGCAAACCGGCCTTTTGTAGTAACTGTGCGAGGCGGACGCAACTGAGCGGAACTTTTTCGGAGGGCTTCATGATCATACAGTTGCCGAGCGCGATCGCGTTCGGGATCGTCCAGTTCGGCACCATCGATGGAAAGTTGAACGGCACGATACTGGCGACGACGCCCAGTGGCACATGTTCGGTGCGACATTCGACGCCTTTGCTGACTTCCAGTACTTCACCGGTCACGAGTTGAGGAAGCGAGCAGGCAAATTCGGTCAGCTCAATACACTTTTCGATTTCCGCGACGCCTTCGGCATAGGTCTTGCCGTTTTCTTCATGAACCAATTGGGCCAGTTCCTGCAGATTCTGTTCCAGCAACGTTTTGTACTTGAAGAAAACTTGAACGCGTTCCTTGATGGGGGTTCGGCTCCAGCCACGAAAGGCCGACTTGGCGGCCTGCACCGCATCGTCGAGGTCTTTGGCATTCGATAGCGGCACTGTGGACAATGGGCTCCCGTCGACAGGTGAAATGACGGCGAGCCTTTTACTCGTAGAAGAGCCTGAAGATGAATCCACCAACTGCCCGTTGATGAAATTTTGAACGGGAGGATATTTCATGTCGAGTGCTTTGTGACGAATTGATTTTCAAATGGAGCTGGATAGCACGCTCGAACCCACGGTTCTACCCCTCGTCTTCGGTTCATGTTAGTATGCCGATTCAACTGTAACCCATTCCCTATCCAAAACAAGCGAAATACTGGACGATGCTATCAAAAGAACTGACGGTCGCCCGGGATGCGGCGAAAGAAGGCGGCCGCATTGCCAAAGCCTATTTTGCGAATCTGGCGACGGCAGGGATTGAGAAAAAGTCAAGCGAGTTCGGCGGTAGTCTTGGGCTGGTGACCAAGGCCGATGTCGAAGCGGAACAGGCCATTATCGAGATCATCCGCGAAAACTTCCCCGACCATCAGTTCATGGCAGAGGAAAGTCAGACGACTCAAATCGAAGCAGAACATCTGTGGGTCATCGATCCGGTCGACGGCACCAACAATTTTGCTAACGGGATTCCTCACTACGCTGTTTCGGTGGCCTATTATCGCGACGGTGTGGCACAGTGCGGTTGCTTAGTCAATCCCGAACTGAACGATGAGTTTGTTTGCCAACGGGGGAACGGTGCGTTTTACAATGGCAGCCGGGCCAAGGTCAATCAGCACCGCCAGTTGTCGGAGACTTTGCTGGGGGTTGGTTTTTACTATGACCGAGGATCGCGAATGCGATTGACGCTGGCCGCGATCGGTGACTGCTTCGAGCACCAGGTACAAGGTGTTCGGCGGATCGGCGCGGCGGCACTGGATATCGCCTATGTGGGAGTTGGCCGGTATGGTGGGTACTTCGAGTTCCAGCTTCAGCCGTGGGACTTTGCCGCCGCAAGGCTGTTTCTCGAAGAAGCCGGTGGCAGGATCACCACTTGCGAAGGGGCGGAGTTGCCTTTAGCCAAAACTTCGGTACTGGCAACGAACGGCTATTTGCACGACGGGTTGCTGGAGATTGTGCGTAGGCATGTGGTGTAGGCCGTTCGAAGTCGTATTGGCACCGTCAGACTTCAAACACGTCCCGCGGCAATCCCGACTGCCGAATAATCGACCGCAATGTTCCCATGCGAACTTGCTTGTGATCGGGAACGACCACCGTGGTTGTTCCGCTTTCGGTCTGACACTGCATGACGATGTGGCTTCCACGTTGACGGACCTGCGAAAAGCCCTGCTGAGTCAGGATTGCACAAACTTCTGTCCCTGACAACTGCTTCAGCTTACCCACACGTTACCTCGATTTGAGTAACGAATACCTCTTCGCCTAGCCTTTCCTTGATTTCGGAAGGAGATGCACTTTCGAAAAATAGTTCCAGCGCCTCGCGAAGGTTTTCGCGTGCTTCGACGACTGTGTCGCCTTGGCTGGCAATATCCAGCTCAGGGCACAGTGCAACAAAACCATCTCCTTCACGATGAATAATTGCGGTTAGTTTTTGGGTCATTCAGTATCGCCAATTTTTGGTGTGGGGGAGGTAGTAGTTGCTAAATAATATTCATACTTGAATTGTACCCGATACTGGATGCTGGGCAACCAACAACGTCTATTCCCAGCTACATCATCCTATCAATTCCCGGATTACCCTTGCCGGTTCGACTCCCGTCAATTTCTGATCGAGTCCCTGATGTTTATAGATCAGTCGTTCATGATCGAAGCCCAGCAAATGCAGAATCGTGGCGTGGAAGTCACGAACATGGATCGGGTCTTTGACGATGTTGTACGAAAAATCGTCGGTCTCGCCATAGATCGTCCCACCTTTCGCACCGCCGCCAGCCATCCACATCGTGAAGCAACGCGGATGATGATCGCGACCATAGTTCTCCGTCGATAGTCCGCCTTGCGAATAGATGGTCCTTCCGAACTCGCCTCCCCAGATGACCAGCGTGTCTTCCAGCAAGCCTCGCTGCTTCAAGTCTTCCAGCAGCCCATAGCACGCTTGATCAATGTCTTTGCATTGCGACGGCATCCGACCGCCGACGTTGGCGTGATGATCCCAGTTGTTCAAATATACCTGCACGAATCGCACGCCGCGTTCGCAAAGCCGTCTTGCCATCAAGGCAACATTCGCGAACGTTCCCGGTTTCTTGGCCTCTGGTCCGTACAGTTCAAAGGTGGCTTCAGATTCCGTCGAGAGATCGGTCAGCTCGGGTACGCTGGCCTGCATGCGAAACGCCATCTCGTACTGGCGAATGCGGGTTTGCGTTTCTGGATCGCCAAACGTTTGATGATTGAGTTCGTTGAGACGGTTGATTCCCTCAATGGTCTTGTAGCGGATGTCGCTGTTGACGCCGGGCGGATTATTGATGAACAGGATCGGGTCTCCCTTGCTTCGGAGCGATACGCCCGCATGTTCGCCGGGCAGGTAGCCGCTGCTCCAGAGTCGAGACGAGATGGCCTGTTCCTGATCGCGATTGGTCGGGATAGCAACCAGCACGACGAACGCGGGCAAATCCTGATTCATCGAACCCAGCCCATACGAGGCCCAGGAACCGAGGCAGGCGCGACCGGTGACTTGATTACCGGTTTGCATGGCAGCAATTGCGGGTTCGTGATTGATGGCTTCGGTGTGAAGGCTGCGCATCCAGCAGATTTCATCGGCTTTCTTGGCCAGCCACGGCAGCAGCTCTGTGTTCATCCACATTCCGCACTGGCCCTCTTGAGAGAACTTGAATTTGGAGGGCGCGATCGGAAATCGGGTTTGGCCGCTGGTCATCGTGGTCAGACGCTGGCCCTGCCGGATGGAGTCGGGCAGATCCTTGTCGTACCAATCCTTCATCTGAGGCTTAAAGTCGAACAGATCCATTTGCGACGGTCCGCCGACCATGTGTAAATAGATCACCCGCTTTGCCTTCGGCGCAAAGTGCGGTCCAACAGGATCGTGGCCAATCCTCGGCAGGGCCGAACCGAGAACGTTTTCGGACAACAAAAGGTTGGTTAGTGCTGCGCCCCCCAACAGGTGAGTACCGGTAGTAAAAAACTGACGACGGGAGAAAGGCGTATTCATAACTATAAGTGTAACCAGATGAAGATCGGATTACCATCCTGACGCGTTCCAGAGTGGTTGGGCTTGATGGGTAGCATTTGGTTTCACACTTTGCCGATGCCCGCTCGCAATTCTTGTGCCAATCGCATGCTGAGTTTAACACGGTTTCTCTCGTAAAACGGGCTTCAGAAAAAGTTTTGAAAACTACTTTTTTCATGATTGACAACGCACAATGGCAGGGCTAGTTTGAGGGAATCTGCTTCGAGTTTCACTTCCACTCTTTTGATCAAAGAGGTACTGAGATGTTCAAGCTTCCTCGCGTCACAGGTTGGTTTTCGACAAAATCCAATCGCCAACGAAGTTCAAAACGTTCGAGTCGAACGCCTTCTCAGCCAAATCCACTTACCTACGAACAACTCGAAGCAAGACATCTGCTGGCCGTTGATTTCACGGGCGGGCCCAATCTTCCGGCTGATATGCAAGTCCCTCTATGGATGTTCATCGGCGATCACGGCAACCACCAATCCGGAAACTGGAGCATGACCGTTGGCGGACAAACGATCACTCCATCCAATCCTGGAGTCGAGCGGGTTCAGGGGATTTTCAAACGGGGAGAATCTTACAGCGTTTCAGTCAACCACGTTGCTGCAACCCCAACTTTGCCCAGCTACAGTTATCGCGCGTGGGTCGATCGATTGGCCAATCCCACCTGGACGACGGGTGAATCGGTTCCCAGCGGTGCGGATTTCTTTGTCACCGATCCTGACCATTTGTTTCAGCGGCAACCCGTTGGCAATGGTGTCAATGCAACGTCTGGAAAAACGGCGACGATTCATTTTCCATCCATCGATCTGGATGTTGATTCTGACTCAATCGCGGGTGCATCGTTCAAGGAAATTCGAGTCACGCTCAGCGCCAATCTGGCGGCTTTGGGCGGAGGCAGCCATCAGATCGTTTTTGAGTTTGATGATGCGGGGATGGCTCCAGGGTCAAGCAAGCTTTTCAGGCTGTGGCGTAAGGATGCATCTGAATTTCGAACCGAAGCCGATTTGATTCGATCCAACGTCTCGTACAGTGCTGCTTCCTTGGGCTTGGCGGCGGGAGAAACAGTCTCGTTCTATCTTGAAGCCGTCAATCCAGGTGGGGCAACGGAGCACTTCGATCCCATCAAAGTCAACGCGCTGATCGGATCCGGGATCTGGAACGGCAGTCTGAATGATACCGTTCATATTCGGGACATGAATCATCTTCCGGAAGGCGTGAAATTACCAGGTGTGGACACGGTTTTGATTCGAGCGACCGACAATGTATTTTCCGAGGTTCCGCTGCGTGACAACCAGGACTATGACGAAGCCACATTTCGGTTTTCTCGAATGAATCGGAGCGGATACGATCATAAAACACGAGTCTTTTTTGCTTTCAAGGATTCCACAAATTATCCGGATTCCGGGGAGCGTCTGGCAGAGGCGGATGATTGGGCGTTCAAGCAGGCAACCGTGGCACCCGGATTGCCCTCCGAGCAGGCGGGTCAATCCCAAGTGTTTCATGCCGGTTGGCGGTTGGTATCTCCAGAAAAATATGATCCGGTGTACTATGTGGATATCCCGCCCGGCAAGGCTTGGGCGGACGTTGAAATTCAGGCATTGAACCAATGGGACTTCGATGAATACGAACTCGACGAAAAAGTAGTCTTTGAAATTGTCGAAGGTTTCTATACGAAGAAGCCACACCAGGAGAATATGTATGTGAAGCTGGATTATCGGATTGGCAGTGCTGAAGACTCAGCAACGCTGATTGACAAGACGGCCGACATCGATATTGAAACAGAGCCTGATGAGGAAAAGGAGGATCAGCCAGGGACCTTTCTGGCGTATCAATCGGAGAAGCCCTACAAGGTCACCTTCAGAAGTCTGATCCCTGAGGAACTAAATTTCAACGACGATTTTTTCACGCTGGGATTTGAACCCCAGAAAGTGAGACTGTGGCTTGATGCTGAGAAAACGGAGCCGATCCTCAAAACCACTGAATTCAAGGAACACGAGGGGCCTTTTACGGTCTGGCTGGAAGTGGTGTCGATGGACAGCGGCAAGGTCAGCCTGGTTTGGCATCGAAACGCAGTTGACGTAGTCGGGTACGCTTTTGACTCATTCCGGTACATCGGTCTGGGAATCGATGTGGATATCGACAGCGACAATCGAAACGGACTGGAGCAATCAGAGTGGGAGGACTTCATGGAAGATCATCCTTACAATTTTGGAGTACTGGTTAAAACAGGAGTTCCCGACGCCGACCAACGGGTCCGGGTCCAACTTCCCAAGGGAATGGATCCTGCTACCAACATCAAGGTCGAATACAGCGTATTCGGTGATCCAGAGTTTTATGGGCGAATCGTGCTTTACAGAGGCAATGAAGTGATCATCGACTCGCACCGATTGAGCGAACTGGGCTATAATAGTGCGACAGGCTATATTGATGATTGGACTATCAAGGGCGAAATTACAACAAAGATCAAGACACTTATTCAGCTTCGAAGAAAAGGCCTCAAACCGGGTGTGATAAAAGTCTCGGGTGCGTTGGGAGGGCAGTACTTCGAGGACAAAGTTCATTATGTCGTGACGGATCCCCTTTCGATATTTTGGGACATCTTGAACCGCCAGGAAGTGAGAGCATCGCTGGTTTCAGGGGGCGTCTATGATCTGGAAGACTTGCCCAACTATGGATTGGAAATACAAGATGCAGAGCAACTGGCTGTTCTTGGATTTGGAGCCGATGCCGTCCTATTGAACAGACCCGCAAAGGAACTCGGTGGTTTTACGGCAGGTTTATACCGAGACTACATTGGCGGGCCCAATCATTACATCCTTGGTTTCGCGGGAACTCATGCTGACCAACTGGATGATTGGATGAATAATTTTGGGCAGGCGTTCGGTTCAGGTAGCGATCAATATAATCTGGCGATGCGCCTTGGTTTTGCATCCAAGAGGTCTCTCCAGGAATTCACAGCCAGCTCTGGCAATTTGAACTTGATTGCTGCCGGACATTCGCTGGGAGGCGGATTAGCGAGTGCCGCAGCGATCTGGGCTGATTTTTCTGCGATCACATTTAATGCTGCGGGGCTATACCGGAAAACCATCGTCAACTTTAACCTGATGACAGGGCAGGAAAATGATGGAGCGATCAGTAGATATGACGAGGAGACAGGCTTCGGTTCCGCTCCACTAGTGACTGCCTACACTGATTCGCTTGACATTTTGACGATTGTTCAAGACGCGGGGTATCCCAAGGTTGCTAAAGCGATCGGACAAAGAGCACAACTGTTTAGTCCGCTAAAAATGCTGGACCATGGGGATGCCGCTGCAGAACGAGACCGAATCATGGACGTCGTTATTAGTAGTTTAGGAGTCGATGACACAGCTGGAATCTGGACATGGGGCGGTTTGGCTTTTCGATCCTGGTTCAAGTTGCTGAGCAATGTTGCGTATTCAAAGAATGGTTTTGAGTGCTTAGTTAGTTCGCATTCCTATTACCAATATGGCGTACTGCAGCATTTCGGTCCTAGAGAAGATTTATATACAGATCGCTAGTCTTGATGAAGTGTAAAATGATATTCGTGAATTTTGTAAGGCTGGTTAAAACAGTAATGTTGAGTTGTATCCTTTTCTTAGGACTTTTCTTGCCAGTATCCCATTGTCAGCTAGTCAGCAAGTCTAGGCAATTCATAGACGATCTTCCCGTCTCGATCAATGGAAGGCGTCCGAAGTTGGATCTGATGGAGAAGATCCCTCTCAGCACCGAAAACCATTTTTCGTTTATTGAAGAATCAGACCCGGAGATCAATAAACAGCGGCAGTTTTTTGTGGATACTTATTGGCACTGCGCCGCTTTTTACATGCCAACTCGTTCCGAGCAGAAAGTCGAATTCAGGCCAGATGGGTTGTTCGATGATCCCTTGGCAGCTCGTCTGTGTGAAGCAATCCTCGACGCAAACGTTGCCGAGATGGAAAGGCTGATCGCAGCAGGAGCGGATGTCAACGCGACCGGACGAGATTTGACTTCTCCCGAGGGGACGAAAAGGAGGTCCAATACCACCCCTCTTTTGATGGCTTGCTATGTTTTTGACGACTACCGCCCGTTCGAATGTCTTTTAAAGCATGGTGCCAATCCAAATATCGTTTGCGTCGAAGGCGGTGAGACCGGAAGGAAGTCGGTCGTTCATTTGACGGCAGCCTATGACTACAACCGGCTCTTCAAGTCCGTGTTCGAGTCGGGTGGCGATCCCAATTTGAAGGCTGATTTTGGAGGCTCTAAGGATGTGACACCGTTTTTGTTACTCAGCACAGGTGTTAACGCTCCCGATGCCAAGGAGCGATTGGCATTGCTGACCAACAAAGGAGCCAAACTGGACGACACCGATGGAGAAGGCTGTACGCTGTTGATTCGATACTTGAGAAATGCTCCCATCAATTACGTTGACCAAGCTTGCGAATTGGCCATTCAGTTGATCGAAGCCGGTGCGAATCCGAAATCGTTTCATCAAGTCGAACGCCGAAATGACTATGCTCCGTACGGGTGCTATCTTCGTCCTATTCACTATGCAAGTTTTCTTTCTAAACCCAACAACGTCTTCGTCAACGAAGGAACCCACCTCAAGAAACTGATCGAAGTTCTCGAACAGCAGGGTGAATCGTTGGAAGCGGCAGAAGCCGACTTGAAACGGTGGATGGAGTGGAAGTATGGTGGGCATATTGCCCCCACAGCCCAGTATCCCCAGGGCCTGATCATCCCCGAGCGTTCGGACTTCGAAGAAGCCATTGAAGCCGAACACCAGCAATGGCTCAAAGAGCAGGAAGAACGCCTTGGCAAATAAATAGCGGCTGTAACTGTTCACGACAAAATGAAGAAGCGATTCAAGAAATCAGAGAATACATCAACTACTACAACGTCTTGAGACGACATTCAGCTATAGACTATTTATCACCAATCAGCTTCGAAACAACCCTGATTCACTAAGAGCCTATCCCAGAACTTCCGCGATCCTTAGCGTCGTGAACGCGAAGCTGAAATGAATCAGAGCGAGATAGTTTTCGGACTTTTTCTCCCATCGAATGAGAAGACGTCGAAAACGATTGTTCCAGGAATGAGTTCGCTCGACTACCCAGCGACGAGGTTTGATGTTTCGACCCGAGCGATGTGCTTTCTGCTCCTGGCCACGAGACTTCACATGGGGCGTGTAGTGACGCCGGATGAGAAAAACGCGAACCTTTTTAGAATCGTACCCTTTATCCAGACAAACGTGCTGCTTTCGCGTCGTTGGCTGGGGACGTCTTACCGGGACACTGTCAAAGGTCCCCTTGAGAAGTTTAATATCATGCGTGTTGGCTCCGCTGATCTCGACTCCCAGCGGAGCGCCGCGACCATCGGTCAGTACGGAACGCTTGGTTCCCAGTTTTCCCCGATCCGTCGGATTTTTACCTGTATTTTTCCCCGCCCAGAGGCGATTTGACCATCGCTCCGTCCATACTTTGCCAGTTCCATTGAATGCCTTTGAGCTCGTCATACTCCTGCAACGCCACTTTCCAGAGCTTGCCGAAGATGCCAAGTGATACCCATTGTTGGAAGTAGCGATGCAAGGTGCTTCCAGAACCGTATTCGCGTGGAATGGCTTTCCACTGAATGCCGGTTCGCAACACATAAAAAATGCCTTCCGCGACCTTTCGCATATGGACTCGGGGACGGCCGCCCTTTTCACCCGCTTGGTATCGAGGCAATAACGGTTCCAGCCGTTGCCACAACTTTTCCGGTAAATGCCATGATTGAAGTCGATTGCCCTGAACGCTCATTGATTCCTCCATGTACTGTTTCATTGGTTGAAGTTGAACAACAATGATACGACACAGATTTACTTTGGTTCAGTTATGGGATAGGCTCTAAGCTTCTACCTTGCAGTAGGAGCATCGCTCGCCCTGCAAGCAGGTCATCGGCAATCGATTGATCTGGATTTTCAATTGTTTTCCGTGATTTCTTTCAGGCTGACGAGTTTCAGATAGCCGAATGGATTGTGCATCGGGTGGGCGAGATCGAAACGCTCGCGGGTGGATTCTGTCGCGCGGAATTGCAAGCCGTTTTCGTCGAAGATCAAATGGCCCGGAGCAATCGGCTTTTCACCGAGGCTGACGTACCGGATGATCGAAATAATGTTCTGTTCGTCGATCGGTTGGCCGTCGCTGGTCAACTCGAAATCGGGATAACCCAGTACATGCATCCCCACCGTTCGCAGTCGATTCTCGCCACGAATGATTGAAACAAAAGCAAAGCTGATCGCATCCGGCCCACCGTCATCGACCATTTGTTTCCAGCATTCACGACTATGGGACAGCGCACCATTGTCAATAAAAACTCCCGCTCCACCTGCATCGAGAATCGCGTTGGCCGCCTGCATCATTCGGTAAGCCGACTCAAGCGACCCGCCAGGACCTAGCAAAATCATATTCGCCGTGTAGTGCTTGATGATATTCTGCTCTTCCCGTGTTAGAGGCTGGCGACAGGATGAGATGAAAACCTGGCCGAACTGATCGTCGGGCGGAACCGGGTACGCTTCGACTAATGTTCCGTCGGGTAGGACCAAGCCTTCCGGCGTCAAACGATAATCTGACGGGATTTGCCGAATCAGCTCGCCAAGATCCGACCAGTTGCCAGGAATGCGGAATGTGACTTGGACGGAATGGGGGGTGTTCATGGGTAGCTCCTTTTTTCGGCAAATAGAATGCTTCCGGGTTAGGATCGTTCGAAGAATGAGTGTCGCCTTTCGCTCCGCGAAAACCCATGCTTTTACTACTTTCGCGGAGTGAAAGGCGACCGCTATTGATCGAACGATCCTTAACGTCATGAAAATCAAAGTAGACTGAAAACAGTAATCTGTCCAGACGCGGCAACCCGAGGACCAATCTCTCTAGACCATCCACCGTCGGTCCTGACCGGCCAGCGAACAACCACAAAAAAAGTTGGAAAGCATGAGGATTAGGAGGAGAAACAACGATTGGCTGGCTGCGAAATCGATTGGCAAATCGGATTTCTCCTAACTAGCATGGGAGGATCGGTGATTTTTCCGCATGGAGGCAAACCTCTGACCCAAGAGCCCATCCATGCGAAGTACTTATCTGGTTTGTTACGACATCTGCGATCCCAAGCGGCTTCGCAAGGTATTCAAAACGATGCGGGATTTTGGAGATCATTTGCAGTACTCGATCTTCGAATGCCAGTTTAATCCGATCGATCTTGCCAAGTGCCGCCACGCGTTATCGGAAATCATCAAGCACAACGAAGACCAGGTTCTGTTCGTCGATCTCGGGCCAACCGAAGGACGCGGCGAGCGTGTGATTACAGCTTTGGGGCAGCCTTATTCGCCCATCAATGCACCCTGTATTGTCGTTTAGAGATGAATCCTTATGAAGCCAATCGACACACCGGACTATCTCCCGGCAAGGATGCTCAACGAATTTGTTTACTGCCCAAGACTGTTCTACTATGAATGGGTTGAAAATGTCTTTGCTCATAACCGCGAGACCACCGAAGGCGCTATTCGACATGCCAAACTCGACGCGAAGGAAGATGGCCTGATACCGGCCAGTGAACTGTCCAGTACGGACACGATTCAGTCGCGCAGCATCATGCTTTCGAGTGATCGATTGGGGTTGATTGCCAAAATGGACTTGGTCGAAGTTTCCGAGGGTGTGGTGACTCCGGTCGATTACAAACGCGGGAAACCGAGAAAGAACGTGGATACTGGAGAACTGGAGGCTTGGGACGCAGATCGGGTTCAGCTCGCGGTTCAAGCGATCATCCTGCGAGACAACGGATACACCTGCGACGAAGGAGTGATTTACTATGTGGCCACCAAGCAGCGCGTTCGAATTCATGTCGACGATTCGCTGGTGGCGCAGACTCTTGACGCACTATCTCAGGCAAGACAAACTGCGGCATCGAACGAGATTCCGTTGCCGCTGAGGGACAGCCCGAAATGTCCACGTTGCTCGCTGGTGAATATTTGTTTGCCGGATGAAACGTGGAGTTGCCGGTCGGTTCTCGCCAAGGGCGAACGGCAACAAGGACTGCTGTTTGACATCGGAATTCCGGCGCCGCCTGCTGAACCCATGAACCATGAGCCGCGCCGCCGCCTCGTCGCCGCACGGGATGACTTGCGGCCCCTCTATTTGAACGCGCAAGGGCTCTACGTCGGCAAGTCCGGGAATGTATTGAAGATCAAGGAAAAGGAAAAAGTGGTTCAGGAAGTTCGCATTGGTGAAACTTGTCAGGTCAATGTTTTTGGGAACATTCAGCTTTCGACTCAGGCCGTGCAAACGCTTTGCGAAAACGAGATTCCAATTGCCTACTTTTCGATGGGGGGCTGGTTCTATGGAGTGACCCACGGATTGGGTGTGAAGAACATCTATTTACGCCGTGAGCAGTTTCGGCTGGCCGACGTCCCTTCGTTTTGTCTGCGGCTTGCGCGGATGCTAGTGTCGGGTAAGATTCGAAACCAACGAACGATGCTGCAACGAAACCATATCGAACCACCGTCGCGTCCCATCGCGCTCATGAAGTGCATGCAGGAGGAAGCCGAGCGTGCTCAGTCGCTTGAATCGCTGCTGGGCATCGAAGGCAACGCAGCGAGAATCTATTTCGAGAACCTTGCCGGGATGATCAAGGTGGGGAAATCAGCAGGACTAAGTTCGGCACTGATCGAGGACGGTTTGTCTGCAGAAGACACTCAGGGCGAGTATGGGAATTCGAGATCGGATATTGATTTGACGAGTGATTCAGGCGGCGGAATATCAGCAACAGGAAATGGGAAACCTTCGATGGACGGAAACACGGCGAAGAATCGCTCGATTCCGTTCACGTTTGATTTTCTGCGCCGCAACCGGCGTCCGCCGCGCGATGCGGTCAACGCGTTGTTGTCACTGGCCTACAGCGTGTTGGCAAAGGATCTGACCATCATTTGTCATACCGTGGGGTTTGATCCGTATCTGGGCTTCTATCACCAGCCCCGATTTGGCCGTGCGGCACTGGCATTGGATTTGATGGAACCGTTCCGACCGTTGATTGCAGATTCTGCTGTGCTGTCGGCAATCAATACACGAATGATCACGTCGAGAGACTTTATTCGGGCAGGCGATGCGGTCGCGTTGACATCGGAAGGCCGAAAGTCGTTCTTTCGAGCCTATGAGCAGCGTATGGATTCGCTGGTAACCCATCCGATGTTTGGCTATCGGGTGAATTACCGTCGCCTGCTGGAAATCCAAACCCGGTTGTTGGCAAGATTGCTGATGGGCGAGATCGCCAGTTATCCGGCGTTTGTAACCCGTTAGCAGCATGGTACTTGTAAAGTGAATTGGAACGAACTCGTGATTGCTACCGGCAAGTGTTTGTGTCATATTGGCGGCTTGGCAATAGCAGTCATCTTGATGTGTGAAATTTTATACATTTCTACAAGATAGCGGAATAGGTTCGTCGGAGATTGAGATCATTCGCATTTTTTTGGGCTTTGATTGCGAGCGGCTCAGTGCGTTGAAATCCCACGAGATCGCTCGCAAGCTGAAAAAGGGTGCATTTTTATGATAAAGACAAAGACCAGTCGCTCTGATATACTGCAGTGGTCGGTCTGCTTGCAGGCACCCCTCGCAAATCTGCGGCTAACTCCAGTAAACCAAAAGAGTTGCAGTGGCGATCTTTCTGAAGTCGAAAGACTTCAGCTCCATTGAAGC
>CAYPXY010000021.1:311-54250 GCA_964414815.1 uncultured Pirellulaceae bacterium | reverse complement strand
CTTTCTGAAGTCGAAAGACTTCAGCTCCATTGAAGCCTCAACGCCAACCGGTAAGAACATCGCTAGGTACATTCTTTCTGAAGTCGAAAGACTTCAGCTCCATTGAAGCTGATAAAGTGGTGTTTGAAATAGCAATTCCTCAAATTCTTTCTGAAGTCGAAAGACTTCAGCTCCATTGAAGCTTGCCGATTGTTTGCTTGCGATATGCGCTACCCTGCGCTTTCTGAAGTCGAAAGACTTCAGCTCCATTGAAGCAGTCCCTCCAATGCCCAAAGCAAAATTCCGGCTCGCTCCTTTCTGAAGTCGAAAGACTTCAGCTCCATTGAAGCTATATTCTCCAAACAATGAACTAAAATTGATTGGAACTTTCTGAAGTCGAAAGACTTCAGCTCCATTGAAGCCCCAGGCACCTGCACCTATCGGAGGCGATAGGCACCTTTCTGAAGTCGAAAGACTTCAGCTCCATTGAAGCGAATGCTTCTTGACTGCCGTGTGATGCCGATGGAGACTTTCTGAAGTCGAAAGACTTCAGCTCCATTGAAGCTACTGGGTGCCCTTGATGGTGCGGGCGGCACCGACCCCTTTCTGAAGTCGAAAGACTTCAGCTCCATTGAAGCGCGTCCTGGTGTCTCCACTTGTCTCCCTTCTTGTACTTTCTGAAGTCGAAAGACTTCAGCTCCATTGAAGCTGTTTGGAGGGTATCGTAAATTCCCTCACGGGAATCTTTCTGAAGTCGAAAGACTTCAGCTCCATTGAAGCTGAATAAGCGACAAACAAAACGAGCCTTAAAGGCTCTTTCTGAAGTCGAAAGACTTCAGCTCCATTGAAGCACCAACTCTTGCCAGTGACCTGACCAGGGAGAACCATTCTTTCTGAAGTCGAAAGACTTCAGCTCCATTGAAGCCGTCAATTGTTCTTTATTCATTGTAGTTCCTTTTCCTTTCTGAAGTCGAAAGACTTCAGCTCCATTGAAGCATCTTGATCCAAAACGATAGCCTTAAACCTAGCCCCTCTTTCTGAAGTCGAAAGACTTCAGCTCCATTGAAGCTAGTCTCTACCGCGTCTGTAACAATGAAAGCGTAGCTTTCTGAAGTCGAAAGACTTCAGCTCCATTGAAGCATGAGCAGCCGCCCGCTCCCCTCAACTGGCGTGGCTCTTTCTGAAGTCGAAAGACTTCAGCTCCATTGAAGCAAATCGTGTCGCTTCCTCAGCCGTGACGATCCGTCCCTTTCTGAAGTCGAAAGACTTCAGCTCCATTGAAGCCTTCGCAACCGGGATCTGTTCGCTGGCAACGGAGCCTTTCTGAAGTCGAAAGACTTCAGCTCCATTGAAGCATATGATGATCGCGAAGTTAGATAATATTGAACCCTCTTTCTGAAGTCGAAAGACTTCAGCTCCATTGAAGCTTTCCGCTGTCGTGTACTGAGTCAGGAAGCACGCGCGCTTTCTGAAGTCGAAAGACTTCAGCTCCATTGAAGCGGGGATGAGCGCGTAGTATTCCTCCGCGCTCAGGCCTTTCTGAAGTCGAAAGACTTCAGCTCCATTGAAGCGGGCACACTGAAAAGCAACCGAACCATAAAATTGAGCTTTCTGAAGTCGAAAGACTTCAGCTCCATTGAAGCAAAACGATTCGCGTAATCCCATTTTCGTTGGCTCCTTCTTTCTGAAGTCGAAAGACTTCAGCTCCATTGAAGCATAATTTCTTTGGATCGCAGATGAAAAAAAACAACAGCCTTTCTGAAGTCGAAAGACTTCAGCTCCATTGAAGCCGCAAAAGACGGTCTCCCAGAAAATCGGTTTCGGCCTTTCTGAAGTCGAAAGACTTCAGCTCCATTGAAGCTCGAATGGAGTCAATTACAGCTTGCGGCACCACTCCTTTCTGAAGTCGAAAGACTTCAGCTCCATTGAAGCTCAACAATGAAGGTGCCCGCGATCCCGTTGAGCCAACCTTTCTGAAGTCGAAAGACTTCAGCTCCATTGAAGCTCGAAATCGGCTGGCAGCACGACAACATCAGGCTCGCTTTCTGAAGTCGAAAGACTTCAGCTCCATTGAAGCAGCAGTTGGGCTTGCGTCGAGCATTCGCAACCGAGGCTTTCTGAAGTCGAAAGACTTCAGCTCCATTGAAGCGCCAGCGGCTGTGTCAATGGAGTCACGGGGCTCGACTTTCTGAAGTCGAAAGACTTCAGCTCCATTGAAGCAAAGCAATGCCTAATCTTGGTGTGTCAGTCTCAATTCTTTCTGAAGTCGAAAGACTTCAGCTCCATTGAAGCATGGAAATCAGACTTATTCTGCATTGTCCGCCCATACTTTCTGAAGTCGAAAGACTTCAGCTCCATTGAAGCTGGGAATTGAATCATAAGTACCATTGGCCTTGGCTTCTTTCTGAAGTCGAAAGACTTCAGCTCCATTGAAGCCAGCAACACTGCTTGTTGTCTGCGCGATCTTGCTTTTCTTTCTGAAGTCGAAAGACTTCAGCTCCATTGAAGCCGTTTCCGCTGGTGATCCGTCTGTACCAGCCAAGCTCTTTCTGAAGTCGAAAGACTTCAGCTCCATTGAAGCGCGAACAAGTGGGGGGTTGATCCCATAAATGTCATCTCTTTCTGAAGTCGAAAGACTTCAGCTCCATTGAAGCTTTCCCAGCGACGAATTTTTTAGCGGCTTTACGATCCTTTCTGAAGTCGAAAGACTTCAGCTCCATTGAAGCAATGCGGTGGCCGGATTTTGGTTCGACCGGCTGTTCTTTCTGAAGTCGAAAGACTTCAGCTCCATTGAAGCTCCGGTGGCGATGAGGTCACGGTGATTAGTGCGATCTTTCTGAAGTCGAAAGACTTCAGCTCCATTGAAGCCGATTGATGCCCACACTGGTGACACTTCGGCCCCATCCTTTCTGAAGTCGAAAGACTTCAGCTCCATTGAAGCCCATCGCCCATCGCAATAACGGATCATGCCCGTCGTGCTTTCTGAAGTCGAAAGACTTCAGCTCCATTGAAGCCGCCGACGATTGTCGTCGGCGAACTTCGGTCTTTCGCTTTCTGAAGTCGAAAGACTTCAGCTCCATTGAAGCCATTCGGCCCATGCGCGCATCGACATCAGCCAAGCTCTTTCTGAAGTCGAAAGACTTCAGCTCCATTGAAGCCCAACTAGTCCAATGGCTGTTTTGGATTTGTTTTTCTTTCTGAAGTCGAAAGACTTCAGCTCCATTGAAGCTGGTCGAATTGCATATCCAACACAACAAATTCAGCAGGAGATTTTGGTCGGCTGTAACAACCGCTCATTACTCCACCGAATAGCTTTCTGGTTTTATTGATTTCCAGCGGAGACAGTTCGTTGAGCATTGACGCCAGCATTTCAAGCTTCGGCTCAATCACTGGATAAACGACTTCGTACTCGCAGTCGCGCCCATTTCTTCCAAAGGAAGCCGTCAGCCCGGTCACTGAAAACATGGAAAACACTTCCTGTGAATAAAGATAGGTCGTCGACCCGATCTTACTCGTTTTGGTTTTTCCCAATTGTCCCAACGGTACAGAGTGAGGGATATCAAAAGAGGCAAACTTCATCAACTCAGCTACTCGCGCAAAACAGAACACATCCGTTGATTCATCGGGAGACACGCCCTTGAAGACTCGCTGAAAGTCCCGTGACTCGGCCAAGCTCCTGAAGCCAGATTCGCGTTCAACTCCTTGGACTCGTTGTTGGAGTCGCAGGCAATTTTCCAAAGGCATATTCCAGGTACCGTAAATGCAATTAGCTTCCCTGAAGAAATAAAGTTGCTCATCCCCCAGTTGGAAAATGGAAGCGTCCGCATCGACGATGTGTGCCATCGATTTCAGTAGTTCAGGCCAATCGAACTGCGAACTGCCAACATCCATCCCGAACGTTGCATTCAATCGGTCTCCTGCAATTCCCAGCCCGACAAAACTACGCTTGGGCAGAAGAGGACTCAGCTTCTCCAAAACTTCGTCAACGGAAGTGTCGGGGCCGATTGGGTGGTCCACGAACTGGACTATTTTCTGAAGCTCTTCATACGCCTTGAAGCACCGGCATTGTTGCTGCAGCCAGCTTCTTACCCTTACTTTTTCGATTTTCCCCATCTCAAGCCGAACCGGTAGCTCGGATTCGCTGAGCCTTGAAGTCTCGATGGCCTCAGAGAATACCACGTCAAACCAATGCTCTTTCAATGCTGGCGCAAGTTCGCTCAAATCCCTCAGATCAATCAAGAGTACGGTCCTGGAAGGAAGCAGTGTTTCCGGCCGGTCAGGCAGCTGGGCGCCTGAAGCCGCGCAGTTGAGTAGAAATAACCAAACCCAACTGCCGCTCAACCGTTTGAAAAGTTGGCGATATCGAAAAAGATTGGACACCTGCTATTTCCCCTTTGATTGAATTCAACCGACTGGATATTGTGAACGATGGACTCTCCTGATTATATCAGATAGGCATGCCCGGAATCATTCGGCAGAGGTCGCAATCGCTACTCACGTGCGTGTGACGCGGGTGTTATCCATTCCCAACCTTGACAACGGCGTCTACGACAGCAATCAATCGCAAATGCTCCTGACGTTCAATTAACTCGGCCTCAGCCTTGGCGGCACCTACGGAATCAAAAACGAGCGCATGCATGGACGCTGGCCCGTTCTCTGAGAGGTTTCTTCGTTGGAATATGACTGTGGGTAACGTACCCGATGCGCTACACTCGATCTGCATCTCAATACTCCTATCAAAACATATGAACACCTATTCGAAGCAGATTCCGAATTGATCATCCAGATGTTCCACTTATAAACACGACCCGTTCATCCAAATAGGATTGCATCAACTGAAGAAATCTCGGGTGTGACTCGACAGCAGCAGACTCGACTTCAGCATATACCGTATCAAGAAGCGGTTAAAAGATAGTGCAAGCGGAGAAAAACTCTTCTGCGATGTCTTTGTCTTCAGTCAACTGAGCGAGCAATCGACCGTCTTGGGACGAAATTTTCATGCAACTGACTGAACAAGCACCTTACAGAAAAACCGAAAAAAATCATTGATAAAGCGGATTCTATGCGTTAACCCGCGAGAATGGAGGCCTTCAGCCGATCTATGGCCAAACCAATGAGGCGCTCATCAAAAAGTCTCGCTTTGCGATCCGCTACGGCTTTTCCGCCTGGCCATGTAGCGAGCTCTTCACGTACGCTTGATGGCGTTTTTTTGACAGAGCTATTAATAAAGATCCAGTCAACCGTCGCCAATAATTCCATACCCAGCGGCGATTCAAAACCGTCAATCACCTCGGATGTTTTCTCAAGCACCTCTGAATACGGTTTCATTGCGGGACCCGCCAAATAGCTTACCACCTGATCTTTGCGGGAATCATCGAACCAAACGATATCGGCAGGGCCGGCATCTGCCAGTCGCTTTTCGCAGTGTAGATAGCTGCCGTCCAAACCGTCCAGTAAGTGGCGCAGGCTATCCGCATAAGGGCCGTACTTGTTTGCGCCGTAGTCAAGCTTTAACGGATCTTCGATCCGCAGTTTTTGGATGACGCGCGACAGGAACCAGCCAAGCTTTTGAACTTCCAGGTTTGTGCAATCCATACCTAGCACCGAATAACGGCGAACCATTTCCGCGATCAGAGCTCGAGCTGGTGTTAGCTCTTCGACACCGTTACGCTTGGCTGCATTTTGATACTGTGATGTCGGAGCATAGACAATGACATCAACGTCTTGTAGTTCACCAAGTGCTAACTCGATTTCAGCACGCACCTGGGACCATTCAAGCCTACCATTTCCGCATCCAAGAGGTGGCAGAGCAATCGACTGAATTTTCTTCTCACGAACTACACGAACCAGATCCTTCAAGCCGTCTCGTATCCACTCCATCTTCGAGGGATGCCGCCAATGTTTCTTAGTCGGAAAGTTGATGATCCAACGCTGACCCAGCAGGTCACCGTCGCGAACCACGAACATCTTGCCGACCTGGACCCCCTTCGCTTTACAGGCTGCTGCGTACAACCGATTGTTCTCGGGATAAGTGTCACGAAACATGAGTGCGATGCCCTTCCCCATCACGCCAACCTCGTTGACCGTGTTGACGAGTGCTTCGGTGTCTGCTTCGAGTAAATTACCTTGTGAATATCGAATCATTAGAAATACCAATTTGGTCTTACAGCGGTATTCAATTTTACCTCAGACTCTGCCTGAATGGCCAGTACCTTATTTTCTGCAGCCGAACTGTAGCAAACCATGCCCATCAGCGCCGATAGCGGAACATGCTGGAAAACAAGGGCTTCAGCCATGTATCGTTCGACTTTTCCAGGATCATCTGGATTCCGTTGAAAATCGCGGGCGGCAAGTATACCCCAGTCGATGACGCTCAAATCGTTTAAGTCACTAAAATACCGAGCGCTAACGGGGTACGCATGTTGATCAGTGAATACGAAATGCAACCCTGCCGCAGCAATCCGATGCAGGCTTGATACAAAAATCACAATCTCTTCCATCGGTGTTTTTGACATCCCGCCATAGCCCGTCTTGATGTTGTAGAGCATCGGCGAGTAATGCGTGAAATAGAACGGCACATAGTCGCTCAATGTTCCACCAGGTGGAATCGGGACCTGACGACGAGTTCGTTTGTCGATCAAATCAGGATTGCCAATCTCGTGAAAGTTCGGGTCATGAACTCCCATGTTCCGGCAGTGAATGCCACGGGAGAACACCCACGACACGTTGTTAATGTGCGTAATTCGGAAGATGTGGGCCTTCTCCTGCGAGATCATGCTCACAGTGGCCCTCCAACCGCGTCGTTGTGGTCGATGGATAGCCAAATCTCATCAGATAGCGCCAAAAGGTTCTCCCGAACCAATTCCAAGTCTCGCAATATCTGTAAGGTACGTTCAGTCATCTAAGTTCTCTACTCCCAAGCGGTATTTTGCAACAAAGCTCTTTATGAAGTCTCCAGGTCGGTAACCGTTCACAGATTCCCAGATACGCTTGCCTAGGTCGTAGAACGGAATTCATTCCGTTCCGGGAACAAGAGCCAGCATAACCAATAGGCAGCTCCCGTCATCAATCACGTTCAAACCGGCAGTGCGGGCTGCCTCGCTCGCGGCCGGTGATTCCGCTCCCGGTTGCATCCAGAGATGCTTCACCCCCAGCCGAATCGCATCGGCAACCACATACTCAGTGATGGCGGGAGGTGTCACAATCGAAAGTGCTTCGGGTACGAACGGCAGAGCATCAAGGCTTGGATACGCCTCATGGCCTTCGACTTGATTCGCGGTTGGATTCAAAGGAAAAACTTGCCGCCCCGAAGCCACCAGTTTGCGAAAAATAAGATTCCCATACTTGTTCTGGTCTTGAGAAGCCCCCGCGACCGCAAACGAACGGGCGTTGATGAAATCGTTGATCGACTGGTGGAACATGGAAAAGAGTGGCGGGAGTCTGCGAGGGGTTGGCGAAATTTGGTTAGTCCTGATTATACCCGACATACCCGAGAGACATCAGCAATGTTCGTTCCGCTTGGTCCACTATTGGATCTTTCGCTCGGTTGATTCAAAATACTTTTCAGGTTCGACATATTGCAGCCCCCGTCCCAAGCTCACAATGGACACCGGTACTCAAGAAGTTAACCGCAGATGTCGCTGATGAACGCAGATTTGAGATTCAGCCCATAGGTCAAATCCCTCAGATCAATCTGTCCTGATTATATCAGACAAGCATGCCCGGGATGATTGGGCGGAAGTCGCAATCGCTACTCGCGTGCGTCGTGCGTGTGACGCGGGTGTTATCCATTCCCAATCTTGACAACAGCGTCTACGACAGCAATCAATCGCAGATGTTCCTGACGTTCAATAAGCTCGGCCTCAGCCTTGGCGGCACCTACGGAATCAAAAACGAGCGCATGCATGGACGCTGGCCCGTTCTCTGAGAGGTTTCTTCGTTGGAATATGACTGTGGGTAACGTACCCAATGCGCTACACTCGATCTGCATCTCAATACTCCTATCAAAACATATGAACACCCATTCGAAGCAGATTCTGAATTGATCACCCAGACCTTCCCTTTCGTCTCGGCTATCAATTCTCCCATCTACGATGCACAATCTCTTCCAGAGACATGAAGCGATCAACAGAACAGGGCTACGCCAAATGAATCCGTTACCTCCATCGTAACGTAGAGACTCACCATTGGGTAGCGTTGTAGATACAGTGGACATCGCGACATTTGGCGCATTGGCCGGCCATGAGTGACGATGCCAACTGCGCAGAATCTGATTTTGCTGGTTATTGCGGGTCTGGAGATAGCACCGTGACAAACTCGCCAATGATTCTCATGGAGTCCGCGTCATCAGCCGTAATTTTTATTGGCTTGAACTTTGGATCTGGATTCAAGGGCTGCAATTCGATGCTCTCGTGCTCCCAGCCTTCATTGGAAACTCGCTTCGTCGATTGATACTTTTTCACCGTATACCGGCCACCGTCTTCGGGATCGGTGTGTGTGTTCACTTGGACCAAGACCAACTTGCCGTTTCGCGAGCCCGTCGGACAGGGGCGGAACAAGCACCATGATCCAGTCGGAATTCGCGGCTCCATCGAACGCCCTGACACCCATGCTGCAAACATACCTTCTTTCAGACGACGATTCGGCGCTTCGAGCCAGCCAATCATCTGCGGACTTCCTTCAGGGCCCCAGGAGCCTGCTGCTGCAACAAGATCGTACACGGGGACATGCGTTGTAAACTTTGCTGCTCTTGAAACCTTCGCTAGAACTGTGGGACTTTGAGGTTCGACTGTGCTGGAGTCCATTGAAGTCAATGCGGTGATGGTCATTGGCGCAGCGTGCCATACGCCGTCAGCGAAGTTGAACCGAACGTTGAAGTTAGTCCCAGGCAGTCCCGCACTAGGTCCGAACCATTCCGTCAGCAGACTGCCGAGCTGGTTTACCTGAGTTCCTTCAGGCATGGCAACATTGCAGGCAATCTTCACAAACTTGAACGCCCACGCAGCTCCGTCGGGAAGTTGAACCGATGTTAGACCGACGGGACGAGCCGGCAATTTGGTCTTATCGGGAACAAATAGAATGGGCTTTCCACCTGCGTGTGAAACCTTTGCTGTGAACGTTGCTTCTGTCATGGAGACGGAAGTGAGACCACGACTCTTTGAGTATGCCGCCAGACGCCAATCAACGATCTCCTCGGTCATCGCGATGAACGCCGCTCGTAAGTGCTCAGGGCAATCGACATCCAGCTTGAAATGGTTGTTTTTCAGTACAAACCAAGTTGTACCCTTCTGCTGATCCAGCCAGCGACCGATCGGCCACTTGATCCACCACTGAATCCAGTCTGTGTCGTCCGCTTGACTGTGATCCAGTGCATGACCATCTCCTTCCAAGTCACGACGAAGCACTTGATGCCCCTCCATGAAACGACGACAAGCTCTCGACAGCTCTGTAACGTCCACCCCATCGAACAACTGCCCTCGATCGAGCAAAACACGCAAAACGACCATCTTGTACGACTTGTTTAAGCTCGTTGTTTCGAGCGCGCGAAACCAATCGCTGCGACTGGCGACGACTGCTTTTTCCTCATCGTTCAAATCGCCCTCGTGTTCGGCAAATGCGAACCAGTTTCCTTGTGCCACAGAAATGGTTCTCGGCAGATAACCTCGAACAAACATTTCTAGCATCGTCGGCTTTCTTGCCAGCTCATCGCGGATCGCGCGATAGGCTTCAATTCCTGCCGTAGCACCTTGTGGCAAGAACTGCCGAAGCATGTCTTTGGCGTCGAGTTCAACATCGAGGAGGCAGCCCGAAGGCAACTCCGGCGGCGTCCCGTTTAGCCAGCCTCGAAGTAACTGCCATCCGGTTGAGTTCGAACTCAGCGAAAGCAGATGGACCAATCTCTGTGCAAAGATTCGGTGGTTGCCGACGAAATCGATAACCAGTAGATGAGCTTTCCCCTCGCTCGCCCGTAAGCCTCGACCGAGCTGTTGCAGAAAGATGACCTTCGATTCCGTGGGACGAAGCATTACTACGCGATCGACGGCGGGGATGTCGAGTCCTTCGTTGAACATGTCGACCACGCAAAGCGTCTGCAACTCACCCGTACACAACCGCTTGAGCGATTCAGCGCAACTATCTCCGCCGCCCCCTGAAAAAACTGCGGCCGACGTGGTGCCTTTAAATCGCAACCAGTCCCGAACGAACAATGCGTGACGCCGCGAGCAGCAGAAAATCAGTGTGCGTTCGGCTGGATGTTTCTCAAGTGCCGACCATAGCCGATCCATTCGTTCACTGCGAACCACTCGCTCTTCAAGCTCTGCGAGATCAAACCGGCCGTTTCGCCAAGGTATTTGTTGGAAATCAACAGTATCCTTGATGCCAACGTAATGAAACGGCACGAGCGATTCTTCCGTGATGCCATCACCAATGGTCGCATGATAGGCCAGATTGTCGTCAAAGATCGAAACGACATCATATCCGTCGGCGCGTTCGGGAGTCGCCGTGAGTCCTAGAATGAAGTCGGCTTGGATTTTTGAAAGCACGCGCCGATAACTCGGCGCGTGCGCGTGATGAACTTCATCGACGATCACGTAATCGAAATGCTCTTGTGCAATGCGTTCCAGCCCATCGGGCCGCGACAGTTTTTGCACTGACGCAATGACCAAGTCGCCGCCCAACTCATTGCGATCGCCGATGTACCATGCGGTCTCGCCATTTACGAACGCCGCATCAAGCACTCGTGACAGCGCGGCTTCGGCTTGCGCGAGTATGTGGGCGCGGTGAGCAATCACCAACACCCGTGGCCGTCGTTCCAGACGTTGCCCTACCTGCCTTGCATCGAACGCAGCTAGCCAAGTCTTTCCCATTCCCGTAGCGACGGCAACGAGAGCCCGCGTGTAGCCTGCGTCGCGAATCCTTGCCAACGACTCCAGCGCCGCGATTTGCCATGGGCGAGGCACAAGCGGCGTCTCGCGCTGATCCTCTGATTCGGGTTCAAAGTGTTCTGCGCGATACTTCTTGGCTTGAACCGAGTATGCATCAACGAGATCAATCGTAAGTGGCGACGCGAGCTCCCAAAGTTGCTCAAATTCGGAAGCGACCACTGCATGCGTGCTTGAACTCACATCCGTGGTAGACAGTAGGTTCCATTCGATACCGGTTTGCAGCGCGGGCTTTGAAAGATTACTGCTGCCCACGGAGAAAAACTCGCTGTGATCATCCGCGATCAACCAAGCTTTCGGATGAAACGATGCTGGTCGTGTCGGGATCTTGAGCATCTCGATCAGCTTCACGAACAACTGCCGTGTATCGCGATCCTCCGCGTCAAGTTCACACCAACCGAGCAACCGCCGAAGCGCCAGTGGATCGGAAATGAAGAGATAGTCGCTGGCGAGAATTCGAATACGAGCCCCATTGCGCAATGCATCGAACAGCCGCTCCTCGACCACATCCAACCCAGACAATTGAACGAACGACGCCAGCACATCGATACGTCTTGCCCCAGCGATTCGCCATGACAATTGTTCCCACAGCGGCGAATCTGGATGCCCAGTCGTCAGTTGCAGGCTGGTCGAATCCGATCTGGATCTGGGTGCCTTCAGATAGTTTGCTTTGCTGGGGATAACGTAACGAACGCCGCCTCGGGGATCCTCCACATCGCCTCGATAGCGAGGGATGACATGAATATGAACATGATCAACCGTCTGCCCTGCGGCCGAGCCGCAGTTGAAGCCCACGTTGTAGCCATCCGGTTTGGGATTCAAACGGTCGTCAAGCAACAGCTTCACGACGTTAACCAGCTCCATCAGCGACGCTTGTTCACGAGGCGTGGCATCAAACCAGGTAGGAACAAGGCGTTTCGTGATCACCAAAGCGTGGTTTGGACTTACCGGAAATCGGTCAAAGATCGCGAACGCATCCTCGTTGGAAGCGATCCATTCGGCGTCCGATAATTGGAGGAAGGGAGAGTCAGTCATTAACGCTCAGCTAAACAATCTTGCACCTGATCGAGATCCATTTGGCGTCAATTATCGACACTTCTCGCTCAACGCCACGCAATATAGAACTGGTATAGACACACAAAAGCCTAATCGCCTCTATTTGGGTTTTCTGAAGACTCGAAACAAAGGAATCAGGCATGGATGTTAAAAACTACCTCCTAAAACGATAGTCGAATCTTGCTGTCCGCGAAAGGCAGTTTGTCTCACTTGCGGAAAACCTGGAAAACTTGGGTGCAAGTCGCAGTTTGCAAAGCCATGGAAAGATGAGATACTTTGGGCTTGAAATTGGCTTAGGGAACAGCCGATGGATGTGAAACTGTACAGGATGAGGTAAACAGGGATGGAAATAAGTGCTGAAAAGAAGGCTCGGATCGAAGCATTGGCTCAGGATTTGGCGACTGCTTTGTCAGCGAAGCGCGGATGCGCCGTTTGAGCCGTGAAATCAAGGGATTTTCTGCCCAACAGCCCATTTGAAGATCCGCTTGACACGTCCGATTCGCTTGTTGATTTCGACTCGGCAGAGCTGGCGATCAATCAGGCTTTGCCGGATCGCTTTCAGTTTGAGGGGGCCAAACTCGTTCGCCAAGATGTCACCATACAGGTTATTGACCAGACCGGCGGAATCGATCATTGCCTTGTACTCCTTGGTGGGTTCTCCTTTTTCACGTAGTAGCGCTCCGCGAATTCCAAAAACATACAAAGGACCTCTGATACAAGAAAGGTCCTTGAAGGAACTGTGTGAGTCGGTTCAGCCACAGAAATGGCTGGTTGGGCGAGTTCAGCGATCAGCCTGCCGTATTTGGCCCGGCTTTATGGGGAATCGTACTTTCCCAGATAGACATGTTGCCCGTTGACGATGACGCGGACTTGGCCGGACGGCTTGTGCAACCGGTAGGCGGGGACAGGATTTGACGGCATGGGAGTGCTCCGAAAAAGTTCTGGCACTCAAAGTGGCAGTACTACCACTTTGAGGGACTTTTCCGTTACTCTTGCTATCAACGGCAGATAGGCATAACCAGTAGCCTTTAAAGGTACTTATGACAAGCCCCACGAACCGACGCTCAACGCAACTTTTTTCTGCTCGGAAAAATACGTTTTGAGTCGATTGACTAGAGGTAAATTTCTGCTTCAGAAGTTAACCTCAGCGTCGGACGCCGAGAAAATTCAATCTCCCGATCTGACTACTGAACTTTAGTTTGACTTATATCTTTTTAACTCTGCAGATATCCAAATTGACCGCAACATCTGAAGGATTGCTAGGAAAAGCTACTTTTTTTTTAATCATGGTTGCTCGAAAAGTTGTGTAAGGCGACCGGCGGTTGAAATCGTACCAGATCACTCCTCGATCACGCAACCTAGCTTTTGAACTAAATCAGTCAGTCGTTTAACAGTGAGATACGGAGCGCAAGTTCCTGAAAACATGCTTTCATACATATCGCGATTGTCGTTCAATGCGAAGAGCAACCCTCGAGCGTCGTCGGCAGAATTGCATTGAAGGCCAATAACGCAGTCGGACAATACGACTCTCTTCTTTCGCAAGTATAAACAAGCCTTGTCGATCCGAGGCGCCCCGACTCGCGGTAATAATACCGCTGGTCCAATTATTGACGGGCGTCCTGGGTGTCCACAATGCCCATTCAGTTCGACTCTATGATCGCGCATATCCGTCGTATGTACTAGAGTGCGCCCAACTTCGGGCAGGTCGTGCATTTGGCTCGTTCCACGCACGATGCGAATTCGGAGTGTCTTTTGCAAGCCAATTGGTTTACGTTTCAATTTTATACGAAACTTCACCACTGCTTTTTCACGAGAGAATAACGTCATAAGCAGATATCTGACGCTGCACCCCTGAAAATCACGATTAGAAAGCGAATAGGCAGTATTGCACTTTAGATTAAAATTCTCTTTTAGATACTCAATTGCATTGCTATCCTTCTGGCTACTGAGTACGTTTGATGGCAACAACGCCACGAGTTCCCCTCGCGGTCGAAGGAACTCCAGCGACGCTATTACGAATGCCAAAGCACGCCCACACTTTACTTGGCCATGCGGCGAGTCTACCGTGAAGACAGCACCGCCACGGCAAGAAAATGGCGGATTGAGCACGATCTGATCAATCCCACCGAGAAGCTCACGAAGTGAATTAGAACGATCACGAGATTGCTTGTTGAGAAAGTCGCATTTAACGCAATGCCAATCCTTGTGCTTTCGCCGCAACTTTCTAACAGAAGTTTCACACAAGTCGGATGCGAGAATCGTTGCGTCTTTCCAGCGATTTTGGGCAACACGTAATAGAGCACCATCGCCGGCTGCGAAATCAGCAACTACGTTCGCACGCCTCTTACTTGATGCCGCAATCAATGCCTCAGCCAACCATTGTGGAGTGTAGTACGCATCTTTACTCATTTTGACATGAACCCGTCGATATCGTAGATAAGTAACCGCGATGCCCCTGAAGTCCGTTTCGCCTTTCGAATAGGGTGGTCGTAAATTAGCTCGCGTTGACGAGTATTTCCAATTACAAAAAGCAGCGCGCCTACTGCATGCGGCTTTGTTCCAATCGGAGCGATCTTCATATGGCAGCCGGGCTCCTCGTTCGCGAGTCTTTCTAGAGCCCAAAACAAGTTAAACGGGCAACTCGCGTCTGCAAAACGAACTTGTCGCCAAGAATCAGACTGCTGGAGAGGAACCCGGTTCCCTAAATATGTTGAAAACGGGTACTCAGCTCTATATCCTGGCACGCCAATCACCGGAAATACTCGATCAACTGCGGGCTGAATCTGCTCAAGCAGGTGTGCGACTCGCGTTCCTTCGAATCCTAACAAGGGTATAAAAATCATGTTGTCAGTAGCCCGAGAGAACGATGCAAGTCCTGGAATCGGCGCCACTCCTTCAATTTTCTCACTAAGATCATATATTTGCCCTTCAGTTGGATTTACGCACGCTTGATATTCATTTGGTTCAACGTAGACGACGTGCGTACGGACATTCGCTTCCAATGCGGCCCTAAGCAGAGGCATCCACACGTGATGTCGAAGCCCTGTAATGTCAATATAGGCATCGCGTCCGGCGAACTGCACCCAAAATTTGTCAAGCTGAGCTGTGCTTCGAAGTGGATAGGCTTGTACGCCTGAGGCACCTATCCGGAACGTCACCGAAGTCCTTTCTTCCGTAATGACGCGCGCGTATGTGATATTGGAAGCTCTTTGCAGGCGCACAGCGTGTGCCGCGCGGTCTTCTATACCACGATCTCTCGCAACGTAAACAGCACCATCTTTCGGACTAAAATCTCGATGGTCGTCATACCGGACGGTAAACGGAAACTGATCACGATACGCCATTATAGTATTTCTCGAAGAGCATCAACTGTTCTGGTAGTAGGTCGTCAAATTTTCTATTCGAGCGGGAGAGAAGGCCTTCCACTCCTGATCGAGGGTCAGTTATCAATAGTAACAACTCTCGCCCAGTTATGGTCATCTTTCTTTTGCGACGATGGCTGAACACGAAGAATGGCGCGAATACCGGATGCAGCATATAGTCGAAGTCACGTATATCATCGTCTCCAGTGGGCTTTGTGCCGCTGAATCGCACGCATGCAAGATGCATAACGGCCGCCCTCATGAGTTCAGTTACATCTTCAGGTAATTGAGCATCAGAGAAGGCAAATTGGTTCACTTCCGGCGCATGACCGCCTGCATTCGCTGCCATTACACCAAACACGCGCCCCATACCCAGAAGTAGTCTAGTTAGCTTGCCACCGTAAACACTCAGCCCTTCCAGTTCCGAGAGATTTTTTCGTCCGACATGTTGGGCTGATTCAGTTTGCAGTTTGGGTGATACTGGGCTGCTAAGTGAACCTCCGTCGGCAAGGTGAGAGATCAGGCTTCTGTCAACCAATTCAAGCAAATATCGAATATTTGAGGCAGCAAGGTATGTAAATGTTTCCCAGCCGCAGAAATATTTTCGGATACCGCGACGCCTAGCGCGAATTGTGAATAGTGCTGCAAAAGCATGATTGCCACACTTTGTCTCCCATGAAGTAGGGTTTGCAATCGCTTCTCTGAAGACGTCTTGGAATTGTTCCGATTTACCTTCAGCCCAATATTGGATTAGAAACACTTCGAAGTCATCAAATGTGTCAAGCGTTTCTCGTTCCCTATCGTTTAAACGCTCTCGAAGACTTTCTCGGACTGGGCCGGCAATTCTGGCTACATCAAGTTCTTTTGCTTCTTCCTTCAAAGTTAGGCCTGGGAGCAATTTGACAACATCAGGCGGGGCACCCTCAAAGTATTCAGACAGTCTTTGGAGTCGCGAATTACAGACTCGTTTCGCGAAGTCACTAAACTCTTTCTGTGGCAATTCCGCTGTTATGTCGATTAGGCGATAATCTGCGGGGCTGACCAGCGGTTCCTCAGGATTTAAGGTGGTCTTGCATTTCCAGCACAGTTCTCGGATGCCAATCTTGAAAACATAGCGATCGCTGCCATGTTTAATTAGAGTGTTGACAACTTGTTGTTGACTGAAATCCAGGTTTTCGTACTCATCAATCAGAAACGAGAAGGTCTTACCACGAAAAGTTTCAGTTGAAGTTAGTGCGCGAACCAACAAATCAACCGGTGCGCCCTGCGATGAAAGGATAAAAACACCTCCGTCGGCGATATTGTTCACATAAATTTCGAACCGAACCATTGCATCGGCCACAGAGTCTCTAAGTGACGAAAGACTTTGGCATTCGGGAAGCCCTAGACTTACAGCGATGCGCGAGCATTCTCTTTCATCAATAGCAATCGCCTTCGAAGTAGTCTGCTCATACCAGTTCACGAATTCGAGAAGCAGCTCAGCTAGTAATAAGTTCAAATAGTGGGCGAACAACTTTTGCCACGGAGGACTCGTTGCTTCGTCGCCAGCGAAGGCTTTAACGCGATTCGTGTCAATACGGTGATAAATCCCATAGTTGCCCCAAGAAGGAACTTTGGCTGCGTTTTCTCCCGTCAAAGCAAATTGCCCTTGGTAAGAAAGTCCACGCAAGACCGTAGTTTTGCCAGTGCCACGTCCGCCAATGAGTACGCATGGATAATGCGTGGCAAGTTCAGGGAAATAGCGGGGTTCCAAAAAAAACGAAAAGATGTCCTCTTTTAGCCATTCAGCTCTGTATGCGAAGACAGCATTCAATTCGCGTCGAATGTCTGAAGTGTTTCCCATCAGCCTCGTCTCCAAAGCGGTCGCCAGCCCGCATTCGTCGTGTAGAAGATCGGGAGGCAAGCGTCTGGAATTTGGTGCTCGAAAGCGATACCGAGCCCAAGGCACCCGAAACCTTGCCAATCAGAGGTTGACTTACCGTTTGTGTCGTCCAATCCTAGACGTTGGCTCACTGATTTTATAAAGGCTGGCCCACCAGAAGACAGTGCGGGAGGCCAGAAAACCGACCGATTATTAAGCGCACTATATTCGTTTCCAAGGACATGGAGTGGGACGCACATGATTTTGTCTGGCAATGAAGTTAAAGTTTGTGTCTGAGCAAACGAAGTACAAAATAGTGGAATGTAGTAACAAGGTGGGAGTGAACGAGCTAGATTTGCGTACGAACGTTTGGCAATTCCATATTCTCGTTCAATGGTTGTAAGAATTTGCGAGCCGCTGCCGACAAAATCGTCCACAAAGATGATTGCTGACACCTCTGCGCTTAACGCTCTTTCTAACGCGTTCTCGGGCGACAATATCCGCTCTTCAGGTATGCCGAGTAAGTCCCTTGCGCGACGAGCAAACAAATGACCGCTATCGGCTTCAGAAGGTGCCTCACCGGTCGGGTAAGTTACCACGAGCTCATCGAAGAACTTAGCCCAAAGAGTTTTGGCGTCGCCTGGCGGAATACCAGGCGGCACAACATGTACGCTCAAGCGAAGAAATGCTGTTACAAATAGCTGATCTACCAAACCGCTAGAGTAATAGCAGAACCCATTTAGCAAGTGTACTGCTAACTCTTCTTCATCCGGAGTGAAATTGCGAAGCCAACCTTCCGGATCTAAACGCGCTTGTAGCGGCCAAACGTGCGAATCAACAAAGAAGGTATTCTTCTCCTTGATGAATGCTCGATTTATTAGATGGGCCAACATTTGCTTGAACGGAATCCTTCTGTTTCGGGATAGGCAATTGCGTTAACGTCTTGAGCTCTATCCTCTATCGTATCCTTTGGACTGGAATTAAATCATTGTAGGGAAATCTCGCTGCTCTTAATCTTAACTATTCCAGCAGTACCAGGGAACGCCACACGTACTTGTTTACCGCGATCAGACCGTTCGTGGAAGCGGAATAGGAGAGATGGAGGTAAGTTGTCGTCGGATGTAGTCGAGCGGCTCGGCAACGCGATTTTGACAAGTGCGGAAGACGCTCATGATGATCGATTGCGCATTGGCACCCGTCAGGGTGCGGTTGCCTCCCCAAACCTTACGATTGACAACCGCAGGTCGAATCGCCTGACAACATCCCAACTGAATATTGAATTGGCGATGAATGAGGGCACGAGGAATCTCGGTCTGGTGTCTGGTATTGAAGGGTGGTTTTCAAAACTCGAAAAGGATTCGATGACATTAGTCGATCGAATTTCAGATCCGTCGCTCAGCGGAATTACCGCCATCAAGAATCGGTTGAAAGAACTTGATTGTGAACAGCAGAAGCTGAAATCAAAGATAACTGATTTAACGCTTCAAATCCGAGATCGGCGAGACTTGGACATTTCGACCGAAGAAGTGCAAACGGCTTACGAAGACTTCGTGGGTCTTTCGTCAGAGCTTGATTTTGACGAACGCCAATACGCTTTGAGGCTCCTCATCAAGCAGATTGTTCTGTCATTCAAAAAAGGTGAAAAGGGAAGGCCAAATAAAAATAGAGGCATGGGGACGAAGCCCCATGCCTCTAAAAATCTCCCTGGAAAAACGCAAATCCGAAAAGTTGCGTAACCAGGACGTTAAGCTCCCCCGCCAGGGCTCGAACCTGGGACACGCGGATTAACAGTCCGCTGCTCTACCGACTGAGCTACAGGGGAATAATAGATTGTGTGAAATATCACACAATTTCGCACTCGCATTCCCGGAAACCACACTCGTTGGTCATCCGTACTTGCGAACGTCTATCTTCTATCGGTCCGATACTAGACCTGATTTGATCCGATTTGTTCGGGCGTTTCAGTTTTTTAAATGGCCTTTGGATCGGTTAGGTAGTTTAGGAAATCCCGGTCGCTCCTACAAGTGCTGTTTATTTGCCCAAAAGGAGTTTTTTTTCGCCAAAATCCCTGCGAGAATTGAGGGTACACTGGCCTGGTGGAAATCATAACCCGAAGCGTAAGCGAGGGAAGAAACGCGGTCCCTCGCTGATGCTTCGGGTTATGATTCAAATATTATCAACCGTGATAGCTGAGAAATCCACCATACAAGGGCACACCTCCCCCCCTAACCACTTCTCAACCACTTGGCCGAATACTGGAAGATTGTGGAATAGGGAGAAGAAGGTAAGTATCCCCCGGATAAAATCCGGCGGCATTATATTAACTTTCGTTTTTGCTTTCTCCAGGGAGAAGGTAACGATCCCCCGGATTGAATCCGGCGGCATTTGTTCAGATTTAACCTAAGGCGACCGGCAGGTAAAAGTTTACCCAAGCAGTATTGTGTTTTCCAGGCACTGAGTTGCGAGTCGCGGAGCGACTCGCCTACACTAGGGTACGTTTTTATCTGCCGGTCGCCTACATCCGCCCCAAAAAACATGTTCCGGCTTATCGCATCCGTTTCCTTCTCGATTCTCTGCCTCGTTCCGTGCTACACGTTTGCTGGCGGTGGACCGGAAAACGTGGTGCTTGTGGTCAATGCAGATTCCCGCTCCTCCAAGCTGATTGCAAATTACTACGTTGCCGGGCGCCGCATCCCGGCCAACCATGTCATTTACTTGAACGGCATTCCCGATCAGGAAACCATCACCTTTGATCAATTTCACGACTTGATTCTGCAACCTGTCATCAAAGCCATTACAGACCGAAAACTGCTCGGCGCGATCGACTACATTATCTACTCCGCTGATTTCCCAACGATTATCAACGTAACTTCCATCAGTAAACCGCTGCTCGACTCCCTCAAAGCTCAAGGTCAGGACAAGTTCTTTCGGCCAAGTGCTTCGATCAACTCTCTGACCTATTTCGCCCCGATCGCACTGGCCAAGAATAGTGCTTTCATGGCTCCAACCGCCAACACCTATTATCGTGGCCCCGCCAAAAATATGCTGGAGCATCCGTTCGTAGGACCGCAACAGCAGGAATTTGCAGACGCCCTCGTGGCGCTGGCTGACAAGGAACCGGAGAATCTCAAAAACTCCATCGCCACCCTCAAAGAGATCCTTGAAAGGAATCCGAATCAAGTTGCGGTCTCTTACGCACTGGCCCGAATGCACGCTCAGCTCAACCAGCCCCAAGAAGCCGCTACCTATTTGGCCCAGGCCGTTCGAATGGGTTGGTGCTATCGCAGTGAAGCGGCCAACGATCCCTTGTTCACCCTCGTGGCCAACGACGAAATTTTCCGGAAGGTTGTCGAACAAATCCCCGACAAACCATTTGAATTCCTTCCGACAACCGGGTTCAAACAGATTTTTCCTTGGGGCGTCAACGGAATGCTCAACCATGAACCTGGCCAGGGCAATCACTATTTTTTGTCAACGGTATTGGCGACGACTCGCAACAACGGGAACAGCGAACAGGAGGCGCTGGAGCAACTGAAGGCCTCGATTCGCGCCGACTCGACGCATCCCCAAGGCACGTTCTATTTCACGAACACGGCCGACGTCCGCACCAAGACTCGCACCTCGCAATTTTCGTCCGCAATCAACGCACTCAAAGCCCTGGGCCACCGAGCTGAAATCATTCAAACGAAGATGCCGGTCGACGCCCCAGATGTTCTCGGCTTGTCCAGTGGCACCTCAAGTTTCAACTGGACGACCACTGGCAGCAAAATCATTGCCGGTGCCATCTGCGAGAACTTGACCAGCTACGGCGGGATCATGTCGTCTGATTCGCAAACCAAGCTGAGCGAGTTTCTCCGGCACAAAGCCGCTGGCTCAAGCGGGACCGTTACGGAGCCTTACACGATCCAGACCAAGTTTCCCCACGCCCTGATCCACGCTCATTACGCATCCGGATGTTCGTTGGCCGAAGCTTACTACCAGGCCGTTTCTGGCCCCTACCAGTTGTTGATCGTCGGCGATCCGCTGTGTCAGCCCTGGGCAAAACCGCCAGCGTTCACGGTATCCGGCGTCGAAGGTGGCTCTGAAGTAACGGGAACTGCCCATTTCAGTTTTCATTGGGATACGAAAGTGCCCATCGGCCTTTTGGAAATTTACCTCGATGGAGTACCGGTTTATCGGGGCCCTCCGCGAAGCCGGACCGGATTCGATACCACAGCGGTTTCAGAAAGCACCGGTGTTTCCGACGGCTATCACGAGCTGCGTTTTGTCGCAATTGCCGGTGATACCATTCAGGCCACGGAGCGAGTGATCGTGCCTATTCGCGTCAATAATCATGGCTTATCGACTCATTTGAAGCCCAAACGCGAAAAGTTTCTGGAAAGTGATACGGTTACATTTCAAGCGACCTCGAACCATGGTGACTCGATTGAACTGCGACATAATCACCGCTCGATTGCAAAAAAAATCGGCCGTGAGGTTGAGTTTGAAGTTCCCGCCCATATACTGGGGCGCGGCCCGGTATATGTCGACGCCATTTCCATCGACGAAGAAACAGGAAATGCAGTCGGCAGCCCCCCTGTCCGGATTGAAATCGAGGGTCTGATTTCAGAACGACCCAGGAAAACAGAAAAGTAGATCGCCCCCCCAATCACCTGACCTACCCCCATCAATTCCCCCTACCCTATCTCCTACCCTGCCCTATCTCCTACCCTGCCCTGTCTTTTTAGTCCCCCATTTTAATCGCTAACTCCATGAGCACTATCGGCAAACTCTTTGGTCGTTCACCGTTTGGTCAAATCCAGCTTCACATGGATCGCGTCAGGCAGTGCGTCAATAAAATGACCGAAGCGCTCGACGCTGCGCGAGCCGGTCGCTATGAAGCGCTCGACGATATTGCCGAGGAAGCCTCCGCGCTCGAACATCAGGCCGACGAAGTCAAAACCGATATTCGCAACCGGTTGCTGAAGCGGGTGTTCATGCCTATCGACCGCATCGAAGTACTCGAGATCCTTTCGCTGCAGGACAGTCTTGCCGATGTGGCCGAAGATGTCTGCCGCGTGTTGACCTTCAAGCCACTGCCGGTCCCGGCCGCCATCTCTGAAGACTTTTCAGAATTCATTCAGTTCAACTTGAAAGCCTTTGACGTTGCCGCCGCCATCATCCGGCTGCTCGACGAATTGATCGAATCGGGCTTTGGTGGCGTCGATGCAGAAAAGGTTCGCAGCCTTGCGTCGCAAACGGCTTACGCAGAACATCAGGCCGACATCGTGCAAGTCCGTTTATTGAAAAAACTCTATTCCATGGAGCAGGAATTGAGCTACACCGAGTTTCATCTCTGGATGCGTTTAACCAATGTCCTGAGCGAGATTTCAAACCTCGCGGAAGACCTCGCTGAAAGAGTCCAGAAAACGTTGAGTTTGAAATAATGGGTGCTGAAACCATTCTGATTATTCTGGTGCTGGTCTGCGGATTCTATGCCGCCTGGAACATCGGTGCCAACGATGTGGCCAATGCGATGGGGACCTCCGTCGGATCGGGCGCGCTGAGTTTGCGCACGGCAGTGATTCTGGCCGCCATCTTCGAGTTTGCGGGAGCGGTCATGGTGGGATCGAACGTGACCGAGACCATTCGCAGCAAAATTTTTGACACCGGGAAAATCGCCGAGATGTTTCCCGATACCGCTCCCTACATCCTGGCCTGTGGGATGATCGCCGCACTGTTTGCGTCCGGTACCTGGTTGATGTTTGCGACCTACATGCACTGGCCGGTTTCTACCACCCATTCCCTGGTCGGTGCGGTGATTGGATTCGCCTGTCTCACCGTCGGTTCGGCTGGCATCAAATGGGAAGAAGTGCTCCTCATTGGAGGAGGTTGGATTTTCTCACCGCTGCTGGCCGGAGTGGTTTCGTATCTCTGTTTCGGATTTATTCTGAGGCATATTTTTTACCAGCCCGATCCCGTGGAAGCTGCCAAACGGGTCGCGCCGTGGCTGGCCGCAGCGACGCTCGCCGTATTGACCGGCATGGTCGCAATGAAGGCGCTGAAACCGTTGTGGAAGCGGCTTGAGTTTCAAACCGACAGTCTGTTTTTCCTGGCGGCGGTTCTAGGGGTTGCCTCCGTGTTGGGAGCCGTTGCCTGGTTCGTGATGAAATACGTCGTCCGGGGGTACCGAAGCAGTACGCCCGAGGATGAAGATTCCGTCGGCCCAGAAGTCACGCGTTCGCTAGGCAAAACCGTCAAGCATCTGCAACGCGTTCGTAATTCCGCGTCCGGCGATCTCCGCTTGAGGGCCGAACAACTGCTGAAGGAGGCCGAACAACTCGAAGCCGGCGCCATGCACCGCATGAAGAGCTTTACCGAGAATCCCGATCTGCGTCAGGTCGAGCGTATTTTTATCGGTCTCCAGATTTTGACCGCCTGCTTCGTAGCGTTTGCCCACGGAGCGAACGATGTGTCCAACGCGATCGGCCCGATGTCATCCGCTTGGCAGGCTATCCAGCTAAAATCCGTTGCGGCAAGCTCACCCGTTCCCGTATGGACGCTTTATCTGGGCGGTGTCGGCATCATTTCAGGGTTGGCGATGTGGGGCTGGAAAGTGATCCGCACGGTCGGCGAGAAAATCACGGAGTTGACTCCGAGCCGGGGTTACTGCGCGGAATTTTCTGCGTCGTTGGTGATTCTGCTGGCCTCGATTTTGCCCGTCGGGCTGCCGGTCAGCACCACCCATACGCTGGTCGGAGCGGTTTTAGGCGTCGGGCTGGCCAAGGGGATCAATGCCCTGAATCTCCGTGTCATGCGGGACATTGCCGCAGGCTGGATTGTCACGATTCCCGCCGGAGCGCTCCTGTCGATGGTTTTCTTTTTGTTGTTGCGATTGATCTTTATCGATGGAAATCTATTCGACCTGCCGAAGGAATAGATCATAAGTATCGATTATAATAGCAGGATATGAAATTCCTCAAAGACAAAACGGCGGGGCTGGTGACACCGAGGATGCTGATCCTCCTGGTGCTGCTGTTCCTGCCGATTCTGGTCTACGGGATCGTCGCCGCGTTTGCGATCTGGCGCGTGGGCTGGATGATCTGGGTCTGGTGGTTGGGGCCGATCGCGTGGGCGATCGCCTGGATCGTGGCCAAACTCTGGCCAGCCCCCGTTCCCGAAGAAAAAAAATCCATCCAGGCCATTCACTGGACGCCCCGCGACGAAGAAGCCGCCGAAATCGTCCAAAAGTTTCAGGAAGAAGTCGACCAGTTCACCACCGACCAGTTGACCGACATCCAGTTCTACTGGGACCAGTCCCAAATCATCGCGCACGCCCTGGCGCGGCACTATCATCCCGATACCTCCGATCCGATTTCGGGTCGAACGGTTCCCGAAATTCTGGCCGCCTGTCGATTGGTCGCAGACGATCTCGAGGAACTGGCGATGACGTCCATTCCGGGAAGCCGAATGCTGACGATTAACCAGTGGCGAAAACTGGCCGAGACTCCCAACCTCGTGCGGCAGTTGACCAAGGGCTATTGGGCGGCCAAGATTCTGTTCAACCCGTTCAATCTGGCCCAATGGGGAACTTCGAAAGCCACCAATGAACAGGTGACCGGCGGCCTGCAGATGGAGATTCTGAAACTTCTGTATTTGCGATTCGTCCGGCAGCTCGGTTACTACCTGATCGAGATGAACAGCGGTCGGCTTCGCGGAGGCGCCGACGCCTATCGGGCAACGTTCCAGCCCCATCGAAACGTCGAGCCGATTTCTGGTGATCGGGAGTCGGAAATGATTTCACCGGACGGCGAACGTGATCATGAACCACCATCAAACGATGCTGGAAACGAAGCTCCGAAAGTCAACGGTTCGTCCTCCCATCGATCTGCACCGCCGACCGTTCGGCCTAAGTCGGTTGAAATTGCAGTACTGGGGCAACGAGGGTCGGGCAAGTCCAGCCTGATCTGTGCGATGCTCGACAGCCAACCCAACGCGGATGCGGCGAAACCAAAGGTATCCACAGAAAAGGCGCTGCCGACAAAATCGATTGAGGCATACGACCTGTCGACGGACGAAAACCGGGTGACGATCCGGTTGATCGACACACCGGGCTACGAACCGAATACAAAAGGCAAGGTGCTCAACCGGACCGCCCAATTTGCCGTGGAAAACGCTCACGCGATTTTGTTGGTATTGAATGCTCAGGATCCAGATTGGACATCGGATCGGGAATTGTTGATTCGGATTGACGAGTCCTATCGAACGAAAGCCAATCTGCGACCCCCGACCGTGATCGCGGTTTTGACTCACATGGATCGTCTTGCGGAAGAGGAATTGCCCATTGATTCTTCCACCGAGGCTGAGGTAGCGGGTGAAACGCAAACGGCGGTTGAGGTGCGAGCGGTTTCGCTGGCCAAAGCCATTGAAAAGGTTCAAACCGAGCTGGGGTCGCTGGTGGATGATGTGGTTCCGGTTTGCAGCGATCTGAGTTCGGCCCATCGAACGGGTGTCAACGAGGCATTACTTCCCACGCTGGCCAAACATCTGGACGGGGCCCGCTCGGCGGCGCTGCTTGCGGCCTATGAAGCAACCCTCAATCAAGGCCGCTTCAAGGTCTTGTTTCAGCAAGCCAGGACGAGTGCCAAGTCATTGTTTTCGAACTGGAAGTTGATTCGAGGAAAGAAGGGGAAGTAGGCACGAGCGCAACTGACGAAAAATTGTAGAACGCTTACACACGAACCATGAAAAGAATCGTCTTTCTACTTCACGGACTTGCTGCCAATCCACTGCTGATGTGGCCGATGGCAAGGAAGCTGCGAAGTGAAGGATACGAAACGATCAATTGGGGCTACCGCAGTACCCTGAAATCGTGCCGCCATCATGCGCTGAAGCTGGTCGAACAAGTACGCGCAGTTGCCAAGCGGGATGATGTGGAGACCATTCATTTTGTCGGCCACAGCATGGGCTGCATCGTGATTCGAACGGCGCTGGAGCTTTATTGCCCGCCGCAGATGGGGCGAGTGGTGATGCTTTCGCCACCGAATCAAGGGTCTCATGCAGCGCGCTGGATTGGTCCAGGCGTTCGCTGGCTCTGTCCGACAATGGTCGAGCTGAGCCATTCACCGGACAGCTTTGTAAATCACTTGCCCGCGCCCAGCAGCTACAAGTTCGGCATCATCGCTGCCAAATTCGATGCGGTGATCCACCAGCCAAGAACCCATCTGCCGGGCGAAAAGGATTTTGCCATTGTCACATGCAACCACGGCCTGCTGCCGCTGCATCGAGAAGCGTATCGACTCACCTCGAATTTTTTGAAGACAGAGTTTTTCGAAGAATAAGATTTCTTTCCGCCATCTCCTGTTTGGGTAGCCGAGCGGCGGATGAAAAGTCGGTCTGTGGGGTAGGCTTCCAGTCTGCCGTTTGTTGGTAGCCTCGGCAGGCTGAAGCCTACCCCGCATTTTCAGCGGTCACAAAGCACTAGTGTCGTATCCGGGTGTCAAATTCATACGGCGTTGAGAGAAAATATACCGCACCACCCCCATCCGCAACCAACAACAATAGCAGACCACAAACAAATGCCATGGCTCGGGTTTTCCAAGGTAGGAAAGTCAAGCAAAACGAAAGCAAAGCAATCGGCAAGAATACTCGTATTGGAATTTCGCCCAACGTAAAGTACCTCCCGAGAATGTCAAACAACTGGCCAAGTCCGCCTCTGCTCGTCGCGCTAAAGATCGAAACCGACGACATCCAGACAACTGGAATCACAATGACGTGGGGTAGCAGAAAGAACCAAAGGAACTTCGATCCAAACGAAAGCCTGGGGCTTGTCCTGAAATGGTTCACAGATAATGGCTGGAATGGCTCTGGATTCATGAGATCTCTAGTACGCTTTGAGGGACTGCAAGCTACACTCGTTTCAAGTAGAATCATTCCAAAATGACAACTACCTTGGCTTTCCTCTGGCAGCTTTAGAAGTGGCTTTCGCAGTCACTTTCTTTTTGGCCGTTGGTTGCTTTACGGCAGCTGACTTGCTGGTGATGCCAGTTGATTTGACGATCGGCGATTTTGTGATCGGCGATTTTGTGATCGGCGATTTTGTGATCGGCGATTTTGCAGTGGCTGATTTTGTGCTTGCTCGCACGGCTTTACCTGCTCCCACGGCCTTACCGGCTCCCAAGGCTTTAGAGGTCTTGTTGCCGGAAACCTTGTTTGGCACTTTGGCCTTTGGTTTGGATTTGAGCTTGGGCTTGGGAATTACAACCTGAGGCTTCGATTTTGTATCCACCTTTGCCACACGCTTGGCTTTCGGTTCAGATTTTGCCTTCGTTGGAGCAACACGTTTCGAACTGGATTTACGGCGTGAGACGGGTTTGCTTTTTCGTGTGGTTCCCTTTGGCGAATCGGTACCGGAATCCGCCGAGCTGACCAAGTCGATACCAAACATCGAACCGAGGTCCTCTCCGTCGAGCTTTGAAGTTTGATGGATTCCGATCACATCGTCGGTCTTTTGCGTTTTCAAGGCCTGTGATACAAGATCCATTTGTTCGACGCCGCGCAGTTTGAAGAACAATTCAGGTTGCGTATCGAGCCGATGACCGACCCCATAGAGCGTTGCTGCAATATGTTTGCACATTCGCGCGTAGTCTGGGCAACTGCAACGGACATGAAGCTCCTTGGGTTTGGGGAACATGCCCTGCTTCGGGTCGGTCAGTCGTGCGATCACGTCTGAGGGCAGCTTTCCTCGCATCAAATCGAGCAGCGATGTCACTTCCTTCGAACAGGTCTTGCAAAGAGTCGCCCATTCTTTCGCGGGTAACCGATCCATTTCAATTTTTATCTTGTACAGGTCGGATCCGCTGACCAGCGACGTGATCTTGCCGTCTTCAATTTGCAGGTCGATCACCGAACCGTTTCTCGCATACGTCCGGCCACGCGGCATCCGATTTTCGAAGTCGCAGTACTTTTCAAGATTGTCGCACCACGCCGTTCCCCAGAACGTGTCCGCGATTTTGCGTCCGGTAATGTTGACTGGTGAAAGGGGCTTTCCTTTTTCGGCCATCCGTTTTGCCTGAGCTTGGGCTTTGCGTCGTCGCTCAGCAACGGGTACATAAGGTGCCCATCCGCCATATCCATATCGGTCGTAGTAGCCCATGCTTTTTTCCTTTTAATTATCGCGATCACGCGGTTGCCTTGTTCAAATCCAGCGAGATAAACTTCATTAGCTCGTCATTGGACATTTCCGTCAAGTTCAGTTCCCCGTCTTTTCCGAAAAGTTCATGACTCAATTTCTTCTTCGACTGGATCAACTCGTCGATCCGGTCTTCAAGCGTCCCGCGGCAAACGAACTTATGCACCAGAACATTTCGCTTCTGGCCGATTCGAAACGCGCGATCGGTTGCCTGGTCCTCGACGGCGGGATTCCACCAGCGATCAAAGTGAACGATGTGGCAAGCCTCCGTCAGGTTTAAACCGGTCCCGCCCGCCTTGAGCGAGATGACGAAAAATGGTGGCCCCAGTTCCTGCTGAAACTCGGCGACCAGCTTACCTCGCTTGCCTGCTGAAGTTTTACCCGTCAACACCAACCCCGGGAGGCCAAAGAGGCCCGCGAGAAATTCATGCAGCGGTTCGCACATCGACTGGAACTGGGTGAACACCAGCAGCTTTTCCTGCTTCTCGATCAGCGTTGCGCAAATCGACTCCAGTTCGGCAAACTTTCCGGCATCCTTGCTAGCGAATGAAGACTGTTTGAGATAGAGCGACGGGTGATTGCAGATTTGCTTCAACTGCATCAAGACCGACAAGACCAAACCGCGACGCTGGATGCCGGTGGTGATCTCAATGAGCTTCTGCGTATCCTCCAGGACCTGCTGGTAAAGGGTCGCCTGTTTCGGCGACAGCCCGCAATCGATCCGCATTTCGGTTTTCGCGGGGAGGTCCGGCACCACATCCGGATCCGTTTTCAAACGTCGCAACACATACGGGCGAATCAGCTTTCGAATCGACGCCAATCGCCGTGAACGAGCCTTTTCGTCTTTTTCGTTGACAAATTTTTTGAATTCAGAGGCCGATCCGAGTAATCCGGGCGAACAGAAATCGAACAACGACCACAAATCGCCCAGATGGTTTTCGACAGGCGTTCCAGTCAGAACGACACGACTTCGCGCGGACAGTTTCTTGATCGACTTGGTTTGGGTGGAACTGGCGTTTTTGATAGCCTGAGCTTCGTCCAGGATGATTAATTGCCAGGATCGATCCGCCAGCCACGCCGCATTCCGTGCCAGTCCGTAAGTCGTCGCGACCAGATCGTAGCCTTTCAACTCCTTTACGGGATCGGCAGAAACTTTTTTCAGCGTGTCGGCATCGGTGACCGAACGATGCGCGACGAACAATTTCAGATCGGGCGCGAACTTTTCGACTTCTCTTTGCCAATTACCCAGTAACGATGTGGGCACGATCAGAAGACTCGTCTGATGCTTTTGCTTGGAACTGGCCTGCTTTGTTTTCAATTGTTTCAGCAGCGCGATCATCTGGATGGTCTTGCCCAGTCCCATGTCATCGGCCAGGCAAACGCCCAACCCAAGCTGCGTGGCAAACCAAAGCCACCGAACGCCATCGACCTGATAGTGTCGGAGCGTCGCGTTCAACCCTTCACCCGGGTCCAGTTGCACGTTGCCTCCCGGATCGCGCAGCGTTTGCAGCACTTCCTCAAGCCACGCTCCCGGCACAATCCGCGCCCAGGATTGCTCTTCGTCATCCACCCCTTGGCTAATCGCAGCACCGGACAATAGCCGCATCCCCTGAAGAAAATCCAGTCCACCGACATGCTGCTTTTGAAGCTCCTTCCAATGCGATAACGCATCCTGCAATCGCTGATGATCGACTTGAATCCACTTACCCCGCAGCAACGCCATGCCTTCGCGGGCCTTCATCAGTTGTTGCAGCTCTTGCGCCGTCAGCGGCTCGCCGTCGATTGCCACATCGACATCAAAGTCAAGCGTGTCATCGAGCGAAAAAAGCGGACGCCGGGTTGATCCGATTCGGACCTGGACCTGCGGACGAGGCGGTCTGGACGCATTCCACCAATTCGGAACGCGAACGATCACTCCCGCCGATTCCATGGCTGGAACGCTGGAAAGAAACTGCCAGGCATCGCGAATCCCCCACGCTTGGGGTGAAAAAAGAGCACGCGACTCGAGTAATTGCGCAACAAACGGACTTGTCCTGGAAGCGCGCACGACCGGCTCCAGCAGTTCATCGAGCCGCTGAGTGTTCCGGCTTTCGATCGATTCCCTGACGGCTTCCGACAGCGGAATATGTTGCGGCGTACCTTTGGCAGATTGACGTTCCGTGTAAGTCGCCAGAAAGGCAAACGGTGCGTCAGGGTTCCGTTTGTTTTCAGCGAGATGGAAAGTAACCCGACCGACCAGATTCCACGCGGGATCAAGCGATTTTAGATAGTCAGCGACGCTACGTTTGCTTGTAACAACTTGTTGTTTTGTGTAGTTGTCCAGTTCCGTCCACAACGAGCGAAGGGTTGCAATCGACAAATATTCGATCCCGCGCATCGGCGGAGCGGATTGCAGCCATTGGTCAAGCGTTGCATCATCAGGAACCATCGGCGAGTTCCATTGATCAGACGCCTGGGAGTACTGTCGACAAATCGCAGTAAAATACCGCCGTGCAAACTGCCGCCAGAATCCGAATGACGGCGGAAGCCCCACGTCATGTGATTTGGCCTGGCTTGGCGAACGCACGTAGGGTGTGTGCAACCCACCATCGAGTACCTGATGCGACGCCAAAAGCGTCAACCCTGACGCTGAAGACGCTTCAAATCCCCGAACGAAATCGTTTGAGCATTCCGCTGCCTCCTGGATGGATCCACTTTCGCCCAACGCCGGGAGCAATCGCAAGAATCCATTCGGAGTGATACATAAGCTATGAGCCACGGAATCCATTTCAAGTTGAGGATGGTCAGAAAGGCTTGCTGTTGGCATCGAAATCAAGATGAAAGATGTCGCTGATATCTAATCAAAGAGTTCGTAAGACTTGGCAAAGAGTATGGACGAAACGGTAGACTTCAACGAACTGGTTGTACAAAGGAACCGGTGCGGCGCGGATGACGTTGGGCTCTCGCCAGTCGGTTTCCATTCCCGCTGCATCGAGCTGTGCTTGAACGCTTTTTCCGTCGACATTCGGAGAAATGACCTTGAGCGAAAGCTGACAACCTCCTTTCGGGGAAAAATTCGCGACAGAACAAGAGTCGGGCGTGATGATCTGGATTTGATCGGGCAGTCGTTTCCGCAACAATTGGCGAAAATAATGAGTTAATTTTTGTGACTTGGCAATGAGTGGTTTCATTCCGCCCGCTTTTTCAAATACTTCCAGGCTTGCCCGTACGGCGGCCATGGAAAAAACCGGTGCGTTACTTAGCTGCCATCCCTCTGCGGTTGCGATCGGTCGAAAATCGTTTTTCATCAGGAAGCGACTTGACTTGTCGTGCCCCCACCAGCCCGCCAAACGTGGAAGCTGCGTATTGGTGGCATGTCGCTGGTGAACAAAGCATCCCCCCACCGATCCTGGACCGCTGTTAAGATACTTGTACGAACACCAAACGGCAAAGTCAGCGTTCCACTCGTGCATTTTCAATTCGATATTCCCGGCGGCATGAGCCAAATCGAAACCAATCGGAATTTCGTATCGATGGGCCATTTCGGTTAATCGGGGCATGTCGAGAACCTGCCCCGTGTAATATTGAACACCCGGCAACAGGATGAGTGCCAATTCTCGATGATGCTCTTCGATCAATTGACACAAAGAGTCGGTGCTCAAGTATTCCTCTGCTCCTTCGGGGGCATCCAGGGCCGCACAAACGGGGGCAGCGCAGATCAAAGCCGACTCGGGTGAGAATCCATGCAGTCGGATTTGAGATTCGACCGCGTAGTGATCGGAGGGAAAAGCATGTTGTTCAATCAGGACTTTATTTCGAGTTGAATCAGGACGATAAAACGTCGACATCATCAAATGCAAATTGACCGTCAGTGAGTTCATCATCACGACTTCGTTGTCTTGAGCACCCACAATTTTTGCCATCGTCTCAGTAAGGAACTCGTGATACGCCATCCAGGGAAACGATCCTGTGAAATGGCCACGCACTCCCAGCTCACTCCAGCGTTGAAGTTCATCACCGATGTATTGGCGGACTCGCTTCGGCTGAAGCCCCAGTGAATTTCCTGTAAAATAAATCCGGGGCTGACCCCCGTCGGTCGTCGGAATATGAAATTCCGAGCGCATTGAAGCCAACGGATCGTCGCGATCCATTTGTTGGGCGAATTCAAAATCGGGGTCGTCGGACATCGGCATAGTTCAATTTAGCAGCGGAAACAGTATCGGTCGAGAAGGCGCCGCGTCCAACACGAAGGGAGCGGTTTGGAGATTCAGCAAATACAATCCATCCGGCAATTCATCCGGAACGAAGATCATCTCTGTAATGGTGCGCTCGGTTCGAGTGGCTGAGTCAACGCACCTGGACATAGGTACGACATTCCAGAATAAGTGATGATTCGATAACTCACCACCGTCATGCATTCGATCGACCGAAGGCAAATCGATCAGGAGATGCGAGACGCTTGATTCACTGATCACTCGCATACCGTCCGTGGTCAGGTAAGCAGGAGCGCTGTCCGATTGATAAACACGCGCTCGCTTACTCTCCGAATTCGGAAGCGTTCGAATCACCAGCGCGTCGATCTCTGCATTAGGCCAGGAATGAAATGCCGCCTGGATCGCCGAAGCCGTGACCACCTGATCGCCCCCTTCGGCCAGTGCATGGTAATGTTCAAAACTTTGTGACAAGGGAACCGTTTCGGTCGAAACCAGCACTGCCAACACAAGTCCTTTCGGTGCAATTTCGCAAACGGGGAGTTGCGCGTCGACAATGTGCCCCACGGTTTCGGTATGGGTCCCATTGCAGTGTGGGATCAACTGAACCTGCGCAACATTGCAACTTCCTCCTTGACTCGTTGCCCCTGTGAAATCACCCATTCGCAGTGGAGAGGCGGTGGCAGCAGGTGCTCCGAAGTGATTGGGTTGCTGTCCGCCAAAGTCAAGATCGATTCCAATCGAATGCGATTTTGAGAGGTCGGCCTGGCAAGAAAAGCTTCCTCGTTCGAATAAAATGCGGGTCATACGTATCGGTCACCGAATAAGCTATCATTCACCTACGACGCAGTATGGCATCAAGATCGGCGATATCCAGCCTGGCCTCATCGAGAACTTCGACGTTCATCGATGACCCGTTTCACTTCAGCTTTTGCATCTGAAATCGACATTTTTGGTTTGTTGGTTGGATTGGCTTCTCGGTAAGCGAGTACCTTGCCATGCCAAGCCGGAGAAGGCAGCGATTGCGGGTCGGCAGAAAGTCTTTGCCAGAGCAAGTCGAAAGCAGCCTGTTGCTGTTCGGTACTTAGTGCGTCGACAAATGACTCAATGTTCATCGGGTTCTCCCAGCACAAGTGTAGCACGAGACGCTTGTTGGGTCAACATTCGGTTAAAAACGCCTCGTCCGGATAAAGTTTGTTATCCCCTTGATGAAAGAATTTCATTTTCAACCGAGTGGATAATCGTCGTCCCTTCGATAGAATGGGGCCGTTAAAAAAATGTAAATGACGAATCGAGGCGATCAATGAATCTGAATTTAACGGGGCGAACGGCACTGGTTTGCGGCAGTTCCCAAGGAATTGGTTTGGCGTCAGCGATTGAACTCTCGCGTTTAGGAGCCAACGTCACCTTGTTTGCCAGAAACGCAAAACGGCTGGCGGAAGCTCAAGCTCAATTGGATCAATCGACTGGCCAACAGCACGATCAATTGGTCGCCGATTTTACCGACCTGGAACAAGTTACTGAGGTACTCAGCGATTGGCTGTCGACCCACGCTGGCGCGCACATCCTGGTCAACAACACCGGTGGGCCCCCTCCTGGCCTGGCGATCAATGCTGAACTGAAGGAATTCGTGGCAGCGTTTCAAAATCATCTGCTCGTCAATCAAACGATCGTGAAGATGCTGGTTCCTTTTATGCGGCGAGAACAGTTTGGCCGAATCGTCAATGTGATTTCAACCAGTGTCAAACAACCCATCGCCGGGCTGGGTGTTTCCAACACCATTCGTGGAGCGGTAGCGAGTTGGGCCAAGACATTGGCGTCGGAATTGGCGAGCGACGGGATCACGGTCAACAATGTCTTACCCGGCGCGACTCGAACCACACGGTTAGAAGCAATCCTGAAGTCGTCGGCTGAAAAAAGCGAAACTTCCATTGAAGCGGTTGAACAAAAAATGCTCCGGGAAATCCCGGCAAGACGGTTTGCCATGGCCGAGGAAATCGGTGCCGCCGTGGCTTTTTTGGCTTCGCCCGCCGCCGCCTACATCACGGGTATTAACTTGCCGGTGGATGGGGGGAGGACCCAATGTCTTTAACCAAAATTCTGAATTTGATTGACGGGAAATTGGTAGAGTCCGAAAGTAGAGAATCGATCGACAACTTCGAGCCTGCAACGGGAGCGGTCTATTCGCAAGTTCCGAATTCGAATGAACAGGATATCGAACTGGCCGTCGCTGCGGCCACGAACGCAGCGACTGGCTGGAGCAAGATGCCTGTGGCCGAACGATCGCGATTGCTGTTTCGGTTGGCCGAGTTGATTGATCGGGACGCCGCGAAACTGGCGGAAGCTGAGTCGAAAGACAATGGGAAGACGTTGAAGTTGGCGAGTGCTGTCGATATCCCCAGAGCTTCAACGAATTTCAGATTTTTCGCGGGCGCAGTTCTCGGCTATGGCAGTCAGTCCCACAACGGACCGGGTTCGGTGAACTACACGCTTCGACAACCGCACGGCGTTGTCGCCTGTATCTCGCCCTGGAACTTGCCGCTCTATTTGTTGACCTGGAAAATCGCTCCTGCGTTGGCGGTCGGAAATTGCGTGATTGCGAAGCCATCTGAATTGACGCCCATGACCGCTTTCTTGTTGGCTCAATTGAGCATCGAAGCCGGACTTCCCCCCGGTGTGTTGAACATCGTCCATGGAACCGGTAGTCAGACCGGCAATGCGCTCATCAGCCATGCGGGCGTCAAGGCCGTTTCGTTCACGGGCGGCACCGTTACCGGTCGACATATTGCATCCACTGTGGCGCCTCAATTCAAAAAATTCTCTCTGGAAATGGGTGGTAAAAACCCTACGCTTGTTTTTGCTGATTGCGATTATGACCGAATGCTACCCGTCGTCGTGCGGAGTGCGTTCGCCAACCAGGGACAGATTTGTCTATGTGGCTCCCGGATTTTGGTCGAACACTCGATCTACGAGCGGTTTCGGGATGACTTCGTGCGACAAACGATGCAACTCAAAGTGGGTGACCCTTTGGACCATGACACCGATCTTGGGGCTGTGGTTTCGCAGCTCCATCAAACGAAGATATTAAACGCTATCGAAACGGCGAGGAAAGAAGGTGGCCAAGTCCTTGCCGGAGGCTCGGCGGGTTCGGTTACGGGTCGCTGCCAAAACGGATGGTTTGTCCAGCCGACCGTGATCGACGGCTTGTCGAACCAATGTTCCACCAATCAAAACGAGATATTTGGACCGGTTGCGACACTCCAGCCATTCCAATCCGCAAGCCAGGCGGTCGAGTTGGCCAATGGAACGAAGTACGGATTGTCAGCGACGATCTGGAGCCGCGATATTGATCTTGCCGTTTCCGTGGCGGAGCAAGTGGACGTGGGAGTGGTGTGGATCAACGACTGGTTGGCGAGAGACTTGAGAACGCCTTTTGGCGGAATGAAGGAATCCGGATTTGGGCGCGAAGGAGGGATGGCGGCGTTCGATTTCTGGACCGAACCGAAAAATGTCGGGATCAGTTTTCCGGCGTAACGCAGTACAGACATGAACAAAAACAACATGAAATCAGAATCCATTCATTCCGATTTGGCACCCGAACCCGTTGGCCCCTATCCTCACGCGAAACGAGTCGGGAATTTGTTGTTTCTCTCTGGAGTCGGGCCGCGAAGGCGAGGAACCAATCTGATCCCTGGCGTTACTTTCGGAATCGATGGCCAGGTTGTTGAGTACGACATCGAAGCTCAATGCCACAGCGTATTTGAAAACGTCCGAACGATTGTTGAACAGGCAGGTTCGTCATGGAATCAGATCGTCGACGTGACCGTGTTCTTGACGAATATGAAACAGGATTTTGCCATCTTTAATCGAATTTACGAGACTTACTTTACGGACTCGCAACCGTGCCGGACGACAGTTGAGGTCAACGCGCTCCCCACCCCCATTGCGATTGAGTTAAAATGTATTGCCGTTATTGAATAGCGGTTGAGTATTACGGTCGCATCCGAAATGATTTGGCATCAGCCGGAACGCCCATTGGCCTCAAGTTGTGGGAAAACTGATTTTGAGAAAAATGGCTTGGGGTGATTGAGCTTTCCATTGCCCCGGCGTTACAATTTTTCGTAATCGAATTGCTACGCTGGATCGCCTTGTCGGTCATGCGTAGACCTTGATTTGTGATACGGCTCCATTCAAAGGGATCACGATGCAAAGGAAACACGACCCGATGAGCGTTCCGATGGACGATCGAGTGACAGGCTGGACGGTTGCTGAGGCCGGGAGGAAGCCCGCCGCTGCGTTTACGCTGGTCGAATTGCTGGTGGTGATTGCGATTATCGGAATCTTGATCGGGATGTTGCTGCCCGCCGTACAACAGGTTCGTGAAAGTACTCGCCGGATCAGTTGTTTGAATCATCTGCGCCAGCTTGGGATCGGTTGCCTGAACTATGAGGGCCGAAACATGCGATTTCCGCAGGGTGCGGTGATGGGACAAGGGACGGGTTGGGCCGGCTTCATTTTGGCTGATTTGGAACAGGCCGCCTTGGCTGCCATGGTCAGCTTTGCAGACCAACAATGGAACCATCCCACGGGCGACGGGCCCGGTACCGCCAGTCACTGGACGTCTGCCAGTCCGGGCAATCATGAAGCCATTCAAACCTGGATTCCCGTTTTCCGCTGTCCATCGGATCAAGCCCCCCAACACATGCCATCGGGAAGTGGCCCGCAAGTTCCCCGCCGAGTCCCGTCAAGCTACATCGGATGTGCGACCGGGACCGAAGACAACGCTCGCCGTTTGGCCGCATGGGGAACCGTGACTCCTTCGCAAGCGAGGGAGGCCAGAAATGGAATGCTCCCGCCGACTCAAAACGCTCCCTACTATGCCCATCAGCGCACCCCCACCACGGTTGGCTTTTCCGATGTGACCGACGGAACGTCCACTACGATTCTGATGGGCGAAACGGTATTTGATACTTCGCCATTTACCGCAAAACCTGGAAGTCCTGTTTCCTGGTCCACGAGCAACCGAGGCATCGACCATTGGTACATCGGCTCGTTTGAAATCGACCAAAAGCAAGGCACCGACCTGTCCGAGTTTATAGGGTCTACCAAAAATCCGCTGAATTTGTATCACCAATACTCCGAAGAGCGGTTACAGAATATGGGCAGCAACCCAACGGCTCTGTTCGATCAGATGGCCTTCGGATTTGCGAGTTGGCACTCCGGAAGCGGTGTCAACTTTGTGTTTGCAGATGGCTCCGCAAGCTACCTTGGCAGTGCCATCGATGCCGTGATTCTGTCGAATTTGGGAAATCGAAACGATGGACAAGTCACCCGTCTGGCCGAATAAGAAGCACGTAACCCAACCCCTGATTGCAATGATGAAACGATGGTTCGTACTGGCATTGTTGGCCGCCTGTTTAACCATGACTGGATGTCCCGACCGTTCACATCTCCGTTCGGTTCCGGACTATAAAAACATGACCGATGAAGGAACCGAAAATCCGCCCCGTTAATTCTGAAACTTGTCCACCGGAGCAGGGCGGCCGTAGTAATAGCCCTGACCCAGTTTGAATCCCATTTGAGTCAGGATCGTGTGGCACTCGGCGGTTTCGACACCTTCGGCCAGTGTTTGAATCCCCAGATTGTTGACCAGATTGGCAAACAGCCGGACCAGTTCCTGACGCTTCGGCGGAGCGGATTCAATGTTCATCGTCAACTGCATATCGAACTTGAGATAGTCGGGACGCACCTCACCCAGTTCCAGCAGACGGGCATTTCCGACACCAAAGTCGTCAAAGGCCAGTCTCATGTTCAGGTCCTCCAGGACCGCACACATCTCGCGCATCATCGTCAGATTCGTGGAGGCGGCTTCATGGATCTCGATGGTAATCTTCTGATCCGGGGCAAGTTCGCGAAGCTGCTTGAGTGACCGATAGAACTCCGGTCGATCCAGCTCCTTCGGATGTGTATTGACGAATAAGTTGGACTCCGATCCCAAGCTTTGGCCCGCTTCGACTCCCACGTAGCGGAAGGCTTCGCTGAGTTGAGCTTCGAGGTTCAACTGGGAGGCTGCCTGAAACATTTCGCCTGGCAACTGCAATCCAAACAAGCGGCTGCGACCCAGAACTTCAAACCCGATTCGGCTTTGATCCTCTAGTTTGACGATGGGCTGAAAGTACGGACACAGGCCACCATCGCTGATCAGCCGCTCAAACTGGACCAGGGCCAACGCGTGGTCACTGACATCCCGCTGTTCGACGGTGTTTTTGGACATCTCACTGGCGTGACTGGTTCCGATCCGGAAAACGAGGGATGCAAAGTGAATCAGATCGTTCTCCTTGAGTTCGATTTCTCCGTGCAATTGAGTGCCATTGACGAACGTGCCGTTCGTGCTGCCCAGCTCTCGAAGGATCAACGTTCCTTCCGGCGTTTGATGAATCTCGGCATGGTTCTTCGAGACACAGCCCAGTGGCAAGCAGAGGCTTGAATCCGATTTTCGCCCGATGCAAAACGGAAAGGAGTGGATTGGAAATCTGCGAGTCGGTTCGCGATCGCTGACTTGTCCAGACAGAAACCAGACCGTGGAAGCAGAAGGTGCAGTGGTAGCCATCAATTGGTTCATAAGATCAACCGTTTTGTTGATTGCGCGGTGAAGCAGTGTTTCTTGAAACGTGTGGACGCAAAGGCGTGGAACGAATTTCGAACCCGATTGCGGTTCGTTCGTGCTCACCCAGTCAACCCGTGTCCATGAAGAACGCGAAAACCCGACAATGGAAATCGTCCTTATCCAATATCTACGTCGTGGTTAGTTCAGAAACGAATATCAACCAAAGATTCTTCCAGATTGAGTTCCCGTTGTAACCGTTGTAATGGTTGTCCGATGGCCGAATGCAATCAGGGTTTGCTTTATGCGGACTGCTCACGCCTCGCGGTTCCAATTTAGGGGTGAAACCCACTTTTCCGTTGGGTTGAGAGTTGATTCAAACCGATTGTAGCGAAGAAAGCCCGATTCCGATCCGCCCCTCCGCCTACACGAACTGCTGAAACTCTACCGATCCACACCAGGATTGTCGAACCACTGTAACCTGCTCTTACCTATGTCCACCGCAACCCTAGCCGCACCGATCAGCGATATTCTGGCGACCATCATGGCCGACGAATCGTTTCGTCCGACGGAGCCGAAAACAATTGCTGAAACGGGGTTGCCGGGGTCACTGATTGAATCACTTCTACTCAAGCGGTTGTCGGTGGTTGGCATGTCGAGCGGGCGTCAGTTGGCCAATGATGTCTGTCTGCCGTATCCGATGCTGGAGCAGGTTTTCCTGCATCTTCGTTCGCACCAACTGATTGTCCAGAAAGGCTCGGCGCCGCTCAATGACTTCCTGTACTCGTTGACGGATAACGGCCGCGAACGCGCGACCGTCGCCATGAATACATGCGCCTATGTGGGACCGGCGCCCGTTCCATTGATGGAGTACGTTGTCAGCGTGGAGGCGCAAACGATTCGTGGAGAATCACCGCGACGGCACCAATTGCAGCAAGCCTTTCGCGACATCTCCATCAACGAGACGTTGTTCGAGAATCTGGGGCCGGCGATCAATTCGGGCGCTGGGATGTTTCTCTACGGAGAGCCGGGGAATGGCAAGTCGACCATTGCCCAGCGAATTACCCAGTGCTTCGGACATGAAATCTGGATCCCACACACGATTTTTGAAGATGGCCAGATCATCAAGATCTATGACGCCGCCTATCATCAACCGTCGAAGAGCAATTCCCACAGAAATATCGGAACTCATGAGATCGACAATCGCTGGATCAAGATCCGGCGGCCCACCGTAATCGTCGGAGGTGAGTTGACCATGGACGCACTGGATATTCGACATGATCCACGAAGCAACGTCAGTGAAGCCTCTCTGCAGATGAAAAGCAACTGTGGTTGTTTGCTGGTGGACGATTTTGGCCGGCAACGGATCGAGCCTGCCGAGTTGCTGAACCGATGGATTGTCCCGCTCGAGAACCGAATTGACTTTTTGACCCTGTCGACCGGAAAGAAGATTCAGGTCCCGTTCGAGCAACTGATCATCTTCTCGACCAATCTGGAACCTGCGGACCTGGTGGATGATGCCTTCATGCGGCGGATTCCTTACAAGGTCGAGATTGCGGATCCCTGCTCGGAAGAGTTTCAATATCTGTTCGAGATTTATTGCAAGAAGTTTGACTGCGAGTATCGCCCGGATGTGGTGAACTACCTGATTCAAACTCACTATATTGCAACGGGCCGACGGATGCGGCGTTGCCATCCGCGAGATTTGCTGTCGCAGATTCGCAACTTCTGTGTCTACAACGAACTCCCGTTGGAGATTCGCAAAGAGTATTTTGATCGGGTGGTGAAGAGCTATTTTACGGTGGTGCTTGATCGCCCCAGCACCCCCCTGGCCCGAGGATTGAGCTAGTTCATTTCATGGCAACTGTCGAACCGATTCATGAAAGCATGAATATTCTGGGCTATACGCTGAAGCAGCGTATCGGCACCGGTGGATTCGGAGAAGTCTGGTCGGCTGAAGCTCCCGGTGGACTGAAAAAAGCAGTCAAAATCGTCTACGGGTACCACGATGACAAGCGAGCCCAAACGGAACTGAAGGCACTGGATCGCGCCAAGGAGTTGCGGCATCCTTTTCTGCTGTCGCTGGAGAGGATCGAAGTATTCCAGGGTCAGTTGATCGTCGTGATGGAGCTGGCGGATAAGAGCCTTTCCGACTTGTTCAATGAGTATCAGCAGCAAGGCGAGCCGGGGATTCCGCGCGAAATGTTGCTGAAATTCATTCGCGGTAGCGCGGACGCTCTGGACTACCTCAGTGACGAGCATGGGCTCCAACACCTGGATATCAAGCCTGAAAACATATTGATTGTCAGCGGGCATGGCAAGGTCGCTGACTTCGGTTTGATCAAGCAAATCAATGATGTGGCCCAGTCACTGATGACGGGAATGACGCCCGCCTATGCGTCACCGGAGCTATTCGATGGCCGGCCAGGTAAGTTTTCAGATCAATATTCGTTGGCAATTGTCTATCAGGAAATGTTGACAGGTCACCGGCCATTTCCCGGAAAAACGACCGCTCAACTGGCGGCTCAACACGTACACGGCCGACCTGATTTAACCGGCTTGCCTGCTGCCGATCATGCGATCATCGCCAAGGCGTTGGCCAAGGATCCCAAGCTCAGGTTTCCTAATTGCCGGACGTTTGTGGAAGAGCTTTCCAATATCCGCCGCACGACGCGAACGACGATTCGGCGGATCCAGCCGGAGGAACGAATCCGCTGCGACACCGACCAGCGGACCATCGATTTCTCGGACACCGATGCCACGTCGTTCAACACCTCGGACTCCATTGCGCTGCCGTCGAAAAAAATCAAACTTTTCGATCCGCCGGAATGCGACGGTGGTTCCGCCGAAGTGAATCCCCTTCTCGTCATCGGAGTCGGTGCCAGCGCAAGTCGCGCGGTCAGCTTGCTCAAACGGCAATTGATCGCCCGTCACGGTTCGATGCAGCGACTGCCAGCGGTTCGCCTGATCTGTATGGACACCGACCGCAACGAAGTGACGCGGCTGTGCATGGCCGAAGACGACTCGGCACTGTCGATTGGTGAAACCTTGTCGATTCCGTTGATGAAGCCGGAATATTACCGTGACAAGGCAGATTCAAGGCTGACGTGGCTGAGCCGCCGATGGATTTTCAACATCCCACGATCCCTCCAGACCGAAGGATTACGACCCCTCGGCCGGCTGGCGTTTGCCGAACATTTTGAATCGATCTGCGATAAACTCGAGACGACCATTAAGGAGATTGCCACCGCCGAAGCCTTGGCGACGACCTCGGAGACCCTGGAAATCAATCCGGGTTCGATCCATCCTCGAGTCGTCATCGTCTCTTCGATCAGTGGCGGTGTCGGGAGCGGCATGACACTCGACCTGGCCTATACCGTTCGGTTGTTGCTGGCGGAAAATGGACTGGAACCGAATGAACTGGTTGGCTTACTGTTGCACTCGTCGTATCAACGTGAGCGTGACTCTGGTCTGGCGGCAGCCAATGCTTTTGCATTGCTCACGGAGCTGAGGTACTTTGTCGAGACGGGGTATCCGGGTGATAAATCCATCGGTGTACCGGAATTTGGAAAAGTTCCACCGTTTGATTTTACTTACTTCAATGAACTGGGGCACGATCTTTCTCAGACCGATTTCGAACGGCAACTCGCGAATATCGCCGAGTATATCTATCTCTCCTCGATGTCGAAATGTCTGCCTTTCTTTTCGGCCTGTCGGGACATCGAACAAGAACTCGATCATTTTTCAATGCGAACTTTCGGGCTGAGCGTTTCAGGGCCTGAGAACCTGGCCTCCCGCACAGCCGCCGTTCAAAAAATTTCTGAAACGATGGTTCGGCGATGGACTCATGGCCGGGTCGACCGGGAACTGGATATCCACAAGGCCGTTGAATCACAATTCAAGCTGCTACGGCTTGATTCTGAACAAGTGGTCAAACAGCTTGCCGCAGAGTCCAGCGCCCGTTTCCAGGAGATCTCCGAGCTGACCCTTCGCGGTGCGATTTCAATCGCCTTGCAAACTTCGGACTCAAACCTGGAACCGCTCGTCGACTATCTGGATAAGGTATTTGGACCGACCGGCGAAATCATCCAGGACGAGGAATCCGAAATCGTGTCCGCGATGATTGCGAGAGTCAACGCGATCTCATCTCCGCTTGCCCTGACTATTTCGAAACAGATCCTGGATTATCTGCAAGGCCCCAATCTGGATCTGGCTTCTGCCAGGGAGGTCGAAAAAACATGGCGGACGTTGCTGGAATCCAAATGGACCGAAACTCATCAGTCGAACGAGCGCATTTGCCAGGACCTGGAGCAATCGCTGGCGACCCTGAATGGTATGTCCAGAGAACGCATCCACAAAAGTCGGCAGGAAGAGGAACGACTTGAAGCCCATGTCCGGCAATACTGTCAGCACCGTCTCGACGAGTTTACCAATCGGGTTGCCAGACGATTCTATCGGACCCTGGTCAACGGATTTTCACCTGCCGAAAGTACGATCCGGCAGTTTAAACAATCCCTGAGCCAATTGACCCACCACCTAAAGTTGAAAACGGGGGCGGTCGACGAAAACGCTGCGGCCAATCAATCCATCATGGAGGGACTGTTTATCCAGCGAATTGAGCGAAACCTGGATTCCCATATTCAGCGAACGGAAACACAGGTGTTTCAATCTCTGGCAAAACCGTTGGGGGGATTTGTCGCGTTGTTCGATCAGAATTTACCAGCCGAAAAACAACTTCCGAACGAGATCATCGTTGCGACTCAGCAGGTGCTGGCGGATGCCTATCAGAAAATGTCACTGGAGGAAGTGATCGTCGAGCACAATATTGGTCTCGAACAGATCGTCAAATGGCTCAGCGACCAGGTCAAGCTGGCAGACCCTGTTGTCAAGGATTGCGGCGGAGGTTCTCGAGTACTCGTGGGAATTCCCACTCTGGCCACACCGTCCATTATTCCCGAACTGCTGAAACAGAAATTGAATATTCATTCGAAAGCCCTCCAGGGAACGCGAGGCAGTTTTACATTTTGCTTTGAGGCCGAAGAATTGTCATTGGCCAATGTCGCGTTTCGACTCCTGCAATCCCGCCCCGATGCAGTGGAATTGGCCAAGCGAATTCACTCGCGGAATGATATTAAATGGTCATCACTGAATGATCTTTTCTAGTGATCTATCCTGCTGATCCTTGTTTCCACCGAAATGAATTCGAATGGGCACGAAAAAAGCCCCAGTTTTCACCGGAGCTTTGAGAAAATCAGGATTCAGCGAAGTAGTGAAGTGGGTCGAAACCAGCGAACGCCGAATCAGACTCTTCGCCAGGCTACCACTATCGAACCGCCAGCATTTCACCGGCTGGATCGAATTCAAAACTCACTTTGTATGACTCGCCGCCGACCAGACTCAGTTTCTCTACTTTACTGTGGACTTGGCCGTCTCGTTTAACCGTTACTTCGACGGTGTAGTCATCCCAGGTTTGACCTGGCTCCAGTTTGTCGGTCGAGAAATGTCGGGTGGAACCGGTTGCAGAAGTCGACTTGCCACACAATTTGACTTCCGCATCCTTGGGGACATTTAAAGCCAGCGAAGTCGTTGATTTCGAGAAATCGAACTCCACCGATTCCGAGTGACCCGCCTTGATGGTGACCATCTGATTTCGAACCAGCTCTTTTCCGTCGCGAACGACAACCGCCTTGATGTGATAGTAGTAATCGTGCCCCGAATTTAGATTGCGAGAAACGTATCGTCGTGAGGCCCCTTCCGTTTTGGTCTGATAGTCGTTGATGTACACCTTGGCATCATCGGGAACACGCAGATTCAAAACGGTGCTATTGGCTCGGTTAGCTCGGTCGAGCGAAGTACTGCTGTCGTTGCCAGGACCAGGAGTCGGAGGATTGGGAGTACCACTGTCGCCTGGGGCGAGTGTCGGAGCTGAGCCGCCCTCAAAGTGAATTCCATCGACCGGCTGGAAACCTTCATGCGTGGTTCCTTGGATGGGAGTTCCGTAAATTGGAGCTCCTGAACCGTATATCACCGGGCTGGTGTCATAGGGATTCGGGTAGTAGGGAGCCGATATTGCAGGAGCATAACCGGTCGAATAGCTGCCCGTTGAACCGTAGGCTGCGGAACCCGTTGAACCGTAACCTTGCCAGCCTGATCCAGCCGATCCGTAGCTTGAGCCGGTTGAGCCAAGGAATGAGCCAGTCGAGCCAAGTGATGATCCGTTGCTTGCACTGACGTAGCCTGTCGATCCGAAACCTGTTGATCCATAGCCTGTGGAACCATTCGACCCAGACGAGAAGCCGGATGAACCGCCAAACGAGCGGCTATGAATCCGATCATGGATTCGACCTAGCAGGTTGCGAATCGGGCGATTGCCACCGAACAAGCCGCCGGTGCTTCCGCCACCGTTACTGCCACCGCTGCCCCAGTTTCCGCCACTCGAGCCGCCGCCCGACACGCCGCCAAAACTACCTCCCGACACGCCGCCGAAACTACCACCTGACCCACCGCCGAAACTGCCACCCCAACTATCGGCGTTGCCCGTGACCGGAAATGCTAATGCAGCGCATGACACGGTTGTCATGCATAAAATTCTTTTGATGTTGAGAATAGTTTTCTTCCCAAAGCTTCTCATCTCGATCTCCCAAACTGTAAATCGCCAAACAAACACGAATTGGCCAAGACTTCAGGATAATCGGGAAGCCTGGCAATTCAAGGGGTTTAGGGAGAATTTAATAGATGGGCAAAAGAAGTGGAGGAGGAAAGGAGATTGAAAAGCTTGGTTCCTCGACCAGCGTTTCAGGTTGTGTGGTTTGAGCCGGAAATGAGCTATAATAACAAGACAAAGTACTCTCACCTTAGCCGAGGCATAGCGGATGTGGATTGACAATAAACCAGGAAAACTGATTCTGTTCGGACTGATTCTTTTTTGCCAGTCCGCCCGTGCCGATGAACCCATTGAATACGGTCGCGATATTCGTCCGATTCTGGCTGAAAATTGCTTTGCCTGCCATGGTTTCGACAGCGAGTCGCGAGCGGCTGGCCTTCGCCTGGACCTGCGCGAAAGTGCTATTGATTCGGCCGCGATTGAGCCTGGATCGCCTGAAGAGAGCCTGTTGATCGAACGCATCTTTTCCGATGATCCCGATCTGATGATGCCACCGCCGGCGCTCAAGAAGCATCTCACCGATGACCAGAAAGAGCTACTAAAAAAATGGATCGAGCAGGAAGCGCCTTATGAAGACCATTGGGCCTTTCAACTGCCGCGCAAAGTCCCGCTGCCTGAAATTCAGGACCAGGCGTGGCCGAAAAACCCAATCGATCACTTCGTGCTGGAGAAACTTGAAAAGAGCGGCCTCTCCCCTGCCCCACCGGCCGAGCCAGCCGCTTTTTTTCGTCGGCTGCATTTTGACATCACCGGTCTTCCACCGTTGCCCGAGGATGTAACTTCGTTCGTCAGCCAATACGCAAGCGATCCTGATGCTGCCGTATCAACCTGGATTGACCGACTGATGGAACAGCCTGCCTGGGGTGAACATCGGGGTCGGTACTGGCTCGACGCGGCCCGCTATGCAGATACGCATGGGCTTCATTTTGATAACTACCGCGAGATGTGGCCCTATCGTGACTGGGTGATTCGGACTTTCAATTCGAATCAACCCTACGATCAATTTATCATGGAGCAACTTGCTGGCGATCTGCTTCCTGAGCCGACGACCGATCAAATGATTGCCACTGGATTTCAACGATGCAATGCAACGACCAATGAAGGCGGAACCATCGAAGAAGAAAATTTGATGCTCTATGCGGCCGATCGCGTTCAGACATTTGGCTGGGTCTTTCTGGGGCTGACCGTCAATTGCGCTCAGTGTCATGATCACAAGTTCGATGCGATCACGGCGCACGACTACTATGCGCTGGCGGCTTTCTTTCGAAATACGACCCAGGGTGGGCTCGATGGCAATCGAAAGGATGGCGTGTCGTCCGTGATTTATCTACCGTCGGAATCCGACTCGGAACGCTGGAACGCGATCCCGGGCGAACTCGTCGCGACGAAAACGGAACTTGAAGCGTATCGAAAACTCATACGAGAATCCTTTGGCAGCAAACTGAATTCCTACAAGAAAGACGAAGTCGCGGGCGGTGTGCCTGCCGAAGGACTGCATCTGTACGCCTCTTTCGACGAAGGCTCCGGCGAACAAGTCAGCAGTGCGCGCGGAACCGCCCTGGTCAGCGTCGGTGACATCGCCTGGAAGGAAGGCAAATTCGGTTTGGCACCGGAGATCACCACCGCTTCGCATTATCTTGCAGGGGACGCAGGTCAGAATTGGGATTTTGACGATTCGTTCAGCTATGGCGGTTGGGTCAAGTCGCAAAACCGCAGGTCGGTCGGGGCGGTGATCGCAAGAATGGACACGCATGCACGATTTCGCGGTTGGGATTTGTTTCAGGCAGAATCCCGTTTCAGCGTTCATCTGATCGATACCTGGGCGACCAATGCCATCAAGGTGCAAACGGAAAAGGAAACGGTAGACGATAAGAATTGGCAGCATGTCTTCGTGACCTATGACGGTTCGCGAAAGCCGGATGGGATCAAGATTTTCATCAACGGCCAGCCGCAACAACTAAGAGTCAATACGAACACACTGCAGGCGGGCGCGACCCTGCAAACCGCCACCCCCACGCGAGTCGGACGGCGCCGAGCCGATTCGTTGTGGAGCGGAAGCATTCAGAAATTGCGAATGTACGACCGCGCTCTGTCCGAGGAAGAAGTCGCCGATCTTGCCTGGCGGGAAGAGCTGAGTTCGCTATTGGCCATGGAACCTGAACAGCGGACGACGGAACGAATCAACCAAACGTTTGAATTCTATTGTAGGAGCCACGACGCCCGATACCGAGAGCTGGACTCGAAAATTACAGGGCTCAGCAGCGAATACGAGACCATTCGCAATCGCAGTCCGCTGACGCACGTTCAGCAGGAACGCCCGAACTCCGAGCCACAGGCCCACATCCTGATGCGCGGCGAATACGACAAGAAAGGTGAATTGGTGTCGGCCAGTACACCGGCGGCGCTTCATCCCTTTGCGGCAGATTTACCGCGAAACCGATTGGGCCTGGCGAAGTGGCTTGTCGATCCCGCCAATCCGCTGACCGCGCGCGTCACGGTCAATCGATTCTGGCAGGAAATCTTTGGTCAGGGAGTGGTCACTACGCCGGAAGATTTTGGCGTGATGGGGAACCTGCCGACGCATCCGGAGTTGCTCGACTGGCTGGCCTCCGACTTCCGCGAACATGACTGGGATGTCAAACGGTTTTACAAACAGATTTTTTCCAGTGCGACCTATCGCCAGTCGTCGGTGATGACGGCTGAGAAGCTCGAACGGGATCTGGCTAACGCGCTGCTGTCGCGCGGGCCTCGATTCAGGATGGATGCCGAAATGATCCGCGATACCGCGCTGCGCACCAGCGGGTTGCTGTCCAGCACGATGTTCGGGCCGGGGGTCAGACCTTATCAACCAGAAAACATCTGGGACGTGGTCGGCTTGCCCGGCGGCGATACGCGAGAGTATCGACAGGATCGCGGCGAGAATCTTTATCGGCGGACACTCTATACGTTCTGGAAGCGAATGGCGCATCCGCCGAACCTGGAAATTTTGAACGCACCGAGCCGAGAGGTTTGCACCGTTCGCCGCGAATCGACCAACACGCCCTTGCAGGCGCTTGTGACGCTCAACGATCCGGTCTTTGTGGAAGCCGCACGAAATTTGGCTCAATCGGTTCTTTCCTCCGGAGGCGAGGTTTCCGATGAAAGTACAAAGCAGCGTCTCGATGAAATCGGCATGCGTGTTCTGAGCCGTACCTTGAGTGATCAGGAAGCCGCGATTTTGCTCAGCGGACTGGGCGAATATCAGTCGCACTACCAAAGTCATCCCGATGAAGCCCAAGCCCTGGTCAAGGTCGGCGAGTCACCCGTCGATTCAAATTTGAATCCAGCGACATTGGCGGCGTGGACGTTGGTTTGTCAACAAGTACTCAATCTGGATGAAGCCATCAACAAGTAGAATGATTTATCGAAACGGATTACCGGTCTGGTTGATTTTGTCAGCCGTATGCGGGATTGACTTTACTTCCAAAACCAACTTGGGGGGAAGAGTCCATGGCGGAGTCGCGCTCCGTTCGCCGGAAGAGCCAGCGGCCATGTCACACCGACAGGACGCCGACCCACAGAAACCCGATTCAGCACCTCGATCGGCAGCACTCATCAAGGTCTCGCTACCCATCACCGTTACTTCCGCGTCGCAAATCCGACAAGCGTTAAAAAAGCTGGCGGAATCCGCACCGCCCGTGATCAAACCGACCGATCGCACGGTTTGCGTGCTGGAGTTCGATACCAGCACCGGGAAAACGGGGCGAGGCAGTGAGCTGGAGGCTTGCCAGCTCCTGGCTCGTTACCTGGCGTCCGCAGATCTCAACCGCGTGGAAACCGTTGCCTATATTCCAGGCTCGGCAAGCTCGCTCAATAAATCGGTTCAGCTTTCCGGTCACGCGGTGCTGGTCGCGATCGCCTGTAATCAGATCGTTATGGATCCCAATACCGCGATGGGATCGGCCGGGATTGACGAATCCCATATCGACAACCTGGTGCGAGAAGTTTACCGAGGTGTCGCCGCTCATCGACTGGTGTTACCGGTTCCGATGGTGATGGCGATGCTGGAAAAGAACCGAAAACTGTATCGCGTCGAATCCGAACGCGGCATCCTGTTTGTCGATGATGACGAACTGGTGGAGCTTGAAAAGCAAAACCAGGCCAACGACACCAAGACGCTTTCGGACAGCAATTCATTGGCTTCGTTTTCCGGGAAGTCACTTCAAGAGTTCGGTTTCGTTCGGTATCTGGTCAACTCCCGCAATGAGCTTGCCGCCGCATTGAATCTGGCGGCCCATTCATTGGATCATCGAGCGATGTTCGGCGGCAAATTTCAACCGGTGGAGGTGAATTTGCCTTCGTTCATTGACGATCGGACGGCAGCGTGGGTGGTTCGTTCACTGGAGGCCCAACTGGCGAAGGCGAATCCGCCCAATCTGATCATTTTCGATCTCGACAGTAGCGAAGGCAATGTCGATGCGTGTATTAAACTGGCGCGCTATGTCAGCGAACTCGATGCCACCAAGGTGCAGACGGTCGCGCACGTCCGGGGAAATCTGGCGGGGTCGGCAGCCCTTCTGGCGGTCGCTTGCGATCAGCTACTGATGGCCAGCGACGCGCGACTCGGTGGTGCGCTCAACGCGGCCGAACGTGGTGAACTGACCGCTGAAACGCTGGCGGATGTTTTGCCTGCGGTCAAAAGTTTGGCTCGTAGCAAGGAACGCGATTGGTCATTGATGATGGCCATGCTCGATCCGGAAGGGGTTGTCGAGAGGTATCGGCATAACCGGACTGGCCATGTTCGTTTGCTCTCGGCGAAGGAATTACAGGAGCTACCCGATCAAGCGGACTGGGATAAATTGGGGGCGATCGATACGCAGCGAGGATTGTCGGCCAGCCATGCCGAGCAGTTGATGGTTGCCCGATCCATCGCCAACGACGACGCTGAATTGCAGGCGTTCTATCAACTCGATGAAGCACCGCCGATTCTCGAACTCACTCGGCTGGATCGGCAAGTTGAGCGGTTCGCCAGCTTTTTGTCGCGTCCGGACGTCGCTGCGTTCCTGCTGTTCATTGCGGTTTTCATGTTGTCCACCGAAATGTCCTCTCCGGGAATTGGAGTGCCAGGGTTTATCGCGACGCTGTTGTTTATGCTTTTTTTCTGGAGTCAGTATCTGGAAGGCAACGCGAACTGGCTGGAGATTTTGCTGTTCGCCGGAGGAGTCATATTCATTCTGATCGAAATTTTTGCGACGCCGGGAATCGGGATTTTTGGTATCGGCGGTGTGGCGATGGTGTTGTCCTCGCTGGTGCTGGCATCGCAGGATTTTGGATACACGATTTCGGATTTGAACAAACTGCCCAAAGCAATGATGCCTGTCGCGGGAGCCTGTTTGGGCTTTTTTGCCGCACTGTTCGCCTTGCGAAATGTCTTGCCCCACTCGCCCGTATTGAAGCGGCTGATTCTCGCACCACGCGAGGCCGCCACCGACACGGGGTTGGCCGTCAGTCGTGATCCCGAAGCTATCGTCGACTGGAGCTATCTGCTTGGCCGTCGCGGCAAGGCAATCACCCGGTTAGTCCCTTCCGGCAAGGCCCGAGTCGATGGTAGAGTATATGATGTGATCACCGACGGTAAAATGCTCGACAAAGGCCAGAGGATTGAAGTGGTCGAGGCGGTCGGCAATCGCGTGGTCGTGCAGGCAATTGAAGAGTAACTGAGAATTTATGGATCCTTTGTTTTGGGCGTTGATCCTGATCGGATTGGCGCTGTTAGTTGTTTTTCTCGAAGCGTTTATTCCTTCGGCGGGTATGCTGGGAATTTTGGCGGCCGGTCTGGCCATCGCCAGCGTGGTGATGGCGTTTCGTCACAGCACGGAAGTCGGTTACGGATTCCTGCTGGCCGAACTGATTGCGATCCCGGCGGTTTTATATGGGCTGATCAAACTATGGCCCCACACGCCGATCGGGAAAAGGCTGATGCTGGGCGATGTGGATCCCGAAAAAATCCTGCCACCGTCGCTCTACCCGGATGATTTGATCGGACAGATTGGTGTTGCGAAAACCAAGATGCTGCCCAGCGGGATCATTGTCATCGATGGCGATCGATACGATGCGGTCAGTGATGGCTTTCCTATCGATCCGAATCAGGCGGTGATTATCACGGCCATTCGCGGCAATCGGATTTACGTTCAGCCCTACGACGGTGAGTCGGCAGATCCAAATGAACTGCCTGCACGCGATCGCGATCTGCTCTCACAGCCGTTTGAGGATCTTACGTAATTTATGGCAATTTCCACCTTCGAGCTTTTCAAAATCGGCATCGGTCCATCGAGTTCCCACACAGTCGGGCCGATGCGAGCGGCCAAGATGTTTGTCGATTCGCATTTGGCGGAGAATCTGCTCGACCGTGTTGCGAAAGTCGAAGTCCAATTGTTCGGCTCGCTCGGTGCAACGGGCAAGGGACACGGAACCGACAAAGCGGTGATCGGGGGGTTGGCCGGCTGGGAGCCTGAAACTGCCGATCCGCACAAGTTGATGCAACTGCATCGCGATACGGGCGAAACGAAGCGGCTTCTGCTCAATGGGACACAGGAACTGGTTTTTGATCCGGCCGTTCATATGCGATTTTCGGGCAAAGTCGTTGGGCTTCATGCGAATGCGATGCAGCTTCACTCGTTCGATGGGGCTGGCCATGCGTTACTGAGCAAGCTGTACTATTCGGTGGGCGGCGGTTTTGTGGTCAACCAGGAAGCCACGGGTGAGGCGCGAATCGTCGAAGATCAAACGCAACTCCCCTTCCCTTTTACATCCGGCCAGCAACTGTTGCAGTTGTGCGACGAGCATGGGCTTTCGATCAGCACGCTGATGATGAGAAACGAAACTGCCTGGCGAACGGAATCTGAAGTTCGTATGAAGTTGTTGGAGATCTGGAAGGTGATGCAGCAATGCGTTCAACGTGGCTGCCGTGAGGAAGGCATTTTACCGGGCGGTTTGAAAGTGCGCCGCCGGGCGGCACCGTTACATCGGAAGCTTCAAGCAGAATCGCTGTCCGATATTCCGATGAGCAGCATGGACTGGGTCGATTTGTGGGCCTTGGCGGTCAACGAAGAGAACGCTGCGGGCGGACGAGTGGTCACCGCACCGACCAACGGAGCCGCAGGAATCATTCCGGCCGTGTTGCATTACTATCATCGCTTTTGTCCGGGCGCGGATGAGGATGGCACCGTTCGATTTTTATTGACGGCTGCCGCGATCGGAACGCTTTTCAAGATCAACGCTTCGATTTCGGGGGCGGAAGTCGGATGTCAGGGCGAAGTCGGCTCAGCCTGTTCGATGGCGGCGGCGGGGCTGGCGGAAGTTCTGGGGGGAACTCCCGCGCAAGTTGAAAATGCGGCTGAGATTGGAATGGAGCATAATTTGGGTTTGACCTGCGACCCGATCGGCGGACTGGTACAAGTCCCCTGCATCGAACGAAACGCGATGGGGGCCGTCAAAGCCCTCAATGCAGCCCGCTTGGCATTGCGTGGCGACGGCAAACATTTTGTGTCGCTGGACAAAGTCATCAAAACGATGCGAGAAACCGGCAAGGACATGAAAACCAAGTACAAGGAAACCGCCCGCGGAGGCTTAGCGGTCAATGTGATCGAGTGTTAGGCGGTGCGGAAAAGTCGTGATCGAATCACTGTGATTGCCGCAGACGCTTGATGGTAAATGTGATCGAGTGTTTAAACCTGACTTGAACGCCTCTCTTTAGCTGTTTTTGCAATTGGGCCCTTGTTTTTTCGGGCCAAAGTGAATTTTCTGGTGAATTTGAAATGCGCGCTTTCTGGAACAGCCACCCACCGATATGTAAATTAAATCACACAATTACTTGACCGAGTTCACATTCACAAGGTGCATGCCCTTTGTTCTATCTGGAGTGCGGGGATGCAATCACCGCTATGGATCTTTGGAAAGGCCCCCACCAAGGGCCCCCACAAAGGGCCCCCACAAAGGACGGCCCCCACAAAGGACAGGCATCTGTCCAAGTTCTCATTTACAAAGTGCCTGCCCTTTGTCTCCTTACAACAAAGGAAAACAACAAAGGAAAACAACAAAGGAAAACAACAAAGGAAAACAACAAAGGAAAACA
>CAYPXY010000021.1:0-211 GCA_964414815.1 uncultured Pirellulaceae bacterium | reverse complement strand
ACAAAGGACAGGCACCTGTCCGGGAAAACAACAAAGGACGACAACAAAGAGGACGACAACAAAGGACAGGCACCTGTCCAGCCTGTAATGCTAGCACCTGTTGGTTGTTTCGCTAATAGAGGTAGAATAGAACGCAGTGCCCGGGAACAAGATGAGTCAGGCTTGAATTCCTAACTCGCAAGACGCGAACATTTTCTGTTTTTATCGGAGA
>CAYPXY010000020.1:0-69107 GCA_964414815.1 uncultured Pirellulaceae bacterium | reverse complement strand
CCAAACCCCGAATCCCGAATCCCGAACCCCGAACCCGCATGGACACTGAGCCCCAAACTGACTTTATCCGCCAAATCGTTGCTTCTGATGTCGCGAGTGGAAAAAATGGCGGACAAGTGGTCACCCGTTTTCCACCTGAACCCAACGGCTACCTCCACTTGGGTCACGCCAAATCGATTTGCCTGAACTTTGGCATCGCAAAGGAGTTCGGTGGTCGGTGTCATTTACGACTCGACGACACCAACCCTGAAAAAGAAAACGTCGAATACGTCGAGGCCATCCGCGACGATATTCGCTGGCTCGGTTTTGATTGGGACGCAGAATATTTTGCGTCCGATTATTTTGAACCGCTCTACCAATGGGCCATTCAATTGATCAAGGACGGCAAAGCGTTTGTCTGTGATCAAACCATGGACGAAGTTCGCGAATATCGAGGAGGGTGGAACAAGCCCGGTCGCAACAGCCCCTATCGAGATCGCTCCGTCGAAGAAAATCTCGACCTGTTTGAGCGCATGAGAGCCGGTGAGTTTCCCGACGGCGCAAGAACGCTGCGGGCCAAAATTGACATGGCATCGGATAACATGAACCTCCGCGATCCCGCGATGTACCGTATCCGCCACGCCCACCATCATCGTACGGGCGATCAGTGGTGCATCTATCCGACCTATGACTGGGCCCATGGACAATCGGATTCGATCGAAGGGATCACGCATTCGATATGCACGCTGGAGTTTGAGCACCACCGCCCGCTCTACGACTGGTTTGTTGAACAGCTCGGCATCCACCACCCGCAACAAATCGAATTTTCCAAACTATCCATCACCCAAACCATGATGAGCAAGCGGCGATTGAACGAACTGGTTCAAGGCGGTCATGTTTCGGGTTGGGATGATCCGCGGATGCCGACCATTCGAGGAATTCGCCGGCGTGGTTTTACACCCGAGGCAATTCGCAATTTCTGTCATCGCATTGGCGTGACGAAGTTCAATAGCGTATCCGATTTGGCGTTACTGAATCTTTGCATTCGCGAGCACCTCAACCAGATCGCACCTCGCGTGATGGTCGTCCTCAACCCGCTGAAAGTCGTCATCGAGAACTATACGGAGGGCCAATCCGAAATACGAACGGCGATCAACAACCCGGAAGACGAAACGGCCGGTACGCGCGAAATCCCCTTCAGCCGCGAGCTTTACATCGAACAGGAAGACTTCATGGAAACGGCTCCCAAAGGTTTCTTCCGGCTGACCATCGGCAATGAAGTCCGTTTGCGATACGGCTATTTCATCAAGTGTCACGAAGTCATCAAGGACACGAACGGAAAGCCGATTGAACTCCGATGCACGTACGATCCGGAAACGGCAGGGGGCCAAGCCCCAGACGGGCGCAAAGTCAAAGGTACGATTCATTGGGTTTCTGCGCCCCACGCCATCAACGCCGAAGTCCGTCTGTACGATCAGCTATTCGAACAGGATGATCCGAGCGATGTGCCAGAAGGAAAAGATTGGAAAGACCTGATCAATCCTAACGCCTTGACCGTCATCAACGATGCCAAACTTGAACCGTCCCTCGCATCTGCCAAACCGGGGGACCGATTCCAGTTCGAACGAAACGGCTACTTTTGCGTGGACACCAAGGACAGTCGCCCCGGGGAAATGGTCTTTAATCGAACGGTGACACTCAAAGATGGCTGGAAGAAATAAGCCTTTGGTGTCCCGTTTTCCAAGTTACAGAAATTCTGACCGAAACCTGAATGTTAAAAATTTAACACTACGTTATGCTGGAACGCAAATCACTACGGACTCCTATTGTGCTTGGCGTGTTGATGATTGTGGTGATCGTCGCGCTGATCGTGGGCTGGGTGCTGATCACCGTTTTAAGCGCTCAGGAAGCATCTCAAAAAGCATTTTACTGGACCCTGCTGACCGTTGGATCCATTCTATTCCTGTTTGTATTGGTGGGAGTCGTGATCTATCTGGTTCTGTCAATCAAGGCCATCAACCTGACCCGGCGGCAATCGAACTTTATTGACAGTGTCACCCACGAATTCAAGTCGCCGATCGCGTCGCTCAAGCTGTATTTGCAGACCTTGAATCTGCGAAACGTTTCCGAACAGGAACGGGGTCAGTTTTACAAATACATGCTGGCCGATGTCGAACGACTGGACGGATTGATCAGCCACTTGCTGGATGCAGGCCATGCCGACAACCCAAATAAAGTCCCTCTTAAGGAGTGGCTGGACGTCAGCATGGTCCTTCGGGATTGCATTCGCACCGTTTGCTCCCGATATCAGGTTTCGGACTCGATCATTGAGCTCAATCCAATAAAGGCCGACATCCATGCTTCACCCGTGGATGCCAATATTATCTTTCGTAATTTGATCGACAATGCGATCAAATACGCCGGCGATCCTCCGCTCGTTTCTGTTTCGATGCGCATTGAAGGCGAGCAGGTGGTGACCGAAATCAGCGACAACGGACCGGGGATTCCCAACGCTCAGCGACGAAAGATTTTTGGCCGTTTCCATCGACTTGGTAATGAACTCCAGCGCAAAAAACCCGGCACAGGATTGGGGTTATACCTCGTTCGGACCTTGGTGAAACAAAATGGCGGAACGGTTAAACTGCTTCACTCCGGTGAAAATGGAACGACGTTCGAACTAAGATTGCCGCTGGCGAGAAGGGATGAGGGGTGAAGGGATGAGAGATGAGTCGTTTAACCGCGCCGCAGAGCAAATGGGGCGTTTATCCAGCTTACCATTTCGTTTATATAAACCGCCCCATTTGCGCCGCCAAGCGGTTGCCACTGGGTGATGTCTCCAGAACTTTAACGGTATTGCGTTTAACCGCGCCGCAACGCCAAGCGGGCGGGATGAGGGAGGAGGGGATCAGAAGAAAAGATGAACACTAATCTTCGCTAATCTACACTAATCTCATTTCCAACCCCGCAACCCGCAACCCCGCAACCCGCAACCCGCAACCCGCAACCCCGCAACTGACAACGCTATCCAACCCTCAGTCCCCATGCCAGCATCCTCTCCCAAGCCTCACATCCTGGTCGTCGAAGACGAAGAACACATCGCGATTGGAATCAAATTCAATCTCGAAGCAGAAGGCTATCGTGTCACCGCCGTTTCGAACGGACCGGCAGCGTTACGAGCGGTTGAAGATCTGGAGTCGCCGGTCGATGTGATTTTGCTGGACTTGATGCTGCCTGGCATGAGCGGATACGAGGTCTGCGAACAGATCCGCGATTCGGGAAAAACCATGCCGGTATTGATGCTCAGCGCCCGCACGTTGTCGGAAGACCGAACACGCGGGTTCGATGTGGGGGCCAACCAGTACATGCTCAAACCGTTTGAACTCGATGAGTTACTCAGTCGCGTCAAGAACCTGCTGTCACAATCAGGAGGATCGTTGCGCCCCCCTTCATCCACCAAACTGGTTGAATACGAATTCGGCGACACGAAAATCAACTTCCAGACTTATCAGGTCACTGTCAAAAACAAGCCGGTTCGGCTCACCCAACTTCAGATTCAGGCATTGAAATTCTTCATCGAACACGAGGGGCAGGTCATCACCCGAGCCCAACTACTGGAGAACGTATGGGGAATGCCCGGCCACATCAGTACCCGGGCTCCCGATCAGGTCATGCGGCAACTGCGAAAATTTTTCGAACCCGATCCGACCCGTCCCGTCCATTTCCTGACCATCCGGGATGCAGGATACCGATTTGTAAAAAATGGAAATCGGGATTAGAGGAACCTCAATCTTCCTTTTTAATCGCTCGCATCTTCAACTGACGCTCCGACGGAAGCTTGACATCCCAGACCAGACCGACGGCGGCCAATGACCGGATGATAATCCAGCTCAGATCGAACTGCCACCACTTCAATCCGTGGCGAGCGGAGGTGGGAAACGCGTGATGGTTGTTATGCCAGCCTTCACCGTGGCTGAGAACACCGAACACCACATTGTTCCGTGAATCGTCGGCTGATTTAAAATCTTTGGAACCGAAGATGTGACAAATCGAGTTGATGGACCACGTCATGTGATGCGACAAGCAAACCCGTGCCAAGCCACCCCACAACAGCCCCAACAAGGCGCCTTTGACAATCGCACCCACGGTTGCCCCGTAGAAGAACGGTGCCGCCAGTCCACCGATGATCATCGGAATCACCAAACTCGCCGTCACCCACCAGATAAACGTTCGATCAAAGAACATCAACATTTTGTCCTGAATCAGATCCGGAACATACTTTTCGCGTTCGTCGCGAGACATTGCATTGGTAAACAACCAGCCCGTGTGAGCATGCCAGAAACCTTTCACGGCATTCCACCAGCCTTCGCCATGCAAATGCGGCGAATGCGGATCGCCATGATCATCACTGAATTGATGGTGACGCCGGTGGACCTTGCACCAGTCGATCGGCGAACCTTCTGCCGCCATCGAACCCAATGCCGTCCACATAAATTTGATCGGTGCAACGGCTTTGAATGAACCGTGGGTCAACATGCGGTGGAAACCAATCGTGATTCCCAGACCTGTCAAATACCATCCACCGATCAACATCACCACATCGAGCCAAGTCACCATCTGATACCCGAAGGCCATCACGATGCAGGCCGCCATAGCGACCAAGGGCAACACCACAAACGCCAGCATGATCAGCTTGTCGCCCATCGACTGCTCTTCTTCATGATGATGATGCGAGTGCTCGAGCAATTCATCAATCTCGTGGTCGGCGACATAGTCTCCCACCGGAAGATGACCACCAAACAAGTCGGGGGTCACCACCGTCGAAGCGGCAAGCTCGGGGTTATCGAGTAATTCAATTCCCTCCGTTTCGATCACGACCGATTGCGGATTAGGATTATGTTTAGGGGCTCGTTGCTGAGGTCGATTGACAATCGCCATGAGTGATTTCCTGGGTTGAGGTTGTGGTCGCGACTCCAGCCATCGAATCGCGTTGCCAAAGTCTATAGGAAATAACGACGGAATGTACTGACCGCTTGTTTGGGCTTTGTAAAAGTTATGTAAACATTGCTTGGAGGCACATAGCGAAGAATCGGGCACCACTAAACCAATCCTTAAGCAGCATTGAGCAACATAAAGGCGGCGACTGATTGCGTCGTTTTTGCCCCTGCGTTCCCTAAAACAGTTAGAATTTAGCCATTTTGTAGGCCGGAACAAGGTCGCGGGAAAAAGGGCCACAAGATCGCCAAATTTGCCACCGCGACCGCAGTTCCGGCATCGCCACCGGTTGTTGCCGGAACTGCACAAACGCACAAAGCGCACAAAGACCAACGGAATCGCTTGCTTTATTCGGCGTTTGCTTGTTCCGGCCTACTTGTTTGTGCAACTTCAAAAGGCGCAAGCGAGGGATAAAAATCGTCGTCCCTCGCTAACGCTGCGGGTTAAGATTGGAGGATTGTCAAACGTGACAACCGAAATTTCTGCCAGCCCCTGACCCCTCCATGGAGGTCGTGCGGCTTAGGTTGATCGGGAAGCGCACCGAAGGTGCATGGCAGGACAGCCTGGGGCAAGCTCGCGCAGCGAGTGCCGCCCCAGGGATTAGAGATGTTGAACCCATTGCACGCTGAAGGCGTGCGGCCCGACCTGCCGCACGCCTTCAGCGTACTTGGGGGTGAACGGATCACTTTCCCAGGGCGGCGTCCGCTTCGCGAACTTGCCCTGGGCTACCCTGCCCAAGCCCTTCAGGCTGCTTGTCCCCCTTTTCGCCTGCTTTCAACACCTACTTCCAAAAACCCGAAAAAAAACGTAACCGGAAAGCCGCACGCCCCCCATGAGAATCAGCGTACTCGCCAAGCCCAACAAACGTACCAACCGAGCCTACTGGCAGGATGAATCGCTGGCTCAAACGCGTGAAGGCGTGCTGGTGGTTGAAGTCTCCGCACCGCCGGTCGATGGCAAGGCAAACGAAAAAATCATCGAACAGATCGCTGCCTTCTTTGGCATCAGCAAGTCTTCCGTTACATTAGTGCGGGGATCCAAAGGAAAGTTAAAAGTTTTTGAAATAGAGACGAAATGAAAAAATTCGATGTATTCGGCGTTGGCAATGCCATCGTTGATATTCTTGCACAAGTGGATGAGAACCTGATTGACGAGTTGTCGATCCCCAAGGGGAGTATGTCATTGATGGATTCCGCCCATCAAGCGAACGTGCTGAAGAAGCTCGAGCATCGCAATCTTCAACTCGCCTCTGGCGGGTCTGCGGCCAACACGATGGTGGGGATCGCCCAGTCCGGCGGAAACGGAATCTATGTCGGCAAAGTCGCACGTGACACCAACGGCGAGTTCTACAAGGAGGATTTGGAACAACTGGGCATTCAGTTTCCTGTCTCGATGGCGCCGGAAGCCAGTTTGCCGACAGGAACCTGCGTGGTGTTAACCACACCGGATGCGGAACGAACGATGTGTACGCATCTCGGCATTTCGACGACACTCAGCCGATCCGATATCGATCCCGATCTGCTGAGTCAAGCGAAATGCTGTTACATCGAAGGCTACTTGTGGGACGCCGATGAACCGCGTGCGGCGTGTCTCGACGTCTTCGAACAGTCCAAAAAGCTGGGTGTCAAAGCCGCGTTTACGTTTTCCGATTCATTTCTGATTGACCGATTTTCAGATGATTTTCACCGAGTGGTCAAAGAATACTGCGATATCGTGTTTTGCAATTCGAAAGAGGCGACGGAATTCTTTGAGACGGACAATCTGGAAGAATGTTGCCAACGGATGGCCCAGATCAGCGACCTTGCGTTTATCACCCGCAGTGGCGACGGCTGCTTTGTCATCGAGCACGGAACCATCACACCCGTTGCCGGATTCCCGGTCAAAGCCCTCGATACGGTCGGCGCGGGAGATGCATTTGCCGGCGGTGCCCTGTATGGATTGACCCATGGCATGTCGGCCATTAACGCCGCCAAATGGGGCAACTATCTCGCCTCACGGGTCGTCGAACAAATCGGCCCGCGGTTGAATGATGGGTTTGAAATCGGAAAACATGTCGAATCGGTTGTCGGCTGAGCAGCTTGAACTTGCCCTAAATGAATTTCTGGCTAGAGTAGACGGCGACAACGTCGAGATCCTGGCAATCGTTCAAAAATCCAAAGCAGTGGAATGGCTTGAAAAGCATGGTGAAAAAAATGAAGAAAGTGCCTCTGACTGAGCTTAAAGATGACTTATCGAAGTACCTTCGTTTGGCGGAAAAGGAGCAAATCGTCATTACAAGACATGGTCGACCGGCGGGAGTACTCGTTGGATTCGGGTCGGAGGATGATTGGTTTGACTACCAGCTTGAAAACGACCCTCGATTTCTCAAACGCATCGAGCAGGCACGGTCCAGCATCAAGAATGGTAAGGGGATCAAACTTGAAGACGTTGACGATACAGTCTCTCCCTTCCCGCCAAAAAAATAGTTTGATTGCATGGATACCATCCGCACCTTTATTGCCGTTCCCGTTGCTGAGCGAATTCGCAACAATCTTGCGCGGGTCGTGCAACGTTTGGCGGCTGCCGGCACAGGCTACAATTGGGTGGAAGCCGAAAACTTTCATGTGACCCTGAACTTTGTGGGCGACGTTCCATCCCGTGAGGTGGCAACACTCTGTCGAGAAATCAAACAAGTCGCCGAGACCCATGCCGCCTTTGATCTCGTGCTTCAAGGAGTGGGCGGATTCCCGAACACCGACTATCCGAAGACGCTTTGGGTCGGGGTAGAGCAGGGGAGTGAAGCCCTGACCACACTCTATCGAGATCTCGCGCCCGTGGTTGAGCGCTGGGCCACCCGACGTGATCGCCAAAGCTACACGCCTCATCTCACACTCGGGCGACTTCAGCGAAACGGACGAACGAACCCCGTACTATCGGAAGAAATTCACCGTCTGCGATCCCACGACGCCGGCAACTGCCATGTTGATCGAGTGATCGTGTTTTCAAGTTTTCTGGAGAAGAGTGGGCCGACCTATACACCGATGGCCACAATCAAGCTAATCGGAAAATAGCTTTTTGCGGATTCCTTGCAAAGCCGAAGAATTGCGGCACATAAAACGCAAGGACGCAAGGACGCAATGAAATTTTTCTTTTATCTTTGCGCCTTCGCGTCATAGCGCCCTTGCGTCAAATACATCGAGTTTTTCCTACTCAAGCAACAATCTCTTTAATCACTCTCGCGTGTTCCACGCCGGTCAACTTCAAATCGAGGCCCTGAAACTTTTTGGTGAATCGTTCATGATCAACGCCGAACAGATGCAACATCGTCGCGTGAAGGTCTCGGACATGGACGACATCTTCGACGCTGTTGTAACCCAATTCATCCGTCGCGCCGTAGGTCATTCCTCCCTTGACGCCTCCACCAGCCATCCAGATGCTGAACGCGTTGATATGGTGGTCGCGACCGGACCCTTGGGCCATCGGAGTCCGGCCAAATTCGCCCCCCCAAACGATCAACGTATCGTCGAGCAGACCTCGCTCTTTCAAATCTGAAATCAATGCAGCGCTGGGGCGGTCGCATTCCAGCGCCGCACGGGTGAAATCATTTTCCAGGTTGGCATGATGATCCCAGCCGCGATGGTAAAGCTGAACCACACGCACTCCTCGCTCGAGCAGGCGCCGAGCCAGCAAACAGTTGGATGCAAACGACCCATCCCCCGACTGCTTAACGCCATAGCGATCGAGCGTGTCCTGTGTCTCGCCGCTCATATCCACCAGTTCGGGAACCGCAGACTGCATCTTGAACGCCATCTCGTATTGTGAAATTCGGGTGGCGACTTCGGGATCATAATAGCGTTCGCTGACCAGGCCATTCATCCGCTGGATTTCATCGACAACCTGCCGCTGGGTCGATTGACAGACGCCTTCGGGATTCCCAATGTAGTGGACTGGCAAGCCTTTGCTCTGAAACGCCACGCCCTGATATTTGCTTGGCAACACTCCTGCCGACCACTGCCGGGCTGAAACGGGCTGTGCTCCTGCCCCCTGCGAAATCATCACAACGTAGCCCGGCAGATTCTCGGTCTCCGCGCCCAGCCCGTACAACAGCCACGAACCCATACTGGGCCGCCCCTTGATAATCGAACCGGTGTTCATGAACGCATGGGCGGTATCGTGGTTGATCTGCTCGGTGACCATCGAGCGAATCACGCAAATGTCATCCGCCACGGAACCGATCTGGGGAAACAGTTCGGTAATTTCCAGCCCCGACTCTCCCCAATGTTTGAATTTTGCAAATGACTTACGGGCCAGCAGGGTTGCGTTTTGCAATTGAGCCAACTGCTGTCCCGCCGTAAATGAATCCGGGAACGGCTGGCCATCGAGTTTGTCCAGTTCCGGCTTGGGATCAAACGACTCCAGATGCGAAGGCCCGCCCGCCATACACAAGTGAACCATTCGTTTCGCTTTCGGCGCGAAATGGGGAAACAAGGGCAGCGCCGGCCACGGATGATCGGTGGGAGCCGCCCCATGATTCGCCCTCAGTTCCGAATTCATCAACGTCGCCAATGCCAATGAACCGACTCCGGCAAAGGAATGGGCGAGGAACGTTCGTCTTGAAAGATCAACGGGATTCAATGGGTTCATATCAGTATCGTGTGATGGTTTCATGCAAATTCAAAATCACGCGACAGACTTGCGACCATGCGGCCAATTCAATTTGATCGGTGTCCGACGAGGATTTGAGTAAATCGATGGATCGCAAGTTCGCCAACAGCGACTTGCGATCTTCGGCATTGTGAGTGTAGTGTTCCTTCTGGCGTTGATAGAGCCGCTCGAGGCCGTCGCGTTCCATGGGCGATGGCGGTCGGGAGAGCGCGATCGTGAAAGCCTGGTCGAGCAGCGTCGTGAAATCAGAATGGACCTTGACATCATCGTCACGTGCATTTCCACCTAAGAGTTCTGATGGTCCCTCGCTTACGCTTCGGGTTGGGATGGGTTGCTTGGCGACATTTAACAATCGGTTTGCAAAGGCGACGCTCATCTCAACGAACTGAGGATCGTTGAGCAACGTCAAGGCCTGTTGCGGACTATTGGACAGGGGTCGATCGGCCACGCATTCGTCGCGCGCCGGAGCGTCGAAATTGAGCAGGGAAGGATGCAAAAATGTTCGCTGCCAGTGAACATACACGCCGCGGCGGTACTGAAGAAAATCAGGACTGGCGACGTAACGTCGATCCGGAAACTGCAGATTCGCGTAGTAATTTTCCGGTTGATAGGGGAACACACTCGGCCCACCCACGTAATCGACGTTGAGCAACCCAGAAATCGCCAGCGCATTGTCACGAACCGTTTCTGCTTCCAGCCGTCGCGGAGCCTGCGACGCCAGCAAGCGGTTATACGGATCGATTTCAGCATTGCGGCTGTCACCCGCGACACATTGTTGATACGTGTTGCTGGTCACGATCAATCGAACCAGCTTTTTCATATCCCAATCCGACTGAAACTCGGCGGCCAGCCAATCCAGCAATTCGGGATGGCTGGGCCACTCACCCTGATTGCCCAGATCGTCAAGCTGGTTTGAAAGCCCCGTGCCAAAAAAATGTTTCCACGTCCGATTCGCAAAGTGCCGTGCGGTCAGCGGGTTTTCTTTCGAAGTCAACCAGTTCGCCAGATCGAGTCGTGTCATTTGCCTTTCACCAACGTCCGGCAATTTCGGAAGGAATGATGGAGTATCGGGCAGTAACTTCTCCCCCGATTCGTCCTGCCAATTCCCGCGAGGTAGAACGCGCGTTTGCTGTCGCTTTTTCGGATCAGCCTGCTCGGTCACCATCGTCATCGCATAGCCACTTCGGCATTCCGCGATCTCATCGCGCAACCGTTTCACCGATTCGGAAAGATCATTGGCCGGAGTCTTGGCGAGCACCCAAGCGGCAATCCACATGGCCAGTTGCTCACCCGCAATCACATGAGGCTCATGGATCCGATCAGCCGACCATTGCAATCCGTCCGTCAATGCGGTCATCCCTGCAACATATCGAGTCAGCGGAGAGATCGAAATCCTGAATCGGCCGATGTCAGGACTGGCGATCTTGAAAACGATCGCCTGGCCTTCTGTAATTTCCAGGGGTGACTCCAGATGATAAACCGCCGTATGTGGATAACGCATCTCGTCCGCCGGGAGCTGCCATCTGGCTGGCCCGGATCGCCAAGCCCCCGAAAGAAATCGCGATTCAAACCCGCTGTAATATCGATTTGGATTCAGGCGATCAACCTGAGCAAACGCAATTTTTGCTTCTTGATCGGCCGGACTGAAAACCGACATCGAGATACTGAACCGCCCGTTGCTTCGCCCCACATTTCCGCCATTGGCTTCATCCGGGAGCACTTCGAGCCGAATCGCCTTGATCGTTGTAGGTTGATCGACGTTCGCCGTCACGGTGATGACATCCTCCGCGTTGGGTTGTCCGGTCGGCAACAGCGTATCATCGAGCGCTTTGATATCAGTCCCTTTCTCAGAAGCAAATTCCGTGATTGCAAGTGGCGTCCATCCGTCGGGATGTTTTTTCAGATCGTCATGCATCTTTTCCAGCCACTCCAGAAATTCAGGCTGATGCCACGCCTTCTGACCGACTTCCTGCACGATCGAACAAGCCATCGCCAGCTCAAGCCTTTTAATCTGATCGATCAGCGATTGACTTTGCGAACGCAACTCGGGTGGAAACGGATGATCGTTGGAAAATCCTCGCAGATCAGGATTGGGCGTATAGTCGTAGCTGTGATAAACACCCCATTGCTGGATGTCGTCAAAAAATGCTCCCAAGGAATAAAAATCACGAATTGTCAGCGGATCGTATTTGTGATTGTGGCATTCGGCGCAACCCGTCGTCAGCCCCAGCCAAGCGGTTCCAATCGTCCTCACCCGATCCGCCGTGTATTTCGCAATGTACTCGCCCGGTTGTGCTCCGCCTTCGCGAGTCATCATGTTCAGTCGAATCAATGCGGTGGCGATTCGCTGCTGGTCGGTTGGATGGTCCAGCAGATCGCCAGCCAGTTGTTCTTTTGTAAATTGATCAAACGGTTTATTGTCGTTGATCGACTCAATCACATAGTCGCGATAGGCAAACACGCGATGGTTCTGATCGCCGTGAAAACCGACCGTATCCGAAAACCGAACGACATCGAGCCAACTTGACGCCATCCGCTCACCATATCGGGGCGACGCCAGAAGTCGATCGACCTGCCGCTCGTAGGCGTCCGCCGAATCGTCGGCCAGAAATTGCTCAAGCTCCGCGTTCGTGGGCGGCAATCCAGTCAGGTCGAGACTCAACCGGCGAAGCAGCGTTCGCTTGTCGGCTCTCACCAAGGCCCGATCGGCCAGTTCCGGCGATGTTTGCTCCAGTCGCTGCAAAATAAATGCATCAATCGGATTCGCGACTCGATCTGCATGAGCGACTTCAGGGACGTCGGGTCGCTCGATCGACATGAACGACCAGTGCTGTTCGTAGTCGGCGCCCTGTTCGATCCATTTCCTCAACAGCTCGATTTCGTGAGGACTTAATTGATGCCTAAAATCGGCGGGCGGCATCGGAGAATCCTTGTCGGTGAGACGTTCAAACAGCACCGACGCCAGCGCGTTTCCCGGCTTGATCGCGCCTCCTTCCACTGCGGCCTCAAACGAATCGAGCCTCAGATCACTGAGGTTGGCTTCTTCGTCCGGCCCATGACAGACGAAACAGGTGTTCGACATGATCGGGCGGATGTGAGCGTTGAAAGAAACGCGATCAGGCAAGGAGGTCGGCTGGACGGGCGAATCCTGATCCTGATCAACGCTGAAGGCTCCGACCGCAACGGTGACAATGCACCCAATGATAAAAACACGAATCAACATGTAAGGCACCGTCCGAGAAAATATTTGAATTTCCGTACTCCAAATAGTGTAACTCATTTGAAATACAATTTCACGCCTGGTTCTCCCGCCTGATGGACCAAATAACGAACCTTCTCCAAGAGGTTCCCCGTCTCACCAGAAAAAAATTCGAAATTTTCAAAAATAGCCTTCGCCAGTGACCCAATGTGACAATCGGGTCGCGATACTTGTTGAGGATCAGGAAACGCAAGCCCCATAAGGCGACCGGCAGATAAAGACGTACCCTAGTGTAGGCGAGTCGCTCCGCGACTCGCAACTCAGCATCTGAGAAACACAATTCGGCTTGGGTAAACTTTTGCCTGCCGGTCGCCTAAAGGGAGTCCCGAAAAAGACCGCTTACCGTACTTGAAATCCACTTCACACAACCCTATCGTAAACTGACTGCAATTCGCTCGAATCGCAGGCGACCCACTCTTATAAAGGATGCATATCATGGCAAAGACCAAAACAGTCAAAAAGTCTGACGAAAAAGCTCAAGGTGCAACAGCCGTCGAAAAGATGCTGGCTGAAAACGAACACCTCAAAACGGCGGTCCAGCAAATCGAAGCCCAGTTCGGAGCCGGCTCGATTATGGCACTCGGAAACGATTCGACTCAACAGATTCGTGGGATTCCGACCGGAAGTCTGTCGCTGGATATGGCTCTCGGCGGAGCGGGGCTTCCTTGCGGGCGGATCATCGAAATTTTTGGCCCCGAATCCAGCGGTAAAACAACGCTGGCTCTGCATACCATTGCACAGGCCCAAAAAAGTGGCGGGATCGCCGCGATTGTCGATGCGGAACATGCTTTCGATCCGACGTGGGCCAAGAAAGTCGGCGTGTCGCTCGATACGCTGCTGGTCAGCCAGCCAAGCAGCGGTGAAGAAGCGATGCAAATCGTCGAGATGCTGATCAAATCGAACTCGGTGGACGTGATCGTTGTCGACTCAGTGGCCGCACTGGTTCCTAAAAAGGAACTTGAAGGCGAGATCGGCGACTCGCACGTCGGCCTGCAAGCCCGCTTGATGAGCCAGTCGCTGCGAAAACTGACCGGTGCGATCGCTCGCAGCAAAACCTGTACGATTTTCATCAACCAGATCCGTGAAAAGATCGGTGTGATGTTTGGCAGCCCCGAAACCACCCCCGGCGGCCGGGCATTGAAATTTTACACTTCCGTTCGGATCGACGTTCGCAAAATCGGCACGTTGAAAGACGGTGAAACGCAAGTCGGCCAACGCGTCAAAGCAAAAATCGTGAAAAACAAAGTCGCTCCTCCGTTCCGCGTTGCCGAGTTCGATATGATGCACACCAACGGGATCAGCTACGAGGGCGATGTACTCGATCTCGGTGTGGCCCACAAGATCGTCGTCCGCAGCGGTGCCTGGTTCAAGTTCGATTCGATTCATCTTGGCCAAGGCAAGGAAAAAGCTCGCAACTATCTGCTTGAGAACCCCGATGTCTGCGAACAAATCCGCGACCAAGTCATGGCCGCCGGCGGCTACACGGAAGAGATCGCTACGGCATTCGGCAGCGGTCAAGAACCGGGTGACGACGCATCCGATGATGTCGGCGATTCATAAAAAACGGCATCGGGTTGATGGCTGTCCACAGGGACAAGCCCGATTGCAGTCCGCAGGGGCAAGCCCGAATACCGCAAACTTAAACAGTGGAACAACTCCCTACCGAATTTATTTCGGTGGAAGTGAGGATCAGCTGCTAAAACGTCATGTCAGACCAAACGCTCCCCACCGAATTTATTCGGTGGGGGCCAGGATCAGCAACGCTTCACTCGAGAGTATGTGGTCCTGCTTATTATCCGTAAGGAATCCTCATGACCGGAAATTTACCATCACCCGATCCCGATGGCGCGGGTGAGTTTATTCTCTATCAGACTGAAGACGGTCAGACCCGTATCGACGTTCGCATGGAGCAGGAAACCGTGTGGCTGACCCAGCGACAGATGGCCGAACTGTTCCAGACGACCGTACCCAACATCAATCAGCATCTTACAACGATCTATGAGGAGTGCGAACTCGAGCGCGAGGCAACTATTAAGCGTTACTTAATAGTTCAAACTGAAGGAAATCGCGAGATTTCCCGTCAAATTGAACACTACAACCTCGACGTAATCATCTCAGTCGGCTACCGCGTCCGGTCGCACCGAGGCACGCAGTTTCGTATTTGGGCCACGCAGCGACTGCGCGAATACCTCGTCAAGGGATTTGCGATGGATGATTCCCGGCTCAAGCAGGCCGGTGGCGGCAACTACTTCGAAGAACTGCTCGCCCGCATCCGCGACATCCGCAGCAGCGAGCGGGTGTTTTGGCGAAAAGTGCTTGACATCTACGCCACCAGCATCGACTACGACCCAACAGTCGAGGCATCCCAAGCCTTCTTCAAAACCATACAAAACAAGATGCACTGGGCAGCACACGGTCATACGGCTGCGGAAATCGTTCATGCCCGCGCTGATTCATCGCAGTTCCACATGGGCTTGACCACCTGGGACGGAACCCGTCCTCGCAAAACCGATGTATCGATTGCGAAGAACTATCTTCAGTCCGATGAGATTGAGGCGCTGAACCGAATCGTCACGGCCTACCTGGAGTTTGCCGAACTACAGGCGCTCAATCGCAAGCCGATGACCATGGCAGACTGGATAACCAAGCTGGATGACTTCCTGAGACTTTCCGGTCGCGAGATTCTCGATCACGCTGGCAAAATCTCACACGATGAAGCGAAAGAGAAAGCTGAAACCGAGTTTGCCAGATTCAAGCAGCAGCAAGCGTCGCGCCGCCAGCCGGTAGATGAACATTTTGAGAAGTCGATCGACGAACTGAAGAGGATCGAGTCGGAAGCAAAGAAAAACAAGCTGCACAGAAAACGCAAAAGCGAATGACTCGTACTCCCAAACCTTAAATTCGTGAACGGCTACAAAAAAAGTTTGCCCGTTACCCTGCTCCCTACTTCCGCTGCCAGCGATCCTGGGGCTCAAGAACTTGACGAACGGTATCGCTGTCGAGCCATTCCCGTGCGGGTTTTTCTTCCTTTAGGTAAGTGTCCCAAAAGGCGGTGCTGATCGCGAGAATGGCGCGGTGATGGTTGGGGTTACGGCGGTCGCGATCGCCCGGTAGGCCGCGCTCGTTAAACGCCGAATGCTCCGCCTCATCAAGTACCAATTCGTATTTATGGCCCGTTGGCAGCGCCGGATAAACCGCCAAACGATCTTCGACAGTCGTATCGTTGATGACGGACGTGTCGTTGGTTCCGCTCATCAATAGCCACGGGATCGAAACGTTGCCAAACGACCGTTCGGGAGTTAGCGTTTTGCTTTTACTCGGACTCATCGCCAATGCCGCTTGGATGCGCGCGTCGGTGAATGCCTGCTGGCCCAGAAAGGTTTGACCGGAGACGGCCTGCGTGGTGACGGCACCGAACGAATGGCCACACATGCCGATTCGCGTCAGATCCATTCGCTGACCAAGCTCATGATGGGCTTCCTGATTCCATCGTTCCAGTTGATCGATGACGGCGGGTACATCCTTGACTCGCAACTGGAAGTTTTCGGCACTGGCCGCCTTGCGCATCTCGGCCAGCCGCTGGCCCAAACGAACGCCGCGCCAAACGTCTTCGTCGCTGCCGGGATGCTGCATGAAGACCGCCACGTATCCGCGAGCCGACCAATGTCTGCCCAGATACGGGTTGTTGTCACGGCTTCCACCCAAGCCGTGACTGAACAGAATCACGGGCGCTGGACGAGTATCGGCTGGCAGGTAAACCCGAATCGGAATATCGCGGCTGCGCGTTTTGTCTTCGACGGTAAACGTCGTTTGATCAATTCCCTCTTCGTTGACCGCCATGGGATCATAGGCCGGCTCCGGTTCCACTGCATGACCTTGCCACTGATCGTCGATCCCGTAGAACATCATGTGTTGCCAAGGCAGGTGCTCAAATTGCGAAACCAGCTTGAAACCGTTGGCCTGCATTTCCTTGTCGATTTGCTGCTTGCTCATTTTGTGCAGAGGCTTGATCGGAACGCTTGGGTCCTCCTCCCGATATTCCACCAGCACAATTTGACCGTCCGGTTTAAGACTTTTGCGAATGCCCGCGAGCATGGATTCCGGGTGCGAAAACTCATGGTAAACATCGACCATCAGCACCCGATCGACCGTGTTCGCCGGAAGCCGGGGACTGTGATAGGAGCCGAGTATGGGAATAATATTTTCGACACCTTGCTGCTCCATTCGGTCCCGCAACATGGACAGCATTTCAGGTTGCACATCCACACCGATGACCGTTCCATGATCGCCCAGCATTTTGGCAAGCTGCAAGGTGTAGAACCCGTTGCCGCAGCCCATGTCGCAGATCACCTGCCCCGGCTTGATCCCCAGGTTGGTCAGCATCAGCGAACATCGCTCCTCGCGTTCGCGCTCATCGCGAATCAACCACTCCGCACCCCCAAAGTGCATCGTCTGGGCAATCCGGCGCCCCATATACACTTCGACGGGGGGCGGAGTTTTGGAGTCTTGCGACTGAGCCTGAATCGCCCCTCCAAACCAATGGCTAACTACGAAGAGAGCGAAAACCACGATATGTATAAAATTTAACATTTATAAATCAATACTCTCTCGGATTCATTCGAGCTTGAACTCGTCCCGGCAATCCCTGAATTCTCAGAAAACCTTCCGCGTCGTCCTGATTGTAGGCGCCACCGCCTTCCATCGTGGCGATCGACTCATCATAGAGGCTCAACGGGCTTGACCGTTTGGCGACCGCGATGTTTCCTTTGTAGAGGTCCAGCGTGACGCTGCCGGTGACATTCTTCTGGGCTTGCTGGTTGAACGCCAGCAGCGCATCAAACTTGGGACAGTACCAGAAACCGTAGTAGACCATTTCGGCGACTTCGGGCGAGAGTCGATCTCGCAAGTGCATCAAATCCCGATCCATCGTCAGTTGTTCCACGAGCCGATGGGCCATATACAGAATCGTCATGCCGGGAGCTTCATAAACTCCGCGACTCTTCATTCCGACAAAGCGATTTTCCACCATGTCGATTCGCCCGACTCCATTGCGACCGCCCCGTTGATTCAAGGTTTCGACGATTTCCAGTGCGGTCAACGATTTTCCGTTGACAGCGACGGGCACGCCGGATTCAAAATCGATCGTCACCGTTTCTTTTTTGTCGGGAGCGGCTTCAGGTGATACGCCCATCCCGAACTCTACCAGTTCCACGCCATTGACATCAAGCGATTCCAGTTTTCCAGCTTCATAGCTGATATGCAGGCAGTTTTCATCGCTGCTGTACGGTTTTGCCGCCGATGCTTTGACCGGAATATTTTTCGATTCGCAGTACGCGATCAACTCCGTCCGCCCGGGGAACTGATCGCGGAAGGCTTTGATTCGCCAGGGCGCGACGACGGTGATATTGGCATCGAGCGCTTCGGCCGCCAATTGGAAACGGCATTGATCGTTTCCTTTTCCGGTGGCGCCGTGCGCAAAGACAGTCGCGCCGACTTCGCGAGCGACCTGCAAACAGACTTTGGAAATCAGCGGACGAGCGATTGACGTCCCCAGCAGATACGGCCCTTCATATTTGGCTTGCCAGGCTAGAACTGGAAATGCAAAATCACGACACAGTTCCTCGCGTGCATCGACGATACGAGCCGATTTTGCGCCCGCACTTCGGGCCTTGATTAAAACGGCTTCGCGATCTTCGCACGGCTGACCCAGATCGACATAAACGGCATGAACATCATAGCCTTGATCGATCAACCAGCCGAGAATCACGGATGTATCGAGTCCTCCAGAATAGGCCAAAACACAGTCAGACATTTATGGGTTACCTTTTTCGATTTGAATTGCGTTGATAAATTGGAGATTGCGTGGCTTTCATGCACCTCATAGTTTACCGTCTCTTGGTCATTTGCAGATGGGGGGAGCCACAACCTGGGCTGGTGGATATCTCAGCGATCACTGTTGATAATATTCGAATCATAACCCGAAGCGTAAGCGAGGGACCGCAGTTCTTCCCTCGCTAACGCTTCGGGTTATGATTTCCACCAGGCCATCTGCAACCTGCTGTTCAACCGTTCACGGACGTACGTATTTTATTGGCAGGCTGTTTGAGTACGGAGACGACACCCTACCGTCTTCCGGCGCGCCTGCGCCGACCATTTCTCGATATTTCAGCTTCAACCCATGAGCCGATCTGCTTTTTGTGATCGTTGCAAACCAATGGCGGTCGGCTTCGGCTTGCGGCTAAACCTCAGTGAACGGTTACGATAAGTATCTCCTTGCTTTTCCACAGTATCCCTGTACAGTTGCCTTCCATTATGATCAACCGAAACCAATTTCAACAGCTGGCCAAGTCGTTTCGAGCGGGTCGGCTGAGTCTGGAGCAGTTTACCTCGCAGGTATTTGCCAGCGGGACAACCGAATCCGCTCCCTCGGTCGCTGGCCCCGGCGAACCACCGACAGCCGATGCGATACCTATGCTAAAATTGCCATCGAGGCGGCCCGACTCGCACAAGGGCGACTACGGCAAGGTACTGCTGATTGGCGGCTCGATGGGAATGGCAGGTGCGATCGGCCTCACCGCCATGGCGGCAACACGCGCTGGAGCGGGACTGGTGAAAGTCTTGGTCCCCGATGCAATCCAGTCCATCGTCGCCGGGTTTTCGCCCTGCTACATGACCCGCGGATGCGAGAGCCGCGATGGGCACTTTGCTCTGAGTAGCCTCGAGGCCGTCGAGCAGGAACTGGCTTGGGCGGACGTGGTGGCGATCGGCCCCGGCATGGGGCGCGGCGATGCGCAGCAGGCGATGGTCCAATACGTCTACGAATTTGCCAGCCAACCCCTGATCGTTGATGCCGATGGACTGAACAGCCTGTCCGATGGTGGCGTTGAGTTGGGTCAACATGCTGGCCCAAGAATTCTGACGCCCCATGATCGCGAATTCGAGCGAGTCACCGGGACGTCGTATGGCAGTCGCCAGACGCGAGAGGACGCAGCAATCGGACTCGCCGAGACCCATTCGATCGTTGTGGTTTTGAAAGGCAACCGAACCCTCATTTCAAACGGAAAGCAATTATTCCACAACCAAACGGGCAATCCCGGAATGGCAACGGGCGGAACGGGCGACGTACTGACGGGGATCATCGCCGCGCTGATCGGCCAAGCGATGTCGCCGCTTGATGCTGCAAGACTGGGCGTTCACCTTCACGGACTTGCCGGTGACGAAGCAGCCCGCCGTTTCGGTGAGGTGTCACTGGTTGCGAGTGATTTGATTGGATGTACTGGAGATGAGCTGAAGAAGCTGCACAACTGACAACTGACAACTGACAACTATCCCCCATCACCCTCTTCCGTATGTCCGGCAGGCTGAACCTCCGGTTCACTCGCTGGCTCCTCGGAGGATGCGTTGGGCTTTCCAAAACTTGAAAACTGGCGCGGCGATTCGTACTTGAGCGGCATTCGTTTGGTATCTTCGTCAGCGACCACTCGCTGCAAGTCATCGATGGGCGAACCTTCGAGCCGCTTACCCGCAACGCGAGTGCCTTCGTAGAGAGTGCCCTTCTGGATGGGGCCGGCTCCGAGAATCCACGTATCACGACTGGTGCTTTCGGCCTTGGCAATGCCGGATTGCCAAATCGGTTCCAATGTCTGTTGGTCATACGCATAAACAATCACCTTGGCGACCGCGTGCTGGGAATGCCGACGTCCCAAAGACACTTCCGGCAGCAACCCCAACGAAACCGGCGAAGCCGAGGCTGCGGTCATGGCTTTTCCTAGATCCGAGGCTGGAATCCCGTAAATAATTTCGTTGCCATCGGTGCCAAGGGTTCCCACGCGAGGTTCGACCACGATTTCAGCATCCTCACGCTTCGGCTGAATCATACAACTCGCGGCGGTCAACTGATGGCGGATCGAACTGATGACGTAATCCGAGTTGATGATGTTGGGACCGTTGGCTCGGGTGATATAGGAAGTATCCAGAAAGACGCTTTTCCCGGCCAGCACTGAAAAGTCGATTCCGCCAATTGCCTGATCCACGGCGTCCGAAAGTAAGAGTTGCTCGGTGGCTCCACGCTGGGACTTCACCGCACAACCCGTTGACTGGATCAGGACCAGCAGGAACACGACCATTCCGCAAGCCACCCGCTCCGCACTGCAGCGATACGAGAGAGCGCCGGATCGTCGAAGCAGCCGGGTGAAATGGGGATGAACTGATGTGAAGGCCATTGTTTGGGGATCAAAAGATGCAATGGAAGGTTTGTTAGAAAAATGAAATGAGCCCGAATCTCTTCAAATTCTCGCCTGGTTTCGGGCGAAGTTTAGCGAGAACATCGAAAGCGAACAAGCGATTCTTGTGTGATTTACGCAGTTTCAATCAATCTTGACCAGCTTTTCCAGCTCGCTATAATCGGCAGTAAGTTAAGATTGGTAATCCTGGTCAGCGTGGCGAATTCGGTTGACGTTGCTGATTGCATCAAATCCACAATTTGATTGAAATCGGTAAACACGGTCAGTGAGACAAGCTAAAGACTCTTGTAGGGAATCTTGGCGAATCTTTGCCGGATGAAGAAGCTCGACCGCACGATTCAAGAACCCAGTCTTCGTCAATTCAAACTGAACGAACGAAGCCGCTACCTCGTGTTTTGAGGTTGGTTTCACCACCTAGGGAGAGGATGGTCATGAGTTATAAAACGGTCTTCACGACGGGCGAAGCCGCAAAAATCTGTAAAGTCAGCCAGCAAACCATTATTCGCTGTTTTGACAACGGCAGTCTCAAAGGGTTCCGAGTTCCCGGAAGCCGTTTTCGTCGCATTCCCCGCGAGCAGCTCTATGCCTTCATGAAAGAGAACGGAATCCCCACCGATGCTCTTGAAAATGGAAAGCATCGCTTGTTGATCGTGGATGACGATCAGGAACTGGTAGACTTGATGGTGGATGCATTCACAGCCGATGGTCGCTGGGACATTCGTACGGCGAACAACGGATTCGGTGCCGGGATGCTGGTCAAGGATTTTCGCCCGGAAATGGTGGTTCTCGATGTGATGCTGCCGGACATCAATGGCAAGGAAGTCTGCCAACGAGTGCGGAACGATCCCACGATGAAGTCGGTTCGGGTGATTTGTATTTCGGGCATGGTCGAGCAAAACAAGATCGATGATTTGCGGCTTGCCGGAGCCGATGATTTCATGAACAAACCGTTCGAAGTAGAAGATTTGATCCGACGCTGCTGTGAAATGCTGGAAATGGAAGATCAGGAAGCCGCAGCGAGCTAGTTTGGATTTTTGGTTTTTGGATTGTCGGGCAGCGGGTCAGATGCGAATTTAACATGCTGTCTCTCCCACCCGTTGCCTTTCGACATGCCGACCGGGAGTACACCCTGGTGTTTCCCTGTCCGGCATCCGACATTTTGTATTTGTTGTCGCTTGATCGACAAGCGGACTGCAATAAAGTCTTCCCAGGATGCACGGACGCAGAAGAGTTGCCCGAAGAATCACGGCAACCGCTGGAATATTTGTTGGCGCTCAACCCAGCGTTACTGGCTCATTCGGTGTTGCGATTTCGGGAGCAACACCATCGTTCGCCTGAGTCTCTTTCGGAAACGGCTGATTGGCTGGACATCGATCGCGCGAAGCTTCTCAACGAGCTGAGTCATTACCATTCAATGGACCACAGCAACACCGAACCTGCGATGAGGGGTCGTTCAATTTGGAAACGACCCCTCAAACGTTTTCTACGTGAAAGAAACCCAGTCAAGCGACTGAAATTTCTCCGGCTATGGCTCCAGCAGATCACGACCGAAGACTGGGCAGGTGGAAATCATAACCCGAAGCGTAAGCGAGGGAAGAAACGCGGTCCCTCGCCTTATCCCTCGCTTACGCTTCGGGTTGTGATTCCAAAGCTATCAACAGTGATCGCAGAGAAATCCACCAGCCCAGCCGACGACTCCGGTGTAGCAGCCCTCTTGGTAGATAATGTGCTCGCCGACTTTTTTCAGGTCTCCCTCCTGGATTCGGAAGATTTGCCCAAACGCCTGATCAAACGAGCAGTTCGCAACTGGAAAGACGATGATCGACTCAGGCCCGTCGCCAGATTCTGGCTTTCCCAACTCCAGGTACCAGAGACTGAGCGGGTGGAAACCTCGGGTACCACGGTTGATCATATTCCCATCTTAACCCGAAGCGTAAGCGAGGGACCGCGTTTTATCCCTCGCTTACGCTTCGGGTTGGGATTTCCACCTGGCCAGCCGCAGACTACTGAGGCGGGTGTCGCTGTGGCAGAGCCTGATCACTTCGAGCGCTGTCTACTTCAGGCCAAGATGAGTGCGCTGCAACAACTGGCCTACGGAGCAAGCCACGAAATCAATAACCCGCTGGCCAATATTGCGTCCCGAGCACAGACCCTGATCGAAAATGAGACCGATCTTGAGAAACGAGCCAAACTGGCAATCATCTACGAGCAGGCCATCCGAACACACGAGATGATTTCGGACTTGATGCTGTTTGCGAACCCGCCCCAGCCCCATTTTGAAGTCGTGGACCTGAGAGAGTTTCTTTGCGAACTCAATCGCCAGGTACTTGCTACGCTTGATGAAAAAGCGGAATCCAGCCCATCATGCAGAATTCCGTTCAGGATTCGCATCGCACCGGGGCTATCCACGGTGGAATGTGATCCAAAACAACTAACGGTCGCATTGAGGGCACTGATACGAAACTCGATCGAGTCGATTCAGGGATCAAGTCAGCGAAAGGATTCGAATCAAATCGAACTGAGAGTCGATCGTCCCACTCAAGATTCGATCCGCTTTTCCGTTACCGACACCGGGCCAGGTGTACCGGCTTCGATTCAGTCGCATTTGTTTGATCCATTCTTTTCGGGGCGTGAAGCCGGCCGCGGGCTGGGGTTCGGGCTATCCAAGGCTTGGCGGATCGCTCAAAATCATGGCGGAAACGTTTTGCTGGATCCCGACTATTCGCCTGGGGCAAAATTTGATTTCATTTTAGGACGCACTCGATAAAACATCATTCCTGCCAGCAGCACGATCGTGAAGGCGGAGCCAGGCTCAGGGATCGCGGTCCAGGAAACGTTCCATGAAACCGATTGTTGCAATCTCGAAGAATCCAATCGCCACCAATCCATGGATCCACCCGAAAATGAATAGTCCAAGATCTCGTCGTAGGCCAGTGCAGAGATTTCATAAGTACCGGTTGTCAATCCCAGCGACGCAAGACTGAGGTCCTCACCAAACCGATTCAGGAACTCGCCGTTGAGGTACCATTTGACCTTGATCACGTCCGAATCGACGGACGAAACCCAAAGATATTCCGGATCCAGCAACAGACTGGAATTGTCAAGCCAGGAGTCAAGCGGACGGACGTGTGAGTAAATATCGTAAATAATTTTTTCGCGACTGATCGCGTCAAAGGGACGATCCAGGGCACGCATTTTGGAATTGTCTGATGGCCGCCAAATTCCTTTTGCGTAGTATCGACCGCCCTCGTAGTAGCCGATAGGGCCGATGTTTGTAGTGGGATCGTTGTATCCGACCCAACGATCCCACTTTCCGGAGTTCGGGTTATTCGTGACGTTCCACTGAGACAACTCGCCTCCGGTATAGGTGGCGTCGGGATCATAGAAATATTCGTCTGCCAATCCCGAAAACGAATGTCCGATCTCATGAAGTGCAATTTCACGCGCCGTAGCATTCCCGCCTGAGTAGACAGCCCACTGTCCTCCTCCACCTCCATACTTCGCGTGATTGACCAATCCCACTCGCATATCGACGTCAATTCCAGAACCCGAGAGCGCTGCGTTGACCGCGCTATTCGCCTTGCTGGTACTGAAATACAACAGCCGGTCAGTGACACCGTCCCATCGATAACTGGCATCGAGTGCTGTATTCACATAAATGTTGTTGATGGGATCATCCGCACCGGATTGATTACTTGCGATATTGACGGCATGTACGTTGAAAAAGTTTCGATAGCGATTGAATGGAGATGAGAGCGAATTCACGAACATGTGATCCAAGGTCGACTCAATATGCGACCTATAGGTGGTTCCCAGTTCATGAGACTGATAGCCGTCACCAATGAAAACGATATCGGCTCGGTTCGAGGGAGCCCCGTTATTGACAACCGTGGTGAGCGTTTGGGCATCGATATTCCCGATACTGCACCCTCCAAGCAAAAGGAAAGCTGCCTTGACGAACCATTGGGATAACCGGTATTGCGTTTTCATTGCTATGGATTTTCTACCTGCGGATTGAAGAGTCGTTTGAACTGCGTTGGTTTGGAAGTGGCAGCAATCTCAGAGGATGGAGGAGGATGTTTATTGGCAACCGTTCACGACAAGCCAGAACGTTGATTGTAATCTGATTTTTTACTACTGCCAGTCAGGTCAAGAAAGAAGTACCCGTTCACGACTCAAGAATTGACTTGGTCACTCCCAGTCACGATACTATGGGGAATAAAACGACCATTTCAACTTGGGCCGATGCAAAAGCCAGACTGCTCAAAGTCGGACAATGACGGTTCACATTTCATCACACGCAGAAGAAGACCTGAATGAACATTCCCGAAGAACTCACGCCGGCCTTTGTCAGTTCCATCCCGCTTTGGAAGGCCATGATTCCTCTGACGGCGCTCATTGCCTTGCTGGCGGTTGCTGTCGCCGTTTATGGGGACACAGCGACGGAAGGAGCCAACCAGATTTCGCTCTTGCTGGCCGCAGCCGTAGCCGCCGTCGTCGGTATGACTCTGGGGGTGCCATTCTCAAAAATGATGGAGGGTATCAAAACCAGTATCCACTCTGCCTTGACCGCCATCTTGATTTTATTGGTTATCGGTTCGCTGATCGGAACTTGGGTCATCAGCGGCATTGTTCCCGCGATGATTTACTACGGGCTGGACATTCTCAATGCCAAGGTTTTTCTGGGCGCTTCGGTCATCGTCTGCTCCATTGTCTCGTTAGCCTCCGGAAGCTCCTGGACCACGATGGGAACGGTGGGGGTAGCGCTGCTGGGGATCGGTCATGCGCTGGGGATTGACCCCGCCTATACAGCGGGGGCTGTTATCTCCGGCGCCTATTTTGGCGACAAAGTTTCACCGCTTTCTGACACCACGAATCTGGCCTCGGCGATGGCGGGAACGGAGTTGATTACTCATATCCGCTACATGTTGTATACGACCGTCCCCAGCCTTGTGATTGCCACAGGAATCTTTTTCGCGATCGGGTTCTCCTCATCGTCGGACACCACGATCACACAAATCGAGGCCCTGCAAAACGTGATCAGCGACTATTTCTATATTTCGCCGATTCTGTTTCTGGTTCCATTAGCGGTGCTGGTCATGGTGATGATGCGAGTCGATGCGTTGATGGCGCTCTTCGTCGGTACCTTGTTGGGAGCCGCCTTCGCGGTGGCGTTTCAGCCGAAAGTGATCGATACCGTTTCCGGCATCGTACCCGTTGCGGAAGTCGCTTCCAACGAGGCTGCCGGAGCGGACAATGCTGCAGGAGATCTGATCGTTCCAGCGGAGAACGAGCGATCAGAACCCAACAAAAACCGAATGTTGCTATCCCTCAAAAAAGCCTATCGAGCGGTGATCAACACTATGGCGGGCGAAATAGCGGTCATCCCCAACGAGTACACCTCGATATGGAAATCAGAACTCGATGAGCTCAAACTTGCTGCCGCCCGCGAACAGTTGAAAAACCCTGAACTCACTGCGGAAGAACTTGAGGCGTTGCCCAAGGGCCAGATACGATCGACTTCGCAAATGATTGAACTGGAGGCAAAACTGGCTGCCGCCAAATTTTCGGAGTCCGGTGGGATGTATGGAATGTTGAATACGGTTTGGCTTGTATTCTGTGCCATGTCCTTCGGAGGTGTGATGGAAGCGACCGGATTGCTCCAGCGAGTCACACAGTCGCTATTAATTTTCGCCCGTTCAACCTGGTCATTGATCGCAACCACGGCCACTAGTTGCCTGGTGCTGAACCTGACCGCATCCGATCAATATCTGGCCATCGTTGTGCCAGGCAGAATGTTCCGGAAAACGTTTGAAGAACGCGGGCTGGCTCCGCAAAATCTGAGCCGAACGCTGGAGGACGCGGGTACGGTGACCAGCGTGCTTGTCCCCTGGAATACCTGCGGCGCCTTTGCGGGGGCCACGCTTGGAATCAATGCCCTGGAGTATGCTCCGTATTGCTTTTTCAACTGGATCAGCCCACTCATGACCATCTTCTTCGCCTGGTGCGGCATTCGAATCGCCCGGCAGTAGAGTCTGGATGTTAGATCGGTTCTTCGAGGGTGTGAAGTTACTTGATTTTATACCGGCAAATTTCATCGAAAATGCCTTTTCATTTGTGTAAAAAAAAAATACAATTTTTTAAATTGGGTTGCTTGAGGAGGATATTTACGGCGTCGTTTCATTCAAGGTTTTGAGGTAAGAACAACATGGGAATTCAAGCACGTTCGTCCAGCACATGCTGGAATGTAGACCCCGGTCTTTGCTTCCTGATTTTCTTGTGTGCTGTATTCAGTTGCAGGGTGGCTCAAGCCCAAAGGCCGGTGGCGTTCGAGAGTTTTGATTTTGATGCCGCTTTTGATTCCTGGACAAAATGCCAACAGGACTTTTCCAAAGTCGGCGGGGTTCAAATAACTTCTAAGCAGTTTCCACCGTCCCCCACCAATCTGACGATGCGTTGGACCCTTCAAACGGACGGAAGATATGGCGTGAGTACCACCCATATTTTGCCAAGCGAAGGCGGCTTGTTCCCGGAAGATCAGATTAAGTCGCTGATGAACCCTGGATATGCCGCCACGATCCGAAAAAAGCCTGATGGAAACTGGTACGTTGACACCGTCGCGATCTACACCGAACCACAGTACGAAGAACTTACAAAACCCATAAGAAATTGGGCGTGGGGAACCTTGTTTGATTTTGTGCCCGTCCAGAAGTTACGCAACTGCTCGGAACGGTCCGCGATCGATCTCGATTCCATCGATGGCGCACAACGATTTGAATTGACCTTTAAAAATGTAGATGAGAAAATCAAAACGGTTAAAATCACCGTGTCGAGGGAAAATGGTTTTTTTCCTGAGTTTGTTCACATTGAATATCCAGAAACCACCAGAACCAAGGAATTCTCTAAATGGATTCAGTTTGAAGGATATCCGCTTTGGCAAACCGAGGCGGCTGCGATTCCCGAAGGTAGTCCAGGCGCGGGATCTCGCAACGTTTATGAAAGAGAGTTCGACGCCGTTCCCCGGATCCCCGACCAACAAGAGTGTTACTTGGATTTTTATGGGTTACCAGAGCCTATAGTACCAACCCGTTTCTCAAAAAAATTGACGGTTGGAATTGCAGTCGGTATCCTGGCAATGGGTTTGTTCCTTTACTGGCGCCACAGCCAGCGATCCTAAAATGGCTTCACAGATTCTCCCACAAAACAAATCAATGCGGATGCGGGTGGAAACGGTTGCGATTAAGATCGAATGCAAAGGTGAAGAAATGACACGAAGACTGCGATTCAGAACACCCAGGTTGGGTTTTACATTGATCGAACTGTTGGTCGTCATCGGCATCATTGGGATTCTAACTACCATGCTGTTGCCAGCGGTACAAATGGTTCGTGAGGCCGGACGCCGCACAACGTGCTCGAATCAGGTTCGTCAGTTGTCGTTGGCCTTGATGAGCTATGAATCGACCCATGGGCATTTACCGGTTGGCGTGTCAAACAACAGACCTTATTTCCTTATGACCTGGATCACCCGGACCTTGCCGTTTATGGAACAGTCATCGGTATGGAATCAGGCCATCGAAGACTATCAACAACACGATCCGTTCGTGTTTGTACCTCAACTACATCGTGGGTTGAGTACGGTATTGCCTCTACTGGGCTGTCCCAGCGATCCGGTATCTGGCCAGGCCCATTGGACTCATCAAGACCATTTCGTTGCCTGCACCAATTATCTGGGGATCAGCGGAACGAACCATACAACTCGAGATGGAGTTTTCACTTATGGTCGACCGACTTTTCTGGCTGAGATTACCGATGGGCAGTCGAACACACTGATGATTGGGGAACGACCGCCCTCTGCCGACTTCTGGTATGGAGGATGGTATGCTAGCGGCACCATGCTTGATGTCACGCTGGGTGTGGCTGAAGTGAACCCATCCTTGTCGCATCTGGAAAATTGTCCTCCCGGGCCCTATCGCTTCGGTCCCGGTCGCAACGAACAATGTGACACACTCCATTTCTGGAGTTATCATCCATCAGGCGCCCATTTTGGCTTGGCCGATGGGTCGGTTCACTTGATTCCCTACAGCATCGATGAAGCAACGATGCAGGCCCTGGGCACCAAAAGTGCAGGAGAGACAGTCCTATTCGAGTTCTGAGTACGGTATGATTGATGCTTGCTAGCTGCAGATGAATGCAGCTCGAAGCGCTACGAACATTGAGTCACCTGGTTGACTTTGCTACTTATAATGTAGATCATTCTGCGAACTTTGTTTAACCAGCGGCTCAACTTTATGTATCGAATCTCGACCACCCTGATTGTTCTTGCTCTCCTTGCTTCGCCGGTCCCGGCACAAACAGGAAACGGCCAAGAGTACATTCGATCCAGCTCTCCACTCCCGGGTGGCGGAGCGGTCATGAGTCAGGCAACACCGAATCAGGGCATTCAGACAACCACGATTGCGCAGCTTCCTGTTCGCTACAGCCACACACCGACCGTCGGCTATCAGCCCCGAACGGTCTATGCAGGCCAGTGGTCAAGCAGTCCTCCTGCAACTACCCCCGGCTATGCCTATCCCACCCAACAACCCAACTACGCGTTTGCCGGGACTCGGCCTACCAACACCCTCGGATTGGCACCGCTCGGGAATCAGCCCTATCAGCCAACCAGTTTCTACCAGCCAAACCAACCCTACACGATCGCTCAAAACTGCCCGACCTGCGTGGGTGGCACGACGACCACAACGTATCCCGTTCCCAATTACTCGCCCGTCCAATCGGGAACCGGTGTTGGTACCTCGGCGCCGGCCATCATTGGAACTCCCTCGCTCAGCGCACCGCAACCGTCGGTCACCTATGGCGTGCCTCAATATGCACCCGTTGATCCAGCGGCCGGGTACTACGGCGTGCCGCAAACATGGAACAACCCAACCTTGGCTCCGGCAAATCGAACGAACTATTCACCGCTGCTGAGCCTTCGCAACCTGCCGCCCGGAACGTACATCGGCCAAGGAATTCTCGGTCAGCCCAAGGCCTACATTGATGGCGAGCCGATCCGGAACCTGCTGCGATATATGTCGTATTAATTTTCGGTATCAGAGTCGGTTCGTGGGGTAGGCTTCCAGCCTGCCGAAACTACCAAGGCAGGCTGGAAGCCTACCCCACGGTTCACGCCTAATTTTCGGTATCGGAGTCAGAAGACTCGCTGCTGTCGATTCCCAGTTCCTTGGCCCGGGCCTGTTTCCAGTCTCTCTCCAGCTCGACCACCGACTTTCCGCTCAGCTCTTCCCAAATTTCATCTCGCCACGTTCCCTGACGAATCTCAGCGTTCAGCTTTCGGACAAACTCAGGATCGTGATTGGCCACCAACCAATCGAGAAAGTTGGCGCTGACCCGGTAGCTGGCATCGTGTCGTGCCCGAGGTAGGCTTCTGGTCGTCAACTTCGCACCACCGGATTCCGGTTCGTACAAAAACCACCGGACGTAATCCGCAATTCCTTCCGTCAACCATCCAGGAGGGCGAGTTGCTTGACGGTTGCCTCGTCGTGCGGAGCCGTACTGCTGAACGACATGAACCATTTCATGAACAATCGCGCCCTTGGCTTCTCCTTTCAGATTTTTTGCGAACCAAGTGGCTGCACCACTGATTCGTCTCCCGGATGCGAACGCGACACCACTGAATTCGGGGCTGAATGTAATCGAGAACGTGTCAGGAGCTGAGTAGCCGTCACTCGGCAATAACTCGACGATCTTGGGATACCACTCCACCACGACTGGAGCCAACTCATCCCGTGCCCAATCGGTCAATTCCGGCGCCGCCAAAGTATCGATTTTGATTTTGTATTTGCCGTCTCCAGCAACGAGCTGCAACACTCGCTCCTCCGCATCGACCACTTCGGCCGTGTCTCCCTCAATCACATCGTTCTCCTTTTCGGTCGATTGAGCAGAAACCGCCGGCGTGCAAATCCAGCCAGTTCCACTACAAACCAGGGCAACCAAAAGAAAACGACATCCCAACCAGCCAGCTTGTTTTATCATCATGTATTTCCTGTTCAACGGGTTAACATCGGTAAACAACGATTCTCATCTTATCATACGAAAATCACCCGAACAGTATGGGCGTTTACCGAGTGGTATAGCCACCGTTGGCAAAGATGGTTTGGCCCGTGATCCACCAGCCATCCGTGATCAGGAACTTGACCAGCGGTACGATGTCTTTGAGGTCGGTCAGGCCCCCCAACGCAGATGCCGATTGATGGTAGGCAACGGCTTCAGGCGATTCCTGTCCATAGAAAAAGGGCGTGTCCATCGGCCCTGGCGCGACGGCCGTTACTGAAATACCGCGCGGACCAAGTTCTTTCGCGGCGGCGCGGGTGAAATGATCGACGGCGGCCTTGGCTCCCGCATAAGTGGAATACAATCCGGTGAAAGCTCCCAGCAACGAGGTTACAATGGTACAAATCTTCCCGCCATCATTGGAGTGTTTAGCAGCTTCCTGCAGGAAAAAGAACGCGGCCTTGGTATTCACGGCAAACATCTGGTCGAATTCCGCTTCGGTGGTTTCCAGCAAAGGCTTTTTCAGCACCATGCCAGCCGTGTTGATCGCTACATCCAGTGCGCCAAACTGGTCGACGGCCTGTTTGAACAGATCCTGACATGCCGCAACTTGAGTCAAATCGCCTTGCACCACAATCCCTTTGGCTCCTGCGCTTTTTACAGCGGACAGTGTTTCTTCTGCGGCACCGCGCGTTGCATCGCTGTTGTAGTGGACGACGATTGCCGCCGCTCCGGACGCCGCCAAATCTCGGGCGATCAATCCTCCCAGATTCTTGGCTCCGCCCGCAATCAGTACAGTCTTTCCTTCGATGGTGTGTTGACTCATTTTTTGTTTTCCTTGATGGGTTGGAGGGGGTGGGACGGATGACTACTGAACAATCAGTGTCAACGGTCCGCCTTTGTTGTATTTCAGAATGTCATGGGATACCATATTCCAGTTTCCAAGGCTTCCAAATTCTCCGAGAGTCCCGAATCCAGATCATTTAATCCATTTTTTCATTCTGTTTTTATGCGAGTGCCTCAAACCATGGACGATCCTGCTATTTCTGGCAGTCATTTAGTCAGGCAACTCGACCGCCGATTTTCGTGGTGCGGATTGCAACTTCAGGTCGTCGGTCAAGACATTTCAAAGCGGACCGACTGGCAAGTGCATGAAGACAACCACGTTGTGATCGTCCATTTGGAGGGACGGATGGATTTCCTGGAAACGGAGCTGGACGGCAGATGCAACCGTTGCGGGCCTGCCGTCGCTGGCGAAATCTGGAGCATCCCGGCCGGTAGCCGCTATGTCAGTTCGGCGGTTGGCGATTTCATTCAGTACGCGGTTTTGACCATTTCGCCCTCGACCTTCAATACACTTGAAAGACCGCAGCACCGCCTCGCCAACCGATTGGCACACCCCTTGGCAGGAACTCGTGACGATACCCTGTTTGAGCAAACAAGGCGGTTGGTGCAAATAGCGATGGCGGGTGACGATGGTTCAGGTTTGGCGGGAGCGACGCTAGCCGAATCCATCGCGGGGCGAGCGATCTTGACTTGCCAGGCCGGCGTGAGGCTCGATCGCGATCAAGATACAAAACTGCCCGCGTTGACATCGGCACAAACTCAGGCGTTACAGGAATACGTTTTGAATCGACTGGGCGAGCGGATCACCTTGCAAGGCCTGGCGGAGTTCGTGGAAATGACCACTCATCATTTACTAATCGCTTTTCGCAAAGCATTCGGAACCACGCCAGCGCAGTACTTGTTGACGCAGAGGTTGCGGCAAGCCCAATGGCGATTGCTGCATACGCGCGACGATATCACAGCCATTGCCCTGCATACTGGTTTTTCCAGCCACAGCCATCTTACAACGACTTTTTCGAAACGAATCGGGATGCCTCCAAGTGAATTTCGCACTCGGTTCAGGTAGAAGAATCCAGTCCAGGCAAATCTGGCAGTAGGGTCAACACCGAGCGAACGAAGCACTACAATGTCTTTCTTGTTGTTAAGGCGAGATTACGGCCTCCCCAGTAACTCAATGGAAAGCAATGACGATGAATTCCGACTCTCAGACTGCCCCACATCTCTCAACCGGTCCTTGGTGGAAACACCTTAGCGGCTACCATTGGTTTGTTTTTGCGATGGCTGCGCTGGCCTGGTTGTTTGATTGCCTCGACCAGCAGATTTTCCTGTTGGCTCGCAACGATGCACTGACGGCGCTGCTTCCGATGGAAACGGATGGCCCCGTCATCAAACAATTTGCCGGTTATGCGACGTCGATTTTTATGTGTGGCTGGGCGACAGGCGGCTTGCTCTTTGGTGCCATCGGCGACCGGATCGGAAGAGCCAAAACATTGACGCTCACGGTTCTGATCTATTCATTGTGTACGGGGCTGTCAGCGTTTTCGGTTGGCTGGATCGACTTTGCGATTTATCGCTTTCTGACAGGACTGGGCGTCGGCGGCGTGTTCGGACTGGCGGTTGCCTTGGTGGCAGACAGCCTTCCAGACCAATCGCGATCCGGTGCACTCGGGTTGCTGCAAGCTCTTTCCGCAGTCGGAAACATTACGGCCGGACTGATCAGTATGTGGATGGGGCGGCTGATTACCAATGGAACGATTGAAGCCGGTTCGCAATGGAAATACATGTTTCTCATTGGAGCAATTCCCGCCTTCCTTTGCGTTTTCATTCAGTACCGATTGAAGGAACCTGAGAAATGGGTCAGAGCCCGCGAAGCAGGCCGATTGACGGGCGCCAAATTCGGGTCTTATACATCGCTCTTCAGCGACGCACGCTGGCGAAGACATGCCTTGATGGGGATGTTGCTGTGCATTTCGGGCATTATCGGGTTATGGGGGATCGGCTTTTTTGCTCCCGAATTGGTCGGCGACGTAATCGAAAATTCACTGCGAGAACGGGGCGTTGAGGAATCACAGATTTCAGCAGAGCGAAGTAAATGGGTCGGGATTAATTCGATCTGTCAAAATATTGGTGGCTTTTTTGGAATGCTTGGTTTTGCCTGGGTCGCGCAGCGGCTCGGACGAAAGCTTTCTTTTATCTTGGCACCGACCGTTGCAATGCTGGCCACGATTTTCTTCTTCCAGCGGTTCAGTGGTATCGGCGATATCTGGATGTCGGCCTTGATGGGAGCCTGCCAGTTTGCCCTGTTTGCAGGTTTTGCAATCTATTTACCGGAGTTGTTTCCGACACGGCTGCGCAGCACCGGCACCAGTTTTTGTTACAACGTCGGTCGATTTATTGCTGCGACCGGTCCCTTGACACTCGGCGCATTGCAAAAGGCGCTCGTGCCCACCGGAGCCACCGCAGAAATCAAGGTCGACGCCTTCCGCAATGCGGCGTCGTACATGAGCATCATTTTCCTGTTGGGCATCGTGGCGATCCTCTTCCTGCCGGAGACGAAAGGCAAACCGCTGCCGGAGGATTAGTGGAATCGGAGGGTTAGTGGCATTCGTGGAGACACTGTCTATGTTTTCGTTTAGCCGCAAGCCGAAGCCGACCGCAAGTGGTTTGCAGTTACCCTACGTATCCAATTCGCCAATGATGGATTCGGGAAAATCGAGAGGTGGTCGGCGCAGGCGCGCCGGCAGCGTGCCGCCTCCGCAATCAACCTGCCTACCAATAAAATACCTCCAACCTGGTGCCCCGCGCGCCTTTGGGGATTGCTGATGGAGTGATTTCGGTATTACCACACGTTTTTGGTACCTTTCCTAGGTTTTGCATGTAATTGATTGGCTGACAGGTTGGTTATGGAGATTGCCCCTACCCGACGCGCCTGCGCCGACCATCACTCGATCTTCCAGCTTCAATCATTGATGGATCGGCTTCTTGCTGTAGCTGCAAACGATTGGCGGTCGGCTCCGGCTTGCGGCTAAACGCCACTTACTTCGATAGAGTTAACCTTGCGAAAACGGGGCGGTGATCGGACGTTACTGAATCATCGCCTACTTTCACTTCTTGGAACTCCCAACGCGACGTTGGCGAAGCAAAAATGAAATCGATTTCCACCCGAGGATGCTCCGAAGAGAATGTGAATCGATCCGTCTCCGGTTTTTTAGCGGCCAGCAAGTCGTCCTGAAATAGCGCCAAGGTTCTCGATTCAGGCGTGTCATTGAAATCGCCCAACAAAACATAGGGCAGCTTTTGCTCCGACAGGTATTTGCGAAGTTCCGATGCTTGTGCAAAGCGAAATTGGTCGTCTTGGACCCAATCAAAGTGAACATTGACCACCAGTATTCGTTCTCCGCTTGGGAGCCGGACTTCCGCAGCCAAGGCTACGCGACGCTCATTTCCCTCTGGCAGTACAACTTCCTCGGCTCGGTAAATCGGGTGCTTCGAGAGAATCGCCAGACCGTATCTTCCACCCTGCAATTCGAAAAAGCTGCCAAACGAGGAGTGCATGTTCAATGCCGCTCCAAATTCACGTGGTTGATTGATCGAACCACTTCGCTGACATTCGACATCGACTTCCTGAAGCCCAATGAAATCAAGGTCGCCGTACTTGGCTATCGCGTCGATCGTTCGCTGCGTATCGGTTTTGTTGTCTGTTCCGAGACAGCGCCGGATGTTGTAGCAGAGCACCTTCAACTCAGATGAATCACTGGAGGCAGGCGTTTTTTGACAACGAAAGGTCGCCAGCAGCGCCGCATGATCGGAAGGAAACAGCTCGGCGTGTTGATCCATCAGGGAGGAATCGATGGCTTCGAGCCGATCCCCGCGATAATAAATGAAATCAATTCGATCCTGCTCCTGCTTGGGAAATCGAGGCGTCCAGGTTCGATCCTTGGCCCGATCAATGGTGGGATGCAATTCTCGCCAGGTATCGCGATATCCATGGTCGGTCATTACTTGACTGGTCGGCCATTGGACAATCCCGCCATACTCCGATCTGGCAACGGACGTGTAGTCCAGGTGGGACATCGAATTGAAATCACCCGCAATCATCACCGGAATCCCGCTGTACTTCGAATCACTGAGCCTTTCATCAATGGCGTCCCGAATGACTTTCAAATCGACCGCCGATGGAGCACAGGCCGCCAACCAGGAATCCACATCGTCAGGTTTGCGGGTGCCTTCCTCCCAGATTTCTTTTGCGTAGGGAAGCCAGATCGAATAGAAAGCAATTTGCTGGTCGTTCGGAAGTTGTACGATGGCCCCGACGCACTTGAACTCTTCAAAGACAGAAATATCTTCGACAATCGGAAACCGGCTGAAGATCGAAACATTGGTTCCTCGCGGTTGAAAGTGAAACCCAAGCTCCTTGGCGATGAGTTCGCCTGATCCATAGGTTTCCTGCATTGCGATGATGTCCGCCTTGCTCTCGCGAATCACCTCTATCACGCGTGCGGGTCCGATGTCTTTGCCGTCTTCCCGACCACCGCGCCAGATATTCCAGGTCATCGCCTTGAACTCGAAGGAATCATCGGCCAGGGCAGGCGATTGAAACGGGCCGTTTCCGATCAAGACGGTGATCAGCGTAAAAACCAGCAAAAATCGTGTTCGAGTTGACATGGAAAGTTGAGTTTCAAAAAGTTAGTCGGTAATTCCCGCTCATTCTACATCGGATACGCGGCCTATGCGATGGAGACAATTTTGGTAACCGTTCACGGAAAATGAAACCGTTTAGCCGCTATGGAGCCTCTATGGAGTGCGGGACTCTTGTACCGCTATTGTTTCTATGGTTTGCGACGGTTTCGACCACCGATGAAATCCAAATATCCAAAGCGGTACAAAAGTCCCGCACTCCATAAATAGCCGCAACCCGGTGGCCGGCGCGCCTTTGGGGGTTGCTGATGGAGCGATCTCGGTATTAGCGAACTTTCTGGCAGCAACCCCCGACGGCTTGCGGCTAAACGGTTTCATTTCCCGTGAACGGCGACCATTCGTTTGATTGAAATGAGTGTCATTGGGCTTCAAGTTCGGTTACAATGGTCGGTGGCGTTTCGCCCCACTGCAACAGGAATTGAGATCATGGCCAAAAAAGACAAAGACAAGAAGCACAACCAACGCAGGAATCACAGAGAGTCTGGCCACCAATTCGACCAATTCGACCAATTCGAAGAATCCGAGAAATCCAAAGGCAAGCAAAAATCAAAACGGACGCTGGCCGAAAAAGCCGACAAGCACATTTGCTACCAGAAGTCGGTTCAGTGCCCCGAGCACGATGTCTCGTTCTTTGATCAGGCCTATCGCGACTTCAACCAGAAAAAGCCACAATCGCTGAGAGAAGATTTTTGCGGGACGTTTGAAGTTTGCTGCGAATGGGTTCGCACACGGAAGAACGGAACGGCGGTGGGAGTCGACTTGTGTGCGGAGACGCTGGCGTGGGGCCGCGAACACAATCTGTCGAAACTCACACCCAAACAACAGGATCGCATTCAACTGCTGGAACAGGATGTCCGTTTCGAGAATCCGCCCCCAGTGGATGTGCTGGCGGCGCAAAATTTTTCCTTCTGGATTTTCAAAACTCGCCCCGAAGTCGTTCACTACCTTCGGGTCGCTCGTCAGAACCTGAAACCGGGCGGCATCATGGTGCTGGATATGATGGGTGGAGGCGATTGCTACAAAGAAGGCAACGAAGACGAGAAAGTCATCGGCAAGGGCAAAAAGAAGTTTAGTTATTTCTGGAAGCAGGTCAGCTTCAATCCCTTCAATAACGACGCCAAATTCTCTATCTCATTTCAGTTCAAGGACGGAAGCGAAATCAAAAACGCCTTCGAATACGATTGGCGTTTTTGGACAATCCCCGAAGTCCGCGAGATGTTGGCCGAAGCCGGATTTTCGGATTCCGTCGTCTATTTCGAGAATGAAGAAGACGATTCGATCTGGGAACGCCGAGACACCGCACCAAGCCACCCCGTCTGGCTCGCGTACATCGTGGCGGTGCGCTGACGTATTAGGCGACCGGCAGATAAAAAGCTACCCTAGTGTAGGCGAGTCTCTCCGAGACTCGCAACCGAGCGCCTGGGGAACACAGTGTAGGCGAGTCTCTCCGAGACTCGCAACTGAGTGCTTAGGAAACAAAATATTGCTGGCGTAAACTTGGTCGCCTCACACGAGCCACTCAGGCAACTGACCAACACTCGGAAGCACAATCTGATGGATCGATTCAATGCCTTCGTGTTCTGTAATTTTCTGCATGGCCGCTTCGTCGGCCCGTGAATCGAGGTTCAGTACCCCGATCGCCGGGCCGCCGCTGGTAGTCCCTTCGCGACCGACCGCCATCTGGGCGATGTTGACCTTACTCGCGGCCAGAATTTGCCCGACATAGCCAATAATTCCCGGCACATCAATATGTGTAAAAATTAACAAAATTCCGTCCATAAAGGCATCGGTTCGATACTCACCGAGCTGCACCAGACGCGGCATACTTTTGCCGAACAATGTGGCGGCGGCCGTCAATGACTTGCCTTCCCCCGTCACGGTTGCGGAAATCAGGCTGCTGAATGTCCCATGTTCCTGCGTGGTCCGGTGAACGACTTCAATGCCCCGTTCGCGACAGAAGACTTCCGCGTTGACGATGTTCGTTCCTTCTATCTTGTCACCGATGAGCCCGGCACAAAACGCCGAAACCAGAATGCGTGTGTCCTTGGTCGAAATTTCACCCTCGACATCGAGTTCACACTTCTCGATCGAACCATCATGCCACTGGCCGACCAGCAGGCCCAATCGATAGGCAACGTTGAGATAGCCACGCATCTGGCTGAGCGTTTGAGGATCGAGCGACAATGCGTTGACTGCCGAGCGAATTTCTCCCTTGGTCAGATAGTTAATTAGCAACTCGACTGCTTCAACCGCTACTTCGACTTGAGCTTCATCCGTACTCGCTCCCAAATGCGGCGTACACAACGTTCGAGGCAAATGAAACAGCGGGCTGTCTACGCAAGGCTCGATTTCGTAAACGTCCAATGCCACGCCACCGATTTTTCCTGACTGTAGCCCCGCCACAAGCGCCGATTCGTCATAGATTCCACCGCGGGCACAATTAATGAGCCGCACACCTGTTTTCATTTTATCGAGTTGCTCGGTGCTGATCAGGCCCTTGGTTTCCGGCGTCAAAGGTGTGTGTACCGTCAAGTAGTCTACCAGCGGCAACATTTCATCCACCGTTTCCATCTTGGTCACGCCCAGTCCGGTGGCCCGTTCTGCCGACATGAACGGATCGTAGCCGATCACCTCCATACCCAAGGCGTTGGCTCGTTTAGCGACTTCCACGCCGATGCGACCCAAGCCGACGATGCCCAATTTTTTACCGGCAAGCTGCGTTCCCTGAAAACTTTTGCGATCCCATGCTCCGGATTTTAGACTTGCGTGAGCCGGCGCGACGTTCCGCGACAAACCCAGCATGAGCGCGATCGTATGCTCCGCGGTGCTGATCGTATTTCCGTCAGGCGTGTTCATCACCACGATCCCGAGTCGCGTTGCCGCCACTTTGTCGATGTTATCCGTACCGACGCCCGCCCGAACGATGGCCCGCAATCGACGGTTGCCTTCGAGTACCTCTGCCGTGATTTTGACGCCGCTTCGGCAGACCGCCCCATCATACTCGGTTAATGCTTGCCGAAGTTCCTCGCCTTTGAGGCCAGTCCGAATGTCGTATTCAATTCCTCCAGCAGCATTGAGCAGCGCGATCCCTTCCTCGGCCAGATCATCGAGAACAATGATCCGTGTCTGGTTTTGAGTTTTGGTTTTCCTGGGTGTGGTTGCAATAGACATGATTTGACTTGGTTATGAATCGAAATTGTGCGAATTGAATTGCCTGGGATCGTCCCCGAATGAATTGTCCCGAAATAGTTTCCCGGCTTTATGAAGGTCCATCATAACCCGAAGCGTAAGCGAGGGACCACTCCAGCTTGGTGATGCCGTCCCTCGCTTACGCTTCGGGTTATGATGAAAATACGGATGTTATTTCATGACAATTCCTAACTCCTTCGCCGTGCGAAATCCTGCATGAAATCGGCAAGGCTCTGGACGCCCTCGAGCGGCATGGCGTTGTAAATCGATGCGCGAATTCCACCGACGCTTCGGTGCCCTTTGAGTGCGGTCATGCCTTCGGATTTGGCTTCAGCGAGAAACTGGTTGTCGGTCTCTTCATCGCTCATTTTGAATACGACATTCATTATCGATCGCGAAGATTTTTCAGCGTGGCCGATATAAAATCCATTGCTGCCGTCAATCACATTGTACAGCAACTCGGCCTTTTGCCGATTGATTTCGCCCAAGCGTTCCAGCCCACCCATTTCTTCCTGCAACCATTTGCAAACCAGTCCCGTCACATAAATGGCAAAGGTTGGCGGTGTATTGTACCGGGACCCATTTTCAGCATGCAGCGCATAATTCAGATAGTTCGGCAGGCGACGGCCCGATCGCTTCAGTAATTGCTTGTCGATGACCAAAATGGTAACACCGGCGATTCCCAGATTTTTCTGGGCACAAGCGTAAATCAGGCCGTACTGCGCGACATCAATCGGCTGGCAAAAAAGGTCGGACGACTGGTCGGCGACAATCGGAACCCCATTTGTTTCAGGCAACTCACGAAATTGAACGCCCTGAATCGTTTCGTTGTACGTTAGATGGACATAGGCAGCGCTTTCTGTCAGCGACAATTCTTCGTTGTTTGGAGTTCGAAAGTAGTTGGCTGATTCTCCGTCCCAAGCAACATTCAGCTTGCCGAAATGCCGGACATCTTCAGCGCTTTTCTTTCCCCAGCTTCCGGTCAGGATATAGTCCGCCGTTTGCGATGAATCCGTGATCAGATTCGCAGGCACCATGGTGTTCTGCAGGTGAGCGCCGCCCTGCAGGAATATGACTTCATGCGATTCAGGAATTTGAGCAAGGTCGCGGATACTCGCGAAAGCTTCGTCGAGGATTCGGTCGAACTCTTTCGAGCGGTGGCTGATCTCAAGCACACTGCTGCCGACCCCCGGCAACGAAACCATTTCGGCTTGAATCTGTTGCAGCACCGCCAACGGCAATACCGCCGGCCCGGCCGAAAAATTGAGCACACGAGAAATCGCGGGAGATGGAGACATGGATCGGGTTCTATCTAAATATGAAAGTAAATAGGGATGCTGACAGCCGAAAAAAGGTTAACCGTTCAAGAGAGAAGCTGCAACGGTACAAGAATCCGGTGGAAAACTCAGGAACACTAATCATCGCTAATCAACACTCATATTGTTTTGGATTAGTGAGGATCAGCGAAAATTAGCGTTCCGAGACTTCTTGATGACACCTGTTGACTTTGCGTCCGTGAAATGAAAAAAGGTAGATTTCATCCCTCATCCCTCATCCCTCATCCCTTGCTAAATCCTTCCAACTGGTGCGCCACCTGCAGTAGCATGGCTTCGGAAAACATAGGTCCTTGAAGTTGCATTCCGATAGGCAACTTGTCGGCCGTCCATCCGATCGGGATGGAAATGGCGGGCACCCCGGCCAGGTTTGCCGACACCGTGTAAATATCTGCCAAGTACATTTCGACCGGACTCGACGAATGCTCGCCCAACCGAAAGGGGGGCGTGGGAGTGGTTGGCCCCAATATCACATCGCATTTTGAAAATGCTTGATCGTAGTCCTGTTTGATCAGTCGCCGAACTTTGGATGCTTTCAGATAATAAGCGTCATAGTAGCCTGAACTCAGTGCAAAGGTTCCGAGCATGATCCGCCGTTTGACCTCCGTTCCGAAGAAGCGAGATCGAGTTGCGGAATACATTTGCTCCAGATCGCTTCCGTCGGCTCGTTGCGTGTGGCGAACGCCATCGTAGCGGGCGAGATTACTGGAGGCTTCGCAGGAAGCAATCAAATAATAGGTGGGGACGGCCCATTTTGAATGAGGCATGGAGAGCTCAACGATTTCGCCACCCAATTGTCTGATGGTTCCGATTGCGGATTGAATTGCAGAATCAATTTCGGGGTGCAGCCCTTCATTGAAGTGTTCCTTGCAAACCCCAAACCGAAGCCCCTTGATCGACTGTTTGAGCCTGGCGGTATAGTCTTCGGTTTCCATACGGGCCGAAGTAGAGTCAAGCGGATCATGTCCGGCGATCACGTTCATCACCAGGGCACAGTCTTCCGCCGTCCGGGCGATGGGGCCGATCTGATCGAGACTGCTGGCGTAGGCAATCAAGCCGTATCGGCTGACTCGACCATAGGTTGGCTTAAGCCCTGTCACACCGCAAAAAGCAGCGGGCTGTCGAATCGATCCGCCTGTATCGGAGCCGAGCGCGACGGGGCATAGCCCGGCGGCGACACAGGCCGCTGAACCGCCACTTGAACCCCCTGCAACGCGATCCGTATCGTGAGGGTTTTTCGTCGGGCCGAAGAAAGATTTCTCGGTCGAGCTGCCCATTGCAAACTCGTCCATATTGGTCTTGCCGATGATGATCGCTCCAGCCTGCTTCAATCGCTGCACCACGGTTGCATCGTAGGGCGGGATAAATTTTGACAACATCGCCGAGCCAGAGGTCGTCGGCATTCCGCGAGTGCAAATCCCATCCTTGATCGCAATCGGCACACCGGCGAGAGGTCCGAGTGATTCACTGGATGTTCGTTCCAGGCCGATTCTATCCGCCGCGAGTTGAGCTTCCTCACGAGCAACATAGGTGAACACATTGAGTGATGAACTGCGATCAATCGCATCGAGACACTGATGCGCGAACTCGCCTGCCGGACAACGACCGTTAAGCACCGAATGAGCCATTTCGTTGGCGGTGGGATAAGAAAATTCTTCGGGCAAAACTCGATTCCCTGATTGGCGAATTTAGGAATTATCCTGGTATCTTCATCAGAACCCGAAGCGTAAGCGAGGGACCGCCCTAGCTTGTTAATGCGGTCCCTCGCTTACGCTTCGGGTTTTGATTGAAGCTCCTAGCGAAACACGGGCGGTACTCGATAAAATTCTCCGTCGGTATCCGGCGCGTTTCCTAACACCTCTCCTCGCGGAAGGCTGGGCTGAATCCTATCGTCTCGTCTCGCATTGGCCTCTCCGCTGATACCGAAGAACGGTTCGATCCCGTCAAGCAACTCCACTTCGTCAAGTTGCCCAACATAGTCGAGAATCTGAGACAGGTCATGCTGGTACCCGATCACGTCTTCAGGAGATAGCTCAATCCGAGCCAAGCGGGCAACGGCCTCGACGGTCTCACGACGGATAGAATCAGACATCGTCACCGCCATGACTGTGTAGAAGTAGAACCATTACCCGACCTCAAACTACGACGACCAGCCCACTATGACGACCAGCCCACTATGACGGTGGCAGGGTAAACGGCTTTTGTTTGACTTTCTTGCGGATGGCTCCGCTGCGAATACACTGAACACAAACCTTCATGGATTTCGCACCGCCGTTGGGCAGTGCCGCATGAACGGTTTGCAAATTGGGGCGAAATTGACGACGGGTAATGCCTGTTACTTTCGTACCGACACCGCCGAGGTATTTTGCTTTACCGCGGGTTTCGATTTTGTTGCCAACCGAAGGGCCTTTGCCACAAACTTCACAAACGCGTGCCATCTTGATTTCCGACTATTAAAATTCAGCTATTGAAAATTACAGAGTTTAGAAATTATCCTGAAATAACTTCCGTATTTGATCATAACCCGAAGCGTAAGCGAGGGACTACTCTAGCGTGGTTAGTCCGTCCCTCGGTTACGCTTCGGGTTACGATGGACTAAAAGAACCAGGAATTTATTTCGGGACGATTCCTTAGGGGGAATTTCTTGACGGAGAATATACCAGTTTAACGGCCAAACTCAACCGCTAATTCAGCCAAAAACGGGCTGTATTGCCAGTTTTCGGCTATTTTAGGCAGCTTTGAGGGACTCGCCCTGGCTTGGTGGAAATCATAACCCGAAGCGTAAGCGAGGGAAGAAGCCCGGTCCCTCGCTTACGCTACGGGTTATGATTCGAATATTATCAACAGTGATAGCAGTGAAATCCACCAGCCCAGACTCGCCCCCCCCCAGCCTCTCGAAATCCGAGCAATTGCTTCCGGTGTTCGGGATGGCCGTCGCGGGATTAAAAAACCGTTACTGCTGCTCGTTGAACTTGAACTTACAACTGTTTAATCTGCTCTACGACTTCCAGCACTTGTCGGCCTCGAGCAAAGCCGCCGACGGACTGGGCAAAACTGAGGGCCGATTGGAATTCGGCGAACGAAACGCTGCCTTCTTTGGATGCGGCTGGTTTGGGACCTCGCTTCAAAGGCCCATTTCCATTGGCGGCTGCCTTGGGACGGCCAACTTTGCCTCGACGTTTCTTTTTCTTCTTCATTTGCGTTTTCGCATTCGAAACGTCCGACTCCTTTACGCCGTATTGGTGTAATGCTTTAGCAATGTCTACGTTGCGAGCTTTCGGATATTCCTCCATATAGTCCCTGACGCGTTTTGCCTTACTGATTTTCTGATCGTTTGTGGTTTCCGTTGCAGAGACCGGTTTCTTTGTGGTTTTGGTTTTTGCCATGGTTGAGAATTCAGAGTTGACACTTAAACAAAAATACTAAGCACGTCAGTCTAATCATACTACAAAAGAAAGCAACCGTTGCAAAATTTGCATCACAAAATTGAATGATTAAATATCATGCCATGACGCATTCAAGCAAGTGCTTAACTTACATTTAAGCTTGCAAACTCATGCATAAATGTACAAATAAAAACAGGGCAGAATCAAATCCGCCCTGTAAAAGTCTATTCAATGCAGGGCGAGTGCCCCACAGTTTGTTGTAAGAGCTATAAGCATCGCATAAAGGCGACCAAATCCGATTTTTCTTGCTCATTCAACTTGATTTCCAGCACCAGATTGAAAAATTCAACGGCATCTTCGAGTGTCATCAAGCGATTGTCATGCAAATACGGCGGTGAATCCTTGATCCCTCGCAACGGAAACGTCTTGATCGGCCCATCGGCCGAAGCCATGCGACCATTGATCATTTTGGGTTCATAAAACCTTTCCGTCTGCAAGTTGTGCATCAGGTTGTCCGTATAATAAGGAGCCGGATGACAGACAGAACATTGGGCTTTACCGTGAAACAGTTCTTGCCCCCGCAATTCGCTTTCGGTCGCCAGTTCCGGCTTGAGCTTTCCAAAGAGATCAAGTTTAGGAGCGGGCGGAAAGTCCAGAATCGACTGAAACTCGGCCATGAAATGAACCTGACTTCCGCGTTCGAGAATGTTGACTCCCTTGGCCTGAGCTTGTACCGGATCGCCATCAAAATAAGCGGCTCGCTGCTCAAACTCGGTGAAATCCTCAATCGTTTTGATGGCCCGCTGAGAACCAAACAGCCGCTGTACATTCACGCCCCGCAATGTTGGCGTATCGATTCGATGTCGATGTTCATTCGGGCGAATATCGCCGACCGTATGAGTGGCGGCATTGGTGTGTCCATTGGCGTGGCAGTCGAAACAGGTCACACCCAGGTGAGCCTGCATCGATTTGCGATCATGCGTCGCGTTGAATTGCTGCTGCGGGAAAGGTGTCACCAACAGCCGCAGCCCTTCAAGCTGTTTCGGATTCAGAATATCCTTGAACAGCTCGTGATAGTTCGCCAGCGTGACCAGTTGCCCTTGCGAGACGTCACCCAAATCCGGCCGCGTTGTCAAATAAATGGCGGCCGGAAATTCGGGCAGCAAATGGTCTGGCAAATCGAAATCGAGATCAAAACGGGTCAAATCGCGATCGGTTTGCTTCTTGGTTTCATCAATCAAAAACTTGGGAAAAATCATCCCGCCGTTTTCATGATGGGGATGTGGAAGCGGATAAAATCCGGCCGGCCAAAGATTCCGCTGTTTGATTCCAGCGGGCGTCAGAGCCGCCAGTTGCTCCCATGAGGTTCCCTCCGGCAGTCGCACACGCACACCCGACTGCACCGCTTTGCCGCGCGACATGGCAACGCCCTCGGCCCGCTTGTCGGACAGGTCGTACCGTTCGTTGAGCAAGGCCTGCTGACGCTGAGCATATTTCGGCTTCTCCTCCTCGAACTTCTTGACGAATGCTGCAAAGTCATCTTGAGCGGTCGATTGACCTCCAACCAGTACCACAGAGACGACTGCAACCACAAAATAAACGCATCGTTTCAGTTTCATAATTCTCCCCTTTCGTTACTCCGAGAAAAACTGACTACAACGACACCAGTTTAAGAAATTTCGAAAGGGAAGGAACCCGGCTGATAATTTTTTCTTCTTACTTTGCAGGCGTGCCATTTGCTTTGATTATGGCTTCCATTGTGTTTCGGCATGTGTGTGGAATGCGGTATGATGGAGAGGGATTCACTTACAAACTCAAAGGATATCTGATGAGACTCTTTATTTTGTGCTTCGTGATGCTCGGGTACAGCGTTGTCGACGTTTGCAGTGCTAGCGAGTGTGCGGCGTTTCAAGGAGGCGAGGAAATGGTCCAGAGGAATCCTGACGACAATATTCGTGCAATTCCGTTCCATGGAGAGGTTCAGAGGCCAACCATTTCGGCTTTGCGTTTCAAAATTCTCGACGATGAGAGCGAGCTCCTCAGAAACTTTCGAGTGACGTACCGAATTGACAGCCGCGCGCTCGACCATGCGCTCGAAGCAAGCAAGATCGAGCTGAGTCATGATCATGGAATTCTAACGATCCCTGAACCAGTTCCAAAATTCGGATACATTCGACTTTGGGTCGATGCTGACAATCTGGATGACAAGTATATTTTTGGGTTGGCCGAATTTTCTTACCATCTCTCCGATCAACCGACTGATCTTGACGCCGAACCAACGCCCATTGAACTAAAAAAGGGGGTCGTTCTCACCGGACGAGTGCTGGATGATGGAACCCAACTCCCTATTGTCGGTGCTCAAGTTGCACCGCTGGTATTGGGGTCGCACTTTCCGTATGCCGTTTGGAGTCAAGCCGTTCAGACAGACGACACGGGATACTACCGGTTACCTTGTGCTTTCTTTGAAGGAGTCGCCGCACGACATGATGAATACGGAGAAGATGAGATCGAAACGTCTGATCGGGAAATCAATCTTTTATTGTCTCGCAATTTGTATATCCCTTGTCGTTTGATTGATGCGGCTGGCAATCCAATTCGTGATGCGGCAGTTAGCAACAGTTGGGTGCCAACCGATGATACCGGGCGTTGCTTGGTGGCAATCCACGCCAGTTACGCTCAAGATCCAGAGCACCAAATTTCTCTTGTCATAAAGAACCATGTTCCCCGAAAGGCTCGGCTGTCTGAGCTTTCACCAGAACGCGAGAATGTTATCGCGTTCGATGCTGAACCCTTGATCCGAGGGACGGTCATTGATGAACAAGGGAATGCGATCGAAGATTGCATCGTTCAAGTGAAATTCAACTACAAGCACACCGTCAATCGATATCACGACGTGCCTGGCCCCTACCCGCAGGGAAAGTGGGAAGTCTTTTCCCCTGAAGTGGATTCTCTGTCGGTTCGAGTTTTGCAGGATGGTGTGGTGCGACTAACCAAGGAGCTTTCATCGGATGAGGCAATCAAGGTTCCCGTTTTACTGCAACTCGGTCGAGGATATTCAGTAACCGCTCAATTGAAATCAAAGGCTCAGATGCATTTGGGAAATATTCCACGCGCGTGGGTTCTTCCGAAAGATCAAATCCCGTTTGAGGTACCGGTTACGGTTGGCGGATTCCTTAACATCGATGGCCTCCTACCCGGAGAATATACGTTGTTGCTCGCACCGCAAGGTTCAGACAGGTATTCAAGCTACGGTTACTGGATTGAGGATTCATCTCACTGGTATTCCAAATCGTGGACACAAGAATTTCTCGTGGAAGACACGAACGTATCATTGAATCCCATTGATGTGGACGGATTGCAACTGTTAGCAACTGAAGTTAACGGTACGGTTTTGGATGGTCGGACCGTTGACGGATCCGACAGCAAACCGCTGGCAAATTATTTTGGATACGTTTGTGATGAGGGAGATACAATGGATCTCCATGGAGGGGTAACTCACATCACCAAATTCATGACGGACGCTGACGGAAATTTCAGCATTCCTTCCTGCCCGCCGGGGAATTGGGTTCTGCGTTTCAGCACTCATCCTGCAATGTATCGAGTTGATGATCGCGCAGCCTCGGTAAAGGTCGAACCTGGAACGAAAATCCAATTGCGATTTTTCAGGCCTGACTAGCATTGAGACAGACAACCAACCGGAAACTGAAGACTTCGCGATTGGACACGGTTGCTCCGCACTCAAGCCATCAATTCCTTGATCGGTTCGACTCGTTCGACACCGATCAATCTCTGATCGAGCCCGCCGAAGAAGTAGCTTAGGCGATTGGGATCAAGGCCCAGCAACTGCAGAATCGTGGCATGCATTCGCTTGACGTGCAGCTTGTTATCCACGGCAAAGGCGCCCAGCTCATCGGTTGAGCCGTAGCTGATCCCGCCCTTGATGCCGCCGCCTGCCATCCACATCGTGAACCCGTAGGCATTGTGATCGCGACCGGTTCCCTCGGCATATTCTGCCGTCGGTTGACGACCGAATTCGCCGCCCCAAATGATCAGTGTTTCATCCAGCATCCCGCGCTGCTTCAAATCTCGAATCAGACCGGCAATCGGAACATCGGTTTCGCCCGCATGAAGTTCATGGTTCTTGACCAAGTCGCCATGTGCGTCCCAGTTGGCATCGTTGTGGTTGCCACCGGAATAAATTTGAACAAAACGAACGCCGCGTTCGACCAACCGGCGGGCCATCAAACATTGCCGGCCAAAATACTCTGATTTCGGACTGTCGATGCCATACAATTTCAGGGTCTCGGCGGATTCACTGCCGAGATCGACGGCTTCCGGTGCGGTGCTTTGCATTTTATAGGCCAGTTCGTAACTGCTGATCCGTGCCGCCAGTTCCGAATTCCCACCGCGCGACAATTCATGCTGCTGGTTCAGATCGCGCAGCACATCCAGTGTCTTTCGCTGAACGGCATCGGTCATGTATTCCGGTCGGTTCAGGTCGAGAATCGGAACGCCCTTGCTGCGAACCACCGTTCCCTGATAAGTCGCCGGCATATAGCCGCTGCTCCAGTTTTTTGCACCGCTGATCGGACCGCCGGAATGGTCGAGCATGACGACAAAGCCCGGCAGGTTTTCGTTGACGCTGCCCAGCCCATAGTTCACCCACGAACCGAGCGCCGGCGAACCGCTGGTGATTTTACCCGAGTTCATTTGCAGCATGGCTGAACCATGAATCGGCGAATCGGCTGTCATGCTGTGAATAAATGCAATGTCGTCGACGCATTGGCCAAGCGTGGGAAAGAGATCCGAAACCCATTTGCCACATTGACCGTACTGCTTGAATTTCCAGCGCGGCTCGACAATCCGGCCTTCATTTTTATGTCCCCCGCGACCAAAGGTTTTCACCGCAATAGTCTTGCCGTCCATGCCGTACATCGACGGCTTATAGTCAAACGTATCAATCTGGCTGGGGCCGCCATACATGTACAGAAAGATAACGTTCTTGGCTTTGGCCGGAAGGTGAGGTTCTTTCGCCGCAAGCGGATTTTTCCACTTCTGGCCGTCTGCGGTTTCGTCTTGAGCCGCGAGAAATTTGTGATCGAGCATGCCCGCCAGAGCCAATCCCGAGAAGCCCGCACCGGCTTGCCAGAAAAATTCACGTCGCGTACGACCACAGAAGTCAGAATGTTTTTTCATGAAACTCACCTTTTAATCCACATAAACAAATTCATTCAAGTTCAACAGCAACAAACACAACTGCTGCATCGCTTGTTCCTGGTTCAGACCATCGTTCGTTTTCCATTCTTCGAGGATCTGCTTTAGCTGGTTCGTTTCAGCTTCAACCGGTGGCCGCTGGGTGACTCGCGAAAATGCCTCCCGAATTTGCTGATCCTGATCGTCAGGGAACGTTGCGGCGAGCGAACTGGCCATTTCCTTTGCTATGTCGCCAGTAAACTCGCTGTTAAGCATGGTCAGCGACTGAGTCGGCTGGGTGGTCACAAAACGTATCGGGCAGGCTGCATCCGTATCCGCCGTATCATGCGTCGCGAGAATCGGCAATTGCATGGACCGTTTGACGTGAACATACACGCTTCGGCGGTTTTGTTGGTCCTTGGGGGATTCTCGCCAGTTGTCCCCCGGCATACTTTGACCTTGCAAGATTTCTTTCGGCATCTTGGGGAAAATCGACGGCCCGAACATGTCTTTCACGTTCAACTGACCGGCCGCCAACAGCGCCGAATCGCGGATCTCCTCGGCGGTCAAACGGCGAAGTTTGAATCGCCAGAGCCGTTCGTTCAACGGATCCTTGTCGTAGGCCACCTGATTGTACGCGCCCGACATTTGATAGGCTGCGGAAAGCATCACTTTGCGATGGATCGCCTTGATACTCCAGTTCGATTCGACAAACTCGGCTGCCAGCCAGTCCAGCAGTTCCGGATGCGTCGGCAGCGATCCCTGGTATCCGAAATCACTGCTTGTGCGAACAATCCCTTCGCCGAAATGGTACTGCCAGATCCGGTTGACCATCACACGGGCTGTCAATGGGTTGGATTCTGAAACAATCCAGTCCGCCAATGCCCGTCGCGCACCCGTACTGCTTTGCGAGGCAGCCATCGATACCGGTCCCAAGCCAAAAACTTCCGGGAAAGCCGGTTCGACATCCACACCTTCGACGTGTGGGTTGCCTCGAATGCGGACCTTCATTTGCGGCAGTTGGGTTCCGTGTTCCTTGACGGCCAGAATTTGAATCTTGTTCGAATCGAGCCGCTGCTTGAGTCTCCCATGTTGCCGCTTGAGCCGCTCATATTGCTCCATATCGGCTTGCTCAATCGTGTTGCCGACCTGCTTCTTGATCAGGCGCACCTTGTGCATTTCGTATTGGAACTCTTCGTGCTCAACCGGCTCAAAACCCGCGATCGCCTTGTTTTCGATTTCGAGAATGTTGGATTCAACCTCTGAAATCTGCTTGGCAACCTGCTCGATCGACTTGAGTGTCTCCGGATCGTTGCGATCATTTTCCATCGTTCGAACCGACGCATCAAACACGGTTTCGTTGGAGCGGATTCCGTACCGACGAACATTTCCCAAAAACGAAAGCATGCTGTAGTAGTCACGCTGGCTGATCGGGTCAATTTTATGATCGTGACAGCGAGCACAGTTGATGGTCAGGCCAAGCATCGTCTGCGACGTGGTTCCCAGAATATCATCGAGTTCGTCGAACTTCGCTTGCTGGGGATCGGCGGGTTCGTCATCCCACTGGCCCAAGCGGTAATACCCGGTCGCAATCACGGATTCGATGGTTACTTCATCCAGTTCATCGCCAGCGAGTTGCTCCAGCAAAAACTGGTTGTACGGTTTGTCATCGTTAAACGCCCGAATCACGTAATCGCGATATCGCCAGACAAAGGGCTTCGTTCCATCGCGCTCGAAACTGTTAGATTCGGCATAGCGAACCAAATCCAGCCAGTGTCGGCCCCATTTCTCGCCATATTGCGGAGAAGCAAGTAATTGCTCGACCCGTTTTTCGAATGCGTCAGGGCTTTCGTCGTTCACGAACGCTTCGATCTCTTCCGGTGTCGGCGGCAGACCAATCAAATCGTAGGTTGCACGGCGAATCAAGGTGCGCCGATCCGCTGGCGGTGCGGGCGAAAGATCGGCTTCGCGCAGCTTGGCGTAGATGAAATGATCCGTTTCGTTCTTACTCCAGGAGTCGTCTTGAGTAGTTGGAACTTGCGGGCGAGCAACCGGCTGAAAGGCCCACCACAATTTTGCCTTTTCATCAACGAGCGAATGCTTTTCTGGCGGGCCGTGATCAATGTCATCTTCCGGCGTCCAGGGTAATCCCATCTCGATCCACTTCTTGATATCGTCGATGTTCTCTTGAGGCAGCTTCTCATCGGGCGGCATTTGCAACAGCTCGTGCTCAACCGCCAGCAGAAACAGGCTCTTGTCAGGCTTCTTCAGATCGACCGCCGGACCCGAATGTCCGCCGCGCAAAAGACTGGCGCGGCCCGTGATGCCCAACCCACCTTCAAACGCCTCTGGATCATCGGCGTGGCACCCCGCACAATTGTCAACCAGAATTGGCTTGATTCTGTCTTCATAGAACGCCAGAGCTTCAGCGGAAGGCTCGTCCGTCAGGGTGTCAGGGTTGGAAAGGGGATTCGAGGCTCGAGGCGAGTCCTCCTGAAGCGAGTAAGCCCTGTCAGGGCAGATCAGCAGAAACGCCCCCAAGACTAAGGCCCATTGCAGACGGATCGCGATATTTCTTGATGGCAAATCGGTCCTTTCGCGGTCCCTGATCGGGTTTTGCTTCGCACGGATGCCAACACGTTGCTTTTTTTGCCGCATACTCGTTTCCACTCTTTGGCTTGCAGATTTGAGCCACCCACTTCACAGGGCTGAACTTCATACTATTATCGTGCAAATCCTTTTGCTGTCTACATGTTGTTCATTCTCCAATGGCAACCTAGCAACCCGACCAAACTTCATTTCTGGAAACGTACAATGCCAAACAACCCAACCTGTCGCTGGGGAATTCTTGGAGCCGCCACCATCGCGAGAAAGTTCTGGCAATCTGTGCGATGGGCAGAAAACGCGACACTAACCGGGCTGGCCAGTCGTGATAAGTCGCGTTGTGGTCAGTTTCGTGACGAATGCAACGAGCGGTTTACGATGAAAAATCCGCCATCTATTTTTGAAAGTTACGAAGCGTTATTACAAAGCCCGGAAGTCGATGCGGTTTATATCCCGCTGCCGACTGGCGTTCGCGAACGTTGGGTCGTGGCCGCCGCGGAAAACGGCAAACATGTTTTGTGCGAGAAGCCTTGTGCGGTGTCGGAAGCTTCGATGCAAAAAATGATCGATGCCTGCGATCGCGCCGGCGTTCAGTTTATGGACAACGTCATGTTCATGCACTCTCAGCGTCTTTCCAAACTCAAAGCCGTCTTGAGCGACCGCGAACGGATCGGCGACCTGAAACGAATCAACTCGCAATTCTCTTTTTGTGCCGACGAGAGTTTTTTTGGCGAGAATATTCGGCTTGATATGGCGATGGAGCCGTGGGGATGTCTGGGGGATTTGGGGTGGTACAACATTCGCATCATTCTGGCTGCAATGAACGGAGAGATGCCCGTTCGAGTGATTGGTCGTAATCTCGATGGGAACTGGGATCGCCCGACGACCGAATTTGCGGGTGAGTTGACGTTTGCAAACGGAGTGACGGCTTCGCTGTATTGCAGTTTCGTAACCATCAATCAGCAATGGGTTCACTTTTCGGGAACCCGTGGAACGGCGATGATCGACGATTTCACACTTCCGTGGTTCGGCAGCCGCAATCTCATTCATTGCACCCATCCGACATTCAACGAATCGGGTTTTGATTTCAATTTCGAGAAGCGAAGCAGCCAGATCATCACCGACGAATACAGTAACGCTCATCCTGCAGCTCAGGAAGTCTCGCTCGTCCGAACCTTTTCAGATCTCGTCATCCAAGGCCAGCGCGATTCGTACTGGCCAACGATTTCGCAACAGACTCAAACGGTGATGGATGCGTTGCTGAAGTCGGCGAAAGAGGGGCGAGTTGTGGAGCTTCCTGTCATATAGGAAGTTGTGTGAACTGAGACTACGAACCGGGGTTCAGCCAGTCATGTACTTGCAAATTCGGTACATTCGCAAAATCGGCAACATTGTGAGTCACAAGGGTCATGTTACCAACCAAGGCTGACGCTGCGATCAATCCGTCCATGTCGGGCATCGGCGTTCCCTGATCCAGAAGTACGCCTCTCAACTCGCCGAACTTCATTGCCACCGCCAAATTAACCTCAACGACATCGATAGTGTCAAAAAACTCCAGAACAGACTGACGCGACCGCAAAGAAGCCTGACCTCGTGATACCCACGTCCAAAGTTCGCCGACCGTGACTACTGAAATTGCCAAGCCGCCTGAATGCTGGAGAAACTTGTTCCAGACATACTGATCGCCTTTGAGGTACGCCGAACAGATGTTCGTATCAATCAGAAAATTCATGGCGACGGGGCAGCTCGACATCGCTTCCGCTGTTGATCATTCCACACCAGAAACTGATCCAGATCATCGCTGTCTGCTTCGCAACTTCCGAATAGACTTTTCAGTTTTTCTCGACGTTGCTCGGCACTCATTTTTGCCGGTTTGACTGTCACGTCGACCTTTGCACCATCAGGCATGGGTAGTATTGTTGTGAGTTCAATCGTCGCCCCCCGGATGATGCCTTGGAATATTTCGTATTCGTTCATAGCATTATTTGAAAACTGAAATTCAGCAGCAACAAGAACTGCATTGCATAAGTTGGGAATCGGAAGCCAAAGACAGGAACGATAGATTCATCCGGTCATTTCGTTGGTTTGTAAATTCGCGTCCCAATTATCCTCGTCTAATGAACAAAAGTCAATCTGGAACTTGCCCCACATTACAACGCCACCGGGCCGTCCTTGCACAGATCCGCAAGACCAAAAGCATCGATTGGATGTCCCATCGCGTTGGCAATCGCGAGCCAGAGTCTCGTTGTCGAAACACGTTTTACCTTGGCATACCGCCCCATGTCAAAACCGAAACCACCGCCCAACAATACCATCGGCAAATTGTTGAGCGTATGTGAACTGCCGTGCCCCAACTCGTTCGTCCAGACGATCAGCGTGTTGTCCAGCATCGATTGGTTCGAACCGGGCTCCTTGATTGCGTCAAGCTGACCGGCCAGATAGGCCAACTGTTCACTGTACCAATGATTGATTCGGCGGAGCTTGTCCTGTGCATCCCCGTTGTTGTCCGGCTCATGCGAAAGATGATGATGCCCTTCGTTGACATCGAGCCACGGCGCCCGCAAATCACCGACAGACTGGGAAAACTGGAACGTCGCGACACGGGTCAAATCGTTCACGAAACTATTGACCAGCAAGTCGATTTGCATTTTTGAAATCTCTGGCATTCGTTCGTTGCGCAGCGGAATGTCACGCGGCAACTCGACGGGCACCAGCGTCTGGTTGGCGCTGAGCGACTGTGCCAGGTCGGATTGCATGCGACTGACATAGTCGCGATTCGAGTCGAGTAATCGAGCTTGCGGATGGTCGGGCTGTTGGGCGAATCGCTGCAGATCCAGTTGTACCAGATCCAGCACCGAATTCAGATTTTCACGATCCTTGACCGAACCATGGAGTTTCGCAAACATCCGGTACGGATCGGAAACAGGAGCCACCGGCTGATTCGGGCCAGCATACACCATCCGGGTCCACGGATTGGCTTCGTTGTTGACCAACACGCCGAACTCCAGCGAGCCGAAACGGGTGCGAGTTTTCTCTTGCGACTGCAGATAGTTCTTGATCTCCTGATCGATCGAAATGCCCTTGGCCCAGCCTGCTGGCGTGTGGCTTCCGCCCTGAATGTTGCCGGGAAATAGCTCGTTGCCCGTCAGTAGACAACTCATGCCGCGCATGTGGTTGTCGCCATCACCTTGTATCAGATTGCAAATCCCTTTGACAATCAACAATTTCTCGCGAAATGGTTCAAGCGGTTTGAGCACATGCGTCAATTCAAAATCGGGGCCTTCGGTCTGCGGCCAGAAACCGTCGCTGACCATCCCGTTGGGGGTAAACAAAATGATCAGTCGCTTTTTGGTTTGGCCAGCCCCCGTGTCGCCCGGCATCATCCACGGCAATCGCCCCAGCCCATAGAGCGAAGCAAACGTCCCCGCAGAAGAAATCAAAAATTCACGTCGCAAGATAGAGGATGTTGGCATGTTAATGTCTCGCTGGTGGAGTGCAGCAGTGTCTAATGTAGCAGCGTCTCTCCGAGACGCTGAATCACGATCCTTGGATACACTCGCTTAAAAATGCGCGAGTCTCGGAGAGACTCGCCTACAGTAGCTCGCCTACGGCAACTCGCTTACATACTCTGAAACCGTCGCCTTGACGACCAACATCACAGTTTGCCTGATATGGAAGTCGCTGTCAACAAAACCTTGATGAATATCGTCGAGAGTCGACTCGCCATAGGCATCAATCGGCTGGCGAATGTAGTGCTGAAACAGCCGGCGAATGAAGTGTTTTTGTGCGGTTTCATCCCCCACCAGAAAATGGGCTAGATCTATTGAGCTGTTGAGGGGGATGTTTTCGCCGGCCGCCGTTCGGTAGACCGCCGACGCATCGATCGGCTTTTCTTTCTCGGTCTCGCGGAATCTTCCCACGGCATCGTAATTCTCAAGACTGAATCCCAGCGGGTTGATCATCGCATGGCAACTCATGCAACTTGTTTCCTTGGTCTGGTATTCGACACGCTGACGATTGGTCATCGACGGATCAAAATCTTCCGTCAACGGCTCAAAATTCTCATTGGGCTGCTTCATGCTTCGCCCCAACAAATTTCTGGCGACAAAAACACCTCGATGGATCGGTGAACTGTCGCGATAATGGGCAAACCCGGTCATCAAATACGGATGCGACAACACGCCCACATAGCGCGATGTCCCCGTCTCCGTCTCTGGCCCATAGTATTGAGCCAATCGGGGATTCTCAAAAATATGCGGAGCAAGAAACAACTGACGGTAGTCGGACGAGTCACTCCACGCGATCTGGTGGACAAAATTTTCAAGACTTCGGCGACTCTCGACCAGCAGTTCCGCATCGAAACCGGGAAAGCGTTCTGGATCTCTGGCGGCATGATGGGCGCGATCCATTTGAAGCCAGTCCGCAAAAAATGATGACAGCTTTGCGGCGGCTTTCGGATGACTCATCATCCGCCAGAGCTGACCTTCGATCACCTGCGGGTCAGTCAGCTTTCCCTGTTCGGCAAGTTCAAACAACTCACGATCCGGAATCGAGTCCCATATCCCGAGTGCCAATCGCCGCGCGACTGTGAAATGGGGATCGCGCTGCTCCAGCTCCGGAAAAAGAAATCGTGGCGACTTGATCGCCAGCATCACTACCCGTTTGACCTGATCTTTCAACAAAAGCTCATTGTCGAAATGCTGATCAACAAAAAACGCCTGTTCTTCATTTGTTAAATTTTTCACAAAAGAAAACTCAACCCATTGGACGCAAAAGGATTTAATTTTCTCCAGCCGATCTTCATCCGAATCCTTTGCCTGAGCCAGATGCCACATCCGCTCTGCCGCCCATTCGGCCGCTTCCATGGCGGCCGCCGTGACTGCTTCATCCCATTCCTGGGAAACCGAGATTCCACGCGCATAGCCGTGAGAGGAATCGTCAGGTGGAAAGGGGCTGGCAACCACCATCGCCACCGGAAGCTCGTGCGGCATCAAGTAGTCTTGCGGAATCACTTCCTCGACACCGTGGGGCGGCTTCCATAACAAGCGGATCCGCGCGGGCGGATCGGGATACGAGAAAAACTCGATCTTCAAACGATAGGCTCTTCCGGCTTGCAGAAAAATAGTGGCTTCATGGTTCTCAACATCATCCGAGCGGACTTTGCGGTCGATCAGTGGCGGCTCTTGTTGATTGACTCGCAACTGGAAACCGTTTTTGGATTCCACTCGAAATGAATAAACACCGGTTTGCGGCGCCAAAACCGATCCGCTCCAGTAGACCGAAAATCCGTCCCCCATCTGGTTTTCATCTTCTTTTTTGGGTTCGACGTTGGGGTACTCGCCCGTTGCACTGAAATGGGGAACTCCATCGCCGAAATTAATGTTGGCATCGACCTGCTCGGCAAGTTTTCGTTTGGCGTTCCAGTTGCGGGACGCAAAATAATGGGCTTTCAATCCACGTTCCGGCGAGTGCCAGACGGGCGGATCGAAATTACCGAACAAATCAGTCACCGATTCCCGGAACTGCCGCTCGGTCAATCGTGAGAAATCAACTTGGGGTTTCGAGTGCGTCCGCTGAGCCTCGGCAGAATAGAAAGCGTCGTAGATATACCGGGCCACTTCTTTCGCGTCGTTGCCGACACACTGCTCCGGTGCATCTTCAGGCATGGTGGCATCAATCAGCGACGCCAGTTCATCCACGGCCAGATCACCGGTCAGCAACAGCGAGTATTGCTCCGTTCCCTCACCGCGCTCGCCATGACACTGAGCGCACTGTTGGAGGTAGATTTGTTTGCCTCGAGTGGTATCGTCGAGCCGTTCGGCCAGTTCTTTATTGACAGGTTCTTGATCGCTGGCCAGTTCTGAACCTGCAGGTTGATGCTGAGAAAGTCTTGCGTTTCGAAAGCCGAATGAACCGTGATGAGCCGCCGAAATCAAAAGAACTTGTCCGATCACCATCGCGACACTGGCGAACATTATCCATGAATCTGGAAATCTGGTGGCCCTCGTGTGGAACTGAGTCCAGAATGGCAATTTGATTTGGCTCATAGAATTGAGGGAACAACGGTTCGCTGCAGGAGGCGTTAAAGCAAATACGGTTCTAGTATAACCGGAATTCCGTTCAATTTGACTACCGACATTGTGTTTCTAACAGGACGGCCTGTCCAAAAAAATCATAGCCTCTTCGAGATTTAAGCCTGAACGGATACCCCAATCATCGCCGAACTGATTTACCCATCATTGAATCATCATTCCATCAAACCAGATTCACCAAACTGCTATCCTTATTGAGGAATTGCCCTTCCAGTTGCTACAACTGGACTGCTTTTCCTAAACTGGAGTATCGTGTCAGAAATTTTTCTGGAGATTCTCTAACGCGGTGGTATTTCATAAGTGCGGCAACGTTTGTTGATCCATTGGGGGTCAGCATTTCAATCAAATTGGGCCGAGCCTCCCGATCCCGGCCTAATGATGCCCTGGATGCCTACCGGATACCATCATGTCAGCACCTCTCCTTGTCCCGTCATCTGCCTTTGGTTTGCATGAACAGGCGGTGGCCGTCATTGTCAACCATCCCCATTTGAGACAACGGAACGTTCGTTTGAAAACGAGCGGAGAGCAAGTCACGATTGAGGGAACGGTTCAGACGTATTTCGAAAAACAGATTGCTCAAGAGGCTCTGAAACGCGTCGCGGGAATCTCGTCCATCGAGAACGATCTGGAAGTTTGCTGGGACGCATGAAAAAACCGACTCACTTTCGTGAATCGGTTGAGTTGCATTCTTAATTAAAACAGACGATGAATCTCTAAAAATCATCATCGTCGAAACCACCGGGGCCTGGTCCACCCGGCATCATTGCCCCGATTTGCTGCAGGGCTGCTTCAAAGCCTTCCGGCCTCGGAATGGTGACGGTTACTTGAGTACCGTTCTGCTTTGGGCTCAGTGCGTCCAGGATCTGTTCGCCAACTTTTGCGATGCCGGCAAGCTCTGCTTGTTGCTTGAACTGACCCAATTGCATGCCGCCTGCCATCTTGGCCATACCCAAGATGGAATCCAATGCATCGTTAAGCTGTGTTGCATTGTCTTCGCTTGAGCAGGTCGATCCGAAGGTCAGCAAATTTTTGCCACTAAAATCGAGTGTCAATCGAACGTCGGTAATCCCAGGAACCAAATCCAGAAAAGCCTGGCCCATGGCATCGGCATTCCCCTTGGCTTGGTCAACGGCCTGGTTGATCAAGTCACGAGCACCATGCAAATCGACCGCGATTCGAACGGCGTCGTCCTGGCTGCCGATGTGGCTCCAGGCTGAAGAGAGATTCGAAGTGAATGCCTGTTTCGGGCTGGACAAACCAAGATAGTTGGTCGTTGCAGTGACCAGTGTCAATGCGTCGGCCTGGAAGCCCCGGATGTTTTGAGGCCCATTGGGATTATTGGGTCGATAATAGGTTCGGCCGCCTTCTTCATAGGTGGTGCTTTTTTCAGCCAGATCGGCCAACATTTCTTTTATCGCCGATTCACTTTTGAAGTGGATTTGAACGAAGAATTCAACAGGTGTGTCGCTGTCGGAGCTTCGCTGAAAAGCTGCCAGTCCTTCGGGAGCACTGGCGAAGCCGGAAATTTTGGATACGTTTTTAATATCAAAATTATCCCCTCCAGCACCTTGCTGAAATCCTTGAATTCCCTGGCTCAGTGCAGGAAGTTGAGCCAAGGGACTTGCCAGGAATCGATCCACATCGATTTCAAATGCAAGTACGGCTCGTTGCTTTTCAGCCAGTGGCGCTGTTTGGGCAAATGCAGACTGCGATACCGCAATCAACAAGGTGCAACTCCACAGCAATGTGTTCTTAATTCGCATTTCTTTTCTCCGTTTGGGTTAATTTCAGTTTGATTTTAGTTTTTGAGTTTCAGCAAATTAGGCTCATTCTACCCGATAGGTCAACGGGTAAGCGAGCCAATTCACACGTTTTTCGCCAGAAAGCGGCTCGTGGGAAGCCACGATTCGTCTCCCGACACCCCTTCAGAATGTTTCTTAACGAACCGAAACATTCTGAAGATACGTTCTTGCGGCGGAAATGGCTTCTGGAATTTTGGCAACTTCTTTTCCACCGGCCTGGGCCAGATCGGGTTTTCCACCACCGCCTCCCCCGACGACCGGAGCGACTGATTTGATCCAGTCGCCGGCACTCATTCCAGCGTCGACCAGGTTTCGGCTCAGTCCGGCCACCAGCACTACCTTGTCATCACCCTGTCGGGTTGCAAGAAAAATGGCCGCCGATTCTGTTTTCTTGCGAATTTGATCAATCACCTGCTTGAGTTGATTCACATCGGTTTCGGGAACTTCCGCCACGATCAAATTCATGCCGCTCGCGGTTTCCGCACTGGCAATGAGCTGATCGACGTCAATCGATTGGCTGCCTTGTTGAGCCAGACGTTCTTTCAAGCGATCAATCTCGGCAAGCATGCCTTCGACCCGACCCGCAGCCTCGAGCAGCGACACATTGAGCCGTCCAGCCACGGTTCTCAAAAGTTCGCGAACTTCGGGATAACTCAGCTCCCTTCCATCCTGATTGAGAAACCGTTGCTTTGGGTCCGTTTGGTTGACGATGCTCGTCTCCAACGGCGAACGGACTTCCTTCTTCGTTCCGGCAAGTTGTTTCTTCAGGTTTTTAGCTTCTTCGTGGATTTGCAAAACGGCGTTTGGCAGATCGATCGCGCGGACACCCAGCTTCGTCGCCATTTGCTCAGCAGTACCGCGAACCCGATCTTGATATTCGAGCGCCCGGTTCCCAGTGATGGCCTGGATGCGCCGAGTCCCTGATGAAATATTTTCTTCCGACAGAATCTCAAACCGCTCAATGTCCGAGACCGCAGCGACATGCGTACCGCCACAGAGTTCCTTGCTGAAATCGCCTATCGAAACCATACGCACCGGATCAGGATACTTTTCTCCGAACAACATCATCGCGCCGGCTTTCTTGGCTTGTTCGAGCGGCAAAATTTCAGCAATAACGGTTCCTCCGAGTCCAATCTTATCGATCACCATCGTTTCGATCGCCGATAGCTGGGCCGGTTGTACGGCTTCGAGATTGGCAAAATCAAATCGCAACAGGTCATCCACAACCTTCGAGCCACGTTGTTGGGCATGTTCGCCCAGATTTTTCTGCAGCGCATGGTGCAGGATATGCGTCGCCGAGTGGGCTCTACGAATGGCATTGCGCCTTGGTTCATCAACGACCGCAGAAACGGTATCGCCATCTGATAGCGTTCCCTGAATCATTTGTCCGATATGAAGGATGACATCACCATTCTTCTGCGTGTCGGTTACAGAAAATGTTCCGCTCGGGCCGACGATTTGGCCCGTATCCCCCACCTGACCGCCCGACTCCGCATAAAAAGGCGTGCTTTCCAGTACGACATACTGTTTCGTGGGATAGACCTCTGACTTCGTGGGACAGACCTCTGACTTTGTGGGATAGACCTCCCGGTCTGTCTCGCGCGCCCCGGCCCCATCATCGCGAGCATGAATCGCGCCCACACGTCGCTGCTCCGAAACGGCTTGATGGTCCTGATCCGATTTAGCTGTCCCTTCGCCATCCACCGAAGCCTGTTGCACACCCACATCTTCAACCAATCCGCAAACGCTACTCTTCGCTTTCGTCTCCGCGTATCCGGTGAAGGGCGTCGATTTAACTTCCCGCTTGATGTCATCGATCGGTCCGAAATCGCCCATCACTCCCTTGGAACCGGCACCGCTGTCGATTCCATGTTGTTCGATGGCCGTTTGGTAGGCACTCCAATCAAACTCAAGCCCTCGTTCCTCCGCCATCGTGGCAAACAACTCGGCGGGAATACCAAACGTTTGATAGAGATCGAAAGCCTCTTTTCCGTCGACCGTTGCCTGATTGGAACGTCGCATGGCATCGAAGATCGTTTCGATCTTTGCCAATCCGCCATCGAGCGTACTGAAAAAGTTCTTTTCCTCGTTTTTGACCACCTGAGCCACCCGATCAACCGTGCCACGAAGTTCGGGATAAGGTTGCTCCATTTGTTTGACGACTTCAGGGACAAGATGGTACAGGAACGGTTCTCGCAAACCCATTTCATGACCTTGCAGCACGGCTCTACGAAGGAGTCGCCGGATGACGTACTCTTCCTTGTTCGCCCCCGGATAGACATTCTCGTGAATCGCCATCGTACAGGCTCGGATGTGATCCGTGATGCGCCGCAATCGTCGCCCATTTTCTGAATCGGGATCGTATTTGATACCGACCACCTCGGCCGCCGCATTCACAATCGGGCGCAGAGTATCGATATGGAAGTTGGTGGTAACTCCTTGCATCGTTGCGGCAATGCGTTCAAGTCCCATTCCTGTGTCGATGTTTTTGCTCGGCAGCGGAATCAGATTGTTGGGCGGATCGCCAACGCGATTGAACTGCGTGAAAACCAGATTCCAGATTTCGCACTCGGGGCCGTTGTCCGGATGAAAGAAAATTTCGCTGCACGGTCCACAGACACCGTCCGGGCCATCGGTCGGAGCACCGGCGGGCCAGAAGTTATCGTGCTCGCCCATGCGAGTGATGCGATCAAGCGGCAGACCGATATCGTTTTGCCAGATTTCAGCGGCCTCGTCATCATCAAGGTAAACCGAAACCGTCAACCGATTCGGATCGATCGCCAGCCATTTTTTGTCAGTCAGAAATTCCCATGCCCAGTGGATGGCGTCACGTTTGAAATAATCTCCGAAGCTGAAGTTCCCTAGCATCTCAAAGAACGTGTGGTGGTAGGCCGTGCGTCCTACGTTTTCGATGTCGCCGGTTCGCAGACATTTTTGCGAAGTGGTAGCCCGAGTGTATTCAAGTTTGACTTTGCCAAGAAAGTGGTCCTTGAACTGGTTCATCCCCGCCGGAGTGAACAATACGGTCGGATCCCATTTGGGGACGAGTACATCGCTGGGGACAATGGTATGCCCCTTGGAATGAAAGAACTCTAGGTATTTTTGACGAATTTCGTTGGTTTTCATGCAGTTTCCTTTTCCGAGAATATATCTTTTTCGACCGGAAAAGGGTAGTCACACAGTTGACAGAAAAATTGAACGCAGAAAAATGATCGCGGAAGCCTGGACGCGAAAGACTTTTCTGCGTTCAATTTTCCTGCCAACTTCGTCTAGTAGATCAAACTAACGCGCAATTCCCAATTCATCGAGCTTCTTCAATGGCTGGTGCCTTGGCCTGGCTGAAAGAAACTCAAGCAACTGGAATCCAATCCAGTCAACGTCCTTCGCTGCACTGGCCAACACCACAACCCCCAACGACCGTTTGGGCATAAAGCCGATGAACGCAGCGGAGCCACCTACCATCCCATTATGCCAGAATACGGTCCCCTTGCGGTGATCCTCAACGGACCAGGCCAAGGTTCCGCGCGCCTTTTTCCAGAATGCATGCGATAATAATAACGCGAGCGCACTCCCGAAAATTAAGTGCGGACACCAATAAAATTGCTCCCTCCACACCCACCACGTTCCCAGTACCAGCAAACCGTTTACAAGCAATGCCCCCAACTTTCCGGTATCGCCTCCGGCGAAACACACCGACACATAGAGATAGAATGCGGACATCGAAGCTGCAGGACCAAATGGAATCCGGCTCGACAAAAAGTAGGCAACCGCCAACCAAACCATGATGGATACCAGAACGCTCGGCCACCATGCCTTCTTCCAGAAACTCCGGACTTGTCGGGTGGCTCCCAATGTTGACTCAAGTGGGGTGTTTTCCGGATGCAGGTTGGCTTGAAGAAATATCATCATGTCTGCCAGCGTCGACCTCAGCCCACCCGCCCCCATCACGGCCTCTGGCATTACCCAGGCTGGAACCGGAACACCTTTTACAATCGTAGGTTGAGCAAGCCGCCGCGTTTGATCTTCGGAAAGTTTGCAAGCCGTATCACCAAGCCCCAAAGGTTGCAGCACCAACTCGCGCAGCGCTGTTTCGTAATCGCTTCCATGAATCTGCCCCAACAAGTAACCCAGCAGGCCGTATCCAAAATTGGAATACTCCTCTACTTTTTTGCCTTTGCCGGCCTGATGCTTCTGGAGCGCCATCAATAGGTCCTCAACCGAAAAGTTTTCATAAGGCTGATGAGGATCGATGATGGTCTCATCCAGATTCACGGGCAACCGAGGAAGCGAGCTTTGATGATAGGCCAACTCGCGAAAGGTGATCTCGTAAACTCCATTGGCCACCCAATCGATGTCGTCGGGCAAGTACTTTCCGATGGGGTCATCCAGCCCGACCAGCCCACGCGACACCATTTCCGTGAGCAGAATAGCTGTAAACGGTTTGGTGACGGAGCCGATTTCGAACATCGTGTCCTCCTGAACAGGATGCTGTTGTTCAAGGTCACGAAATCCCTTCAACCAAACCAGTCGTTGACCATCACAGATAGCGCCGATCGCCAAGCCGGGAAAAACCTGCTCCGCAACTTCACGAGTAAGGGATTCGATTTTTGCTTGGAACGAATTCACGGCGTTGAAATAACGTGTCACCACGGCACTTTAAACTTTACATCTTAAAGTTTAAACTTGAAGCCTGACAACCATATACACTTGGCCACCCTAACCTGGCAACCCTATTTAATCCTGTGCCTACCACCGACAAATCACCTTACCAACACGTTTTAGACCTTTGGGATCATTCAGCCGCAGATTCGCTTTCACCGGCACAGCGACTGGTGTATCGCTCAAATTGCCTGGGAGCCGACCAGCGTATTACCAATACCGGTGGCGGGAATACTTCTTCGAAGCTCCATGAAATCGATCCGCTCAGCGGCCAAGCCGTCGAAGTGTTGTGGGTCAAAGGCTCTGGCGGCGACCTTCGAACTTCCAAACTGGATAATTTCGCGTCGTTGTATCAGGACAAACTATTGGCGCTGATTCCAAAATATCAGTCGTCGCCCAATCCCGGCCCGAAGACGGAATCAGAAGACTCAATGGTTGGGCTGTTCCCGCACTGCACGTTCAATCTCAATCCGCGAGCCAGTTCCATCGACACGCCGTTGCATGGATTTTTGCCAGCACGTCACATCGACCACATGCATCCCAACAGCGTGATCGCCATCGCTGCTTGCGACCGCTCCAAAGAATTGACGCAGGAAATTTTTGGCGGCGAAATCGGATGGGTGCCTTGGCTGCGTCCGGGATTCGAGCTGGGGTTGATGATGCAGCGTGAAGTCGAAGCCCAACCGGAACTCAAGGGCCTGGTGATGGGGCAGCACGGCCTGATCAACTGGGCGGATGACGACTACGAATGTTATCAACGGACGCTGGCCCTGATCGAGAAAGCCGCTCGCTTCATTGAATCGAAGGACAAAGGCGAAAAAACATTTGGCGGCCAGAAGTGTCAATCGCTCCCGGACGAAGATCGCGATACGATTCTGGTGGAACTTCTGCCGTGGCTGCGCGGGCGCATTTCGAAACAGAACAAGTTTATCGGAACGGTCGAAACTCGCCCGGCCATCATGCAGTTTGTCAACTCGGCCGACGCAGCCCGACTGGCCGAACTGGGAACAAGCTGCCCCGATCACTTCCTGCGGACGAAGATCAAGCCGCTTTACATCGACTGGAATCCGCAGACCGAAGATTTGGCGATGCTCAAGGCAAAACTTGAAATCGGCCTGGAACAGTACCGTGCTGACTATGCGGAATATTACCAGCAGCACAAACACGCCAACTCACCGGCGATGCGAGACCCCAATCCCACGGTCGTGTTGATTCCCGGAATCGGGATGATCGCTTGGGGAAAAAACAAAAGTGAATCTCGCGTCACCGCCGAATTTTACGCCTGTGCCGTCGAGGTGATGCGCGGCGCCGAGGCAATGGGCAAGTATATTGCTCTGCCAAAGCAGGAAGCCTTCGACATTGAGTACTGGCTGCTCGAAGAAGCCAAACTCAAACGGGCACCGGCCGAAGCCGAACTGTCACGCGATGTCGTGCTGGTCGTTGGGGCCGGCAATGGTATCGGAAAAGCCGTCGCCCATCGGGTCGCCAAAGAGGGGGCCCATGTTGTTTGTTGTGACTTGAGAGCAACGGATGCGGAAACCACCGCCAATGAATTGACCTCCAAGTATGGCCAGGGAATCGGGGTCGCGGGAAGCGGTATCTCGTCATGCGGGCCGGCGATTGGTCTGGCGGTCGATATCACCAATTGCAGTTCGATCCGCCAAATGATTCAGTCTGCGGTACTGGCCTACGGCGGCATCGACAAGATCATCGTCACGGCAGGTGTCTTTTTTGCGCCCGAGCGAAATGGATCGCTGTCCAATGAAAAATGGAAGCAGACGTTCGACGTGAATGTCGTTGGCAGTTTCAATATCGTTGACGAGCTGAGAGAGCTGCTGGCCGAACAGAATTTGCCGGCGTCGGTTGTCTTGACGACCAGCGTTAATGGTGTCGTCGGCAAGAAAGGCTCGCTGGCCTACGACACCTCAAAGGCTGCTGCAAATCATTTGGTTCGCGAGTTGGCGATTGAGATGGCACCGCTGGTACGAGTCAACGCAGTGGCGCCTGCTACCGTGGTCGCAGGCAGTACCATGTTCCCGCGGGATCGGGTCATCGCCTCGTTGTCAAAATACGGAATCAAGTTTTCGGAGTCCGAGCCGGACGAAACCCTACGGGATCGACTGGCGGAGTTCTACGCCGAACGAACCCTGACCAAAAAGCCGATCACACCCAATGACCAGGCCGAAGCGATTTATTTTCTGGCGTCCAAAGCGTCCAGTAAAACAACGGGCCAGATCATCAACGTCGATGGTGGGTTGCATGAGGCATTCTTGAGATAACCTGTAAGGTTCAATATGACATCGGCACATCTGGCAATCGATCTGGGAGCAAGTTCTGGCCGGGCGATCATCGGTGTACTCGATGACCAGGGTCTGACAGACAGAGATGTCTATCCCACTCCAGGCTCGGCGCGCCTGACAGACGGGGACGTCTATCCCACTCCGGACGCAGCCAAAGCATTGCGATGTGAGGAGCTGCATCGATTCGAGCATCATCCCTGCCCGACACCGTTCGGCCCGGTTTGGGACCTGACCGGTATCTGGCTCAATATCCTCAAAGGTTTGCGGTCTGCGTCGGCTTGGTGTCTTGAGAACCAAGTTGAGCTCGCCAGTATCGGTGTGGATGCCTGGGGTGTCGACTGGTGTCTGGTTGGAAAAAGCGGTGAACTGCTGGGGCTGCCGCATTGCTATCGCGATCCGCAAAATGACGCGGCGGCGAAGCAAGTCCTGGAGCGGGTTGGCGGTAGGCAGGCTCTCTACCAACGAAATGGAATTCAGTTCATGCCGTTCAATACGGTTTTCCAGGTTGCGGCCCGATTGGAGCGGGAACCGGACTTTTTCAAGGCCGCAGATCGCTTGCTGTTCATTCCCGATCTGTTTCACTATTGGCTCTCAGGCGAGATAGGAGTCGAACGAACGATCGCATCGACCAGTGCCTTGCTCTCGATTGAAACTGGTGACTGGGATTTTGAGCTGATTGAACAACTAGGCCTGCCGACACGTGCCTTTGGTAGGCTGATCGAGGCGGGCGATACCGTCGGCCACTTGCGAGACGAGGTGGCCAGCGCAAGCGGGCTAAGCCCATCCGTACGCATCATTTCACCTGCCTCCCATGATACCGCCGCTGCAGTGGCAGCCGCCCCCGTGACGAATACCGATTCATCGTGGGCGTTCCTGTCATCGGGGACCTGGTCGCTGGTCGGCATGGAAATCGATCAGCCCTTCGTCAGTGAGAGAGCCTGCGAAATCCCGTTTACGAATGAACGGGGCATCAATGGCTCGGTCCGGTTTCTGAAAAACATTGCCGGACTATGGCTGATTCAGGAGCTTAAACGTGAGTTAGAAACTCAGGGAGATCCTGTTTCGTTTTCCGAAATGGTCGAACAGGCAAGAAGCTCGGAAGCCTTTCGAACCATTGTCAATCCAAATGATTCGCGATTTGCATCGCCAGGAAACATGGCTGATAAACTGAAATCGTTTGCAACCGAAAGCAAACAACCGATCCCGGAGACAGTCGGTCAACGGGCGCGATGTTGTCTGGACAGTCTGGCACTTTCCTATCGAGACACCGTCGACCGGCTGGAATCGGTCCTCGGAAAACAAGTGGACGAACTGTACATGGTCGGGGGAGGCATTCAGAACGAATTGCTCAACGAAATAACCGCCTCCACACTTGAGCGGCCGGTCCACTGCGGCCCGGTCGAAGCAACCGCCATTGGCAATCTGCTGGTGCAAGCTATGGGATGCGGCGAAATCAAGGATTTGAATGAGCTGCGTCAAACCGTGGCTCGATCGTTTCCGGTAAAACGATATCGTCCTGAAGATTCAAGCGAAGTGCCCGAATTTGTTTTCGAGCGGTTTCAGCAGTTGTAGCTGTTCACACAATGTTTAAGGTAGCGAGGGTTCGTGCATGAGGGGATCGGGAGTCGTTTTTTCGAACAAGCAAATCCCACCATTGCAGGAAACGATACGTTTATTGGTAACCGTTCACGGAGCGATGGAACGTTTAGCCGCAAGCCGAAGCCGACCACCGTTCGTTCGAAACAAACATGGAAAGTAGGTCGAACTATGGTTGGAGCTGACAGATCGAAAAATAGTCGGCGCAGGCGCGACGGTAGGGTGCAATCTCCCTATTCAA
>CAYPXY010000019.1:31348-72098 GCA_964414815.1 uncultured Pirellulaceae bacterium | reverse complement strand
CCCAGACGCTGAGTTGCGAGTCGCGGAGCGACTCGCCTACACTAGGGTACGTTCTTATCTGCCGGTCGCCTAAGGGGGGGCTGGTTTTCCCGTCCTTCTCTTGTAGTTTTATGAGTCCGCCGTTGTAAAAAAATTCATGATGGTTTGGCGCCCTCGTTGAACATGAGCCAGCATTCGGCTTCGCGCGAGTTCTGAATTGCGTTCACGAATCGCTTGCGCGATCTCGCGGTGAGTTTTTGCGGTATCGTCAGCAACCGATTTCGTCAGGATCATGGGCCGAGTACGCTGCACCTCGAAGACCTGGATTTGCATCCGGTAGTTGCCCGCCACTTTTTGCAGCAACAGGTTTTTGGTTGCATCAAACAGCAGCGTGTGAAAACGTTCCTCGCAATCGACCCACTGGTTCATGATGTCCTGATCGGCGTTGGGTCCTTCAATTTTGCCGGCAAGTTCCTCAAAGGTTTGACACAACCAATCCATTTCATCGAACTGGACAGGGTGGCCGTTGAGCGCGGCTTCCGCGGCGGCACAACTTTCAAGGGCTTCACGTAGGACAAACAGCTCGTACAAATCCTGCCGGGAAATTTTCTTGACAAACGAACCGGATCCGGGAACGTGTTCCACAAATCCTTCCACCGCCAGCCTCCCAATGGCCTCGCGGATCGGGGCCAAACTGACGCCGAGTCGCTCGGCCAAGGCGCGCGATACCAGTCGCTGACCTGGCTTCAAATCCCCAGAAATCAGCTCTTTTCGTAAATTCAGATAGGTCTTTTCCGTCAAAGTTTTTGGCACTTCCGCCTCCTAAACGATCATGATCGAACACCCTGTAGGTAATTTGATTCAGGAATGATCTATAGTTTGTACCGTATTTTCTTTTCAAAATAGAGCCTGTACCATCAAAATTTCATCGAAAACAGGAAAATTTCATATTTTGTTAAAATATATTGACAAGGAAGTGTGTCCGGGTAAGATCGGTAGTGATCGATTCTGATCGATCAAATGTGTTAATTGTGTTAATCGTGATCAATTGGAGAAAAAACATGTGTAGAACATCGGTGAGATTATTATTGAGTGCTTTTGTTTCGGCTATCCTGGTCTCGCAAGTTCAAGCGGACATTATTTTGGACAATGCCCACCACAGCGAAGTGGTAACTGCTGGCTCGCAATCGAATTTCAGAAGTCAGAGTTTTACGTTAAATGTTCCGGGAGGTACCGCAGGTAATGCGGCAAGTCATGACAATATTGGGGCGAATTTGCCGTTGCCTGGTTCACTCTTGCTTAAGAGCATTTTGTTTGTTGAATCTCCAAATGATAATAACGATGCGACAGCCGGAAATCTATTTCTTAAATTGTTTACAGACGCCGGGGCTACCGGGGCGCCGGTAGCCGTATCGACCAACTCCATCGATGTTCGAGGTGCGATCGACGGCGGCGCTTTGAGCGACTTGGTATGGAATTTTAACAATGACTTGTTGAGTTCTACAGCCCAGTATTTCATTCGTTGGTCTACCAATTCCGATCTGGACAATACAGAATTGGGTGTTGCCCGGGTGGCAGCCGCCAATTTTGGTGGTGGATTCGTGAATACTTATACGGGTGGCGTTGCCACCAATCCAGCTGGAGGCACTCTTAACTTCGATGCCCGATTTGAAGTCACCGTTGCCGTGCCAGAGCCTTCTTCAGCAGCCGTGTTAGGATTGTGTTCATTGCTGATGGCTTCGCGACGACGCCGTTAGTTCAAACTCAATTCCCGTTGATTAAACTTGGGTTGGATGTTGAAAACATCGGCTGACATTTGCGCGATGTTTTTAGCCTCCAACCTTTTTTGTTGGCTTCGAATGGCCTGCCAATATATTGTCCTATCGGAACGGCCTCGCAAAAAAGCACTTCCTCCACAGTGCGGTCGCATAAGAGATTCATGGTCCCGGGGGGGACTGGGTTCTCTTCAGGATCGTTCGAAGAACGAGTGTCGCCTTTCGCTCCGCGAAAGCCACTACTTTTTCTGCTTTCGCGGAGCGAAAGGCAACATGGTACTTGGTGTTCATCGTCGAGTTGATATTTGATTCCTGGTTGCCATGGTCACTTCGTGACCCAGTTCACTAGAAAAATAAGGAACACCCGAGGATGAATGGAGCCCAAAAGATGAATGAAGCCCAAAACGGCGAAGATAACTCCTTCAAAAGGACTCCCCACTACCTGAATCGCAACAGGTTCAAGATGCATTGGGAGGCTTTTCGGTTAGTAGTCCTTACGTTGGCCGTGGTTGGCTTTCCGCATCACCTGCTCGGACAAATCATTACCGCCAATAATCCGATGATCGCCGGTACGGGGTACCATACCTATCGAATCCCCGGATTCGCGGTGGCGCAAGATGGTTCCCTGCTGTTGTTCGCCGAAGGGCGCCCCACCGGTGCTGACCCAGGTGCTGCTGGCGACATCCACATGGTGTTCAAGCGGAGTACGGACAACGGAGTCACGTGGTCCAACCTGTCAGTGTTAAGGAATGACAACGGTTTTGATTACTCAGACTCTCGCGTCGTGGTGGATCAGGACACCGGCAAAGTTCATCTGCAATATGTGCAGTGGCCCACGGACAAAGGACAAGCGAATGTTGGAGCCGGACTGGGCGATGATTCGTCGGTGATTTTTTATCAATCCAGTTCCGATCACGGAGCAAAGTGGTCGACGCCCGCTAATATCAATGCTCAAGTCAAAAACGAAAGTTGGTACTCGTTAAATACCGGGCCTGGCAAGGGAATCCAACTGCAATGGCAGGACAGCGCAACCGAGCGCAACGGTCGCCTGATTATTCCAGGACACCGACGAGCCACTTCTGCTACTTTTTACAATGGCGTGGCGATCTACAGCGACGACAACGGTGCTACTTGGCAACGTGGCAGTGGCGTGACGCCGGGGTTTGCCGATGAATCTGAAGTGATCGAGTTGACCAATGGTGACCTCCTGTGGGACGGTCGACAGCAAAGTGGCATTGGTCCTCGGCATCGTTACCTCAGCACCGATGGTGGTGATACCTGGACATCGTCTCCGGCCAGCGGCATGCCGTTGACTCCGGTCGATACGGCCATGGTGCGTTATTCGGCCAAACGAAGTGGTGACGACCGCGATCGAATTCTTTACTCCAGTCCACTCGGTACCAATCTGGGAACGGGGAACAATCGTAACAATATCGGGGTCTGGACCAGCTATGATGAAGGCAAAACATTTATCAACCCGGTCCTGATTGAATCAGGCTCCGCAGCCTACTCCGTTATCGACAAATTGAATAACGGCACCATTGGATTGGTGTACGAAGTCGGTCCCACCTCGATCCGCTATGTAAATTTTGGTCTGCAAACTCTGGAGGGGACAGGGCATCGAGCTGAGCTTTCCCACTACGACGGGTTCGGCAACACGGTAATGCGTTCCAATGGCGGCATCGGCTGGAGCGGTGGCTGGACCGGCAATGGAAACTTTACGGCCAGCAACCAAGGCCAATTCGGTGGTGGAAGCAGTATCCCCTTCGAAAATTTTCGTTTCGAAAAAGCGAATGGCCGACTGGATCTGGCAGGAGCAAATCGATCCGTTACTCGTTCGCTGTCCCAGCCCATCGACCTGAATTCCAACAGTGTGGCCTATGTATCCGTATTGATTTCTCAAGCACTGGACACAACGTCCATTGACGACAGCAACGAATTCCTGGACATCCTGCTCATGGATGATGGGGGCGTCACACAAGCTGCGTTTGGCGTCGGCAGCAACGAAGCTTTTTTTGTCAACCAACTCGGTGGCGTTAAAAATACAGCGGGGGAACTGACGCTGACTCGCAATAACCACTATTTTCTGGTCGCAAAAATCGTCTCGCAGGACGACTCCTTGGGAGGCAACTTCGATCAGATTTTTCTGAAAGTGTTTACTTCTGGAACCGATCTGATTCCTGATTCAGATGTTGGCCTTGACTGGACATTGGTTGGGACGACCTCTGAAAACAACCATGCGTTATTGACGACCATCCGGATCGCAGGTGGCGCCAACGCTTTTTGGAGCATCGATGAATTGCGGATCGGATCGACCTGGGGAGCGGTCGCGTCCGCTGTTCCCGAACCTGGCGTCGGTCTGGCGCTGGGGCTGGCCAGTCTGGCTTTGGCCGGCCGAAGACGAAGGCAGTGATCGACCACGACTACTCCCCAATCCCCAGAATAAATCCCTTCATCCTTCGCTCCGTGTCATCGAGTCGGTAGCCGAACGCCTCTCCGAATGCTTTGAGCCGAGCATCGTCGGGGAACTCGGTGAGGTGGGTTCGCTGACTGTCCGTGGATAGAAACTGAAAATACGGCTGGGGACGCTGCTCGCATAGATAGAATGTCAGTCCCCAAGCCAAGGCATAGGCCAGCGATGGATCCGTGCGAAACAAGTCATCGTTGCGAATGAGTTCTGCCAGCCGCCCATCGACCTTGCCTTGATCGTAAAAGCGGACCAGCTCCCGCCAGCGATCGCGGTTGACGCGTTGCCGGAAGTCGCCATTCGATGCACTGTTATTGACTCCGGGCGCTTCGAACATCATGGCCAGCCCCTCGCTGATCCAGCGGGGAACAGGTGCAAATCGGGAATGCAGCCCCGTATTGAAGGCAGCCTGATGAGTCGCCTCGTGGATGATAGTGCTTTCGTTCAACAGCCAGTCCTGATCCGACGACGCGTTTGGTCGTGCGTCATAGGTGATCACGCGATTGCTCATCGGCGAGTAGTAGCCCAGGATCTGTTCCTTGTATTCCTGGCGATTTCTCAGAAAGCGGTCAAACTCGTCGCGCGTCCGCAGCACAACCGCCACCAGTGGAAACTCCGGCTCGTTGAGCCGCAGCCCGCGACTGGTGAAGTACAACCGAAACCGGGAATACAGTTTCTCAAACGGCATGGCCCACAGGCTGGCGTTGCCCGGCGGATGCACGACCACAAAATGAGGCGTTACCGAAATCTGGTAGGCTCCGCCAAATTCTCGTTCGAGTTGATCGCGAATTTTGTCGTGTGTCAACGGACGAAACTGATGACTGACCGCTGTGTAGTCGGCCTCTGATTGGACTGGCAGGATATTGAGCTTTCCATCACGACGAAGCAACAACAGTTCACGTCCATCCCATCCGATCGGCCTGCCAACATAGTGTTTGCCTTTGTAGGGAACGCTGATCGTGATGTTGGCAGTTCGAGAGTTCGTGAGCGAATCCTGTTGTGCCCAGCCACAGCGCATGTTCACGCACAACCCGACCAGCAAGCCGGTTGCGATGCAGACGATGGAGGGTGGGTGAGGCATGGAGGAACGGATTGGGTCAACGAATACGCCCAAATGTACGTCCTGGACGAAGTGAATCGAGAAAATCCAGATGGTTTGTTGCCCGATTCGTCCTGTATCAGAGCCTGCCCATTCAGTTGATGGCACATTGCGCGGGACGTAGCGGTTATACTGGCTGTTAATAGTGATATTGATCCAATCTTGAACGAGTCCTGATATGAGGCTTCCGAACCGTTTTATTTTTTACCTGACGACGCTGTGGTTACTCGCTGGCGGATTAGAGTTTCTCTTGTCATCAACATCGGCGTGGGCGATTCCTCTGCAACGCGATGTAGATGCACCGAAGGATTGGCGGAAAAATCGTCCGGATGATTGGCGGGATGATGCCATGAAAATCATCAGCGCACTGGATCGGTTGATCCCGAAACTGGGGTCGCCCGAGGCCCAGGTGCGTGAAAGAGCCACACAGGAAATTATCCAAATCGGACCCGCCGCGCTGGAGTTTCTCGACGACATTGAGGGCCAAACGAATGAAGTGCTTGAGCGGCTGGCCTCGATTCGATCTGAAATTGAACGAGTCGATGCAATGCGGTTTACCGAAGCGTCCCGCATTACACTTGAGGGGGAATATAGGCTCAACGAGGCTTTGCAAGCCATCGCCGAGCAATCTGGCAATCTCCATGTGATCTATGAAATACCGGCCAGGATGGGGCTGGAAAGAAAGACGTATCATCTTCAGGACATCGAATATTGGACCGCTCTTCATGAAGTGATGGAGGCTTCAGGATTGACCCTTCTCCCCAGCTCCATTCCTTCGGATCGTCGCTGGAAGATCACGGTTCGCGACTCACAGAATGCCGTTGGCGGCCATGATACCGACCCATTTTCTGCGCCCCGTTCGTCGACCGGCGTCTTCGATTTTCGCGTCCTCAAATGGCTTCAGGTACGGGATTTCGAAAGGCCGTCTGCCAACAAATCGGAGGTCACACTGCAACTTCAATGGGAGTCGCGCGTTCAGCCGCTGTCCATCAGCCTCCCCTATCATTCAGTACTGGCCACCGACTCGAATGGCGACCGCCTTTCACCGATTCGAAATGACGGCGAGCTGATTACCCGAGTCCTGCCCGGTCAGTCCCACATGACCCTGTCGATTCCGTTCAAGCTGATGGACCGCGATGTTCGGTCCGTGAGGTCGCTCGAAGCCGAGTTAGTGGCGATCATTCCCGGAAAACAACAGACGTTTCGCTTCAAAAATCTTGCCGCATTCGAAGGCCGCATGGAGCAAAAAAAATCAGGCGCCACCGTGATCATCGAGTCGATCGAGCGTGTGCGTGATCGGTATGTAATCACCTTGACGTTGCAGTTGGAAGAGTCACACGGGACACTGGAGTCCTGGCAGAACTGGCCGTATGAGAATCCGATGTACCTGGTCTCAGCCGACGGCGAGGTCAAGCGGGAACCGATCGAGAAAATATTGCTCAAGCAGTCGAGTGAAGGAGTGACCATCGAGTATTATTTCGACGAAGACCCTGGCCGACTCAATGCGGTTTACCAGACGTTCGCGCCGATTACCCGAAAAACCGTGAAGCTCAAACTGGAAAACATCGAGCTGCCGTGATCGTTCATTTAGGCGACCGGCAGATAAAAACGTACCAAAGTGTAGGCGAGTCGCTCCGCGACTCGCAACTCAGCGTCTGGGAAACACAATACTCATTGGGTAAACTTTTATCTGCCGGTCGCCTTAAATCGCTCAACCTTCGTTGTTTTACGCTGTTCTTCTGCGATGCGGCGGAACAGATCGGCTTGGGCGTGTTGCCGGACTTCATCCATCGCGTCTCGCCATTGTCGTTTTCCTTCCTGGACTTCGAGACAGCGAATCAGATGAACGCCAAAAAAGGTGGTCACGGGTGGGCTGACCTCTCCCGCCGACAACTGGAATGCCGCTTCGGAGAACGCAGGAGGCATCGGTTCCGCAAACTGAATCCATCCGAGATCGCCACCACTGGACTCCGAACGCGTCGCGGATTTCGAGTGTTCGTGGACGGCCAGATTCCAGACAGACTGAAGTTCCGCCTGATGGTCCTCACCGTTGGCACGCGACTCCCGCTGGGTACGGGTCGCCGCCTGAAGTTGTTCGTACAGTCTCTGGGCTTTTTCCATCGCTGTAGTCTGATCGTTGGAGGCGCCGGATTTTATCAGAATGTGGGCCACACACATCCTGGTTCCATCAAACCGTCGCCGGTGCCGGTGGAAATGTTGCTGCAGATATTCGTCCGTCAGCACTCGATCCATATACCAGCTCCATGCCAGCTCCCATTCGAATTCATATTCCAGTTCCTTTCGGGTGAGCTGATGCGTTTCAAGATACTGGTCCAGCTTGACTCCGGTCTCGGACAGTGAGTTTTCCAGTTCCATAACCTTGAGCCGCACTTCTTGCGGGTTCGCTTTTCGCCCGTTGGCCCGCAAGTACACATGGACCAGCCGCTGGTCAATGCATTGCTCAGCCGCAGCCTCGTAAAGTGTCTCCGGCCAGGAATCACCTAATTGTGAGTCCACCAGAGGGTGGGAAGACTGAGGTAGCGATCGGCGCAGCAGTCGCTTGACGGCCGATCTTGAAATTTCATGATCGGCAACCCTGGCAACGAGCGCGGGCGGCTTCGGGTCCTTGTCCTGTGGAGGCGGCAGAAGAAACAACGTTGACAACCAGCAGATCAATATCATGGGATTGTTTATAATGGTTGACAGATACGCTCGTAAACTCAAGACACGGCTCCAACCACTGTAATCAAACTGAAACCGGAAGACTACCTCCGCCGTATCGTGATCGCGTTAGTGGCCTTGTCGATTATCAAGGTCATTGGGGTCGTGTTGTGGAGCTATCGCGACTACTTCCCGCCTAATTTCAGTTCGGATTTTCTGCTGGGTCGGGAATTCTATTTTTGGGGAAGCTATCACTGGGCATTCTACGTTCACATTGTGTCCGGGCCATTGTCACTGGCGCTTGGAATGTTCCTGATCAGTGCAACGATGCGAGCCAGGTTTCCGGCGTTGCACCGTTATGTCGGGCGAGTCCAGGTGTTGAACGTCCTGTTTTTGGTACTGCCGAGCGGATTGTGGATGTCGTATCGGGCGATGACGGGCTGGCTGGCGTCGCTGTCATTTGCCATGCTTTCCGTGGTCGCATCGGCGTGTGTGATCCAGGGTTGGCGCTATGCCGTCAAACGAAAGTTCGCGACTCATCAGCGCTGGATGGAACGTTGCTTTGTGCTGCTGTGCTCGGCCGTGACGCTGAGAGTTTTCGGAGGATTGGCCGTTTGGTTTGAAATAGAATCCGACTGGTACTATACCCTCAGCAGTTGGTTGTGTTGGGTGTTGCCGCTGGCGGGATATGAGATCTATGTCAGGACGATACGGCCCGCTCGAGGTGTGCGGTGAGGAATGCGGCAAGCTTAAGGATGCTTCTTGACCAGCTTGGCCAGGAAAAATCCGTCCATCCGATCATTGGGCAAAATCCGGATCGCGTTGGCAATCTGCGGATCATACGTCGAATTTTCGAATGCGGTTAGCCCTGCCTGCTGATTGGAAAGCGGCAACTGGATGGGAACCAATTCAATGGCCTCTTCAAACCGGCGGAGTACTTTATCCAGCACTGCTTCGTTTTCTTCTGGCGAAAAACTGCAGGTGCAATACACAATCGTTCCGCCGACCTTGGTCGCATGGACGGCGGCCTTGAGCAACCCGATTTGCTTGCGTGACGTTTCCCGAATCTTCCGCAGACTCCAGGTCGCCCAGCTTACGGGATCGTCTGCTCGGAATCGCGACTCCGATGAACAAGGGGCATCAAGCAGCACACGATCAAAGCGATTGGGAGTCTTCTTTCCCACGGTTCGCCCATCGGTCAAATAGGTTTTGCAGTGAACCACTCCACATCGTTTCAGATTCGCGGTCAGTTTGAACATTCGGCTGCGAACGGCCTCGACCGCGGAAAGCTGGCCGGTGTTTTGCATTTGCTCCGCCAGTTGCGTTGTCTTGCCTCCCGGTGCGGCGGCCAGATCAAGCACCGTTTCTCCGGGACGCGCATCAAGCAACCACGGAGCCAACATACTCGATGGATTCTGCAGATAGATTCGCCCGCTGTCGGCGAGGTCGCTATGCGTCAACTGAGCGCGATGCTCACGATCTGTCAGATAGCCGATCGGCTCGTCTTGAGAGTCCACCAACCATGCGATTGGCTCGCAGGGAATATTCAGTCGCTGGAGTGCCGCCATCGTCTCGCGACGCGGACAGATCAGTGAATTGATTCGAAACGCCACCCGTTTCGGCTGAGAAAAGCTGGCCAGAATGTCACAGAATCGGTCCTCCGGAACAATACGCTTGAGTCGTTCGACAAATTCTGCCGGTAAATTCATCATGATCTTTCAACCTGCTTTCCAATCAATTTCCCTAGGCGGCTTTTCATCTCGGTTCAATCTGAAACAATGGAAGGCTTTCCATCATCTAACATCTACTAACCCCTCGGTTGAATGACACGATTCATCACGCACTTTCAATCGGCCATTGAGCCTTCCGTCCACCTCGATGCCGATGTCGAACAAACCATGTACGAAAACCGTCCGCTCTGGTCGCGTTACGACCTCGATGGGGTCAAACAGACGATGACCAAATCCGTACTTGCCGGACGGCGCCCCGACATGTGGCGCTATCGTGAACTGCTGCCTATCGGTGACGAAATTGATCCCGTCCATATCGACATGGGACTGAGCCCGATCGTCGAAACGCCTCGATATGCAAAGAAAGCGGGTGTCAAACATCTTTGGATCAAGGACGAAGGCCAGCTCCCGACGTGCAGTTTCAAATGCCGAGGATTGTCGTTGGCGATCACGATGGCAAAACACTTTGGCCGCCACCGAGTCGCGATGGCCAGCAACGGCAACGCGGGCGGGGCCATGTCGATTTACGCGGCACGCGCCGGCATCGAAGCGGTCTGCTTCATGCCTCATGATACACCAAGCGGCGTGCAGAACGAATGCTACTATGCCGGTGCAAAACTCTTTCACACCAACGGGCTGATCGACCAAAGCGGCAAACGGATTCGCGAAGGGCATGATGCCGGACTCTGGTTCGATATTTCCACCATGAAGGAACCGTATCGACTCGAAGGAAAAAAAACGATGGGACTGGAATTGGCCGAGCAATTCGATTGGCAACTGCCGGACGTGATTCTCTATCCCACCGGTGGCGGAACCGCGTTGATCGGTATGTGGAAAGCATTTCAGGAGCTTCGCGAGATGGGATTTTTGACCAGCGACACGATGCCGCGAATTTATGCCGTCCAGTCCAACGGTTGCCAGCCCATCGTCACCGCCTACGAGGCAGGTGAGCGATTCGCCAAACGGCACGAAAACGCGGCCACGATCGCAGCGGGAATGCGCGTGCCGGTCGCGCTCGGCGACTTCATGGTGCTCGATACCGTGCGGGAGAGCGGTGGTGCGGCCGTCGCCATCGATGAATCGCGTATCATCGAGTGGCAAAAATCCATGGCTCAGACCGAGGGCATGATGGTTTGTCCCGAAGGAGCAACCTGCGTCGGTGCACTCGAGCAACTGGTGGAGTCCAAAGCGGTTTCGGCACACGACCGCATCGTGATTTTCAATACGGCGGCCGGACAGAAATATTTTGGCGCCGCGCCTGCGGTTCCGCTGATCGACCTGAATCAGCCCACCGATTGGGCCTGGTTTGCGAAAACCTACTTTTAGTAGGTTACGGCAACTGACGACGGACCACTGTCAACGGACAACGGACTACCCCCATGACTGATCTCTTTACCGGAAACGAAAAACGACTGTTTCTGCTTGATGCAATGGCGCTGATTTATCGCGCTCATTTCGCCCTGATCCGCAGTCCGCGATTGACTTCCTCCGGAAAATGTACCTCGGCCGTGTTTGGGGTCACAAACACGCTCTTTGACATCCTCAATAAACATAAGCCGACGCATCTGGTCGTGGCCTACGACACCCGCGAACCCACGTTTCGCCACCAGGAATTTCCGGACTACAAAGCCCAACGCGAGGCACTTCCTGAAGACATCGCTGCCCAGTTTCCACTGATCGACCGGCTGTTCGAAGCCATGAACATTCCGATCATCCGCAAACCCGGTTTCGAAGCCGACGACATCATCGGCACGATTGCGAAACAGGCCGATCAGCAAACGTTTGACACCTACATGGTAACGCCGGACAAGGATTTTGCGCAATTGGTTTCCGAACATGTTCGCATTTTCCGGCCCGGTCGCAGCGGTGCAGACCACGAAATTCTCGGACCCAAGGAAGTGCTGACCGAGTGGGAAATTGCTCGAGTCGACCAGGTCATCGACATCCTCGGTCTGATGGGCGACGCCAGCGACAATATCCCCGGTGTGCCGGGTTACGGAGAGAAAACCGCAGTCAAGCTGGTTGCCGAGTTTGATACGATCGAGAACCTGATCGCGAACTCAGGCAAACTCAAGGGCAAGCAACGCGAACGAATTGAAACCCACGCGGATCAGGCCCTGCTGTCGAAACGTCTGGCAACAATCAACACGGATGTGCCGCTGGAGTTTTCGTTGGATGATTTTTTGTGGAAGCAATACGATGAGGCCAAGCTCAAGCAGCTTTTCATGGACATCGAGTTCGACACGCTGGGCAAGCGGTTATTTGGAACCTCTTTTTCTTCAGCATCCACCAAGACGGCGGTGATCCGCGAAAAACGCGAAAAGGAAATTCAATCAACACTGTTTTCAGAACCAGTCGACGAAAAACAGATCGAAGATGTGCCGCACGAATACCGCACGCTGATCACCCATGAAGAACGGCAGGAATTGCTGGCCCGACTGCTGAAGCAGAAAACCGTCTGCTTCGATACGGAAACGACCGGCCTGAATCCTCGAACTGCGACGCCGCTGGGGATTTCATTTGCGATCGAACCGCATGTGGCGGATTTTGTCGCTTGCCCCAACGATCCGGAAAGTGCCCGCAGGGTGTTGGAGGAGTTTCGTCCGTTTTTTGAAAACGAGTCGATTGAAAAAATGGGGCACAACCTGAAATACGATGCCTCGTTGCTGCGATGGAATGGAATTCAACTGAAAGGGCCCCTGTTTGATACGATGTTGGCTCACACCATGAAAGAGCCAGAAATGCTGCATGGGATGGATTACCTTGCCAAGCTCTATCTCGGCTATTCTCCCATTCCTATTTCCAGACTCATTGGCGAAAAGGGTGAACAACAGCGTTCGATGGCTGACGTGCCGTTGCCGGTTCTGGCGGAGTATGCCTGTGAAGACGCCGATGTGACCTTGCAACTGGCAAAGAAAATTCGGGCCGACATCGAACAGGCGGGGGTGGCCAAAGTTTGTGACGAGGTGGAATGCCCGCTGATTCCGGTGTTGGTTGAGATGGAGTATGAAGGAATTGCACTCAATGCGGATGCTTTGCGAGCCTACTCACTGGAACTCGAACGCGAGATTGCTGAACTGGAGCAGCGAATCTATCAGGCGGCAGGTCATCCATTCAATGTTGCCTCGCCGAAGCAGTTGGGCGTCGTGTTGTATGATGAATTGCAACTGGTGGCAAATCCGAAAAAGACGGCCACCGGTCAGTATTCGACGAAGGAAGACGAGTTGGTTCGGCTGGCGGGGAAGCATCCCATCGTGGCCGATGTACTGGATTTCCGGAACGCGAGCAAGCTAAAGTCCACTTATGTGGACACGCTTCCCGATTCAATCCATCCGAAAACGGGACGGCTTCACACTCACTACAGTCAAGCGTGGACGGCCACGGGGCGGATGCAATCGAACGATCCCAACCTGCAAACAATTCCGGTTCGCAAGGAGCGCGGTCGTGAGATTCGTGCGGCGTTTGTGCCGCGTGGCGAGGACTGGCTCATTCTTTCAGCCGACTATTCACAGATCGAGCTTCGTATTCTCGCCGCCCTGAGCGGTGATGAAGCGATGCTCGAGGCGTTTGAAAACAACATCGATATTCATGCGGCCACCGCCGCCAAGGTGTACAAAGTTGGACTAGAGGAAGTGGACCGCGAAAAGCGGGCCAAGGCCAAGATGGTCAACTTTGGGATTATTTACGGGATTTCATCGTTTGGCCTGCAGCAACGGCTGAACATTCCCCGGCAGGAAGCCAATGATCTGATCAACAATTACTTTGAGAAATATCCGGGCGTGGATCGTTATCTCAAGGAGACGATTGAGTTCGCCAGAAAAAACGGCTTCGTCAAAACGATTACCGGTCGCAAACGATTCCTCCGCGACATTAATTCGAGAAACAAAACGATTGCTGCGGCGGCAGAGCGGCTAGCGATGAACAGCCCGATTCAGGGAACGGCAGCGGACATGTTGAAATTAAGCATGATCAAGATTCATCACGCACTTCGAACCGGAAACTTTCAGACCAAAATGTTGCTGACGGTCCACGACGAAATTGTGTTCGACCTCTATCGGCCCGAACAGGAAACGGTCATGCCGATAATCGCCGAGTGCATGAAAACGGCATTGCCCTTGCGGGCACCGATCGAGGTTGAAATGGGAGTGGGCAAGAACTGGCTGGAGGCACATTAGCTGTGCATTCTCGGCAGCTCTTCTCCGACGTCAATGATCGCAGCTTCAGCCGCCGATAATTCATCAAGCCGCTTTTTGACAACTTCTTCCGGCGCGAAGAACTTGGCCATCCGCACATAAGTGGTATGGTGGCGAGCTTCGGATTCGAACAGGCTGTTGTAAAAATCCGCCAGTTCCTGGTCGCGACCTTCCATGTGCTTTCGCAGGAAATTGAATCGCTCACAGGAACGGGCCTCGAACAGACACGCGACCAGCAATCGGTCAATCGCTCGCTCAGGCTCTCCCTTGCGGACCAGGTCGTTCAGCTTTCGCCCGTACTGGCTCGGAATCAGTTTCCGAAACGGAATTCCCCGTCGATTGAGCAAATCCACAACCATGTGAAAATGTTCGAGTTCCTCGTTGACAATCTCGGTCATCTCACGGCAAAGCTCCTGATTTTCAACATAAGCGAACATCAAATTCATGGCGGTGCCGGCCGCTTTCTTTTCGCAGTGGGCGTGATCGATCAGAATTTCATCGAGATGATCGTCGACTTGTTTGAGCCAGCGAGCTGACGATGAGGATTGAAGACTTAACATGGTCCAGTGGGGGGCAATGAGGGGGGCTGGTAGGGCGGTAGACAATTAACCATCAATTTAGTGAACCATTGAGGCGATACAATGGGGGAAACGGATGAGGGGCACTTTCATTGAAACACAGAGGCACAGAGTGAAAGAACGTTTAGCCGCAAGCCGAAGCCGACCGCCATTCCGTTTGCAACCATCATAAGAAGAGCAGGTTGACTCCGGGTTAAAGCTGAAAGGTCAAGGAAAGGGTCGGCGCAGGCGCGACGGCTGGGTGCAGTCTCAGTCGCCAACCTGCCTGCCAACAAATACCAGCAACCCGATGCGCCGCGCGCCTTTGGGGGTTGCCGATAAGGCGATTTCGGTGATGCAGTATTTTTGTCGGCAACCCCCGATGGCTTGCGGCTATACGTTTTAGATCGTCGCAAACGGTAAACCGAACTCTCACTGGTGTTCGCCCCTGATTACGATTACGATTACGAGAATATGAATACTCCATCAACCACCAAAAACCAATCAAAATCAGGCAAACAAAAACTGAATCCGGCCCATGATGCAGATTGGGAACTGATCGCCACCGATTTCTGTGTTCGGCCCGGAACCATCTACCTCAATCATGGCTCGTTTGGCATTCCTTCGAATGAAGTTCGCTATGCCCAGCGGTCGTTTCGCAACGAGACCAACGAGAATCCGATGGATTTTTTTCTGTTCAGGTTTGAGGAGTTGCTCAAGAATGCCAGAACGAAGTTAGCGGAGTTTGTGGGAACGACTTCCGAGAATCTGGCCTTGGTTGACAACGCAACCTATGCCGTCAGTCTGGTTGCGGCACAGTTTCCACTATCGGCTGGCGATGAAGTGCTGATCACCGACCACGAATACATTCCCGTGGCTCGCATGTGGCAACAGCATTGTGATCAAACGGGAGCAATGTTGGTGACGGCAGCTCTCCCCGAACGCATTGAGTCGGTGGAACAAGTCATCGAGTCGCTGCTGGCGAAAGTGACGGATTCGACGAAGATACTGATCGTCAGCCACATTACCTCCCCAACGGGACTGATCCTTCCGATCAAGGAAATCTGTCAGGCCTTTGCGGATCGGGAAATCGCGGTTTGCGTCGATGGCCCCCATGCACCCGCTCAAGTTGATCTGAAGATCGACGACCTGAAATGCGATTTTTATGCGGCCAGTTGCCACAAGTGGTTGAGTGCTCCGCTGGGCACCGGATTTTTATACGTTCATCCCAAATGGCAATCGACCATTGCTCCGCTAATTAAAGGTTGGGGGCGATTGCCTCCGGGGACGATTGACCACTGGGCCGATCAGTTCCTTTGGTCGGGCACTCGCGACGTCAGCCACTTTCTGGCGATCCCGGCAGCGATTGATTATCTGACACGCATCGGGCTGGATAATTTTCGCGCACGCAGCTACTGGTTGGCAAGTGATGCGGAAACCAAACTGCGTGAACAATTCAAAACAGAGCCGATTGCACGACGTGAGGACGGTTGGTACGGGACCATGGCCCATGTGCCGTTGCCGCCCGGCGATTGGTCAACATTACAACGATCACTGAAATCCGATCTCGGCATCGAAGTCATGATCAACCAGTTCGCGGGCCGCTGGTTTGTGCGTGTTTCGGGCCATTTGTATAACAACACAAACCAGATCGACGCGCTGGTCAAGTCGCTGGTGATTCACTGCGGGTAGAATCAACTACTAACCAATAAATCGATCCTCCAAGCCAATTGTATTTTTGTGAAATTTTATACACTAAATCGGACATTATTATTGTTATTGGCTTTGGTTTTGTCGGTTGCTGGCTGTTCAAAGCCGGCAGCGCACAACGATCCAATTCCCGAACATCAGACGTTTCGGTTGGAGTCGAAACGCGTCAACGAGACTCGCGTGATCTGCGTCTGGACGCCCCCCGGTTATGAGGAGTCGAGCGACCGTTTCCCGGTACTGTACATGCCCGATGGCGGTATCAAGGAAGATTTTCCCCATATTGCGAACACGATTGCAGACTTGGTGAGTCAAGGTTTGATCGAACCTCTGATTGTCGTCGGCATTGAGAATACGGATCGTCGACGCGACTTGACAGGCCCTACAGAAGTGGAGTCGGAAGCCAAGCTTGCCCCACCTGAGGATACCTCCAGTCAGTTTCGTGCATTCATTCGTGACGAGTTGATTCCCGAAATCGATCGTCGCTATCGCACCCATGGATCGCGTGCCATTGTGGGGGAATCATTGGCAGGCCTGTTCGTCGTTGAGACGTTTTTGCTGACGCCGGAGTTATTTGATATTTACATTGCGATGGATCCTTCGATCTATTGGAACAACCGCTATCTGGTGACGAATGCACCTCGCTTGTTGGGCGCGTTCCCCGATGAACCCAAGAAATTCTGGTTTGCCGGATCCGGAGCCGGAGATATTCTCAAAAACACAAGGGCGTTGTCAGAAATTCTCCCTGAACATGCACCGGCATCCGTGACCTGGAAGTATGCCGATGAACCCGACGAAAAACACAGTACGATTTTCCGCAACACCAAGGAACGAGCTTTTCTCTGGTCCCTCTGGAAAAACGAAGAAGCTACTCGATCCCTTTTCTGAATCGCATCTGCAGATTTTCCAGAATCCGCTGCTCAAGCGCGAAATCCCGGCCCATGGGAATCCAGCCAGGTGAGGCCGCTCGCGGAAGCGCCTCGAGGGGGGCTTCGCCCAACGTGTAGTCGTGCCGCAGAAAATTGCCTCCAATGGCCGATCCCACCGGCTGTTGCAGGTCCTCCAGTTCCTTGAAAACCTTGAGATCGATTTGATAGCCGTTGCCAAACGGAATCACGCGAACTTTGGCAAACCGTCGAACGGTCTGCAGCGTTGAATGGGCCAGTTCGAATCCGCGCGTGGAATCTTTCTTCCAGGGTTCCATCACGGTGCCACCGATCTTGGGATGCGTTTCGATCCAGCCCTCGGTCAGAATCCCGTCGATCACACGGATGCGCTCCTCGCGGTAGATCTGAAAGTAGTTATCCAGCTCATCGCTGATTTGATCCATCACGTACCAGCGATCCATCATCGGCACGATCATCGGATTGAGCACCCGACACTCGGCCTCACTCGTTGGGTGATGCGACTCGCGAAACGTTCGACAACCGAACGCCAACGTCACCAAAATGATCAGCCCCCCTATCCGCAGTCGGCGCATATCTCCAGCGCTCGTATACGGCAAGCACGTTCGAATGTTGAACTGACGATCCCTGACCAAGGCCAGCCTCTCCCAAAATGGTTCGCTTCAGAATTCGTTCCAGATAAAAGCGGCGTAGTTTGGATAGTTGGCAACACGACGGCAAGACCAGCTTTGCTAGCAATTTCAGACGGCAGACTTCTTCAGGAATCAGAAACGAGAAAAATTGCCTTTCTCCTATTTTGTCAGGAGAAAGGCTGAGATCAATATTTAACGACTACGCTTTACGACGTCGCCCCATTCCGACGACGGCAATCGCGCCCCATAACAACACGCCGGCTGTCGGTTCGGGAACCGAAACAAAATTGCTCAATAGCACCCTGTTTCCATTTTGAGGGCCGCCATACGAAACCGTGAAATACCCTTCGCCGCCTAAAGTCGTTAGAAATCCGCCGTTGGCAACATTCGCAAACGAGCCTAACAGATCCGGGCCGTCCAAAAGCGAAAGGTTGTCGGCGGTCAGCACAACAAACTGGTCGCTAAACGTTGGCAGGTAACCATCGAGATCGATAATCAAATCGCCCCCGAGAAACAGTTTGCCTGTTGAGTTTGTAAAGTTGACATCCAGAAGGTCAAATTGTCCGCCCCCTTCGCCCGCGATCTCAATTAATAATTCACTGGTTGCCCCGAATGTGGCGTTGGCCAACCCAACGTTAAGCGTCAGCGTTCCAGCCGATACTCCTGGAGCTATCAGGCCGTTATTCTGCAGCTCACTGCTCATTCCGACAAGTCCGCTCCCTGTCAGAAAACCGTTATTAATCATCGAGACCGCTTGAAGCACGCTGTTGGCCTCCAGTGCAACGGTCCCCTCGTTGATCAACAAGCTGCCTTCAACCCTACCAGCGGACTTGACGTCAATCAATCCATTGTTCTGCGTCGCATTCATCAACTCAAGCGTTCCTCCATTGGAGGCTCGCAGCGTTCCATCATTGGCCCAGAATGACGTACCTACCGGGTCGACCCGCAGGCTTTTTTCGAACAAGTTGGCATGAATGGTGCCAGAGGGCGAGTTGACGAACGAAAGATTGTCGAAGCCGACATTACCTCCGCCTTCAATGGTCTGGTTGGCAATCAGCAGCGTTCCTCCCAAGCCACCCGTGATACGGGCTGTGTTGCCCGACCCGAACATTTGAATCGTTCCGCCACCGTCGAGCGTGACTCCAGACGCTTCGATAACCAAATTTGGAGCCCCCGTGTTGATTGGGTGATTCATGGTGATCGTACCTGAGTTGTCAATGAGGCCTGACAATCTCGCTTCGCTCCCCCTGACCATCGTCATCGTGCTGGTATGGCTCAGATTTGTGAGGGACACGGAATGGTTCTCCAGAACCGCGAAGCTGCCATCGCCCGACAACGTGCCGCCGCTAATTGACGAATCCCCACCCAAGGAAACGGTCGAGCCTGCTTGTGCCTCAATCAACCCTCCGCTGTTGTTAATCGTAGAGTTATCGATGAACAAGTTTCCACCGTTCGACGCCCGCATGATACTCTGATTGGTAACTCCGGGCGTTCCCGAATTCACCACCAACGCACCGGCAGTCGAATTTGCGTCGATCAAAGCTCCATTTTCCAAGGCCAAGCCGATCGCATTGAAACCGATCTGGCCTCGTCCTTGAATGGTTTGATCACGAATTGTAAGTAATTCACCGGCAACACCCGTGACCCGTCCAAGGGATCCCGTGCCACCCATGGTGACGGTGCCACCGCCGTCGAGCGATGCTCCGCCTGCCATGACCGATAAGTTGGTTGCTCCAGTGTTCACGGCATGGTTGAGATTGATGTTGCCCGTGTTATTGATCGTCGCTCCTATATTGACCGTGGCGCTGGTTTGCAAAGAAAGCGTACCGCTGTTGGTCAAGTTGATTAGCGAAGCCGATTCACCTGATTCGATGAGGATCGTACCGGGTCCCGTCAACGTACCGGCGGTGATGCTCGAATTCCCGCGGAGGTTAACCGTGGAACCCGCTAGAGCCTCAATCAACCCACTGGTGTTATCGATGTTCGAATCAGTGATTCTGAGGATACCGCCGCTTGAAGCACGAAGAACTCCCAGATTCACCATCCCCCCCGCTGAGGTGTCCAAAATGAGGTGGCCAATGGTCGAATTTCCGTCGATCACTCCTTCACTTTCGACCCTGAACTGCAGATTGTTCGTACCGATTTGCCCACGACCCTGGATTGTCTGGTCCTGAATCGTCACCATTCCACTCCCGTCACCAGCGGTGATTCGTGCCCCGCCAGCTCCGGCCAGCGTGATCGTACCACCACCGCTGAACGTCGCACCTGCGGACATGATACGCAAATCTGAGTTCCCCGTGTTGACAGCGTGAGTAGCCGTTAGGCTGCCTCCATTGTGTACATTGCCAAAAAACCGGATGTGCGAACTCGTGGCTAATGAGATACTCCCCAGATTCGTCAGCGGACTGGTTGACGTTCCACCAAACGAGAGACTCGTGCCTTGGTTCGTTTGCAGCACACCATTCCCATCGATCGATAATGAGTTAAGGACTGCATTTCCGTTGAGTACAACCGGCGCAGGAGACCCGATGATGACATCAATCGTGGCTCCATTGGGAGCCAGGTTTGTATTCCAGTTGCCATTGGTGAACCAGTTGTTACCTGAACCTCCTATCCAAGTGGTTTGAGCAACAACCGTCGGAGCTATCGAAAGACACCCCCAAACGAAACAGGCTGTTAATACGAGAATATTTCGCTTGACCCGTTTGCACTGCATTGGGACGATGGCAAATGCACGTTGGCGCACTTGCCGAAAATAGAACGACTTCATGATATAGATCCTTACCTAACTGGACGGGTTCAAACTATGGGTTTACTTGTGAATCGCATTCAAAAAAAAGTCTTGATCGAACGATTTTTCGATACTGGCTGAGATGGGCGTCGTCGTGAAATTGACCTTGGTCAACGAACAATCCAACCTCAATAACCAGCGCACTCCTCATAGAACTACAGGTGGGGCGCTCTCTTCTATCAGTCGCTTTAACGAAATAAATAAAATTTCGGAAAACGATTGCTTCTTGTCCTCACTTCAGGGAAAATTGAGTCTCTTCTGGTTTTCTGTGATAGAAACCTACGCTCAATTTGTAATATAAAGAAGCAACTTATCGTGCCCGACTCAACTTCGCCTAGCTTGCTGATGCGTATTCGAAATTCCGACGACGCCGGAGCTTGGGTAGAGTTTTTGGAGACTTATGTCCCCATTGTTCGCGATTATTGCCTGCAAAGGCGGTTGCAAGCCAGCGATGTGGATGACATTGTCCAGGACGTCATGACGACGATCAGCACAGCGATTCGCCAATTTGACTACGATCCGACAAAAGGTAAATTTCGGTCTTGGCTGGGAACGATTGCCGCGAATCGGATTCGAAATCATCTGGCAAGACAATCCGTCCGCCACAGCCAGTCGCTTGAATCGGTGGATGCTTTCGATTCAGGAGTAATCCCGCAACCTCAACTTTGTGCCGATCCGGATTCTACTTGGGTGGAATTGTTTTCCGAGCGAATTTATGAAACCGCCTGTAAACGTATCCGCCCGGATATTTCCGATCTGCAATGGAACTGTTTCGAAGCAACTTGGGTGCGCAATGAAAATGCCGCCGATGTAGCTCAAGCCTTACAACTGCCTGTCCACCAGATTTACGTCAATAAATCACGAGTACTCAAACGGCTGGAAGCTGAAGTGCGAATTCTGGCTGAAGAAGTTCCCATTCCAAACAGCTTAGATCATGACGGAGCGAGTTCATCCTGAAGATTCGAGTCACCCGTCGAACGGGCATGCCGTCCTGTCGTGTCCTGATCGGGATACGTTGGTCGCCCTGCTTTCCTCGACCTGGCCGGCTGCATCGCAGTTGTCAGACCACATTGAGAATTGTTCGCGGTGCCGACAGACACTCGACCATCTGTCGGATTCCGGCCTGCTGGCCGATTATCGGCCCATTATTCGCAAGCGAGCTCAAGCCCTACCTGTGTTGGCTCCACCCACTCGCCTTGAGGATCTCGGCAGCCTGGGCGATTTGGCAATCGAAAAAGTCATTGGCCGCGGTGGCATGGGGATCGTCTTTTGTGGTCGGGACCTGCGACTGGGGCGTGAAGTGGCGGTCAAGTTTCTGTTGCCCGGCAGTAGTCCGGAATCTGAAAAACGGTTCATTCGCGAGGCTCGTGCCGTCGCGGGACTAAACCATGAAAACATTGTTCCGATCCATCACATCGGACAAAATACGGCGGGCCAAGACTATATAGTGTTGCCGCTGATCCCTGGCCAGACGCTGCGCCAGCGACTGCAGACCAGCCAACTCGATCCGTACGAGACCGCGAGGATCATTTGGCAGATGACAGATGCTTTGGCTCATGCTCACGCCGCCGAATTGATTCATCGAGACGTCAAGCCGTCCAATATCTTGCTTGATCGCGTTGATCAACGTGCCAAGATCACTGATTTCGGACTGGTCAGGACCATTAACGATGCCACGCTGACTCAAGCTGATATGCTGTGCGGCACACCCGAATACATGAGCCCCGAGCAAGCCACACTCGGTGATCAAATTGATGCCCGCAGCGACATCTACAGTCTGGGTGTGACGTTCTACGAATGTTTGACCGGAACCACTCCCTTTCGCGGCCGTCCGCTGGAAGTGATCGATCAGCATCGGCTGGCCGCCCCCATCCCGCCGAGCAGACTGAACCGCCTGGTGCCAGTTGATCTGGAAACGATTTGTCTCAAAGCAATGGACAAGGAAGCGGAAAACCGATACCAGACCATGTTGGCATTTGGAGATGATCTCCAACGTTTCCTTGCGGGTCAACCGATTTTAGCCAAACCTGCGACTTCATTTCAAAAACTTCGACTCTGGTGCCGCCGGAATCCGCGATTGACTTTGGCACTCACTTCGACGGTGGGTTCCTTGCTTTTGGGAACGATCGTCAGCAGTGTGTTCTGGCTGCAAAGTTCTGCCAACGCCAGACAATCGCAGCGACTGGCCGACAAATTGAGTGTCCAGCAACAACAGCTGCAGACGGCGTTGGACGCTTCAGAGTCGCAACGAAGCCGCGCCAAGCATCAATTTGATGAACTGAGAAAACTGGCCAACGAACTTTTGTTTGAGATCTATCCTCAAGTCGAGTTTTTGGAAAACTCGCTCGCGGTTCGAAAGGCCATCATCACTAGTGCCCTGGAGTATCTGGATCGCTTGCAGCAGGAAGCTGGGAATGATCTGGAATTGCAGACCGAGCTGGCAGCCGCTTACGAAAAAATTGGTGAATTATTCGGCGTGTTGGGCAACTCCCATCTCGGTGACAAACAAGCAGGCTTGTCGAATTACCGCAAAGCTCAACAACTTCGACAGGCAGCCTATGACGCTGACCCGAACGATCCAGCATCCCTGGAAAGTTTAGCGCACAATTACTACGTCGTTGCCCGTACCTGTTGGATGGCGGATGAAATTCAGGACGCCGAAATATCCTTTCAAAGAAGTCTCAGCCTGCAGCGAGAACTGGTGCGTTTGGTGCCGGACTCTGACAAAGAACTCAATAAGTTGGCGACGATATTGATTGACTATGCCAATATTCCAGTTTGGGAGAATCAATTCGAAATCGCGACACCGCTGTTTGATGAAGCGCGGGAAATCTTGAACGTTCTAATCCTGCGCAATCCCGAAAATGACCAGCACCACAAAACGATGGCCAGGTTACTGCGTGCGATGAGCCAAGTACATAGTAGTCTCGGTAACTCAGAAGCGGGTGAGCGCACGTTACTCGAAGCAATTGAAATCGGAAAGCAACTTGCATTGAGCAACCCTGACGACGTTTCGATCGCAAGAAGCGTCTGGTTGACCGAGTTTATGTTAAGTGAACATTACATTCGGTGCAAAGTTCTCGACAAAGTGATTCCGGCCTGCCTGGCCACGATCGATTTTCCTCAGCGGATTGTGAATAAAGAGCCGGAAAATGCGTTTATTTCTGTTGACTTGGCAAATTCCTATTTCAATTTGGCACGAGCCTTCCGCTTGAATGACGATTTTCGGAATTCCATCGAACAATCCCGTAACGCTTGGGACGTAATGCGAAAGCTTGCCGAAGCTCATCCGGATGACAATGAGTATCAACGCAACCTGGCAATTTTTCTCACCGAAATCGCTCGCTCACATTTGGAGCTACACGAGTACTCGCAGGTCGTGGAACCTGCGGATCAAGCGATCGCCATATTGGAATTGGCGATGAAGTCCGAATCAAACTCAATCGTCACAAAATTCGATTTGGCAATGGTCAGTCGTGTCGCTGCCAAAGCCTATTATCAACTTGGCGATCGAAATCAGGCTCTTGAATCGATCAACACCTCGATCGCACTGTTCACGGAAGTTCGCCACACGGCCCCCGAGCAAATCGATCCCCAAATGCTGGAAGCCTTAGCCGATGAAAAAGAAATCTATAGCAGGCTTCCCAACCGATAAGGCCTTTGTTCAAGAAGCCCGCTGGTAGCACCCGTCCGCCTGATTGGCCATCCGCGAGGTCGGTTCTTTGAGAGCCTTCTTCATGAGCCAACTCAAACTTCCCAGCCGATCACGCAACTCCGAAACCTGTTGAGGATTGGCAACTACAAACGTCGCGAAGCGACGATACCTCGTCGCACTCCAAATACTGACCCCCAATCACACCCCCCCCACTTCCACAATCGACGGATCGTAATTTTCCGGCGGTTCGAAGCCCAGCAATCGAATCACGGTGGCCGCGAGGCTGCTGATTCCAGGCTGCACGTGGCCTGACAAGCGAGCTTGCGAACAGTTGGTCGGATCAAAAATGAAACAAGGCACCGGATTGAGGGAATGGCTGGTCTTGATTCTCGGGATGCCGGTTACGTCCATCATGATATTTCCGTTTTTATCCAGCTCATACATTTCATCCGCATTTCCGTGATCGGCGGTCACAATCATGATCCCTTTCGCATCCGTTACTGCACGGATGAGTCGTCCGACACACAAGTCAACTGTTTCAACTGAAATCTCGGCAGCGAGAACATTTCCGGTATGACCGACCATATCTCCGTTCGGAAAATTCAGCCGAATGAAGTCATGCTTGCCATGCTGGATCGAGTCCAGAACGACATCCGTAATTTCGGCTCCTTTCATCCAGGGTCGTTGCTCGAACGGTACCAGGTCAGACTTGATCTCGACGTACTCTTCCAGTGCATCGACAAACTTGCCGCTGCGATTGCCATTGAAGAAATAAGTGACGTGACCGTACTTCTGGGTTTCGCTTACCGCCAGTTGTCTGATACCTGTGATCGCAAGGTACTCGCCCAGCACTTCGCTGATGGAAGGCGGCGTTACGAGGTAGCGCTTTGGAATCTGCAGATCGGGATCGTACTGCATCATGCCTGCGAACTTGACATTGGGTACGGAATCTCGCTTGATCTTGTCAAGGTTCGGTTCATCAAAGGCTCGCGAAATTTCGATAGCCCGGTCGCCGCGAAAGTTGAACAGAATCACACTATCGCCATCTTTCATCCGGCCGATCGGTTGGTCGTCTCGAACGATCACAAATTCCTTGAGATCCTGATCAATCACACCGGGCGTTTCCGTTCGCAGGAATTCAATGGCTTCCTTTGCTGATCCGAACTGCCGTCCGATCCCGCGGACATGCACATCCCAACCTCGCTGAACCATCGCCCATTCGGCTTCATAGCGATCCATTGTCAGGTAAAGCCGTCCGCCGCCCGACGCGATCGCATAATCAAAATCGCCCGAGAGATTGATCTGTGTCAACTTCGATTCCAGCAGATCCACATAAGTCAGCGCAGACGTAGGAGGAACATCACGTCCATCGAGCAGTGCATGAATCCGAACTCGTCGAACTCCCTGAGCCGCTGCCTGGTCGAGCATCCGAAACAGAATATCGACATGCGAATGAACGTTACCATCAGAGAGAAGCCCGATGAAATGCAGTGTACTTCCTGCGGCCAACGATCCGGTCAAATCGCGCCACACCTCTCCGTCAAACAGATCGCCCGATTCGACGGCTCGTTTGACCAGCAAAGCGCCCTGATCAAAGACACGCCCGGCGCCGATCGCGTTATGACCGACTTCACTGTTTCCCATATCGTCGTTGGACGGCATTCCGACCGCGCGGCCATGAGCGATCAACTGACAGCCAATCGAATGCTCGGCAAGCCAGTCGAGATGGGGCTTGGTCGCCTTGGCCACCATATCGCCAGCATCTCCCTGACCGATTCCTACGCCATCCATGATGACCAGTACAACAGGGCCTTCGGGGCCTTCAAACGTAGACGATTTAACTAGTGGCTTCATTCAGTATTGATTTGAGGCGAGGCACAAAGAACTACGAACACGAATATAACATTGATGCTATAGTTAGTATACTGGTATAGACGTATCCTGTATTAAGAACGAATCACACTTTTTGAGGCAATCATGTCTTCCCTGGATAGAATTACAATTGATCCGGCATTGATGAACGGGCAGCCGTGTATCCGTGGAATGCGATTGACCGTGCGCCGCGTATTGGAGGCTATGGCAATCTATCCCGATCGCCAGGAGTTGAGATCGGAATACCCTGAGCTGGATGACGAGGATATACGACAGGCATTGGCTTTTGCTGCGGCCAATCTTGACGATGAAATTCTTCAACTTCATGACACGAAATGAAGTTTTTGTTTTTAGACCGCTGTCGAGGCCGTTGAGAATGTGCTTCTCGAGGGGGCCGCAGTTACCATAACCCCTCGGCGTCTTGCGATTCGTCGGCTACCATTGATAGATCGTAAAGATGGCAGCCGTAGGGCCAAATGAACACAAACTGAATCTTTGGCGATCGTACTGCGTCATGTTCACGTTTGGCATCAACTCAAGCAACAACATATATGGGAAAACTGAAACCACTGCTTCGTTTTGACTATCGCGGAGCATTCATTCCACAATTCGGAATCTCCGAGTCACAAATCAAGGACCTTGAACCCCGATTGCTGGCAGCTCGCGAAGAAGTGCTGGTCACGGATCAGGAACTCTATGCGTCGCCCCAGAATATTCCAGCCTCCAAGCAGCCGCTCGATGCGGGCTTTCTGGAGATGCCGGAACGCATTCTCGACGCCTATCAATCTGACCGGGCCAACAGCGAGCTGGGCCGAATTCTGGCCTGTGCCTCGCGGCTGCGGGAGCAGGTGGACAAGGTCGTCGTGCTGGGGATCGGTGGGTCCTACATGGGTGCCCGCGCGATGATGGATTGCTGCTGCCAGCCCTACCACAACGAATACTCGCGCGGTGAACGGGGTGGCCGGCCGAGGATGTACTTTGAGGGGAACAATATTGACAACGACTGGTCGCAGCAACTGATCCATTTTCTGGCGGCAGACTCCGCCCACAAAACCGGCCCGGAAGGAAAATGGGCGATCGTGGTGATCAGCAAAAGTGGCGGCACGCTGGAAACCGCCGCCGCCTTGCGACAGTTCCTGCGACAACTTGAATCCGCCACCGGACGCGAAAATCTGCCTGACTATGTGGTACCGGTCACCGGCGAAACGGGAAAACTGGCCGATCTGGCGACGGCCATCGGCTGCCGAGACCGGTTCATCGTTCCCGATGGCGTGGGCGGGCGGTTTTCCGTGTTGTCGCCAGTGGGACTGCTGCCCGGTGCGATTCTGGGAATCAACATTGTGGAAATGCTCGAAGGAGCGGCCGCGATGAACTCGCATCTTCGTACTGAACCGCTTGGGAAAAATGCCGTATTAGATTATGTGGCGGTCAATCATCTGCTGGAAGCCAACGGAATCGACGTTCGCGTGATGTCGGTCTGGAGCAAGTCGCTCGAATCAGCGGGGCTGTGGTATGATCAACTGCTGGCCGAAAGTCTTGGCAAAAACGAGCAGGGCGCTCTTCCGTTGACCTGCGTGAATTCTCGTGACCTCCATTCACGGGCACAGCAACATCAGGAAGGGATTCGTGACAAAGTGATGAACAATGTCATCGTCGATTCGTGGCGTCACGCACCGCTGCCGGTCGGCTCAAGCGATCTCGATCAGGATCAGTTGAACGAACTGGCCGACAAGACGTTGCCCGACATCATGTCCGCCGCCATCGCCGGAACGAATCAGGCTTACCATGAAGACAATCGCCCAACGACCAATCTTCATTTGCCAGCCGCCAACGAAAATGCACTGGGGCAGTTTTTCCAAATGATGATGCTGGCGACCGTGATCGAAGGGCGGCTGATCGGCATCAATCCCTATGGGCAACCCGGCGTCGAAAAATACAAGATCAATATGAACCGAATCCTTCGAAGTAAATCATGATGACTGTTTCCTGGAATGACTTGGAGGGGCCGGCGGAAGTGGGGAATAGGTCGAAATCGGAAATCGCAAGAAATGTATTTTTCTTCACATTTCTGGCCTTTTGCATTCTAACATTTTTTCCCAGCGATCAGGCTCTGGGGCAGGATTTGAAATGGCGTCTCGAAGCCGGAGACAAATTTCAGTTGACCCAACGGCTGCAACAAACCACCCACACAACGGCCGATCGTCGCAACGTGAAATCCGAAAGTGAAACAACGCTCGAGCAGGACTGGGAAGTCAACTCGGTCGATGACAACGGCAACTTCATGATTGGCCTGACGGTCACCGCCATCCGAGCGAACGTTGCCAATCCACAGTTTCCGGCTCAGCGGCTTGAGTTTAATTCGGCCAACCCGGACGGTGCGGCGGGCTTTGCAGGATTCAAGAGCCAGGTCATGCCGCTGATCGGTTTGAAAACAGGTCTGACCATGTCTCCAACAGGAGAAATTCTCGATGTCCAAATCCCTGAAGAATCAAAAGCCATTGTAGAGAACCTTCCCGAGGGATCTGCCTTTGCAGATTTCGTGTCCGCCGAAGGAATCAAGTCCCGTCTGGCGGCTTCCGTGATTTCCCTTCCGGCGAAACCGACTTCCTCGGGAGACACTTGGGAAACGGCTGAAAACCTCGCCTCACGTTTAGGCGAGTTCTCAAGTCAACGCAAATTTACGTACTCAGATATCGAGCAACGAGGCGGTGAACAGATCGCGGTGATTCGATTGAGCGGATCGCTTGAGCCGATCAAGCTGGCAGATGATTCTGAAATGACCGTTCATTCCATGACCGAAGAAGGCGAATTTCAGATCAATCTCGATCAGGGGCATTTTCTGTCGTCCACCATCAAAAGCAAAATGGAAACGGAAACCCAGTACCGCGAGATCACCATCGAGTCTGTCATCGAAACGACCGCCGTTACCACGCTGAGAAAACAATCGAACTGAAATGCCTGAATTCATCACGGTCGCCAAGGTCGGAGAAATCCCCAACAACGAAGGGCAAGCCTTCGAAGTCAACGAACGCATGATCGCGGTCTTTAACTGCAACGGGGAATACTGGGCCATTGACGACACCTGTCCCCACATGGGAGCTTCGCTGGCGGAAGGGCATCTCGATGCGGGGGCATGTACGATTAGCTGCCCCTGGCATGCGTGGCGATTTGATATCCGCGACGGAACATGGTGCGACAATCGGCGGCTGAAAGTAGATGCCTTTCAGGTTCGCGTCGTCGGCGACGAAATCCAGGTCGGCCCCATCGTAGAACCGTCCAACGGGTAGGCGCCGCGAACATCTCTTTCTATTCTGGTGGCTATGCCCGATCGACGTCCGCAACATTTATATCCGCTCATCTGCACGGCCATTTTCTCTATGGCATCCGTCATGGGTTCCGTTGCCATTTCCCAGGACACCACAAGTCAAGGCATCACCCAACTCGAACCCGGATTCGGCGGCAAAATCAAGCTTGGCTGTTGGCAACCTTTTGTCGTGACCACCACCGATCAGGTTGAGCCCAATCAATTTGAAATCACGGTTCTCGACGGGGACGAAACGCCCGTCACGTATCGCGGTTTGCTGCATTCCATCGGCTCATCGCTCAATACGCATCAGGGCTATGTTCGGCTCGGCAAAAGTTTTGGCGACATGGAGTTGAAACTTTTTGACCGCATGGGCGCCCAAGTTTCCTCCAGCACCCTTTCGCTTCAGTCCCCCCAGGTCTCCGTCGTCTCCCCCACCGACCGTTTCATCCTGACCATTGAGCGTGACCAGAACGTGCTTGATGCGATTGTGTCCACCACCATCGGACAACAATCGGGGGTCGCTGTCAAACTTGAACGCGTTGAACAGTTGCCGACCGAGTCCTTTTGCTACGACGGAATCAACGCGCTTTTCCTGAACACTTCGAACCTGGACTGGCTTTCAAAAGTCACTCCTGCTCAGTGGACGGCGATCGAGCAATGGGTCGTCGATGGCGGTCAGTTGATTCTGTCCATTTCAGCAGATCAACCGGACCTATTCGCCGAAGATGGTTCGTTGGCACGACTCTTGCCGGGCAAATTTGTGGAGCAGTCCCACATCCGTTCCAGCAACCAAATTGACAATTTCGCCAGTGCCAGCAGTACTCCACTGGTGACTCGCGATGGAATTTCGCTTCCCGTCGCGGTTTTGGAAGACGTTCGCGGACGTGTCATCCTGGAGCAGGAAGGCAAGCCGATGATCATCCGCACGCCGCTTGGACTGGGCGAAGTCACTACCATCACCTTCGATCTCGATCACGCGCTGGTGCAGCCCTGGCCGGGATTCAAAAATCTGGTTTATCGATTGCAGCATCACGTCCAGATCCAGGACGCCGCCCAATCCAGGCGCGTTCAGCAGGGCAGCTCAGTTTCGCACCCAGGCTTCCAGGATTTGATCGGGCAATTGCGAGTACCGCTGGACCAATTTTCCAAGGTCCGATTTCTTCCGTTCAGTTGGATCGCCTTGTTGATCGGCCTATACATTCTGTGCATCGGACCGGGCGATTATTTTCTATTGCGACGTTTGACCGGCAAAATGGAATTGACCTGGATCACATTTCCGCTGATCTCGCTCTTGTTTTGCGGGCTGGCCTGGTGGATTGCCCAGCGCACCCGCTCGAATGAAATCCAGCTCAATCAACTGGAAATGATTGACATCGACCTGGAAACGCAACGGGTTCGAGGCACGGTATGGAGCAATCTCTACAGCCCATCAGCGGGAACCTGTGATCTGTCGCTTCACCGGAGCAATCGATTGGGCATCGACATTGAATCGGATATGTTGAGCTGGCACGGGCTTCCCGGCAAGGGTTACGGCAGCATGGAAACGCAATCGGGCGCGGGCATCTCGCGTATTCGCTATGCCCACTCGCGGGAATTGCTGAACAAGGACGGCTCTCACAGCCAGTCGAAACTGCTCAGAATGCCTACCTATGTTTCAGCCACGCAACCGCTATTGGCTCAGTATCGTGGCACCTTCGGGATCAAATTCCAAAGCAACCTTCGGTACAATTCTCGCTCGCAGCGAATCGAAGGCACACTCGTCAACCCTTTTGATTTCCCGTTGAAGAACTGCCGGTTAATCTTTGGCAGCGATGCGTACCTGTTGTCGGCCCCGCTTGAGCCGGGCGACTTTATTTCGGTGGAATCTGAAATGCAGGACCGCCCCCTGGTCAGCCATTTGACCCGACGACGCACGGTGGAAGTCGTGGAAACCAAAAGCCAGAACACGCAAAACCTCCCTTGGAATGTCCATGAAACCCGCATTTCACGGATTGCTGACCTGTTGATGTTTTACAGTGCAGCCGGTGGCAGCAACTACACCGCAGGACTGACCCACGACTATCAGAGCTTCATCGACATGAGCGGGAATCTGGGTCTGGGACGCGCGATCCTGGTGGCCGAAGTGGAAGGATTGGGAACCTCGATCTTGATCGACGATCAGTCGACAGAAGACCAATATGACAAAGTAGTAACACTGGTTCGAATCGTTCTGCCAGTGACCTTCGCGGAGAGACGACGTTGATCAAAACAGAAAATCTGACCAAGAAGTATGGCGACATGTACGCCATCAAAGGCATTGAACTCGACCTCAAGGGCGGCGACTGCTTTGGGTTCATCGGCCCCAATGGTGCCGGCAAAACGACCACCATGAGGATCATCGCCACGCTGTCCGAACCGTCGTGGGGAGAAGCCTACGTCTGCGGCCACTCGATCTACAATGAGCCCCGCGAGATTCGGCGTCTCGTCGGCTATATGCCTGACTTTTTTGGCGTGTATGACGACATGAAAGTCATCGAATACCTCGAGTTCTTCGCCGCCGCCTACCGGATCAAAGGCCCCGCTCGCCGCAAGCGATGCGATGAACTACTGGACATTGTCGATCTCGATTTCAAACGCAATGCGTTCGCCAACACGTTGTCTCGGGGGCAAACCCAACGACTGGGACTGGCTCGCGTGTTGTTGCACGACCCGCAAGTTCTACTGCTCGACGAACCACTAAGCGGTCTCGATCCTCGCGCTCGCGTTGAAATGCGAAACCTGTTGCGCCGGCTCGGTCAAACGGGAAAAACCATTGTCGTTTCCAGCCACATCCTGCCGGAACTGGCCGATGTGTGCAACAAGATCGGTATCATCGACCGGGGCGAGATGAAAATTTCAGCAGACGTCGCCGAAGTGATCCGCATGGTGCGCAACAAAATCATTCTGTTGATCAGTGTTGTCGAGCAAACCGAACGAGCACACGATTTATTAAGCAATCACGATTCCGTCGAATCCGTCACACAAGGCGATGGCCATTGGGTGGTGACGCTCAAGCAGGACGTTGAGGATTACTCCGAACTGGCCACCCTACTCATCTCAAACGGATTGCGATTAACCCTGTTCCGAGAGGAAGAAGTCAATCTCGAATCCGCATTCATGGCGTTGACACAGGGAACGGGAGCTTATTTTTAGGTAACCGTTCACGAGCGAAAACGTTTAGCCGCAAGCCGTCGGGGGTTGCCGCCAGAAACATCCTGCCACACCGAAATCATTCTTCGGCAACCCCCAAAGGCGCGCGGTGCATCGGGTTGCAGGTATTTTATTGGCAGGCAGGTTGAATAGGGAGATTGCACCCTACCGTCGCGCCTGCGCCGACTATTTTTCGATCTTTCAGCTTCAACCATAGTTCGACCTACTTTCCATGTTTGTTTCAAACGAATGGTGGTCGGCTTCGACTTGCGGCTAAACGTTTCATCGCTCCGTGAACGGTTACATTTTTAAAACGTCAAAATTGCATCGACGCCGAAGATCGGCTCGCCGGGATCGAGTGCACCTGCGCCCCAATCCACTCGCACTTCAGGGCGAATCGTGAGGTTTGCGTGCGGCCGGTAGTTCAATCCGTTGGTAAAGCTCCAGGTCGAGCGGGTGTCAGGGAAAATCTGATCGCTCTTCCACCACTCCAGCCGTGCCCCCGCCATCAAGCAGGGATTAAAAGCATGGAACAGATAGTTCACAATCGAGAACTCCTGATTGGTCCCAAGGTTCAACGAATCACCTTGCAAAACCCAAGTCGTTGAATCGCTCAGGTAAACCTGCAACACGTTCGACGACATCCAGCCTTCTCCGCGATGGCCCGTGTTGCCAAGCGAAGCCGTCGAAGCCAGCGACACGTTTTCGCTGAAGTACGATCGGGTTCCAAATATCCCGGTCAGCCCCGAACTGTTTTGATCGAATCCGGTATCCCAGCCAGCGGTAGCCCCCACGATAATCGATCGCTGGTCGGAAACATATCGCTCACCGAGTACCCCCGTCATGGTGAACGGTTCAATAAAATTTCTTGCGTAGCTTCGGCTGTAGAAAAAGTTTTGTGGCGATGCGATGTGCTCATAGCCAAAAGGTGAGAAGAACTTTCCAAGCTTCCAGTCCCAGTTGCAGTTGCGATAGCTCAGGTACAACTGGGGCAGTGCCCAGCCATAGCTGCCGTGATCCCAACTGTTATCCCAACCCGTCGGGGTACCGGTCACCGGATTTCCGAACGCTTGTGTTTTCTGGGCATCCGTACCGTAAAGAAGGTCGGCTCGGTAGCCCCAACTGCGATCTGCATTTGGCTGTCGCTCGAGAGAGAACCACTGCTGATGCAAATTCCAGTGGTCTTGTCGATCGTTGAAGCCAAGCGTATCGAATGAATGATATCCCATCTGGCTCCATCCGCGAATGGTCAGCCCGTTCGGTGCTGTGCCGAAAAGTTGCCGTTCGCATCCCAGATTGCACCAACTGGGACTGTCGCACTGCGGCCCCGGATCGCCCATATCAAACACGGACAATCCAGGTTGGTTCGGAATGGATTGTCGGGCATGGGGAGCTGGCGGCAGACTGTACGATCTGGACAACGGTCGTGCAGCGTCGGTGGCCACATCTTGCGAGCCATCCTGCGCGAATGCCTCGGCTCCCGACCCGATCAGCCCGTCGCCCAGTCTCACGGTCGCGGAGCTTGATTCCGGATCCTGACGAAACCCGCTGGCTCGCATCGGAATGGACTGGGTGGGATGAGACGATAGAATTCGAGCGGATCCCTGCTGCGAAGACACCGCACCATCGGCCCGCCAGTGATACCCCGAATCCCACGATGCGTCCTGTGCCCACGACTGACCCGCCATCAGCCCGAATACCACTGCTGCAACCCAATTCCGTTTAGACATTTTCCATCCCTGCATTGAAATCGAAGCCTCTGATTCGAGAACAACGACGCTCTGAAACTCCTATCAAACCGATTCGTTCAGTCACCGTCGTTTAATCAATTCAAATCATTCTGCATGTGTTGCAGATAATGCTCTCTGTTCCTTGAGTATCGGAGGTGCTTATTATTCGGTTGCAAGCGATGGACTGAATTGCCGATTGGGCGGCCTGGGAAAGCTGCGATGTCTGAGAAATTTACAGAATCCGCATGCCCGACCTCTATCCTTTCCTACATTGCATCCTGCCAGCTAAACTGGCAGGGGTGCTAAATGGTAAACTTTTACCTGACGCTCGCCTAATAAATAACCCATCGCCCCCAATCTCCGTAAATACTGACTGAAATTCATCTGTGAACGACTCGGCAACCTCTTCGCAAAATAACCCAGCCCTCGATCCGCAGTACCTCGATGCGATTCGGGCGGTTGAAGCCACGCTATCAAAAATGCGGGGCTGTCCTGATGACGAACGAGAGCGACTGCAAGCTGATATCATCCAGCTCGACGAGATGTACAAGAAAGTCACGACGGGCCGTGTCGAGATCGTGATTTTTGGCGAGATCAGTACCGGAAAGTCTGCCCTGATCAACGCGTTGATTGGAAAAGCGGTCGCGTCCGTCGATGTGCAGGGGGGATGGACGAAGCAGGTTTGGGGAACCGCGTGGGAAGGCGCCGGACATCGTTTGCCGGGCCTGGATTCGTCGGAGCTGATTCTGATTGATACGCCGGGGATCAACGAAGTCGGTGGTGCGGACCGCGCGGAACTGGCCGAAGTCACCGCTCGCCGCGCTGACCTGATCCTATTTGTTTGCGACTCCGATTTGAATGAAACTGAATTCGTTGCGTTGATGGAGCTGGCGGCCATCCGCAAGCCGATCATCCTGGTTTTCAACAAATCCGACCTGTATTCCCATGCCGAGCGTCAATCGCTGTTGGAACTGATCAAACGGCGGACTGAAGGTATTATCGCTGAGTCGCACTTTGTTCAAACGGCGGCCGATCCAAGGCCCATTGAGTACGTGATTGAGGGGCCCAACGGTAAAACACGCTCGGAATGGCGAAAACCGGAACCGGACGTCGGCCAGCTCAAGGCCATGATCCTGGAAATCCTTGAACGAGAGGGGCTGGGCCTGATCGCGCTCAACGCAGCGCTCTATGCTGCCGACAAAAGCGACCGAATCTCTGCGCTTCGTGTGCGCATGAGAGACACGCAGGCCGATCAATTGATCTGGACGATGGCAGGCACCAAAGCCATGGCGGTGGCACTCAATCCCGTTCCGGTCTTTGATCTCGTCGGAGGCGTGGCGGTGGATGCACTGATGATCGTGTCGCTTTCGAAAGTGTATGGTCTGAACATGTCGATCGCCCAGGCACGAGGGCTGGCCCGATCGATTGCTTCGGCCGCAGGTATTTTTGCACTTGGCGAATTGACCAATTGGGGATCCAGTTTCTTCAAGGGGCTGTCTTTTTCGTTCGGCACCGTGCTGACACTGATCCCGCAGGGAGCAGCCGCAGGATTTACATCGTACATCGTCGGCCGGGCCGCGAAACGATACTTCGAACAGGGCGGAAGCTGGGGTGCCGGATCCGCAAAATCGGTCGTATCGGAAATTCTGGATCAGACTGACCGTCATTCGGTGCTCAATCATCTCAAAGACGAAATCCGAAGGAAACTGAGTTCGAATCGGCACGCCCGATAATTCCAAGATTTTTTTGGCTTTTCCTGGCAAAGCCTTTCAAAAGTAACCCATACTTTTTCAGCGGTGCGTGCAGCGTCCGCACCGTACAAGCTTTCTGACCGGACAATGTCAGGTGTTTCAGCGTCTTCGTGTTTTGCTGTTTTCACCGGGACATTACTGAATGAGGATCCCATGCTCCATACCATCAAGACACTGACCCAAAAGATCTGGTTTGCCGACGACGCCAATTCAGCAACCGAATACGCAATCATGCTCGCCTTGATCATCATTTTTGGGATGGGAGCCGTCCTCAGCACCGGCGACGTTCAGCGCCTGCTCTGGATCGACACCGCTTCCAAAGTCGAATCCATTGTGCCACCCTAGAGGGTATTTGAAGTTGCGCATCTTTGTAGGCCGGAACAAGGTCGCGGGACAGAAGCCTCAAGTCCGCAGTACTTGCCACCGCAACCGCAGTTCCGGCATTGCACCGGGTAGATTTTCGAATGGCGCCATGAAGTTATCCATCACTTTCTTATTCGCCCTAACTGCTTTTTTATTTGCGTTCACGGGCTGTCAGAAGTCGCCTCCAGCGCTGCCGACCGAGAAGGCCTCTCTGATTACGCCTCTGTCGCTGGAGAAACCGGCCGGTGCGATCCGGTTCGCGACCTTTAATGTTTCATTGAATCGGTCCGCCGAAGGTGAGCTAGTTCGTGAACTGGCGGAACCAGGTTCGCAGCAGCCCTCGCAGATTGCAGAAATCATTCAGCGTGTTCGACCGGATATTTTGCTGCTTAATGAATTTGATTTCGACGAGTCAGGACAAGCCCTAAAACATTTCCAGCAACACTATCTGGCCGTATCACAAAATAGCCAGCCCGCCATTGAATATCCCTACACCTTTTTCGCGCCCGTCAACACGGGCCTTGACTCCGGACACGATCTGAATTCGGACGGAACGATGGCGTCGCCCGACGATGCGTTTGGATATGGAAGGTTTCCCGGTCAATATGGCATGGTGGTGCTTTCCCGCTTTCCGATTCAAACGGAGCAAGTTCGGACATTTCAAAAATTCCTCTGGTGCGATATGCCGAGCGCGCAGTGGCCCGTCGATCCGGCCACGAGCCTGCCATACTACGATGAAACGATCCGGAAAATATTTCGGCTCTCTTCCAAAAGCCACTGGGATGTGCCGATCCAGATCGAAGGCACCACCATTCATTTTCTGGTTTCGCATCCAACACCGCCAGTTTTTGACGGGCCGGAAGACCGAAACGGTTGCCGCAACCATGACGAGATCCGGTTCTGGGCAGACTACATCTCCGGAGCCGATTATATTTACGATGATCGGGGGCAGGGGGGAGGACTTTCTCCCAATGCCCGCTTTGTGATCGCGGGCGACCAAAATGCAGATCCATCGGACGGCGAAAGCCGATCCAAAGCCATCGCACCATTGCTCGATCACGAGCGCGTCAACGCCTCCCTCATCCCGCAATCCAACGGTGGAATCGAAGCCAGCCATCTGATCGGCGAAGCCAACGAGCGGCACCTAGGCGATCCGGCCGCAGACACTTCCCACTTCAGTCCCTCGGTCGGAAACCTGCGAGTCGACTACTGTCTACCGTCCAGAAATCTCACCGCAGTCGCAGCAGGTATCTTCTGGCCCGCATCGGACGAAGACGCCCATCACCTCGCAACCGCCTCCGATCACCGACTGGTGTGGGTGGATGTCAGAGAGTAGTAAATCGAGGGATGCAGCCCTATGGAGTGCGGAGAAGTTTCTCCGCTATGGTTCTATGGAGTGCGGTGATCATTCTCCGCTATGGCTCTATGGAGTGCGGAGATATTTCTCCGCTATGGCTTTATGGAGTGCGGAGATGTTTCTCCGCTATGGCTTTATGGAGTGCGGAAATGTTTCTCCGCTATGGTTCTATGGAGTGAAATCCACAGCGGTGAATGATCACCGCACTCCACAGAACCACAGCGAACTCAGCTATCCGCAAGGCACGGCCAACGGCTCGAATTCGTCAAAGACATTGACCTTGTCGGTTTTAAAACTATAAATCGTTTTCACCTGGGACTGCGTTGCCACTCGTTCGAACCAGGCAGCGGAACACCAGCGATATTGGCTGGCCATGGCAACCAGTTTATGTTTTACGGCATTGTAGTGAACGTACTTCAATCGAGCCTGGTAGGCTTTGGGATAAGTGAGTTCTGTTTCCCAGTAGTTATGCCACACTTTTCGCCCTGACTGATCATCGCGCAGGTTCACAAAATGGGCGGTTGCTCGATGAAGGTCTCGCATGAACTCGCGTAACGACCCGGCATCGGTCAGGGCATGTCCGACGAAATGATAATGATTGGAAAACACAGCCCAGGCTTCCAGTTGCCAATCGTACTGTTTGGCTTTCCTGAGCAGTTCGGCTTCGAGAAAATCGAGCGAATCCAAATCCCGAAAAAAGTGTTCCTTTTCCAAAGTGCCTGCTGTCACAATGAAAGTTCCTTTTCCACCCAGGCGGTGAATGGGAGCATGGGGCCAGTCTTTCGACGGGGGTTGAGTTTCAATTGACGGGGGGTGAGTTTCAGTTGGGTCGGCAATTGGATAGGGGCCGGCTATTTGAGCTGGACCAGCTATTTGATGAGGGACCTTGCTTTCCCCACGCTCTTTTTCCAGCCTCTCGATGACCAATTCCAGCTCCCCAAGCAGCAACGGATTCAGTCCAATCACCTTGGCAACGACACGACCAAGCTGTTTTTGATACTCGTTCATGGGGTTCTCTGGATAATTCTTTGGAGTGCGGTGAAGTTTCACCGCTATGGCTCTATGGATTTTTGGAGTGCGGTGAAGTTTCACCGCTATGGCTCTATGGATTTTTGGAGTGCGGTGAAGTTTCTCCGCTATGGTTCTATGGATTTTTGGAGTGCGGAGATGTTTCTCCGCTATGGCTCGATAGCCCAGCATTATACGCCAGCCCCATATTGCCTGCGATCAGGCTGGTCTCGCCCCCGTATTCAGGGAAAGCATCTCTGCGCAATTGTAGCAAGTCACCGTAAACCAAAGAACCATAGCGGTGATGGGTATCACGCGCACTCCAAAGATCCATAGCGGTGATGGCATCCCCGCACTCCAAAGATCCATAGCGGTGATGGCATCCCCGCACTCCACAGATCCATAGCGGTGATGGGCATCACGCGCACTCCAAAAATCCATAGCGGTGATGGCATTCCCGCACTCCAAGTAGACCCAAGAGCATGCACTTTGTATGGATAAATGCCTGTCCTTTGTGCCCGGTCGTCCTTTGTGACCGGTCCTTTATTCTTCATTCACCGGACGATTCTTGTTTCAACCAAACACAATCCAGACCGACCATATACGACTTCCCTGCTTTCGGATTGGCTCCTGTAATTTCGATGGTCAGATCGTGGGTGCCTTGCTCGATTTTTCGGGTACCGAAGCTCAGCAAACCGGTCGTTAGAACGTCTGGCTCGTTGAATAGATCAATGGGATCACCCAGTTTCTCTTCGTCCCAATAGAGTTGCACGATACCGTAATCGCGAGCGCGGGTCAGGACGAGTTGCAATTCGTATTCTGCGGTTTCGGAGACTTCAATTTCCAGCTTCAGTCGGTCGCCAGGCTTTCCGTCGCGCCACCAGAGTTGGTGGTTGCCGCTCCAGCGATCCTTGGGGAAGACCCGCATGTCCTGACTGCTTACCAAGCCGCTTTTGTCAACGATCTTCAAGGATTCCCCTTCAATGGCACGGTTGACCCTACCCGCTTCAGGATCGATCAATTCGGTGGCCTCGGCTAGGATCGCGCGGGCTGGTTCGTAGTTTGCCCAGCGTTCATCTTGCATCAGTGTTCTCAGGCGTTCGAGTGATTGGTTGGCTTCGTCGAGCTGTCCCAATTTGAATTGGGTCATCGCGATAAATTTGACGTTCGCTGGCTGAGTATTATTACGTTCGGTAAAGATGGAATCTGATCTCCTTAACGTCTCGAGGGCTTCCTTGAATAGACCATTTTTGTACTGGACATCGCCTAATGTATAGATGATGCTGGCTTCATTTGGCGCAAGAGAAACCATAAGGGTTGCCTTTTCGAGTGCTTCGACAAGCTCATCCGCAGTGGCGTCTGAACGATTCGCAATAGACCACACTTCGCGATTGAGTTCAGCCAATCTACGGTCGATTTCCTTGCGAATGAAGATTCCTGCCGCTTGGCGTTGAGAGTCATTGAGAGAAGCGTCCTGCGAAATTGCGACACGAATTTCCTCCGGCGTTTTGCCGTCTTGCAATTGCGATTTGACCCGTAATTCCATCACCTCACCCGCAATTTGATAAGCCTCAATCGCGGGCAAACGTTCCCGGTACGGAACACTGTCCCAAATCCGAGCGGTTCCTTCCCCAGCTCCAGTGACAATTCGGATGCCGTCCGGGCTGAAGGACGCAGACTTGGCACCACCAATATGCCCCTTGAGTTCGGCCACTTGGGTACCCGTGGTAGCATCCCAAATCCTGACCGTTTGGTCATTAGACGCAGTGACGATTCGGGTACCGTCCGGGCTGAAGGACGCGGAATTGACACTGTCAGTATGCCCCTTGAGTTCGGCCAACTGTTTACCTGTAGTGGCATCCCAAATCCGGGCTGTTTGGTTATTTTGGTTATTAGACGCAGTGACGACTCGGGTACCGTCCGGGCTGAAGGACGGACCATAGACAAATCCAGTGTGTCCCTTGGGTTCGGCCAACTGTTTACCTGTGGTGGCATCCCAAATCCGGGCTGTTTGGTCATTAGACGCAGTGACGATTCGGGTAC
>CAYPXY010000019.1:0-31248 GCA_964414815.1 uncultured Pirellulaceae bacterium | reverse complement strand
GTGGCATCCCAAATCCGGGCTGTTTGGTCATTAGACGCAGTGACGATTCGGGTACCGTCCGGGCTGAAGGACGCGGAATTGACACTGTCAGTATGCCCCTTGAGTTCGGCCAACTGTTTACCTGTAGTGGCATCCCAAATCCGGGCTGTTTGGTCATTAGACGCAGTGACGATTCGGGTACCGTCCGGGCTGAAGGACGCGGAATTGACACTGTCAGTATGCCCCTTGAGTTCGGCCAACTGTTTACCTGTAGTGGCATCCCAAATCCGGGCTGTTTGGTCATTAGACGCAGTGGCGACTCGGGTACCGTCCGGACTGAAAGACGCGGACCTGACAAGTTCAGTGTGCCCCTTAAGTTCGGCCACATGTGTCCCCATGATAGCATCCCAAATTCTGGGTGTTTGGTCACTCTTGGCCGTTTGGCCATTAGACGTAGAAACGATTCGGGTGCCGTCTGGGCTGAAGGACGCAGAACTGATATCCCCCTTGAGTTCGGCCACCTGCGTGCCATTCGTAGCATTCCAAACTCGAGCAGGTGGTCCGTTCATCATGTTCACGCCCGAAGCGAGAACTCGGGTGCCGTCTGGGCTGAAGGATACTGATAGGCCAAAGCCAGCGCGAATGTAACTATGCACCCTGAGTTCGGGGATCTGGTTACTTGTCGTAGCATCCCAAATCCTGGCCGTCTGGTCATCAGACACAGTGACGACGCGCGTACCATCCGCGCTGAACGACGCGGACCTGACTGAGCTAGTATGCCCCTTGAGTTCAGCAATTTGCGTACCCGTCGTAGCATCCCAAATCTTGGCCGTCTGGTCATCGGACGCAGTAACTATGCGCGTCCCATCCGGGCTGAACGACGCGGACCTGACTGCGCTAGTATGTCCCTGGAGTTCTGCAATCTGATTCCCCGATGTGGCATCCCAAGTCCTAGCCGTCTGGTCAGACACACGGTCAGCAGACATGGTGACGATTCGGATGCCATCTGGGCTGAACGACGCGGAATCGACCCCACTAGTGTGCCCCTTAAGTTCAGCAATCTGATTTCCCGTCGTGGCATCCCAAATCCTGGGGATAGTGGTAGAATCCGCAGTGATGATGCGGGTACCGTCCGGGCTGAAGGACGCGGATTTGACCCCGTTAGAATGCCTCTTGAGTTCGGCCACCTGTTGACCCGTCGTGGCATCCCAAACCCGTGCGGCTTGGTCATTTCGGTCATAAGACGCAGTGACGATTCGGCTGCCGTCCGGGCTGAAGGACGCGGAAATGACAGAGCCGGCATGCCCTTTGAGCTCAGCCACCTGTTGACCCGTCATGGCATCCCAAACCCGGGAGGTAGCGTCACCCGATGCAGTTACGATTCGGCTGCCGTCCGGGCTGAAGGACGCGGAATTGACCCAGTTAGTATGCCCCTTGAGTTCGGCGATCTGTTGGCCCGTCGTGGCATCCCAAACCCGTGCGGTTTGGTCACCCGATACAGTGACGATTCGCCTACCGTCCGGGCTGAAGGACGCGGAAATGACATTGTGGGTATGCCCCTTGAGTATCAGTAAACTGTTGTCCGAACTTGCATTAAGCCACTTCCATTCCCAGTTGCGATGACGTTCCGGGCAGGTGTCAAGTCTCTCGCGAACTCGGTCGAACTGACGTAGCTCCATTGCAACGCCTGCCATCTGGATATTGGCAACATAGGATTGCCATTCCATCTCGTTCGCCCGTTGTTCAGCGATTTCGGTTTGCGCATTGGCCTCTGATTCAGCTTCTCTCGCTTTCCGAGCCTCCTCTTCGGCATTCATCTCCGCTATTCTTGCCGCTACGGTTTCCTTGGCCGCGAGGGCCTTCTCTTGCAGGGCTACTCTGCGTTGGTCCAATGCATCGCGTTTTGCGTTGTCCGCTTGCACGGCATACCAACTTGTGGCTCCAATTCCAGCCACCAACAACCCGAATATCGTGACTGCGGTCGCCACCGCCCCTCGGTTTTTTCGGACAAACTTTTTTAATCGGTATGCCGCTGAAGGCGGGCGAGCCAGTACCGCGTCGCCACTGAGATAACGATCGACGTCGGCTGCAAATCCATTGGCCGTGTCATAGCGCCGTGTCCGATCTTTCTCCAGTGCCTTCATCACGATCCAGTCGAGCTCGCCCCGCAAGATGCCTTTCAATTTTGCCGGCTCGATCTGGCGTTGCTGCGAAATGCCGCTGACCACCTCGTGATTCGAACTGCTCAGACGGACACTGGGGCGGGGCGGTTCCTGTTGGCGAATCGCCTCCAGAATTTTTAGAATCGCCTGCTGCTTGAAGGCTTCCTGCTCGATCGGTGTGCTGCCCGTCAGCAGTTCATACAGGATTACCCCCAGCGAATAGATGTCGGTTCGCGTGTCGATGTCCAGCGAATTTAGTTCGGCCTGCTCGGGACTCATGTACTGGATCGTTCCGACGATCTGCCCCACCTCGGTGAACATCGTCTTGTCGGTCAGCATCGGCTGGTGTTGCAACGCCTTGGCCAGCCCGAAGTCAATCACCTTGGGAACAGGGCTGCCATCGTATTGCGTGACCAGAATGTTGGAAGGTTTCAGGTCGCGGTGGATGATCCCTTTCTGATGGGCGTGCTGGATGGCCTTGCATACCGGCAGGAAAAGTTTCAATCGGTCCGAAATCGAAAGCCGGTTTTTGTCGCAATAGTCGGTGATCGGGAGGCCGGGAACCAGCTCCATGACGAAGAAAGGTTGTCCGGCATCGGTGGTTCCCGCGTCGAGTACCTTGGCGATGTTTTGATGATCCATCATCGCCAGCGCCTGCCGTTCGGCTTCGAATCGGGCGATGATCTGTTTGTTGCTGCGATCCTCCTTGATCAGCTTCAACGCCACCCGTCGGCGGATCGGTTTTTGTTGCTCCGCCAGCCAGACTTCGCCCATCCCGCCTTCGCCGATTTTCTGAAGCAGTTTGTACGGGCCGATGACTCGGGATTTGGAGTGGTCTCCTGCGGACATACTGGCGGTCCGGTCAGGATCATTATCAGGTCGCAGATCGCTGGTTGGATCGTTGGACATACGAGATCGGATTGCGAGGGGAAGGGAAGTGGATCACTTACCCGAAAGGCGACTGGAAAGCGATCGGAAGGCGATCAAGTGGTTAGGCGAGCGGCAGATAAAAACTTACCATGTAGCGGCGTCTCTCCGAGACGGCGACCTTGCGAGTCTCGGAGAGACTCGCCTACTTTTCGGGTAGATTCTTATCTGCCGCTCGCCTTAGTAGGTTAGGTGACATGGCCAACTTACTTTTGAATTGAGAGAATGTCAACCATTTCGGAAAACCGAGAGCAAGAGAACGAGGGGCAAACTGGATAAACGCCCCCTTTGCTCTGCGGTGCGGGTATTTATGGAGTGCGGGACTTTTGTACCGCTTTGGATATTTGGATTTTTGGAGTGCGGTGAAGGTTCTCCGCTATGGCTCCGCATTATACACCAGCCCCATATTGTTTGCGATCAGGCTGGTCTCGTCACCCGTATTCAGGGAAAGCATCTCTCCCCAATGGTAGCAAGTCACCGCAAACCACAGAACCATAGCGGTGAAACTTCACCGCACTCCACAGAACCATAGTGGTGAAACTTCACCGCACTCCACAGAACCATAGCGGTGAAACTTCACCGCACTCCACAGAACCATAGCGGTGATTGCATCCCCGCACTCCAAATAGACACCAAACTTGTGAACAGCTACGAATATTCTTATCTGAAGTCTTCCTGTCCCCAATTTTCCTACCTTGAATTCTAACCGGAATAACCCTACCGAAAGCCAAGTTTCGTGGGTTATAATTTATAGAACGGAATTCATTCTGTCCTACAAAAACTTAAATCCTCCTACCGGTCGCCATGTCATCGAGAAAATATTCCCATCGCAAAAAACGAACTCGGAACCATGATCTGAATTACTCGGCATTGGAGCAGCGGCATCTGCTGACGGGGGTGCATCAGGTCTATACACCGCTGCCCGATTCGGCCGACCTGGTCGTCAATGGGGACTTCAGCCAGTTCTCCGGCAGCACAAACAATTACTTCCCGGCTGAAAATGTGCCCGGCTGGTACGTCGAAAACTCACCGACTGATCGAATCAAGATCATTCCCAATGATCTGCTCGGACGGGTTCTGGACCTCGATTCTTCACCGGATATTTTTGACCAGATCTATCAAGACATTCCGACCACCGAAGGGCAGCGATACACATTGTCCTTCGACCACATGGACAATCCGAGAAGCCGCGAGTTTGCTCCGACCGCCAGTTTTCAAGTGCGATGGGGCAATCAGTTGATCGCAACCATCACGCCGACCTGGCGATGGAGTACCAGCGTTTTTGAAGTCTTCGGACAGACTGGTGACACGACGCGGCTGAAGTTTTCGGAACTGGAAAGCGAAAACGGCAACCTGGGAGCACTGCTCAACAACATCCGCGTCGTCAAAGGGGCCACCGGGACGATCGAGAACGGTGACTTTGAAAACTTCGGGCAGGGCAACCACATCAGCGACAACCTTTATGATTCCGCTCTCGTACCTGGCTGGACAACGCGTGGATCGACATCGGGCACGAACCCCATCAAGCTCGAATTAATCAGTTTTGCGGGCAATGACTCCGGTGTGCTCAACGTCAATGTTTCGAACACCGTCAAGGATGTTGTGTTTCAGAACCTGGATACCGTGACGGATGCGGTCTACTATTTGCAATTCAAAGCCACCGGAAACGGAAACGATCAGCTTCGAATTCGCTGGAACAAGGCTTGGGCGGGAACGTTGCGCCCCGTCTCGGAATGGACCCAGTACGGTTTGCTGCTCAAAGCCGAATCATCGCTGACCGAGTTGGCGTTTGCGGAAGGCAATGACTGGGATCGTGAGATCAGGATCGACGACGTAAAAATTTTCCGCATCGATCCCGATATCTTCAACGAAGCCCCCAAGATCGAACAGCTTGACGATCAGAATATCGAGTTCGGTCAGACTCAGGATTTTCAGATCGTCGCCAACGATCCGGAAAGCCATGCGATCACCTATGCGTTGGAACATTCCGATATTACCTTCGGCCACAATGTCCCGACCATTTCAAACGCAGGATTGATTCGCTGGACGCCTTCTCAGGCAGGCGATTACCAGTTCACCGTTCGAGCGACCGACAGCTTGGGCGCGGAAAGTTCGATGACCTTCAGTGTGACGGTCGCTGATTTTGTCCCGCTGTCCGGCAACAAAGCGCTCTCTGGAATTCCGACCCAGTTCCGTAACGCCATTTATGCCAACGCCGCCCAATCCTGGCCCAACGGACGACCTCCGATGGTAATTGATACGACCAAGAACTACGAAGCGGTCTTGAACACTTCGGAAGGTGAAATTCGGTTGAAGCTGTTTGCCCAGGAATCGCCCATCACGGTCAACAACTTTGTGGCGTTGGCCCGAGACGGATTCTACGATGGGCTGAAATTCCACCGCGTCATCGACGGGTTCATGGCTCAGGGAGGCGATCCGTTGGGGACCGGTACCGGAGGCCCCGGCTATCAGTTCCTGGATGAAGTTAACAATGGTCTGTCGTTCAACAGTGCGGGACTGCTGGCGATGGCCAATGCGGGTCCCGGAACCAACGGCAGTCAGTTCTTCATCACGTACGATGCCACCAGTTGGCTCAACGGATCGCATACCATCTTCGGAGAAATCATCGACGGCCAGAACATCTTGAACCAGTTGGTGCGAACCCATCAGTCCAACAATCAGCCGATTTCAGGTGCCGTTAGCTCGATTATCAATTCAGTGACGATTTTCGAGAGCTAGTCAACCTGCTAAATATGGATCACGGGCAGGCCGTTGGGTTTCCTGCTTCGAAAGGTATCCGGAGAGTTGAAACGGGCGTTGGTGTACTCGTCGATCTGTTCGGCCGTTTCAAAAAACTGATCATAGGCCTCAAAGTTATCGTACTCGCAGTCTGCGGTCGAATACTGCTGACAGATGATCGGACGGTGGTCGTAAATGCCGCAACGGTAGTCGGGCAGTAAATGCTTGCAGTCCAGATGGACCATAATGTACCAGGTCTCGTCTTCGACAAAGATCGAGACGGGATCGTGCAACATGAACCAGCGAATGTACTCCAGGTCCTCCAGCGTTTCCGGCCGGTCAATGGGAAACGCAAAATAGCGGCAGCATCGCGCCGTACAGTAAGAGCACAGAACCTCACCCGGCTTGAGTTCGCTGCGTTTGATCGGAATTCGTGGAGTGTGATTCATGGGTTGTTAGCTGTCAGTGGTCCGTTGTCAGTGGTTCGTAGGCAGCTGCTGATAGTCCGTAAAAAAATTCGTATCCGTTCACGACGGAAAGACGTTTAGCCGCAAGCCGTCGGGGGGGTGCCGCCAAAAAAATACTGCAACACCGAAATCACTTTATCGGCAACCCCCAAAGGCGCGTGGTGCATCGGGTTGCAGGTTTTTGATTGGCGGGCAGTTTGAATACGGAGACTGCACCTTGCCGTCGCGCCTGCGCCGACCATTTCTCGATCTTTCAGCTCCAACGATGAGTCATCTGTTTTCTATGATCGTTGCAAACGAATGGCGGTCGGCTTCGGCTTGCGGCTAAACATTCTATCGCTCCGTAAACAGCTACAAAAAGTCAGAGTTGGCGTCTACGCATTATCGACTGAAGTATTGCGGTGTCAACGTCCACTCCATTCTAATTCCGTCCGCCCAATTCCTATTCCGTCCGCCTCATTCTAATTCCGTCTCGATTGGGATTGTGATTACAGCTATGATTGCGAGTAACCGCATCAACCAAAACGGACAGACGTAGAGTCTATCCCACTGACTTCTGACTTCCGACCTCTGACATGGCCTCCCTTTTTGCAAATACTTTCACTAAGATCGCGTTTGATACGCTTGTCATGATTGCAGTGTTTCTTGCTCCGCTGGTTGTCTTTACGCTCATCATTCATGCGTTCGAGCGGATTTCCCAGCGGCGGCTTGCCGAGCGGTTTGGGTGGAATGCGGTGCTGTGGACCGGTTGGCTGGGGACGCCGATCCATGAGTTGAGCCATGTGGTGATGTGTTGGCTGTTTCGCCACCGGATTGATGAGGTCGTGCTCTTTGAACCGGATCAGCAATCGGGGCGACTGGGGTACGTCCGACATTCGTATCGTCACGACAACGGGTTTGAAACGATCGGCAATGTGTTTATCGGTATCGCGCCGTTGATCGGCGGCTCGCTGGTGTTGACGATCCTGTTACTGATTTTCTATTTCGACGCTGCGGTAGGCGGCTTTCGGCCAAGTCCGAACGAAGAGGGTCAGGCACTGGGCTTGCTGGAACAAACCTTTGCGATGACCCGGCAAATCGGGAGCGAAATTTTCACTTTGAAGAATCTGGCTTCCGTTCGGCTGTGGTTATTCCTGTACCTGGTCCTGTGCGTGGGCAGCCACATGGCACCGAGCCGAAGCGACTATGAGGGTGCATCGCGTGGCGTGTTCTGGCTGGCGACCGGATTGACGGGAATCGCATTGACGCTGGTGCTGGTCGGCGTCCAGTTGGACACCGCCATTTATACCTTCCTGTCCGCAACGGCCCCCTTGTTTGCGGTACTCAGCTTGACCGTGTTTCTCGTTGGGCTGGCGACGGCCCTGGTCTGGCTGGCGACCTCGTTCATCAAGCCGAAGTACACTCTCCGGCAGTGAGTCATCAGGGACAGGTCCGCCGAACACCGAGGCACCCCACAACTGGCCCCATCGTAATAACCCTACCTGAATCCGGACCATTTTCCGAATTCCGTCTGTATCAAATATTCCAACGATAGCCCTCACACCGGTCGTTCAACCTATCGAAGCTCGATTCGTGCGGGTCGCGTCTGTGGGCCGATGAAAGAAACAGACAGTGAGCAAAGGAGTCGCTATTACCCCCACCTGGATGTATTGGGGCGCTGGCTGCCGAACTTCGGTTCGGTGGAAATCAGTAGCTTTAACACCAAGGGGAAACGATGGCCAGAAAAATTGTTCGTGTGGTTTCGCGGGCTGCCGATGGACAGCTCAAAACGAAAGAATACGAAAGCGTCAATGATTTGCAGAAGCTGTTTGAACAAATCGGGATCGACGATTGCAGCACGGACCTGAGCCTTCGCGGACTGCCGTTGTTTCGAGGTTTGATCGGACCGATCTCGGAATCAAAATCGGAAGTGCTGTACGAGTCGCCGGATGTGTTCGAGTACATGACGAAAGAGTGGAGCCTGACCAAAAACAAGCGGAAACGTCGCAACCGAGCGGAACTGGAAGAAGCCAAAGCCGCCAGTGAAGCGGCCGTGGCAAGTCCGGTACCGATCCCCAAAGTCCATTTCGGAACGCCAACAACCGTACCCGCGGTCGGTTCGTTTTAGCGTCCTGGGTGACCGATCCGCCGCCACCGAGACAATTACATTTCAAAATCAGCATTCGCACGACTGACGATACGGTTCAGCGGAACTGATTCTAACCCGTCGGCCTCATCGCAAGACGCGTCTCGGACGCCTGTCGAAACGAGGAATACCCGACAACGCCCGACAACGGGCGTTTTTTTTTGTCCCGACCGAACCAAAAATTTTTCTGGCCGTATCACGAATGCCTGGACGCACCTACACAATCCTTTCCCAGCAAACTTTGACTGACTGTTGTCGTCGTCACGCTGGCCCTCAAATCCTTGGATTGTATGGATCGCGCGGTCGAGAATCATTTCGTTTTTTTTGACCGCGGAAAAAACATGATCTATTTTTTAACGGTCTCTTTGATTTGAGCGCATCCTGTAGACGCTTGAATGGACCGTTCCTGATTGGACCAACTGCGTTTCCGGTGCGTCGCTCCCCAACCCAAGTCGCCCGGTTGAACGTTCTGGTCTTCCTCGATGGATGTCAACTTATGGAAACCTGTCGGATGGCCTTGCGGCGTCGCTCCTGTCAATTTGCAACTTGTCGATGTGGGGCGCAAATCCTTTGTGGGGCGCAAATCCTTTGTGGGGCGCAAATCCTTTGCCGTAAATGGACGGTCTGTCGTTTAAGCGTGCCGTCGCTGTTCTGTGCCATTGTTGGGCTGGTGTTGCTCAGCAGCCTGCCGCTGGCCGCCCAGCCCGTCCCGGCAACTGTCCAGCCAACGGAAACCGAAATGGCTGACCTCGAGTCGGCGAACCGGTTCCTGGAAGACGGCGAAGCCCTGGAAAAGTCGCTCAAGTGGGGCGAAGCCCTCGGCATCTACCAGCAGGCTCTCAAAGTCCATCCCGATCACGCCCGCCTCAAACAGCGACGGGCCGTTGCTCGAATCCATTTCGACTTCGATCGCCGCTACTCCGACTCCAGCTTCCTTTCTTCTGTCAGCTCCACCGACCGTCAGGCCGCAATGAGTACGTACTCCGAAGTTCTCTCGAAGGTCAACGTTCACTACGTGGATGAACCGAACTGGGCGGAACTGGCCAGTTACGGCCTGACCAGCCTTGAAGTCGCCCTGATGTCGCCACAATTCCGCAGCCGCCACATTCCACACGCAACCGATCAACAAATCCGCGACTCGATCCTGGAGACACGCGACAAGCTGTCGGAGGTTCTGGTCAATACCCCTGAAGACGCGACTCGAATCGCACAAAATGTTTCTCAGTGGCTCAACGACTCGCTGCATTTAAGCCATCAGGCGACTGTCTACGAATTCATTTGCGGCGCTATTTCAGCACTCGACCCCTATTCGGCGTTCATGTCGAAAAATCAGTTCAACGAAACCATGTCTCAGATTGAAGGCAATTTCGTCGGGCTGGGTGTTGAACTGCGGACGCATCCCGATCACCTCGAAATCGTCAGTGTGATTCCCGAAGGTTCGGCCGCACGGGGCGGAATTTCCAAGGGAGATCGTGTGATCGCGGTGGATCGCCAAACCGTAACGCAAGTAGGCAGCGAAAAAGCGGCGGACATGCTTCGCGGTCCGGAAAAATCGTTCGTTGAAATCACGGTAGACCGCGAAGGCAAACACAACACCATGCGTCTCCAGCGGATGCGGGTCGAAATCCCCAGTGTCGAATCGGTTGAAATCGTCGATCGCGAGTTGGGAGTCGGCTACATTCGTTTGACCAACTTCCAGAAAACGACGCCCAAAGATTTTGAAGCCGCTCTGTGGAAACTTCATCGTCAGGGCATGCAGTCGCTGATCGTCGATCTGCGTGGGAATCCGGGTGGCCTCCTGAAAGCGTCCGTTGATATCGCCGACATGTTTATCAACGCAGGCGTGATTGTTTCCACGCGGGGGAGAAATCCGATGGAGGATTTCGTCCATCGCGCCAATCCTGCGTCGACGTGGCGAGTCCCGTTGGTCGTGCTGGTGGATGAGAATTCAGCCAGTGCAAGCGAAATTTTTGCAGCCGCCATTCGCGATCATAGTCGCGGCATCGTGGTCGGCGAAACGACCTATGGCAAGGGCAGCGTCCAAGGCATCTTTCCTCTGCACTCTCAGGGAGGCGTTCGATTGACGACCGCCAAGTTCTATTCACCGTTAGGCAAGCCGATTGCTGAAGTCGGAGTTCCGGCCGACGAGATCGTCCACCAAAGTGCCAAGTTTGATCCAGAACTGCCGACGGGTGAAGATCATGGTTTGCGGCTGGGAATTCAGACCGCTCGCCGGGCGGCCCTGTATCCCAAAGCCAATATGCTCAGCACGACTCCCAACTCCCGGACGCCGCTGACGCGATCGAGCATGGTGGGGAATTGAGGGCCTTCAACCACTATCCGAACGGCCTGAAGTGCGATACCATCAACAAAACTAACCCTCGGATGTGTATCGATCCCAATGGAACCATTTGTCGAGTTTCAATCGCAACTCAAACGCCCTGTTGAACGAAAAAACCGCGAGTTTCAGCGACATGGCCGCTTGAAACATATAATCAATGCCAGCCAGCTCACGCCCGAACTGCTGGCCAAACTCTGTCGTTTCTCCGACATGATTCGCCGAATGGCTCGGGATGACCGGGGAAATCGTCGATTGCGGGAACTGCTGCCGCACAAGCGGGCGATGCTCTATTTCACTCAGCCCTCGACGCGCACGTTTCTGTCGTTCACGGCCGCGTGTCAAATTCTGGGAATCACCTGCAACGAAGTCCGCGACCCGAAAACGTCATCGGAAGTCAAACGTGAAAGCCGGATGGATTCGATTCGCATGTTTTCCAGTTACTTCGACGTGATCATCATGCGATCCGAGATCGCCAACTTCGCCGAGTGCTGCGCCTATTTGATGAATGAGCTGGAGAATAACGAAAAACGATCCGTTCCCATCGTCAACGCGGGCTCGGGCAGCGACGAACATCCCACTCAGGCTCTGCTCGATTTTTATACGCTTGAGCGAACCTTTGATTTCGACGAAAGCTCTGCCGAGAAACGACCTCGACTCGCTCAGTTTCGAAATCGGTATCCCGATCTGGTTTCCGGGGTGGACCGCAAGACCTATCTGTTTTGCGGTGACATCGGACGCGGCCGAACGGTTCGGTCACTGGCCACGGTGTTGTCGCAATACGAGCAGGTAGAAATGATTTTTGTTTCGCCCGAACATCCGATGCTCAAGCTCGACGACGAGCTGAAGCATCGCTTGCAATCGCGCGGAATTCCCGTTTATGAGTACTGCAGTTTGGATGCAGAACATGCGGGCGGCAGCTTGCTGTCGCAAGTCGATGCGGTTTATATGACGCGAATCCAGCGGGAACACAATTCGAAGGAGACAGAGCAGGAACTGGCGGCGATGAATCTGGAGCCTTTCTGTCTATCGCCCGAGCGGGTCAACCGGATGAAGGAATACGCTCCCATCCTGCATCCATTCCCGCGGGACAGTGTGATTGGTGAAGTCCCCACGGAAATTGATCTCGATCCGCGCGTCATGTATTTTCGCCAAGCCCGAAACGGGATGTGGGCCAGAGCCGCACTGCTGGTTCATCTATTTGACGCCGGCGAAAATCTCAATTTCGCCTACAACGATATTTTCGGTGGGTAGAAGACTTGCCGATTATCGGGGTTGTTCCCGTTTTCCCGACCGGTGGGGGAAAATCGCAGGCCGGATGACCCGATTTCGCGTTCGTCGGCAAGTCCTTTGTACAGACAGCCGATGATCAGGTCGATGATTTACAGACGGGACAAAGCTCGCCAAGGCGATCAAATTCCGCATCCCAGGGTCAACCGGCGGTAAAAAACGATAAACCAATGCGCCATCCGGCTGCGAAAACGAACCTTTCGGCTGGACCGCCCCCAAGACAGGGTAGTTTGGCGCCCCGGGCCAAATGTGTGTTTTTTTTGGTCTCTGGCGGCAAACCCTGATTCGGGAATTGGTTGTAAATTTATTGGCACTTGCCGTTCGGGTGACTATAATCACTTAAACATGGCATTTTTGCAAAGCATCCAAAGCATCGCAAGGCGGACAATCAACAGTCAACAAGTTCCCCTGCGATGTGGTAGTTTGTGTTGATGGCTCTGTTATTGATGGGCGTGGCACTAAAAGTTAACAAGGTAGTTCGATGAACAAAATTGGCAACATTCTGACGGGTTTGATTCTTATCATGAGCGTCTGGTTTCTCGTGATCTCGATCATGTTGGGCGCATCGCACCGGAACTGGAGACAGGCGGCTGAAAAGTTTAACAACGAAGCCAAGCAATACCAACGCACCGCCGAAGATGCCAAAAGCAAAGGCGGTCAAAAAGATCTGCTACTTGAAGCCGAACGAGTCGCTCGCGCTCGCCAATTGGCTCAACTCGAATCCCGCCTGCGAATTGCAGTGACTGATCTTGGCGACCGTGAGACCAAGTGGCGAACCGAACAGGCACTCAATGCCGACTTGCTGGCCAAACTGGAATCGACCAACCAGCGCTTGGCCGAGCAGGACAAGGAAGTTGCCGAGCTGAAAGAGATCAATCGCAATCAGCAAACCGAAGTCGCTCGCAACGTCTCGCTGGTTCAAAATCTGACGAATCAGAAATATGAACTTGAAAACCAGCTTCACGATTTGAAGAAACTCAACGCAGACGTTTCCGCCGCACTGGCTCAGAAAACCAAGGTCATGAAAGCTCGCGGCCTGACGGATACCGATCCGACCGATCATCTGGTGCCCCCCGTTCAAGGCAGGGTAACCAAGGTGGGTGATGATCGCCAAATCGTTGCAATCGAGTTGGGTTCGGATGATGGACTTCGGGTTGGCCACGAACTGGACGTCTATCGCAACAACCGATACATCGGCAAGATTCGAATTACCTCAACCGAGTTCAATCTGGCGTATGGCCGCATCATTCGGGACTTCATGCAAGATCAAATTCGTGAGGGAGATCATGTCACCAGCCGACTCTGATTTTGAAGGAGGAGGATTTGACGAATTTGATTCGGCGACCACGACCGAAGTTCCGCAAATCACTCCACGTGCCCCCGTTTATCGCAAGCAGGGTTTCAGCATCTATTCATTCTTGCTGATCCTGTCATTTGTATTTTTGTTGATTTCGATCATCCTGTTGTTTATTGAAGTCGGACGTTTCGATTGATTGCAAAAGAGCGGAGAGTTCCTGTGTCTAACCACCTCGATATAGAAGAAGAACGTTTCGATGAAACGGAGTCGCAGATCGGCAAATCATCGCGCGAAACTGATGCGGTTGCTGACCGTGCCGCCCAGAACGAGGATCCGAGCTTTAAAGGCAAGGCACTGAGACTGATCAACAGCTTTTCGCTTTACGACTGGATGTTGGTCGTTTCACTTCTGTTTATCACGATCGCCACCCTGCGATTGTTCTTCGCCATCCGGGAATACGGCGGATGGTGGTGGGAATTCCCCTGGCGGGTAAATCTGTAATTGGCTTGTTGCAACGGTTGCAGACTTTTCTTGCGAAATCGGTTAGGATATCTGAATTGCGAATGGTACATTCGCCATTTTCGAAACCGGATCAAGAGCAAGGTGTAGCTTGGACAAGAAAGCCACTTCGACGTTCAATGAACTTCCATTGACCGATATACCAGTGAGCGAACTCTACAAAATTTCGCGTCGGCTGGCAGATAATGTTTCAAAAGTCGTACTGGGAAAACAAGACGTCACACGTTACTGTCTGATTGCCCTCTATGCAGGAGAACACATTCTGCTGGAAGACGTTCCAGGCGTCGGCAAGACATTGATGGGCAAGGCGCTGGCGCGAAGTATCGACCGGGAATTCTGCCGCATCCAGTTCACGCCGGACCTGCTTCCGAGCGACATCGTCGGCAGCCCGATCTTCAACTCGCACAATTCCGAGTTTGAATTCAACGCAGGCCCCATCTTCAGCAACTTTGTTTTGGCGGACGAAATCAATCGCGCTCCGCCGCGTACGCAAAGTGCATTACTGGAAGCGATGAGTGACTACCAGGTCAGTGTCGATGGTCAGACTTATCCGCTGCCGCGACCGTTCATGGTGATCGCCACACAGAATCCGTTCGAATTTGAAGGAACGTATCTGTTGCCTGAAAGCCAACTCGACCGGTTCTTGCTGAGGATTTCGATGGGCTATCCCGACCGGCAATTCGAAACTGAAATTTTTGTCAACCATCGCCGTGGAGAGCCGGTCGACCATCTGCAATCCGCTTGCGATGGCCCGCAACTGCTTGCCATTCAGGCGGCGGTAACCAACGTTGCTGTCGATCAATCGATCACGGACTATATGCTCAACGTGATTCACATGACTCGCGAATCTCCAGACCTGAATTATGGTGTCAGCACCCGGGGTGGTTTGGCCTGGTATCGAGCCGTCCAGGCCAGCGCGTTTATCGACCAACGCGACTACGCGATCCCGGACGATGCCCGCGATCTGGCGGTCGAGGTCTTGAGCCATCGTGTCCAACAACGAGGTGCGATTCACGGCGGAGGAAAACGCTCGGATCTCGAAGCGATCATCCGCGAAATCGTCAGCCGGGTTCCCATCCCTGGCTAGGAGGCGATCCGGTTTAATTTGGATTTGAAATCATGACTCGGGACTCCAACCCAACCAGCGAAATTCGAATCACCGGAGAGGGGTGGGTTTATCTGATTATCCTGGGCTTTATCTCGGTGGGGGCGGTGTTGCGAAATGTCAACCTGCTGATTCTACTATCCGGCATGATGATCGCGCCGCTGCTGATCAACTGGCGGTTTGGGGTTCTTTGGAGCCGAAACTTGACCGCCCGGCGTTCCGTTCCGCATCGAACTCACGCTCGGCAATTTTCCAGTTTGCAGTGGATCTTCATCAATCGCGCGCCGCTCACAGCTTGGAGCGTTGAGATCTTTGACTCTCTGGTGCCGTTCAAACGCGATCCCGCGAGGCCGGATGACACAAAAGTACTCACAGGCTCGTCGGAAGAAGACGAGCCAAACCAGAACGTGTGGCAGCGACTTCGATTCGCGATCCTGAATTCGCTGGGCAGTGGTCTCCGGTTCAATCCGGCCTACAACGTTCGGCTTGAAGTACCAAAAATATCCGGACATCAACAGGAAGCAGCCAGTTGCCGGCTCCATTTCGGCCGGCGGGGGGCCTATCGAGTCGGGCCGGCCATGCTGTTGACCCGTTTTCCCTTTGGATTGATCCTCACCCGAGTCCGGCTGGATTCGGACGAAGTATTTTATGTGGCTCCTGCGGTCGGAAAGCTGACTCCGGTCTGGGATCGTCGACTTCGCTCGATCCTCGCTGGTTCGGACGCGGTTCTGAAACGCCGCAGCGCGGTGGGCGAAGATTTTTATGGACTGCGAAACTGGCGTTTTGGCGACGGTCGAAAACTGATCCACTGGCGGACCTCGGCGAAATATGGTTCGCCGATCGTCAAGCAATTCGAACAACCCGACCATCGAGACTTTGCGATCCTGCTGGATCTGTATGCTCCCGCCCATTCGGTTACCGACTTGGATCCCCACGCCGAACTTTGCGAAGCAGTTTTGAGTTTTGCAACCACCGTCATCATCAAGATGGGTGCCGCAATCCAGGGAAGCGTGGCGCTGGCCATCTGTGGATCGAGAACGACGATCCTTCAAAGCCGCTCTCAGCGAGACATCTTCGACGAAGCCATGCGGCAGATGGCGGTCGTCCACTCAAGTCCCGCGCCCGAATGGGAGTCCTCCATCCTGAAACTGGCAAACTCCGTTTCGTCCGATACGCCCATCATTGTGATCAGCACGCGACCCCAGCCCGCCGATTTGATCTTTGCCAGCCGTCAACCAACGGCCTACTCAACGACCGATGCAGACGTTGAATCTCAGCACCGGCGGCGCCTACAAGCTCTTTCATCCTCAATCGTCTGGATTTCAGCCGATTCGCCAGAGTTCGAGGAAATGTTCAGCCGTGAATTTGAAGATGGGCAGGAGTTGAAAACGCTGGCCGAAAAATGGAATGCAGAAGTGAAAGTTTAGAATCGTGTTCACCGTCGAAAAAGCCATCAAACTAATTCTGTTGCTACTTGTCCTCACCAGTGGTTTGCTGTTGGGGCTGAGCCTGAAGCAGTACAATCTGGTGACGATTGCGATTTTCGCGGCCATCTCCGGTCACATTATTACGGATCGACTTCGCTGGTTTCGACTCGATGGCACGCTGGCGAATATTGCTTCGATGATCATTCTGGTCATTGCCATGCGCGACTTTTTGCCCGAAGACAGTACGGGCAAGCTGGTGGCCGTGGCCCATTTGCTGATCTATCTGCAATCACTATTGATGTTTCAGGAGAAAACTCCTCGCCTGGTCTGGCAAATTTTGACACTCAGTCTTTTGCAAATCGTGATTGCGGCGATTTTCAGTATGAATCTTGAATCGAGCGTCCTGTTTATCAGTTACTTCTTGCTGGCCGGGATCACACTGGCACTGCAATTGTTCTACAAGAACAATCGGGAGATGGTGCGCATCAACCAAAACTCCGCCCGGAAGGGGCTGCGCTATCTACAGCAAAAAAATGAGGCCGACGAAACACTGATCTTTTTTGATCCGGACCGCCGGAGCGTCGGCGGACTGAAGCCTTTGATGAACCACTTGCTGATCTGGTTTGTCATCTCCCTGGCATTTACGCTGGTCATGTTCAACTTGTTGCCACGTGACACGCAGCCCTGGCTGACAGGGAATCGCATCGACGTGGCGGCAGTCAGCCCCAACAAGTCGGTCGATCTGATGAACCGTGACCAGATCCAGCAGAGCTTCCAGATGGTCTTCCGGGTGAACTTCGAAGACTTGAGAACCGGGCAGCCCTTGACCACCTACGACCCGCCCTATTTTCGAGGCATTGCTCTGTCTCATCTGGTGGTCGAGGATGGCTACACCAATTGGCGCGCCCCCCACGATCGTGTTTCCCCCATGCACTACCGGGATCTGAACTTCCATTCGCCCCTGTTTCGCCCCGTTCGTCAGAGAATCAAGGCGGAAGAAAATCGACATCCATTGATCTATTCCATGATGCCGGCAACATTGATGGAAACATCGCCTGATTCTATTGAATACTGTTTTGAAATTTCGGCGCTCACTCGATGCCGCATCAATTCCAAACTGGAACTGGCTCCCTACTCCTATGATCTGGTGAGTTATCTCAACGATGATGGTCTGTGGCTCGATTCCTGGCCCTATATCTCAAATGGGTCAGCCTTTCGGAATCTGCCGATGGCGGAAGATCCGGCAGAAGAGGCTTGGCTCACCCTGCACCATCCTGAACGTTACCCCACGATTGTCGGCCTGGGAGAACAGATTGCCCGGGAGGTTCGCAGCCTCAACCCGAAGGCATCCCGGCAAGACCTTTGCAAGGCGATGGAAGCTTATTTCCTTGAGCCTGACCGGTTCCAGTACACCCTGGATTTCCGAGAGGTCCCACGCAATGAAGCCCTCGACCCCAATGAGGATTTTGTCCGCAACTACCGCTCGGGGCACTGCGAAATGTTTGCCTCGGCGTTGACGTTGATGTTGCGAAGCCAGAACATTCCGGCAAGGCTGGTCACCGGTTTTCACGGCGGCGACAAAAGTACTTTGTCCGACGAGTTAATTGTGCGGGGCAGCCATGCCCACGCATGGGTGGAAGCGTATTTGGCCCCCGAAGATTGCACGGATGAAATGCTCACTAACGGCGGAGCAGGGGATGAAGGTGCCTGGTTGCGACTGGATCCGACGCCTCCGTCCGCCAATGTAAATTCGCCCGGTGTCGGTACGGATGCCATCGAACTCGCCCGAACCCTCTGGCAGGATTATGTCCTGGGAATGAACGTCGATACGATGCGATCTCATTCGGGGGAGCTGAACGACCATTTGTACAGTCTGTTCCAGATGCTGCCGATTGAAGGCTGGGATTCCGCCATGATTCAACTCGATGAAAGCGTCAAATCGCGCACCTTCCAGCTCATCATGGGCACGCTGGTCGTGGCCCCTCCACTGCTGATGTGGCTGTTCATCGTCTATTCGAATTTCCGTGCCACAAAAAGGTCAGGTCCATCAAAGAAAAGCCTTCGTCGCTGGATTGCCAACGCCCTTTCCTATCTGTCGCCCAGTCTCGCCCAATGGGTACTCTCCGGGTCAGACACGTCCCACACCCATACCCGATTCTATTCCCGAATGCTCAAAATCCTGCTGACTCACGGCCTGGAGCGTGCCCCGCATCAATCGCATCGCGATTTTGCCAAACAGGTCGGCCAGACCTACGCCCACCACCCGATGACCGACATGATCTCATCCGTGGTCTATGAAGTCTCCGAAATTTTCAACGAAGTCCGGTTCGGTAGAAAACCGATCCCGGAAGATTTGAGAACCCAAATCGAGCTTTGCCTGGATGAACTGGAGCGAGAACTGCCTTTGGAGAATTCGGCGAATTAAAGTAAAGTAGCTCTCCCCATAACGGTGAACGGTTACTCCCATTCCTTCCTTGCGATTCCGCCATGTTACGCTTTGATTTCATCACCTGGTTGTTCTTAATCGCTGTCACTACCGCCGCCATCGGCCAGGTTCCAACAGCCCATCAAGCGATCGATGAATCCTCCGTTGACACACTGGTCGTTTGCCCGGCTGAATTTCAGCCTGCCCTGAAAAACTGGCTGGAGTATCGTCAGCGCCAAGGGCACAAGATCAAAATCATCGCGCCGGTCTCCGATGAAAACCTGCTGAAAAGCCAAATCAGAACCATCGCCGCCGATAGCCAACTTCAGTTTCTGTTCCTGATTGGCGATACCGATTCCACCATCGAAGTGGCTGGCCGATGGCGACGTTCCCATCGAGCCAACGGGCAACATCCAGAGGAAGCCAATCACTTGCGCGAATTCAAAGCCATCGAGAAGCGGGCCAATCCGCTGGCGATCCCCATGCCCTACATCCGAGCCACCGCCAATGTCCACTTTGGTTCGGAAACCTGGCTTCCAACCGACAATGTGTATGCTGATCTCGACGACGATGGTTTGCCTGATCTGGCGGTGGGGCGGATTCCTGTCCAATCGATTCAGGAAACTCAGCAGTACCTGGATCGGGTCATCGCCCATGAGGTCCATCGCAAGCAAGACGAACAGTGGCGGCGGAGGATCAATTTTGTGGCCGGTGTCGGTGGCTTTGGGCCCGCCATCGATAATGTGCTGGAACAGTTCACAAAAGAATTCCTGACGCACCTGATCCCCCATGAATACGAGACATCGATGACCTTGGGGAGCTGGAGCAGCCCCTACTGTCCCGATCCTCGACAGTTCGGTGAGACCGTGGTATCGCGATTCAACGAAGGTTGTCAGTTCTGGATTTACATCGGGCACGGCGCTCCAACCGAACTGGATCACTTGCGACTGCCTGACGATGAATTGCCAACCCTCAATCGGCACATGGCTTCTCAAGTTGACTGTTCGTCGGGCAGTCCCATCGCGATTTTTCTAGCTTGTTATACCGGCGCGATTGACCACGATGAAGATTCTCTGACCGAGACGCTTCTACAACAACCCCAAGGCCCTGTCGCGATCATCAGTGGCACGCGCATGACCATGCCCTACGGCATGAGTGTGTTGATGCTGGAGTTTGCCGATGAGTATTTTAAAGGCGACGTGCAAACCTTGGGAGAATTGCTTCAGACCGGCAAGCGAAACATGATCACGCAAGCATCCGATTTCGACGAACCGTCATCGTTTTTGGATAACGACGATGAGCCGAAAGCTGATTTTCTCCGCAAGCTGGTTCATGGTGCCGGCAAAGCACTCAGTCCCAGGCCGGAATCGTTGGCCGACGAGCGACAGGAGCATGTCGCCCTGATGAACCTGTTCGGAGACCCGCTCCTACGACTAGCTCGACCGAAAAATATTGAAGTGTTGACCGCCGAAGCGGCTGAATCGGGCTCGACGATCACCATCACAGGAACGTCTCCGATTGCGGGCCACCTCTGTGTCGATCTGGCCTATCCGCGAGACCGTTTCCGCAAACGGCCTCCCTTCCGAAAATCGTATGTTTCCACAGACGAGCAATTTCTCAGTTACCAGCAAGCCTACCAAAGCGCCCACGACCTGACCTGTGCCAATTGTGTCGAACTGATCGGAGCAGGGAAGTTTCAACTGACGCTTGACATCCCCAGCGACGCCAACGGCCACTGCGTCGTCCGCTGCATGATTTCATCGGAAGAAGGTTTTGCATTGGGCTCAACGACACTGACGGTCCACGTCCCATCTGCACAATCTGTGAAATAACACACACTCACTGCTGTAGTTTTATGGAGTGCGGAAATAATTTTCCGCTATGGCTTTTTGGATTGTGGAAACAATTTTCCGCAAGAACTCCAGCCGCCTATTCAGGCAAACCTCAAGCCAATCCAAATTTAGCCGGAAAGACAAAACAAGCTAAGTAATACCAGCACAATCCTGCAACCCTTCGCAGACTTCTCTTTCGTTGGCTACACTGGTACAGTGGATTTTCAATGTGATTGGTTCCTGGAAGGAAGTAATGACCCGGTAAACTGGCAGCATACTTGGAATCGAACTCTCCATCCAGGAGATACCGATCTCGAAATGAAACAAATCACGATTAACAACGCATTTGACATCTACGGAGGATTCGTCCTTATCAACGGCATGCACGACGGCACTACATTCAACTCGCGAACATAGTCTTCTTCATTGGGGCGAATTAACGTGACATCTGACCGTGATGGAAAGAAGTATCACACACTAGATCAATTGCGGAATGCAAAAGGTTGGATTGAATTCCGTGGAACTCAGTAGAATATTTTCGAGAAAGGGGTTCGAGATGTATGTTCGGCTTCAAGCACTGATTTGTGTGATGATGGCGTTCTTTCACTTTTTGGCATTCCAAGACCGTGATGACCCTTTGCCGCCACAAGAATTACGTGGAAAAGGACTTGATTTAAAGAGCCTAAAAATTCCTCGACATGGTTTGGCGGATTGGGACCTAATGGCTAGACTTGCTGGAGAAGATTACTCTGGGAGCGAAGTCGTTCCAGAAAGTATAACGAAAGTTAGAATTTTTGGATTTAGGCAATACAACAATGGTAAGAACATCGACATAGTTGTTACGGATAAATTGGAATTGGAGTTTTTAAGAAAGTCAATCCACCCAAGCCTTTGCAGGCGAAGTGCGGATTCGGACTTTACAGTATTGAAGGGGAGCCCCGGTTTAGGAGCATATCTCGGTGTCATTCAAGTCTCAACGGACAAGGACAATTACATCATTGGTGTTTGTCAGACAGGATTCATTTGGGGAGAATTTCATGGATCATGGCTCAAGACATTCTCTTCTTGGCCATTGGCTAAGTTAGTTAACCAATGGTTGGTTGACATCACCGGAAATAAAATGAAAGATGATTTATTCTCGGTGTTGTCCGGAGAAAATGTACTTGAGAAAGGGAAGGCGAAATATCAGGAGTACTTAAAGGCAAAAACACAAAGTACAAACCCTGGGGGATGAAACGGGGACAGGTAGATGGCAACCTTTCCCCGGATAGAATCCGGCTGCATTGATTCGCCAAGGTCGTGAACTTTGGAGGCACCTCGCAGTCCTGGACAAGCATGAACCGCTACGGTTTGCATTTGCTCCGGCAAAACCGCTATAATCATCAGGGTTCTCGCGACCGCGAAGAAGGTCATTTCTGCCCTCCGGGTTGGCCGATCAACAGACAGGCAATGGAGATCGAATTCGACATCCTGGAACGACGCACCTCATGAAACTCTCCACGTTTATTTCCGCTGTTCTGTTCATCGCCGTAGGTGCGGCTGGCGGATGGTGGATCGCATCGAATTACGAAACGCCTCCCAAACCAACTCCCTCCACGGAACCGGCGCCCTTGCGCAAAGTCGTCGCCCAGGGACGGCTTCTCCCCTACAACGGATTGATCAATATCGTCGCGCCGCCCGGTCAGCGTATTCGCGAGGTACTGGTCGAGGAAGGCCATACGGTAAAACAGGATCAGGAACTGGTCACCTTCGCCGGCCAGGAGGTTCTGGATTTGCAAACGTCACTGATTGAATCCCAGGGACAAGACGCCCAGCTTGAGCTTGACCAGAAAATCCTGGCCGCCGAAGGCAGTTTGCTGGCCGCCGCCAATGGTCTGGAAGCGGCCCGACTTCAACTGAATCAGTTAAACGAATCCAGCCAATTGGCGGTCGCAGAAAAACAACTCAAACTGGCTCGCGAAAAACTGGATCGTCTGAAGAAGCTGTCGCTCGACCCGGCCACGAAACTGTATGTCGCCCAAACCTCGCTGGACGATCAAATACTGACCGTCGAACAGGCTCAAACCAGCCACGAACACGCTCAGCGCCAGCATGAAAACGCGGTCACGGCTGCCAAGCTGAATCTGGAGCTGGCTGAAAAAACACAGCAACATGCCACGTCAGCACTCAAGTCTCTGCAAAGTCTCCGGGAACAAAACCTGACACTTGAGATCTCAAAATCCATTGCGCAAACCAATGCAGCAAATTCAAAGATTGGATCTCCGGTCGATGGGACGGTTCTGAAAGTCAATGGAAAGGCCGGTGAAGTCATGGTCAACGCTCCGGTGATGCAAATCGGCGACTTGACTCGCATGGTCTGCGTGGCCGAAGTCGTCGATCGCCTGGTCGATAGTGTGCAACACGAACGCCTTGCAACCATCTCCAGCCCCGCACTGTCACGTCCCATTCGTGGCCGGGTCATTTCCATCGGCCGCGTTGTTGGAACTGGTTCACTGGTCGATCCGAATCCGCTGGCGGTCGTCGACAAACGAACCGTTGATGTCCGGATTGAAATCGACGGCAACGATGTGGCGGTCGCCCGCGAGTTGGTGAATCTTCAAGTTACGGTTGAGATTGAGGTGGAAAGTGAAAACCAACCTGGCACTGGCAAACATCCTTAACAACGTGCCCAAGACCGCTCTCTCGCTGGCAGGAATCTGCGTCGCGATTGTCCTGATCTTCATGCAGCTTGGATTTCGGGGCGCGGTGGGTGATACAGCCGTCAATATCTATCAGAAGCTTGATTTCGACATTCTGGTTCGCTCTCCCAACTATCTTCATTTCACGGATGCCAGTCGAATCGACCGTCATGCCCTTGAGGAAATCGCCGGAGCAACGGAAATCGCGTCGGTTAATTTTCTCAATGTCTCCGGCACGTCGTGGCGGAACGCAGGGGGTGAATATAAAGGAGCCTTGTTGCTGGGACTGGATCCCGCAAATACTCCGCTGCTCGATGACGCCATCAATCAGCAACTCGATCAGTTGACCTCGCTGGATTCTCTGCTGGTGGACACCAAGTCCCATCGCGAATTCAGTCCGGCCAATGGCAAGAAGTTCTCCCAACAAGACGTCGGGCGAACGGTGCAGGTTGCCGGCCAGCCGATGACGATCAACGGGCTGTTCTCGATGGGCGCAGGACTGGCGGCCAACGGTGCGGCCATCGTCACCCGCTCGACTTTCGACCAGTTGCTGCCCATGTTTGGCCAACGGAATACGACCTTTGGGCTGATCAAATTGCAGCCCGATGCCAATGCCGAAGCCGTCGTCGCGGCGCTCAAGCGCCGCTTTGCCGTCAATCATCCGAGCGGTTCGGCCCCCGCACCATCCGCCATCGAAATCCTCACAAGGGCCAAGGTCATGCAGCGCGAACTCGACCGCTGGATGAACGAAACGCCGATCGGATTTATCTTCACGCTGGGCGTTCTGATCGCGTTTCTGGTAGGTGCGTCCATCGTGTACATGGTGTTGGGAAACGATGTGGCGGATCGCTTGCACGAGTACGCAACGCTCCTGGCGATGGGATATTCAAATCCGGTGCTGGCCTCCGTGGTAATGAAACAGGCGATTTATCTGGCGGTCTTTGCGTTTGTTCCAGCACTTCTGATCTCGATGTTTTTATACTGGCTGACCAGTACACTGGCGAATCTTGAATTGGCGATGAACTGGACGCGCGTGTTGTTTGTTATGATATTGACGCTGCTGATGTGCCTCGGCTCTGGGACCCTGGCACTGCGGAAATTGTGGAAAGCAGCCCCTGCGGATTTGTTCTGAGATCTCAGACTTGAATCCTGCCCCCCTGAAGACCGAGTATCGAACACCCGATGGCAACACCCCTGGCCTGGAAAAACCTGATCCACGATCCGCGACGATTCGCCGTCGCGATTGGAGGGATTGCGTTTGCAGTGATGCTGATGTTTCAGCAGCGGGGTTTTCAAAACGCTCTTTTCGACAGCACCGTGGAGATCATCCGCGAACTGGATTGTGATATCGTGCTGGTCAATCCCGCCCGGTTTGCCCTGACAAATGAAGTTCGCTTTCCGAGAGAACTGCTGAACGTTGCGGCAAGTTATGAGGGTGTGGAATGGGCCGAACCTTTTTATATCGAAAACCTGAAAGCCCGTTTGCATCGCGAAGGCGTTCGCGCGCGGCCGATTCGTGTCTGGGCGTTTGATGTCGATCGACCGGTGCTGCTCGACCGATACGGCGACATCACCGAGCAGCTACCGAAACTGAAAGCTCCGCACACCGCCTTGATCGACCGGCTGAGCAAGTCCAACTACGGATTCTCGTTGACGCAACACGCCGATTTTCCGGAATGGGGAGAACTGAACGGTATCCGGATCCAGATCGTCGGCACCTTCCAGAGCGGCCGCGACTTCGCGCATGACGGAAACCTGCTGATGTCCCAGGAAAATTTTGCTCAATATTTTCCCAGTCGCCCGCCCGCTCCACTGGCGGTGGCGGATCTGGGACTGATCAAGATCAAACCCGGGCTATCCGTCGATCAGGTTTTACATCCACTGGATCAAGCCCTGTCAAAAGAAGTCCGTGTGCTAACTCGCGAACAGTTTATCGATCGCGAAACTTCATTTTGGGCGCGCAATACGCCCATCGGTGTGATCTTCTCCATCGGCACGGTGATGGGATTTGTCGTCGGAGTGATTATTTGCTATCAGATTCTGGCCAATGATATTGCCGAGCACATGGGCGAGTTTGCCACGCTCAAGGCGATGGGATACCCCAATCGGTATTTCTTCGGGCTGGTTTTGAGACAGGCACTTTATCTGGCATTGGCGGGATTTATTCCGGGGCTGGCATTTTCCTGGTTGTTGTTCCAAGTCAATTCCAGCTTCACCGGACTGTTAATGCACTTTTCAGCGTGGCGAATCCTGTCGGTGCTGTTGGCAACGATCGTCATGTGTATCATTTCAGGGTTCTTCGCCTTGCGAAAATTACTGGCCGCCGATCCCGCGAGTTTGTTTTAGATGAATACAATCCCTGAAGTCGATCTGGAATCGCTGATCGCGGGCTGGAATCCAGCCACGCCCGTGAGCATCCATGTGCAGGACGTCCAACACCATTACGGTGAAGGCGAAATGCGCAAGCAGGTTCTGTTCGACAACCAGTTGAAAATTCAGGAGGGCGAAATCGTCATCATGACCGGCCCTTCGGGATCGGGCAAAACAACCTTGCTGACGTTGATCGGAACGTTGCGAAGGGTGCAGGAAGGCAGCCTCAAAATCATCGGAGAAGAACTCAACGGTATTTCGCAATCCTCGATCAACAAGCTGCGTCGACAAATCGGTTTTATTTTCCAGCATCACAATCTGTTCGATTCGCTGACCGCATTTCAGAACGTCCGCATGTCCACCGAGCTGACCGGCCTTTCGAGTCAGCAGGCAAAACCCCGTATCGAAGCGACACTGTCCCGACTGGGACTGGAGCACCGCATCCACTACAAGCCGAAATCGCTATCCGGCGGGCAAAAACAGCGAGTGGCCATCGCGCGGGGATTGATCCATCAACCGAAAGTAATATTGGCAGACGAACCGACGGCAGCGCTCGATGCCGAATCAGGGCGCGAAGTCGTCACCATCTTCCAGGAACTGGCGCGCGAGCACCGCTGCACGATTTTGATCGTGACGCACGACAACCGGATTCTCGATGTGGCCGACCGGATTGTGAACATGGTCGATGGAAAAATTGTTTCGAACGTGTTGGTCCGCCGCAATCAAATTCTCAGTCAATTTCTGCAGCAACTGGAATTGTTCCGCGGCCTGTCTCCCCAAATGATTTCACGAGTTGCCGATCAGATCGAGATGAAACAGTACAAACCGGGAACGGAAATCATCCGCCAAGGCGAGATGGGGCAGGAGTTTTTCGTCATCGGACGGGGTGAAGTCGATATTGAAGTGGACGGTCATCGCGTGAATACGTTGGGGCAGGGGACTTTTTTTGGCGAGGTGTCGCTGGTGAAACAGCAACCCCGTAATGCCACCGTCCGCGCAAAAACAGAAGTCGCCTGCTTTGTGCTTTCCAAAGATGAATTTCAGAACGTGCTCAGCAGCAGCACCACGTTTGAAGAAGAACTGCGGAAAGCGATTTTTTCGAGACAGTGAGTGGTTGTAATATGGATCCTTCGACTAGATATGCCGACCTTTCGATTACACCACTTGCTATCGTAAAAGAATACGACAATGTGCTGGTGTTGAGAACAACGCGGATCTTCTGGGCAATGGCGGCGCTGTTTTTGTTGACCGGAATTGGGCTTTCGTTGGTTGATGTTACCAACCACGGTTTTATGTTGAGATCGGGGATCGACCTGACAAAATATTTCTTGCTCGCTGGCTCGGTCGCGATTTTATTATCCCACTTCGCCCTCGACTGGACCACCATCAAATGCAAACTGGATTCTACAGAACGTATCATGACGATCAAAGGTTATGAGAGGGAGATAGTCATTCCGTTTTCAGACATCATCGGATTCGAAGTCACCAGCGAATCCAGTTCTCACGACCTGATGGTTCGCTACATTTACGGTCCTTCACGAGAAGAACGACAACTGCTGTTGTACTCGTCCGCATCGCAAAAATGCATTCAAAACTACTTCGAAAAATTTGATCGATTTTGGAAGCAGCATGGAAGCGGATCGACTTGAAACTTGAAACCAAACCTTCCCAATTTGATCTACCGATGCGATCATCAATGGCACATCCAGAAATCACTGGGTCACTCCAGTCAGCGAAACCAGTTCATGTCCAAAATGTGCTTCTCTCCTGGGAGTTGAAAACGGACTCAACCGATTCGACTGCGATGCTGGTGGCCAACAAGAAATTTCGGCTGGCTCACTTTTCACCTTTGATCTTCTTTTCACTGCTGGCAGCGGTCTTTGCGTTGATCGCTATGGGCTGGGGCTATTTTGTGATTGCCGGGATCGGTGGAGTTTGCCTGGTATTAGCAGGTACCTTTGGGTTTGCTTTGGCTGCAATCGATGTTTTCAATCTGCGAAATGGTCCGACGGTTGTCTTGTCTTGCGATGGGCAATTCATATCGCTTTACGACGATCAAATCAGAATTCCAGCCAACGATTCCATCATCTACTGTATTGAGCACACTCCCGACGACCATGGAGACTGGAAAGCGGGAGGAGAAGCGGATTGCCAGAATCTCGAAGTCTGGATTGCTGCTGGCGGTCAGTCATACTTTCTTGTCGGCTCTTCAGGCGATGAACAGTGTTTCAACCTCGCAAGGCGCCTCGGTGAAGCAACCAGAATTCCAGTCCAAACCTTGCGTGCCAATACCAAAATCCAGACGTTCTCGATGTACCGGTCGTAGCAATCGTGCAGGCTGAGCCACCTCCGATCTTTCTCTCATTTTTGGGATTTCTTCCGTTTTGTGGATCGAATCTGACATAGGTTTTTAATGAGAACTTGTGTTCCTGGCCGAGGCCCTCGGGAATACGTGGTTCTAAAACCCATACCGACCTATTGCCGATCCTGGCTTGCCATGTTTTCACTGTCTCGACAACTCAAACGCCCCAGACGACGCCGGAATCAGCGTCGTGGTGGAGCCATTGTCGAAACGGCGTTCTGTATTCCGCTGGTCATTCTGCTGATGCTGGGAACCCTGGAAGTCTGTTCGGCGATCTACTTGCGGGAGTCGCTCAAGGTGGCGGCTTTCGAGGGGATTCGTGTGGGTATTCGCAAAGGCGGAACCCCACAGGACATTCAGGACCGCGCCAACGCGGTACTTCAGTCGCGCGGAATCACGATTCCCAATAACGGCCAGTTCGGTGTGAAAATCACGCCCGCCGACTTCAACAATATCCAGGCGCTCGAGCCGGTCACAGTACAAGTCATCGCTCCCACCCAGGGAAATTCCGCTTTTATCTTCAACTCATTTCTCAACCGTCGTGTTGCAGCCCACGTCACGATGGTTCGCGAGTTCGATGATTAGACCGGATCCCGGGACAAAATTTTTCCGTCGAGTTCCGCCCCATGAAAACTTTGAACCCAAATCAACCCGCACCGGGAAAAAAACGCACTTCGCGCTTCTCGTTGTCGCGGCTCAATCGTTTGCGATCGCGGCAAGGAGTCACGGCGACGGAGTTTGCCATGATCGCGCCGGTATTCATCATCGTGATTGCGGTTTGCGTTGAGTTCGCTCGCCTGAGCATGATGCGCAACCTCGCTCAGCATGCTGCCTATGAAGCCTCTCGCTTCATTCTGGCAGAAGGGGCGACCGTCAACGATGGAATCACTCGTGCCAACCAAATTCTGGCTCGACTGGGAACTCGCAACGCCACCGTCACGATCAACGGAAGCAATGGCAAGCCTGGTCCCGGTGGAGTGATTCTGAACGAAATCGATTTCGATACTGCCGAGGTGAGCTGCCGAATCGAAATTCCACTCAAAGACAACTCGCTGGTCATTCCCCCCAGTTTTCTGGGAAACAAAATAACTGCCTCCAGCATCTCACTTCGAACCGAGCGCTATCGAGGCTTTTATGACGGGCAAAGTGCCGATTGATCCTTTGAACGCTCTGCCCCAAACTACCTTGCCTTGCTGAAAAATTCATCGTTACCATTTGCCCTGACTATCACCTGTTTATCAACCAAGAGGACACTCCCATGATCGTTGCTAACTTACGACCCGGTAAGCGACGACCCGGCTACCAGGCTCGCAAATCCCAACCGAACCGCACAGCCTCTGTGCATCAGTCAGGCAACTTGCGACGATGGCGCACGGCTCGCACCGGTGCAGTTTTGCCCCTGTTTGCATTTCTGCTTCCCATCCTGCTGATCTTCAGCGGGTTTGCGATCAATCTGGCCTACATGCAGATGGTATCGACGGATATCAAAATCGCCTCAGACGCCGCCGCTCACGCGGGGGGTCGCGCGATGAGCATCAAACAGACGACCAATGATGCCATTGCCGAAGCCATCAAGATCGCTGAGATGAACACGATCGGAGGACGAAATCTGTCGATCGCAGAACACGGCGACCAGCTCGACATCGGGTTTGGACTGTCTCAACGCAGCAACGGCGGATACGGGATGTATCAATTCTCATCCATACCGAAAAGCGAAGTGGACGCCAGAACCAAACGTGCCAACAGTGTTTCTGTCAATATGAATGCGAACATGCCTCTCGCATTCCAGGCCATGAACCTGTCTGCCTTTGGTGGCAACACCACCCACTTTGACATGGGGCGCCGTTCCATTGCCACCCAAGTCGATCGCGACATCGCGCTGGTACTCGACCGATCCGGTTCGATGCTATTCTACATGGACGAAACTGGCTTGGACATCGTGATCAACGCGCTCTACAACAGCTATGAAACGGTCGACAACGGCTGGTGGACTTACCGAACGCAACGACAGCAAGGAACTGGAAAAAACAAGAAATGGGTCGACAACGGCTATCGTACCCAGCAAGAAATCAACGACAATTCTGCATGGCAAGTCAACTACAATGACAAGAAATGGGTTCCCAATCTTGTCAGCCAACGCAAAATCAGTCAATCCGAACGCTCCAATGCGCTCAAGGGGAATGCTCCTGGCTTTTCCAATTTCTACACGCGATCCTTCACGAACAATGTCGTCTACCAGGTGGAAAAGCACCTCAATGAGGAACACAGCCTGGGAGACTCCTACACGCAAGCCAAGCAGCCATTGTTACAAACGCCGATGGCTCAGTACATCTCCGACTGGTTACATTTCTACCAAGGCGGAAAAAAACAGAAAGCCATGATGCACAGCCGTTGGTACTACCTGGTCCAGGGCGTTGATGCGTTTCTCGATGTTCTGGAGGGAAACACAGAGAAAGACATTAAAGGTACCGATCAAATTGAGTACGTCTCGCTGACCACCTTTGCCACCAATACCCGAGTGGACCTGCAAATTCAAACGACGGACTACCAGCCGATCCGAGACGCCGTTAAACAGATCGTCCCCTATGATGGAACGGCAACCGGAAGTGGCATGATTGCCTCGGTTCCTTCAATTACCACCGCTCCGTTGGCCCGTCCTTTCGCCGCGAAAACGATGATCGTCTTAACCGACGGTCAGGCCAACACAGGCATTGGACCCGCCGCAGCAGCTCAGCAGATTCGATCCGCCAACAATATTGTGATCCACACCGTGACGTTTACGCAGGAAGCCGAAATCGGACAGATGCTGCAAGCGGCCCAAAACGGGAGTGGCAAGCACTATCACACCGACGATGGTGCAGATCTGGTATCGATCTTTGAAGAAATCGCCAACAACTTGCCGACCATTCTGACGGAATAGGTGTGGTTGAAAAACCAGAAAAATCAAAAGCCCGATGGTTTGCCCATCGGGCTTTTTTGTTGGTTGTCAGTGGGCAGTCGTCGGTTGTCAGTTGCTTTTTGTGACACTGCGTTTCCATAATCCACCTCACAAACTTCGTACACCCTAATGCTGGGCGGGTGGATTTCTCTGCTATCACTGTAGACAATATTCGAATCAAAACCCGAAGCGTAAGCGAGGGACCGCGTTTCTTCCCTCGCTTACGCTTTTTGAAGTTGCGCTATTTGGACATATTATCATGAAGCGA
>CAYPXY010000018.1:28467-77339 GCA_964414815.1 uncultured Pirellulaceae bacterium | reverse complement strand
TGAACGGCTTTTTGAATTGGGCGGCCAATGCCGAACGTCTGTTGTCGAATCCACTAAGCAGAGTTAAGCGGGCCGATGAATCGGTTGACCGTAGGCGTACCCGACGAGCATTGACCGAATCCGAATTGAACCGGCTGCTGTTTGTTGCGCGATGGCGACCGCTGGCGGAGCACGGGCGCGAAACAGAAACCAAGGTTGGCGACGAACGACCCGCCGATTTGAAGAGCCGCAAGACGTGGACGCTGAAGCCGTTGACGTTCGAGGACATCCCGGAAGCGGTTGAACGTGCAAAAACCAAACTCGCTGACAATCCGACGCTCATCGAGGAGCTTGATCGGCTGGGCTGGGAACGAAGTTTGATCTACAAGGTTGCCGTCCTGACAGGTTTGAGGCGGGGCGAAGTTGCGGCGTTGACCGTTGAGCATGTTTGCTTGGACGGAACACAGCCGTTCCTACGCATGAAGCCACAGGACACCAAGAACCGACAGGCCGTTGAAATTCCACTGAGAAGCGATTTAGCGACCGATTTGGCTGATTGGATACAGGCGAAGCAGAACGCGGTAAACGGCGTCGTATCGCTTTCAACGAGACGTAGCGGCCTGGAACCGACCGAACCGATTTTTGACGTGCCCGGCCAACTGGTGAAGATTCTGGATCGCGACTTGGCGGCAGCGGGCATTCCCAAGATGGATGATCGAGGCCGAACGGTAGACGTTCACGCTTTACGGCATACCTTCGGAACGTTGCTCTCGGTTGCCGGAGTCACTCCACGAACGGCACAGCAGGCGATGCGACATTCGGACATCAAGCTGACAATGAACACCTACACCGATCCGCGATTGCTGGACGTTGCCGGGGCTGTCGATTCGCTTCCGATGCTGCCATTGTCTACGATGCCAACGCTTCCGAATCGGGAATCGCAACGAGCAACCGGCACGGATGGCAGGACGGTTGCAATGGCCGAAACCAAGTCGCGAACGGTTGCCCCAACGGTTGCCCCAAATGTTGCCCCAGCGGGACATTCTGAGTCATTTCCTGACAATTTTGAAATTGCTACTGCCGAGCCAGAATACGAAAAAACCCCGCGAAACCTTGGATTTCCACGGGGTTTTGAAAGCGACGCTGACGGGGCTCGAACCCGCAACCTCTGGCGTGACAGGCCAGTGCTCTAACCAATTGAGCTACAGCGCCCTGTTTGCCTTACTTGGGCAGTTCAGGAAAGACAAAAATTAGCTTGAACGGGTTCATTTTGCAAGGGGGAAGATGGCAGGAAGCCGCAGATTTGAGCGCAGACCGAAAACAACGGTATAAAAATTCTGGTTGCAACAACTTTGCAACTTTTTATTTTGTTCAACGTCCTTCCCGGTTGTTGGTTGATATCTGCAATATTGCGACTGAAAAACAGATTTTTTCGGCAAAATCGGCTGCCTCCAACCCCGTGTTTAACGAGAATTTTGGGATCCTGCTCCTCCAGAGAAGCATAAAACCTAGGTTTTATGAGAAGGGCCCCGTTCCGCAATGTCAAACAACGCTGACGGCGAACGGGTTTGCCTTCCGGTACTTTTACAATTTTGGCTGACCGTTACTCTCAACCCCCAAAAAACACCTACCCAATCGCAACCCAACCGAACTCAAAAAATCATGGACCAAGTAATTTGCTGGCTCAAAAAACTCAATTACGCATTTGGAAATCTTGTGTCCGGGATCGATGGCACGGGCTGGGCGATCTTTGCCTTTGCGGCCCTTGTCATCGGCATGCTGATACTCCGAGGCGGAAATAAGGGCTTTTAGGCGACCGGCAGGTAAAAGTTTACCCAAGCAGTATTGTGTTTCCCAGTCGCTGGGTTGCGAGTCGCGGAGCGACTCGCCTACACTTTGGTACGCTTTTATCTGCCGGTCGCCTTAATTCAGTTTATCGCTGGCCGCAAATCCCAGTTCTTCGATCTTCAGCTTTTCTTTCTCTGCCGCGTCGCGGTCCCCTGCCCGCTCGTACGTTAACATCCGGTGGTAGCGGATAATCGCTTCATTGTGGCTTGCACTCTTCTTCGCCTCCTGCGCCGAATCAACGGATAGATAGATGTGATTGATCAGGTCGCCTTCAATCCCCCGGTGCCACACTTGTCTGCCCAACAGGGCAGCGTCCAGATCCTGCAGCGCGATCGGATAATTCAAACGATGGAGTACTCCCGACGAAGGCAACTCTTCATCCAGTGGAACTCGCCTGAATCCCGGCAAAGCGAATGGAGCCAAGGGCGATTCCGGAATCACAAGTCGGGACGCATGCTTGTGAACGAACTGGCTGACCACAAAACCACGTGTGTCAAGAAGCATCGAGCCAATATCAACCGCTCTGAAACAATCTTGTTCGCTGGGTAACTGCCCCGCAATATTTTCGGATTGGTTGCAGATCTGCTGAGCCTGGTAACGGTCGATGCCTGCCGCTTCCGAATCACCGAGGTCCTGATGGATCAAGGCTCGCACAATCAACAACACCGCGAGATTGGATTTCTGGCGGCAATAATCGAGGTCGGGATGATCGACTGGAAAAAATTCTGGCCGGGTCTGAATCAACTGTGAAACCGTTTCCGAATATCGCGATATGCTGGGATCCAGGTGTTCCATGATCGTCCGCAAACGCTGCTCGGCGTCAGCCACTGATTCCATCGGCGACGTGGATTGGGCTTCGACCAGATACCGGCGGGCAAGCAGGGCAGACGCGACCACAACCTTTTCATTGAGCGGAAGTCGTTCGCCCCACACCCAGTCCGAGCTGGCTTCAAGAGCAACGATCAAATGGTGGATTCCGTTGTAAGCAATGTCCAGGTCTTGTCCCGCGAGCGCCCGAAGGTAGGCCAACATATTTTCCTGCAGGACGTCCCGCTCCACACGCTCGGAAACGATGATCTTCATGGTGGCTACTGCACCCGCAAAATCGCCGATTTTCCGTTGGCAGCTCATTTTAGTCTTGAGGATCCAGTCGGAAACTTGCTTGTGATCCTTCGCCAGATCGCGCGTCAGCAACTCATTACAGATCTCGACCGATTCCGCCGATCCCGTGTTCGCTAGCGCTTCAGCAAAAAGCATCGACAGGCTGACCTCACCACCGGACTGTTCCACCGCCTTCCGCATCAGTGCGAGGGCTTCGGCTTCATCGCCCCGTTCGGCGGCAAGCTGGGCCTTTGCAAAATTCCACTGCGCGGCCTCCTGGCATCCCGTAGACGAAACCAGACAAAGTCCCCAAATCAGCAACCAGAAACTATTTTTCATTCGCTTGTTTCAAGAAATGCTTTGACGGCATTCAAAATTTCTTTTCGGATAATCTGGATCTGGTTCCGGTTGCGAATCTTGTGTCCCAATCCGTCGGTCACATAAAACACGCCAATCACATGATGAGCGTAGGTTGATAGACGCGAGTAGGTAATATCCAGACCGAGTGCGTAAATCTTTTTGACAATTTTATATAACAGCCCCGGTTTATCATAGGCAAATACATCGATAATGGTTGCGTGATCGACGGTCTGGTTGTTGATTTTCACCTCGATCTCCCGCCGTGTTAGCTGCATCGCCCGGCTGAGCGGCTTCTGCCAGGTCTTGGGAAACATTGGCGGTGAATCGTCTAACCCAGTCACCAAGTCTCTGGCTTTCTGTTCGATTTCCTGCAATCGCTCGATCGGTGTTTCGGCAAACTCCAGGTCTTCAAACTGTATCCAGTAAAACATCAGTGATTCCGACAGCGGCCGGATATTGGCCGACCAGATCTGGAAACCGGAACTGCTGATCAGTCCGCACAACTTGTAAAAAATGCCTGACCGGCGATGAGCAAACTTGCCCACACACAGTTCATGAATACTCATTTCCTTGACCGGTTGCACCCAGCAGACAATTTCGTTCGCCGCCGCGTCCTTTAGCTTCAGCAACTGTTCGGCGAGAAACTGCGGATCGCGGCCCTGACAAAAATGAACGGGCAGCGACGTGATTCTGTCCCGCAGCCAAGTCTCCGAATCCGGATCGGGCGCGTGTTGGGCAATCGCTTCGTAGATCTTCTCATTTCGCCTTCGGATCCAGGCGGCGGAATCATCTTCCCCGGTGAGAATCAGCTTCGCATTGAGATACAAATCGGTCAGCAATCCTAGCTTCCATGCGTTGAGTACTCCCGGCCCGACCGCTGAAATATCGGCACAGGTCAAAACGTACAGCATCGTCAGCAGATGAATCGATCCGATATTGGATGCGAACTCGGCCACCAGCGCCGGATCGCCAATGTCTCGATGCAGGGCCAGATGCGACATCACCAGATGGTTCTGAACAAGAAAGCGAATATCCTCGGTGGTCTCGTCCGGCAGATCAAAACGTTTGCCGGTCGCCACCGCAATTCGAGCGCCGACATCGCTATGGTCTTCGACATATCCCTTGCCCAAATCATGTAGCAGCAACGCCAAATGCAGCACATTCTTGTCCCGAATTTCATGATAGGCCTGTCCCACAACCGTGGTTGGGTCTTTACCAAACTCGATCGCAGCCTGAACCGCCCGCAGCGAATGCTCATCCACCGTGTACATGTGGTACTCATTGAATTGCAGCAATCCGCGGGCGTGATCGAAATCTGGAATAATCTTGCTCAGCACCTGCATCTCGTGCAGGCGGTACAACGATTCCGGCAGGCCCTCCGTGTTGGACAGCAGGGCCATGAACCGCCTGGCCACATCGTTGGTAAATGGGATTTCCGGGAACTTGATCATCGCATGACGAATCCCGATCCATGTGTCGTGTTCGATTTGTTTGCCGTGCAGGCAGGCAAGTTGCATCAATCGCAGCACCTGTTCAAGGTCCATCTGCACGGTTTCCAGCGAGGATCCGATCGCTCCGATTTTGGATGGGCTGATCCAGAAGTGTTCGTCGATCTGCTCTTTGCCGAGCGCTTCGAACATGGCCCTTGCTCCGGGCCGGCGGCTGATGGCTTTGTTGACAAAGTGGTTGCAGACATAGCTGATTCGACTGGTATACCGAAAATAATCACGCATGAAGGCTTCGACGCCCAGAATCCCGTCGGTTCCGCCATAGCCAAAAAATTCCGCGAGACGAACTTGTTCGTTTCGCCCCATTCGATCTTCAGCACGGTTGGCGTGGAAGTGCATTTCGTTGCGAATCCGCAGCAGAAATTCGAGCGAGTCGTGGAGTTGCTTCGAGTCTGCCGTTGAAATCCCGCCCGCCGCCAGCAGATCGTCAATCTCCATGACGCCGAACTGAATGTAGCCGAGCCAGCGAATCAAATGCACGTCGCGCAACCCGCCGCGTGATTTCTTGACGTTCGGACGAAGCAGATAAACGGTCTCGCCAAACTCCTGTCGCTCCTTGTCCCGTGCGCGAATGATGGCCCGAATCACATCGTCCGTGCGCCGGCCTGACATACGCTGGAACCTGCTCTTGAAATTCTGAAACAGGTCTTCGTTCCCGGCCAATAGGCGGGCTTCGGTCAGTGAAGAATAGATATAAGCATCTTCGAGTGCCATGCTGCACGCGTCGCGCACCGTGCGGAGACTGTAGCCGAGCGGAATCCCTGTGTCGGTGATGTCTTGACTCAACCGCCGCGAAAATTCAGTCAGTGGCTCCGAGACAACCCCTTGATAAAGCACCATCAGGTCCGCATCCGAGAAGGGCGCAATCTGCTGCCGCCCGCTGCCGCCGATCAGGACGACGGCGATACGGGATTCGACCTCGGCGGCGACTTCTTCAAGGGTCGCCCGATAGATTTCTCGCAGGATCGAGTCCTGCAATTCCGAGAGGGCTTGAGTGGTCTCCAGACCGGACGCACCCCCATCGTGGTTCAAACGAATCTGCTGACGCCCTTCCAGCCAACGGGCTTTGGCTTGCAGTGCAACCTGTCGAATACCGGGGCCGGGTGAAGACATGACCGAGGCTAAACCGCGTCAGCGCCAGTTTCTCCGGTTCGAATCCGAATCACTTCTTCGAGCGCCGAGATAAAAATCTTCCCGTCACCCATCTGACCCGTCTGTGCCTTGGTGATAATGGCTTCGACCACCTTGGATACAAGATCGTTTGGCACCACGACCTCGACCTTGATTTTCGGGACAAAATCAATGGCGTATTCATTGCCGCGATACATTTCCGTATGGCCTTTCTGGCGGCCGAAACCCTTGACTTCGGTGATCGTCATTCCTGCCACACCGACATCGTGCATCGCATTCTTGATGTCGTCGAGTTTGAAGTGCCGAATGATTGCTTCGATTTTTTTCATGGGATCTTTTTCTAAAGGTTTCTTTTGTTTTTAAGTATTCGGCATTGTACCGGATTTCGGCATGAAAGTCATCCGTTGGTGGTCAGACGGTGACCTTCCATTTGGTCTCGCTGGCTCCTGCGTGGTGATTGACCCATCGTGCCTGCACAAACAGCAAATCGCTCAATCGATTGAGATAGACCAATTCGACCGACATTGGCAAACTCGCATCTGCCGATTGACCGCCGCCACTCAGTTGCTCCATCAACACCACCAATGACCGCTCCGCGCGGCGACAAACCGCCCGGGCAAAATGAAGAAATGCACCCCCCGTCATTCCACCGGGAAGAATAAACTCCTTTAGCTCGGGAACCGTCGTTTGCAGATCGTCGATCCAGCGTTCCAGTTGCTCACTTCGTGAAACCGGAAAACGGGCTGCCCGCGATGTCGTTGACTGGCAGGCCGCAACGCGACTACCCAAATCAAACAAGTCGTTCTGGATCTGCTGAAGCTGGAGCGAAACGTCTGCCAGCAAGCCGAAACTGAGCGCAATCCCAATCAGCGAACTGGCTTCGTCCAGCTCCCCGCAAACTTGAATCGCCTGATGGGACTTGCTGACCCGAATCCCGCCCAACAGTCCAGTCTGTCCTGTGTCACCTGTTTTTGTGTAGATCTTCAACGTACGTTCCCTCCAAGGACTGCTCTATTCAAAATCACCCTCGCCGCTAAAATCTTGTCATCCTGTATCCAGGAATCATACTCATTTAACTCACGGATCGGACCGATGGCAAAAATAAGATCATGCGGCTTTCTCATTTACCGCCGCGAACCGGAGTTGTCGTTCTTGCTGATGAAACACGCAGAGCGATGGGACTTGCCGAAAGGCCATGTCGATTCTGGCGAAACCAAAGTGGAAGCCGCGTTTCGGGAGCTGTTCGAGGAAACCGGCATCCGCTCCGACGACGTCCAGCGAGTCACCGGTTTCAAGTATAAACAAAAATACAAAGTTCCGGGCAAGCGATACGGCCAAACTGGGGAGCTGAGAAAGACATTGATTATCTATCTTGCAGAATTGGTCAAGCCCGTGGAAATCAAGCTGGAGGAGCATCTGGGCTACGAATGGTTCCCATGGAATCCGCCCCACAACATTCAAGAAAAAACCATCAATCCTCTGCTGGCAGAAGTGGACCGGTTCTGGAAAGAAAGTGAGACCGAGAATCTTGCTAACCGCCCGTAATCTCTTTCGGCAGGTTTTCGAAATCGATGTCAGGACGCTGGTCCGACGTTGAGGAACGGGTAAACGACTCGCCTGGCTTGCCGGTCTCGGAGAAGAAACCGCAGTTTCGTAAATAGAACACACCACCGTCTGAACCGCCGGCAAAATCGACTCGATGGCGACCACCACCGGTTGCATCCACCGAGAAACGCGCGCTGGTGCATTCATGCCACTGGCCGCCAGTATCTCGCACCCAAACATTTCCGTGATTTCCGCGGCGATGGATGTGTCCATAGTTCGGACTGAAGCTCTCCAGGAATGAATGGAATCCTTTGAGCCAGGTATCGGTTTGGGGACGACGAAAACTGGCGATCAGCCGCCACTCATTGGCTTCTTTGTCACCAAACCAGGAAGTATAAACCGTGCTTCCCTGCCCGTCGGGTGCGACACGAGTGAGAAAACGATAGGTACGTCCCGCCTTCCAAGGATAAATCAGATAGCTTTGACCGCCGGAACCCTCATTGCCAAATTCACCGAGGTGGACCTCGGGGCCGCGAGCCAGCGCTTCGATTCGTTGATCAGCTGGAATATCACGAGGATTATCGGTGCGAAACGGACTCCACACCGAGAACAGGACACGACGTTCGCTCGAACTGTTGACCTGCATGCCAAAGTAGCCTTCACCAAATCCGTTTGCCATGTAGTAGGACCCGATCGGGTCTTCTCCCACCGGCACCGTGATCTCACTATAAGCGTATTCCAGCTGAACATCGCGAGGCACCTGATACCGCAAGTGGACGGAAGGACCACGACGTCCCCAATAGAACATGTTTCCTTCGTTGGACTTGACGTAGTCCAGCTTTAACTCCGGCGTATCCGATTTGGCCCTCAGTTGGCGAATCTGTGCGTAGGTTCGGCCTTGTCGTTCCAGTCCTCGCAGATCCACCCGGACATAGCCCGCTTCGGCAACGTCGATCTGGCCCACGGAACGGGCTTCAAATTCAGAGCCACTGATCGCGACCTCAAAAGACTGCTGCCCAACCTGGACCTGCAGCTTTGAATCGCCCTCGGTAACACTGGCTTCAAGCTCCAATTTCAACTGAGCCGGGCGATCGACATAAAAGAACACTGAGTAAACATCATCGGAGCTACTCCAAGCCAATGTTCCATCCCGCCCTACGCCCCGACCGCCGGGTTCCGGAGCGGTGCGAAAAGCATTTCCTCCCACTGAAATCGTCCACTCGTTGCCGACGAGCGGCGAACTAAGCGAGAGGCACATCAATACCGACAAGGAGATCATCGGGTTGCGGATCGCCGCGATGATTCTGTAAACGTGCGAGGTGCAAAGCGTAGATTTCATCGATTTTCTTTTAATGGGTTACTTCACTTGGCAATTTTTCATTCGGTAAATCGCCCAGACATTTTTATCTGGCCCTTCCCACTTCCGGAGATAGAACTCTCCTTCGATGGTTACAGGGCGAACCGTGTAGTCCGTTTCCTTACCTTCAGCCATTTTCACCAGTACGCAATCAAACAAGGCGGCACCGGGGCCAAAACAGCACTCCTGATTGTCGCGAACGAAAACAAACTGTTTGATTTTCTTCTGCGAAAACGAAGGCTTAATAAAACCGCGGAGCGTAATTTTCTGGCCGTCGTAGCTGAGAATCTCGTCTGTGATCATCGACCAGTCGAACTTTTCGTCCGGCTTCATCTCGAAGGCCAGATCATCGAATGTCAAATCCAGCGTCTTGCCGTTTTTAGCCGCTTTATTCTCTTGCAAAAATTTCGGCTTGGGGGGGCGATCTGCAAGTTTGCTGGCTTCGGTGGGAGCCGTAGGTCGCCGAACGATCGGCCGTTTTACCTGATCATCGTCATTGGCTTGATCGACAGCCTGTTCTGAAGAACCCGTTTGAGAGGAATCACCACCGGATTGGGTCCCACTCGTGGTCGGCGGATTCGTGTCACCTACTGATTTGTCCTGAGCAGTACAAGTTGAAGAAAGGGTCAGCCACAGGGCTATCAAAACGCAATGCCAGCTTGCCAGGAACCTGCCGCTTCTCCCTGGAGACGGCTCGGGACGGTTGATGGTTGGCCGTTCTTTACACCACGACCGACATCGATTGGAATCCAGGTTTAGTTTCAGAACGTCTCTCCTTAGGCGACCGGCAGGTAAAAGTTTACCCAAGCAGTATTGTGTTTCCCAGTCGCTCGGTTGCGAGTCGCGGAGCGACTCGCCTACACTAGGGTACGTTTCTATCTGCCGGTCGCCTTATATGAATCCTTATTTGAAAAGCCACTCGACTAATACACATCGTCTGCTTCAATCAAATAGTGTACCAGTGGAACTTCGGATTCGGAAGTCATGGCGGCTTGCTCGATGAACCGGAAAGTCCCCGTCACTCGGCGCAAACGATAGCCATAGTTGACCGTTTTATCCGATTTAACATCAATGGCAATGACTTCTGAAATTTTTGGATTTCCGCCGAAGCAACAACTTCCGAAATCACCCACGAGGATGAACTGCTTGAGGTTTTTCTTCTTGTCGCCCGGTCGAACATAGCCTTTGACGAAAACCTTCTTGCCATCAAGCTCTCGAGCTTTTTCATTATACGTCAGCCCCCTTCGAGGATTTTCCTTCAGCATCGCAAATGAAATTCGTGTGTGGTTTTCAGGTACTTCCGTGTTGTAGACGTAAATGTGATTGGCAATACTGACGAAAAAGCAAAGCAGACTAAGCGTCAGTCCGGCTCGCATCACGGGCTTGCCGATCAGCTCTCCTGGAAATCGCCGAAATCCCAACCACGAAACCAGACCAAACGCGATGCCGATCGCAGGGATGACGACAAAAATTTCATGCAGCCAGGAGATCAATCCCAGAATCGCAAACACCAGACTGGCAATGGCCGATTTACTCAGGACACGATAGGAATCGGGGATCGCCATGTCAGTACCGGGTTCATTCGGTCGCGTGGCTTGTTCTTTGAGAAGGAGTGAGTTCATGGGTGTATTGTGTTGTAGAACGGAATGAGTTCCGTTCCACGGTCAGTAAATCAGCCGTTCAAACCAGCCGTTAACCACTGACCAGATCAGAATAAATATAGCTAACGAAAACGCGATTGGAACGAAAATAATCAGCCAAGTGACATCGTTTCCAGTAACCATGGCAACCGGAGCCGACTCCTGAATCGATGCCGTGTCTATGGGTACGATGCTGCTGCCTGCTCGGTTCGAAATAAAACTTCTGACTTCGGTTTTGCCTGGTTCAAGCGGAATTTCATGCGGAATTTTCAGCACGATCCCTCCTCCGAACAACTCACTGGTGTCCGGTTCGGGCGGATTTTGCGAATCACTGGCCGAATTGGCCGAATCGGAGTTTTCTTCTTTTGGCTCATCACCCCATGCTTGGGCAAGACCATCGCTTCCGTCACTTCCAGCGCTCGTCAGGAAAGCGGTTCCCGTGGCTACGAAGGTCAATGGATCTTTGAAAATGCTTGACGAAACGTACTGGCCACGGTTTGCAGATCGGACGCTTTGCGGATCCATTTCGCCATCGGCCGGCGACATTGCTGAATCCGTCGATTCTGCCTCATCCGATGATTTCTCCTTGGACTCGTTGTCACTTTCATCATCGTCATCGTCCGGCAGTCCGTCTCCCATGAATCCGCCCAGAAAGAAGGTTGCCCGCCGAACGGCTTCAGGATCAATCTTCTCCAGCTCCTTCAAGTGTTCTTTGGCTTCGGGCAGCGGACAAACTTGCAGATAATTGGCAATCGGTACACGGACATAGCTATCGTCCCCACAAGTCTTGAATATCTCTACCAATCGGTCCATCACCGACCAGTCTTCCCATCGCGCGAGATCGGGAATCACAATGTCGGCACAATTCGGGTACTTCAGTACCAATCGAACGGCCTGAGAAATTCGTTTGCGGGGAATGATTTCAACTTCCGTACCGTGAAACCGCAGCGCCGAAATCACGGCATTGGTCTCAACAAACTTTGATTCAAGATCTTGTCCCTTGAGAAACGTGTCTTCAATCAGCGAGACCCCGGATTCGCCTTTCAATGTCAAATAAGCCGAGACCAGGGCATCCAAGCCAGCCTGCTGCTGAGGATCACCCGAGCGGATAAACTCCTCCAGCATTTCAATTTCTTTTTCCGTCCCGCAGACTCCCAGCATCGTGAAGTACAACCGACGACGGTCAATTCGGATTTCTGGATCGCGAATCCACTCGACCAGTTTCTCTCGCTTGATCTGGTCTTTCATCGCCAACACATCTTCGTACGGCGCGATCGCAAACTCATCATAGGCATCAAACGCCAAAATCGACTCTTCGTCCTCGAAGTAATCCTGAAAGAACGTCAACCGCTTCCCTCCCGCAGGCGGTAGTTTCTGACTGTTGAGCAGATATTCATTGATTCGATCGGATGTTTTCATCGGCGTGCTCCAGAGTACATCCGGCGGTTCGACTCCCATGATCAAAAACTGCTCGTCCAGCTTGTAGACACCGACAAGCTGTGTTCGGAACTTCATTCCAGGCGAGACGAATTCACCGCCCTTGATGACCTGGACAATTTCAAACTGGCCTTTAGGAAATTCGAACGAATCTTCATCGACTTTCGGCGGCAGTTCGATCAGCTTGGCAATGACCGTAATCTGATGTTTTTCGATCTGCTGAGCAAACGTGGCATTGATCGCGGCACAAAACGGACAGGCATGGGCCGAGACGTAGGCCGATTCCGCGTTCGCCACGGGCGCAACGCGGGCCACCCACGCAATCGCAAGCACGAGCGCGAAACCAATTCCACTGAAACGCTGATTGAATAAACAGGAAAACAACTTCCAACCCAAAAAAGAAACTTCTCGTCAAGTACAAAGAATGCGGCGGCGCATGGACGACGCCCTAAATTCTACCGTCTGCCCAGCAAAAATGATACGAGCAAACTCGGAAATCAGGCGCCCATTCACGGCCCCCCCTGTAAACAATGGAAATCTGGCCGTCATTGGCCCCGAATAGTGCTAGCGGAGGCGTACTCATTTCGCCAGCGCCTTCGACACATCCGTGCGATAGGCGGAAATCGCCGGATAAATCCCGACCAGTACGGCCAACAACATCAGTCCCGGAATGATCAGCAACTCGGATGAAATCGTTCGGCCCGAGCTTAAAAACTCGGGCAGTTTGTCTCCACCCGGCAGTTCGCCCAGTTCGATTCCAGGCGCCAGATCAAAAAATCCTATCTTGACGCCCGTTTGCGATTCCACCCAGGGGCTGAGCGCGCCATTGAGGGCGTGCCCCGCAAACCAGCCCAACAACCCGCCCAGCATCGCCAACAATACGGCTTCGCACAACATGATGGTCATCACCTTTTGACGGCTCGCGCCCAGTGCCCGAATCACGGCGATTTCGTGTTGGCGCTGACTCATGCTGTTATAGATGCCGACCAGAATGCTCAGCGCTGACACCAGGCAAATCAAACAGGTCAACGCCAACAACAACCATCGAATTGGATCGACAAACAATTGAAACAGCGCCGTCACTTGCTCAACCGGATTGACAGCCTGAGCCGCCTTCTGGGTTCGTTCAGGCCGGTACGGCGACCAGGTCAAAGTTGTTTCCAGATCGTCTTCGCGATTGATCTGCCCTGTCAAGAACATAGCGATGGCGCCAAACGGATCCTTTTTGGTTGTTCGAACCAGAAATGAAGTGACCTGACGCTGCTCGATCGGCAGAGGAGTAATCGCAAGCATCGCCTCGTCCGCCAAGTATTCATCGGCGTCTTGTTGTGGTTCCATGCTGTGGCCGTGCTCTCCACCGTCTCCTTCATCGACCACCCGAGACTCTTCATCTGAATGTTCCTCCACAGCCTCGGACGTTTCACCCCCGTCTTCTTCATCCTCTTCGTCCGCAAAAAAATCTTCTTCCTCGGCCACCAAGGGTTGATCGTTTTCACGAGACGTCGGCAGAACCCGCCGCACGTTGAGCGGATTCGTGTGACCGTCCATCAAGAAGAATCCCTCCATGTTCAACAATAACACGCGATCATGCGGTGTTTCCGTTCGTTTCAGAATGCCCACAATCTTGAACGGATTGTCATGAACATGCGAGCTTTGTGAATTGGGATCGCCATGCGTTGGCTTGATCGTGTCACCAATCTTCAGCCCGGTGCGCTGAGCCACCGTGGCGCCAATCACGCATTCATTGAATCCATTTTCCTCATTGAAGTGTTCGAAAGGTCGTCCCTCACTGAACTCAAACTTCTGCTCGGTTTCGACATCGAGCACCAGCTTGTCCAGAAAATCGGTATTCGTCCCGACGCAGCGAAAGGCGGCTCCCGTTGCGACGTCATGGTAAAAGTCTCCCATGCACAGCGGCACGGCTATATCCGTATAGCTACTGTAAAGACCATTGCGTTCGAAATCCATCGCGCCGAGCTGCTGATGTTCAAAAGCCAGATTGGCCAGCCGATGCGAGAAATCAGATGCCAGGCCGGTTCCACCCACGCCCGCGATCGAGGCCAGCTCCCGCGATTTCGCCTGCAACTCGTAGGCTTTCCACATGACCGAATGTTTCAGTTCACGTTGGCGCTGTTCTTTGGGACAAAACGCCAAATAGTATTCGTAGGGGACATTTTCGACGACCTGGCTGAGGTAGTAAACCGTGTTCATCGTCAGTTGAAGCCCGCCGCCACGAGCACCGATGATCATGTTGTATCCAAAGCTGTTGTTGCCTTTGAACGACCGCGACACCAGTCCGTGAATGGACAACACCGAAACCACCATCATGATCCCCAGCGCCATGCTGGTGATGGTCAACCACGATCCGAAACCCCGATGCTGTATGCTTCGCCAGGCGATTTTGAAGACGTTCATGCACCCACCTCGTCACTTTGCAATTGCTCACCCGCCTTCAACCGGCCTACCACCCGGTTCAATTCGTCCAGTTTAACCACCCGTTCAAACTGATGGGCGACCTCCATCGCGTGCGTCACCATCAACAGAGCGATATTTTCCTGGCGACAGTTTTCCTTGATCAGATCGACCACCTGTTGTTGGTTGCGAGGATCGACATTGGCGGTCGGTTCATCGGCCAGCAGCAGTTGCGGCTGGTTGGCCAGCGAACGGGCCACCGCAACTCGCTGTTGCTCACCGACGGAGAGAGCCGACGGCTTGTTATGCAGCCGATGTCCCAGGCCGACTCGCTCCAGCAGCTCTTTGGCCCGCTGGGTAGATACTTTTTTTCTCGCAAAACTCATCCCCAGCACGACATTCTCGAGCGCACTGAACCCAGGCAATAAATTAAACGTTTGAAAGACATAGCCAATCTTGTCCGCCCGAATCGTATCGCGGACGGCTTCGGAGTACCGCGTCAATTCAACGGCGTCGAGTACCACTTTGCCTGAATCGGGTTTCGTGATTCCCGCGATAATATGCAGCAACGTCGTCTTCCCGCAGCCACTGGGCCCGATCAACACCACCTGCTCGCCACGCGAAACATCAAATTGCTCAATGTCCAGAATCGGCACCCTCTGCCGATTCGGCTGAACAAAACTTTTTTTGACTTTTTCGAGGTGGAGCATACTACTTCAATCGCGCCTTGATTTCTCTTCCTATTTCCCGTTTTGCGTCGGCCTTCTTCAGGCTCTCGCGTTTATCGTGCAGTTTCTTTCCTCGCCCAACGCCGACGAGCAACTTCACGATCCCACGATTGTTGAAGAAAATCCTCAGCGGCACAAGCGTCAGCCCTTTTTCCTGGGCCTGCCGTGAGAGCTTGAGAAACTGCCGTTTGTGAACCAGCAGCTTTCGATGCCGTTTGGGCGTGTGGCCCCAAAACGCTGCCTGACGGTACTCGGCGATATCGGCACCGACAAGCCACAATTCGTCTTTTACGACACGAACATAGGCTTCGTTCAGTGAAATCTTTCCCTCTCGCAAACTTTTTACTTCGCTGCCGATCAAAATCACCCCACATTCCAGTTCATCAACGATTTCGTAACGATGCCGAGCTTGCCGGTTTTCCGAGATCACCTGATACTGACTAGGCTCGATTTTTCTGGTTTCGGTGTTCTTTTTCGTGCTTTTCTTTGCGGCCATTGAAGTTGTCTGGTGCTTTTTGTTTCCGTTTGATTCGATAAAATATAAAATGGCGGCCAATTAAAAGATATACTTGTCCCGTTTTCTTCCCGCCACCAACCAGCGGCCCGGCCAATCCGCCCTCCGTTGTCGGACACGATTCGCCCAGTTACGTTCATGAGCCAACCTGATCCAGCAAAAGATCCACTGAACAGGGATCGGTCAGCAGCCCGCCCAAAGCCGGCTGATCAGGTTGATCGTAAAGCTTTACCGCCTGAAGACGATTCAAACGAAAGTCACCACCGGTTTTTCATTTTCAATACGGTTCCAAGCTGGCTGGTCAGTTTTCTGGTTCACATTGCCATCATTATTTTTACCGCATTCTATATTTTGCCTTCTCATAAGGAAGTCAAAGTTGCTCTGGTCGCTGGCGAGCCGTCCACCGAAATCGGTGATGGGGGCGATTCGCTCGACCTTGACGTCGACTTCAGCCTCGACATGAACGATGCGAATCCACTGGACTCCAGTGAGATGACCGATGCCCATCCGATGTTCGACAACCTCGCGCCTGCGATCAGCGACGACATGAACGCGACAGCGATCATGGATGCCAATTCCGACTTTGGTGGTCTTTTCGGGGGCGAAATGACGATGGATGGAAACCTGGGCGTACTGTCAAGCCTGGATTCCGGCAGCGAAACCTCCAGTCGCAGCTCTGCCGCTCGCGGCGATATGCTCAAACGCTACGGAGGGAATGCGGCCTCGGAAGAGGCGGTCGCACTGGCGCTCAAATGGATCATCGCTCATCAACTGGAGGATGGCAGTTGGAGTTTCGATCACCAACGAGGCCCCGGCACGCATCGCAACAGTCCCAATCCTGGCGAATTTGCCGACGCCCGCGCAGGAGCCACTGCGATGGCACTGTTGCCACTGCTCGGCGCTGGTCAGACCCATCACACCGGCGAGTACAAACAGCAAATCGCCAATGGCATCAGGTTTCTGATGAGAACCGCTCAGAAGCGCGGTCGCGGTATCTCGTTCTGGGACGAACAGGGAACGATGTACTCGCACGGCTTGTGTGCAATCGTCTTTAATGAAGCCTACGCGATGACGCGTGATCCCGAACTTGCTCCGTTCGCCCAGGGAACCATTGATTTCATCGAAGACTTTCAGGATCCGCTCGGCGGCGGATGGCGATACCAACCTCGATTGCCAGGCGATACCTCGGTGGTAGGGTGGCAGTTGATGGCCATGAAAAGCGGCTATTCAACCGGTATGAAGGTCAATCCGAAAACGTTGAAGCTGACGGAACGCTTCCTGGACAGTGTTTCCACCAGTGGCGGTGCGTTTTACGGGTATCAGGATAAGCCAGCCAGAAAAGAAGCGAGTGGCCAAACGGCAATCGGCTTGTTGTGCCGGATGTACATGGGCTGGGCCAAGGACGCACCGGGCTTGGTCGAAGGGATCAACGCAATCACCAAACAAGGCCCAAGAATGGGAACAGGCGGTGCCGATCTTGATATGTATTATAATTACTACGCAACCCAACTGATGAAGCAGTACGGGGGCACCGCATGGCCCGAATGGAACAAGGCGATGCGGGATTTCCTGATCCGGTCGCAAGTCAAGCAAGGTCCTGGACTGGGCAGTTGGGACCCTGGCAGAACCTATTCCGACTCTAAAGGAGGACGGCTCTACGCAACGTCGATGTCCTGCATGACCCTGGAGGTCTATTACCGCTTCTTACCCCTCTACAGTGAAGACGCCACCAGCGATGATTTCAAACTGGACTGACCCCAGGTCTTGCGTTTAGCCACTCTACCGCTCAGACTCTCGTTTAAACGCAATGCCGTTTAAGTTCTTCAGCCCCCCGCGCAACCCACTTGGCGACGCAACTGGGGCGACCCAGGCCAACCGAAAGGGTAACTGCACAGGCGCCCCCCATTTGCTTCGCGGCGCGGGTAAACTAGAAATTGAACGGTATTGCGGTTCTACGAGAACGACGCTCAATGTCCATCGCGGCATTCCGTGATACAATGTCCTGCTCCATTTCCTGCAGCAACACCATCCTCACTTTTGAACGGGAGACTCCAGTATGTCACGCGCGGTCGTCATTTTGCTTTCCTGCTTGTGTGTGGTTCAGTGCAACACAGTCAAACTGTGGGCCCAAGAGAATCGCTCCATCGTCCAGTACGTTCCTGAAACTTGCATCGCTTTCACTTCGTGGGATTATTCGCATCAGCCGTCGGCCGATAGCTCCAATCACACGGAACGTCTGTTAGCCGAACCCGATGTGAAAGAATTCGGCAGCTATTTGAAGTCGGGGATTGAAAAGTTGATCATGAGAGGCATTGAGGAAATGCCACCCGGCAAAGCTCGATTGGCACGCCAGATCGCGCCGCAGATCCTTGAATCAATTACCTCGAATCGGGGAATGGCATTCGTCCAGGAGTTCCAACCTCCAGGCCCCCAAGGCCCCGGCGTCTTTGAGGGAGCCATCATCCTGCAAACCAAGGACCCCGCGTCATCTTCTTCCATGGCCGCCACCATCGCCAAACTTATCGCCGCCGAAGGTGCAGAAGTCAAACCCATCACCGACGGGTCAACCCATGCCGATCTATACGAGTTTCAGATCCCAGGTCCAGAGGTTGCGATCACCATCGGAAGCCTGGAGGACAAAGTTTTTGTTGGCACCAACAAAGCCATCAAGGCAGTCTTGAACCGAATCAATCAAGGTACGAAACCGAAGTGGTACACCGATCTCTCGTCCCACCAACAACTGAACGTGGTGCAGTCGCGAAGCTGGGTCGATCTGGCATCACTGCGAGCCAAACTGGTGGAATCCGAACCCAGGGCAGCCGAATTTCTGGACGCATTCGGGTTCAACAACCTGCAATCGCTCGAATCGTGCGTGGGGCTGGACAACGACGGTACGTCCAATCGTATTCTGCTGAATTTTGATGGCCAACCCACCGGACTATTTGCCCTGTTCGGCGATCAAGGCATTTCAGAAAGCGAAGTCAGTCACTTGCCCAGCGATTCCTGGTTTGCCGTGGCGCTGTCCGTGGACCCCATCAAGGTGCTTCATTTTGTCGAAGAGACCATGGAACGATTTGACCCTCACGAAGCTGAAAGAATGGACGAGGGGTTCCGTGAATTTGGTCGCGCAGCAGGCATCGATTTCCGTCGCGACCTCATTGAGTCCATCGGTTCAACGTGGACGCTGCACAACGGCAGCGCGGACGGGTTTCTCACCGGCATGACCTTGACCGCATCGGTTCGCGATCGTGACCGATTGCAAAAAGGAATCGAAGGCGTAATCGATCTATTCCATCGTGAAACGGGGCGGGATCATCGTGCTCCCAAGATTGCACGACATCGTTTCGGCAACTTTAACGGATGGTCCATTCGTTTTCAGGGAGCCCCCGTTCCGGTCGAGCCAAGTTGGTGCGTGACCGATGACAAATTGATCGTCACGTTGTACCCATCGAACCTGTCCACATTGGCTCGCCCGCTCTCATTCGAGCCGCTAATCGATTCGGCCAAGTTCAATTCGTTCCAGCAACCGGTTTCCGGTGGCACCGATTCGACCCTCATCGGGCTGGGCCATAACGATACTCGTCGTCAGTTTGAGATGCTGTATCCCTGGCTGCAAATCGGTTTGACCGCGGCGCAATCGTCTGCCAACAAAATGCCTCGTGAAGTCGGCGAGTTGGTCGAGCAATTTTTCTCCGGATTCAAGTTACCGCCAAGCCGAGCGATTGCCGCACACCTACAACCTACGACTGTGTTGCTGCGAAAGACTTCCGCCAGTCTTGAAATGGAAACCCGGCAAACCATCCCGATGATCGATGCGACGGCTCTGACACCTATTGCCGTGGCAATGCTGTTACCTGCCGTCGAGCAAGTTCGTCAAGCTGCAAAGCGTACAAATTCGTCCAACAACCTGAGACAGATGGCTTTGGCGGCTCACAATCATGAAGCGACTTTCGGCAGGTTGCCTGCCGGATGGACGACTTCAAAGGATGGGAAAAAGACTCCGCTGTTGAGTTGGCGCGTTCAGTTGCTGCCATTTTTGGAAGAGAACGTCCTCTACGATCAATTCCGGCACGATGAACCTTGGGACAGCGAGCACAATATCAAACTGCTCGAACAGATGCCGGAAATATTCAAATCGCCGACATCCAATACCGAACCCGGCTTTACCGTCTACCGAAATGTGGGAGGTACTCGAGGAATTATTCGCGCTCTTACGGACGAAGGAAACGCATCCAGACCCGCTTCGTTAGGCGAAGTGATTGACGGCACATCCTGTACGATCATGATTCTCGAAGCGGGCGATCATCATGCGGTCCCCTGGACAAAACCGGACCCCGGTATTGACCCCGACGTCGAAGACTTGCTCAACCTTTTTGGCGGCAAGCCAGGTGGAAACTTTGCAATGGGAGATGGTTCCGTCCATTTTCGGCCCGAGCATGTCGATAAGGAAATTATCTGGAGATTGATGATCATGAATGACCGGAAATTAGTGAGTTTATTCGATTGGTAATCGACAAAGTTTACTTCAATCGGTAAACCTTTGATTTTTCAACCCAGCCGATTCGATGTGAGTCGGCTTTGATTCGGAGCCAGTCGCCGCGCTCGTCGAGCGCGGTCGCTCCGTCGCCAACGGATAGCGCTCCAAGCACCGGAAACGTGGTTCCATCCGCCTCATGCAACATCGCGGTATCGGCAACCACAATCGTGTCGATTGACAAGACTTGGTTGTTTGAAATCAATAGCGACCCCAATGACGCAAGTGCAAGGATCAGACACGCAAACTGAAGTGTCGACCAGAATCCCGAACCACGAAGCGATTGCTCGGGCGTGACCGCTGCCGGAGTCCACACCGACTGTTTGGTTTGGACAAGACGATCCGCCACACGTTCGGTTGAACGGTGTCCGACCGTTTTGCCGGTCGCAACCAACCAGAGCAACGTCCAGCTCACCACTCCGGCGACCCAGACCCAACCTGCGGGAACCCAACGGTTCCAGTCCCTGATCTGCATCGAAATCGAGGGCGACTCAGGCTTTTCATCCATCAACTCTCGCACGCGATTCAGGTTCTGCTGCGCCGCACGATGATAGGGGTCTCGAAGCAAGACGGCTTCATAGCTGGCGATGGCCAACCCCAATTGATTGCTCATCCAGTAGGCGTTGCCGATGTTGAAACACAATTTCGAACGGTTCAAACCTGATTCGATCAGCATTTGATACTTGGCAATCGCTGCATCAAGCAATTTTCTCGAAGCGATAGGATCCGATTCAAGCTGGATGGCCTCTGAATGGAGTTGATGCGCTTCGCTGAGCAGTATTCGTTGCTGTTCTGTACTCAGATCAAGCTTTCGCTCCGTCATTTCAGTTGGCACAATAGGCCTCATCTGCGGAACCCCGGCGGTGATCGTTGCTGCCATTAACACCAGGAGGCGGTAGGTCGACGGCGACGCGGTCCGAGGATGCGGCGTCCGTGATGGTTGCCCCTCTGAAAAGGCTTGATAGGCGGCCGCCTTGAGATCGGACAGCGGTTCGCGCTGGCCGGGGCTGTAGGCAGCTTGCTGACAGCGGGCCAGGACTTCGGCGATTCGCGAATCGGGAAACGAGTCGAGATGTTGCGAGAGAATTTCTGCAACCTTACCAGGCGAGTCTGCCTTCCGAATCGCTGCCTTAACCCTGGACACAGGTGATCGCAGACGACTGAGTCGATCGAGAATTCGACTTCGCTGCAGCCAGATCAACGTGGCGAAATACAGAATCGGTCCGACCAGAAACAGCCCTCCATTTCCTTGCCAGGAGGTGGGCCGCTCATCCAGAATCTCAGACGCCGAATACAGCCTCAGTGGCTCCAGAACACCGCCCTCTGCGCCCCCTTCACTTGTGAGACCATCCTCATTCGACGTTGCTTCGCGAGACCGGCCTGATTTTCCCACAATCGCATCCATCGACAGCGATTCGGAGGGAGTTACCGTGATCGGAATCGGCTCGCTGAAAACCGTCTCAAACTTCTCGGTCTCCGGGTTGAAGAACGAAAACGGAACCGCAGGAATTTCAGTGACCCCTTCATGACGCGGCCGCAATGTCGTCACAAAAAGTTTTGCATCGTCTTGAACAAAGCCGGCTGACGCGTCGTCCGCGATCCGAAAGCTTTCTGTAAATCCGGGGATCGTCGACAGCGGCGGGGCCTGGATTAACTCCATTGGCCCATCCCCCTGCACCACCATCTGCAACGGAATCGGATCGCCGGCGGCAACCCGGATCGATTGGGTTCGGGCAATGATTTGATATTTTCCTACGGCTCCTCGATAGTCTGCGGGACGGTCGGCGGTCGGCACGTCGATGACTTCCATCTTCGGTGTTGCAACGCTGACCTGAACCGGGCGAGTTTCCGAAACCGTCAGCCGGTTTTGCGCAAGCCTGTTTCGGGAAAACAGGTCGTCCGGAAATGGATCGTCACCAAACAAACCACCTCGCCTGCGAGGAACTTCTAGCCGAGTGGGATAGCTGACCTGGATCTCGACATGCCCCGTATTCATCGGACCAGGACGCTGTGGATAAACCGTGGCCTCAATTTCGTAGCAGTAATATTCCTGTTTCTCGCCGGCGTCATCGACACGTTCGACGGATTTACAGATCGGGCTATGCCTGGTTTGAGCCAGTTCCCGGATGGCGTTGGTGAACGATCCCCACTGACTTTGATTGGAAACCAGTTGCCACATATTGGCGTCGGTCAATTTGATCTCCAGACCGGAATCGTAGTAAGGGCGCAGCCAGATATTCAAGGTTAGCTTGACAGGCTGCCCGACGTACACCTGCTTGCGCGGTCCCGTGATTTCGGCATACATCAGATCGCCAGTCTCACTCACCTTTGCCGTAAATCGATGCTCCAAAGTACTTTGGGTTTGCCCATCGAGCTCGACCTGGATGGGCGGGATCGTAAATGAGCCAGGTTGCTTCGGCGTGACCTGATAATGGTAGATGGCCGAGTTGCTTTCCGTGACGCGGCCATAGGCCATCACCGACCTGGAGATACGGGAAGGCTCGCCAAGTTGCTCAATGTCCAGGCCGTCGACTTCAGGAACCTGAGGCTCGCTGATTTTTTTTGCTTCGAGAATATGGATTTGCAATGTGATCGGTTGGCCGACCCACGCTTCGCGGGCAGATATCTGGGAGCGAAGCGTCTGTCCGATTGCAGCGCCGGATGTTATGACAAGTAACAGAAGTGAGGTCGTGATTCGAAACATGGTTCTGTTGTTCAATAATCGGTAACCAATTCCTTCAGCAACTGGACGGTTTTATCTGCAGCACCCTGGTGGCGCAGAATTTCTTGCTGGGCGCGACGGCCTAACTGTGCTGCCCAGTCACGGTCCATGATACTGTGTTCCATAAAATTCTGTAGTTCCGTTTCGTTGCGAACAACGACCGCCCCCTCGGCGGCTAGCAGAACCGAAACCGTGGTTTGAAAATTCCAGGTGTTGGGTCCAAATGAAACCGGAATCCCATAGGCTGCCGGTTCGAGCATGTTTTGGCCGCCGCGATTGCCCATGCTGCCACCGACAAACGCGATGTCGGCAACGCCCCACCAGCCTCCCAGCTCACCCACCGTGTCCACCAACAATACCGGCTTCCCCCCTTCCGTTCTCTCAAGCGACATGCCTGTTCTTTCATCCAAAGAGCTTCGCCGAACGGCCGATAAACCCATTTGATTTAGCTCGGCGACCAGGCTCTCCGCTCGCTCGGGATGCCTCGGCACGATGATCAAACGAAGATCGGGAAACGTGCTAGATAGATCCTGCCAGGCTCTTGCGGCAACCTGTTCGTCCTCTATTTGTGTGCTGCCGGCCAGAAATACGATTTCGTTGGGTTCTACCGCCGCAAGTTTTCTCAGCCGCTGGCTCAGCGGATGGTTACGATCGGTTTGCACCCCATCATACTTGATATTACCGGTGACAATGACTTTATCCGGATCGCATCCCAGCTCGATAAACCGCTGGGCATAGGTCTCGTCCTGCGCTGCCACCAACGTAAGCCGGGCAAAGTACCGATTTGCGAGCCATCGAAATCGGGAATAACCCCGAAAGCTGGATTCGCTCAGCCGACCGTTGATGATGGCGATGGGAATCCCACGTGATGAACGGCTTCGCCCGTTATGCGGAGGTTGGTTTGAAGTCCGGGCCAGAATCGAAATGAAGTTAGGCCAGATTTCCAGTTCTGCCATCACCACCAGATCGGGCCGAATGCGACGCACGGCATTTCGCACCGCCCAGGAAAAATCGAACGGAAAAAAGAAAACCGTATGCGGCGAATATTTCTTTGTCGCCAGATCGAATCCTGTTTCAGTGGTCGTCGAAATGACCAGTTCCCATTCGGGCAGTTCACGCCTGATACGTTCGATGATCGGCGCGAGCAGATTGACCTCACCGACACTGACGGCGTGGAACCAGATACAGCGCTTTCCGGAATCGCGAATCGGAACAAGACCAAACGCTTTTTGCAGCCAACCACGGCGGTTCTTGCCCCGCACCATTCGCCAAAAAATGATTGGCGATCCGAGGATCAGCAGCAGGATGTAGAGGATATTGAACAAAGGGTAACCGTTACCCCGCTTTCTGATTCCTCAAACAGCACACCTTGTACTTCTTGCCGCTGCCGCATGGGCAGGGATCGTTGCGCCCGACTTTGCTGGTGTTACGAACCTGTTCGACTTGGAAATCGGTCTTGCCCGAGCGGTCGATGGCTTCTTGCTGTTCGCGTCCGATGTCCGTCTGACGGTGCTGGAAGTCTTCGTGGCGGGCACTGGTTTCTACCAGCGTGTGGCTGACGAACTCTTCGTTCAACTGCTCCACCCGGAACACGATATCGGTTACTCGTTCTCCGATCGACACCCAAAGCCCTTCGAACAGACGCATCCCTTCCCGTTTGTATTCGACTTTCGGATCGAGCTGGGCCATCCCGCGCTGTCCAACGGCACTGCGCAGGTAATCCATGGCCAGCAAATGGTCTTTCCAGGCCGTATCGACAATCTCCAGCAGCACCATCCGCTCCATTCGGCGGAACTCGGGGTGGAAATGATCTTCGACAATCGCTTCGAGCTTCTGTGCCAGTTCTTCTCGCTCGTAGCCTTCGAACTTCTCCAGCGGCAAATCGTAGTCGAACGACTCTTTGAACCAATCCTTGAGCGACGCTGCCGTTCCATTGGAATGATCCAGTGGCAATTGACCGCCATCGGCAAGTTGTGCAATTTTTTTGCTGAGCGACTCCAGCGATTCTCGGGCCTTCACTTGCGAATCAAGACTCTTATCGACCAACAGCGAGCGAATCTCGTCGCGCTGTTTGTTCTTGATGTCTTCGAGTGTGATTTCGGTGTTGAACCGGCGACTTGCCCAGTGAACCAATCCTTCCCGATCCAGCGGCCCCGTCGCCCCCGGAGGAGCGGCCTGTTCGAACAAGTAGAATCCGGCGATGACCGGATATTGGGCTTCCTTGTCGTGATATGCCTGAATCGCCATACTGGCAATCATCTCCACCACATCCTGAGTGTTGCGGTGGCGAATGGATTCAATGTCCAGTTCCATCCCAAACCGGGCTTTCACCCAGATGGCGACGCTTTGCAATCCGTAATCAGGATCGAGCATTTGCTCAGCGCCCTGAATCTCAGTCTTCTGTACCGCCGCACGAGCCTTGTTGATCAAGAATTCGTCCACGCGATCTCGGCCAACCTGCTTCAGGTCGCGGTCGCGAACGCCAAGGTTGTATCGCGTGTTGACGAAGTAAGCCAACGCTTCCCAATTCCATTCAGACTCCTCTTCGGCCAGCGAAAGGTTCTCTTCGATCTTGTTCAGAATTTCGGTTTCGGCAAAACGTTCGGCTTCGTCGAGCACAATTTTGATCGCCTCGTCCGGTTTTGCATTGCGGAAAAGTTTGGAATCAAGCGAGGTCCAGGTCTGCTTTCCGGCGTAGCTCGCAAAGGAGGTTTGGCCATAATCACTGGCCAGAAAGCCTTCGATGTTTTTCTCGACTTGATCGCGGATCATGTCTTCGACTACTTCGCGGCAACTCTGGCCATCGAGAATTCGCTGACGGAAACGATAGACACGTTTTCGCTGCTCGTCCATCACCTCGTCGTACTCGAGCAGGCTCTTACGAATTTCAAAGTTGTACTCTTCGCGTTTCTTCTGAGCCGCATCAATTCGGCGTGAGACCATACGGCTTTCGATCGGCAAGTCGTCCTTGAAGCCACCCATTTCGAGGACTCGTTTGACGAACGGTCCGGCAAAAATTCGCATCAGGTCATCGTCAAGACTGAGGAAGAATCGACTGCTACCCGGGTCCCCCTGCCGACCGCAACGACCGCGAAGCTGCAAGTCGATCCGCCGAGCATCATGACGCTCGCTACCGATCACATGCAAGCCGCCGAGGTCTTTGACTTCCTCCCCCTGCTCCTTCATGTTCTGTTCGGTTTCGATTTGTTCGACCAAGGCATCCCATTCTGCGAGCGGTACGTCGAGACGGGTGGGATATTTGTCCTGCAGTCGCGCCCAAGCCATCGTTTCCGCGTTGCCGCCAAGCACGATGTCCGTACCCCGCCCTGCCATGTTGGTGGCGATGGTCACGGCACCTTTGCGCCCCGCCTGAGCGATAATTTCGGCCTCCCGTTTATGATTCTTGGCGTTGAGGACTTCGTGTTTGATGCCCCGCTGGTCAAGAATGTGGGAGAGATGTTCACTCTTTTCGATGGAAACGGTACCGACGAGAATCGGACGACCGGGAGACTGAATGCGATCTATTTTCGAGCGGCTGAGCGTGTTCAACTGGCCGTCGGTCTTGTCAGCAATGACAACTTCGCTTTCGTTCTCCTGCTTGATTCGCCCGACGTAGTAGTCACCATTTTTCATGAACGCGATATGGTGGCGATGGTAGTACTCGATTTCATCCGCAATCGCACGCCACTTGAATTTCTCAGTCGCATAGATGATGTCGGGGTGCGTGATTCGCTGCATCTCGCGGTTGGTGGGGATCGCGACCACATTGAGTTTGTAAATTTTCCAGAACTCTTCGGCCTCGGTCATCCCGGTTCCGGTCATCCCGCAGATCTTGTCGTAGAGCTTGAAATAGTTTTGCAGCGTGATGGTCGCAAGGGTTTGGGTCTCTTCCTTGACCTTCACTCCTTCCTTGGCTTCGACGGCCTGATGCAAACCATCGCTCCATTGCCGGCCTTCCATCAAACGTCCGGTGAACTCATCGACGATAATGACGGCCCCATCCTTGACGACGTAGTTGACGTCACGTTTATAAAGTGCCCGGGCCTTGAGCGCGTTGTCGATCAAGTGCGGCCAGTCCATGTTGCCCGCCGTGTAAAAGCTTTCAACTCCAGCAAGCTTTTCTGCGTGACGGATCCCCTCATCGGTCATTGAGGCTGTATGGTCTTTCTCGTTGACCTGATAGTGGACATCCTGCGTCAACGTCATCGCGATCCGATTGGCTTCGACATACTTTGCAGGGTTCTGATTGGAAGGACCTGAAATAATCAGCGGTGTTCGGGCTTCGTCAATCAGAATGTTGTCGACCTCGTCGATGATCGCGAAGGCCAACGGGCTTTGAGCCTGCTGCATTCGCTTGTCAAAACGATCATCACCGCGAGCCGCAGGTCGCATGTTGTCGCGAAGATAGTCGAATCCGAACTCGTTGTTCGTTCCGTAGGTGATGTCCTTGTCATAAGCGATTTGCCGATCACGGGCCGGCATGTTGCTTTGAATGGCACCGACGCTCACGCCCAATCCCAGATACAGCGGAGCCATCCACTCCATGTCGCGACGCGCCAGATAGTCGTTGACCGTCACCACATGCACTCCGCGCCCGACCAGGGAATTCAGATATGCCGGAAGCGTGGCCACCAGGGTTTTACCTTCCCCCGTGACCATTTCGGCGACGGCACCACTGTGGAGAACCATCCCCCCGATCATCTGAACATCGTAGTGCCGCATGCCGAGGAACCGCTTGCCACCTTCGCGGCAGACGGCAAAGGCTTCGATCAAAATGTCGTCGGTCGTTTCGCCATTTTTGAGACGCTCTTTGAACTTTTCCGTTTGCTGTCTCAGCTCGTCTTCGGACATCGCCTCATAGTGTCCTTCGATCGCGTTGATCGCGTCGACCCTGCTTTGAAGCTTCTTGATATAGCGAGCGTTGGATGAGCCAAACAGGTTGGTGATCATCCTTTCAAATCCGGTCAGCAATCCCGAAAAAAAGGATGTAATGGCGTCCCAAATTCGTTCCAGGGTTTCCATGGTTATTTTCCGGCGGTTTGTTATAGTTGGCTGGCCAAAATTTGGCCCGTGGCGTATTTTAAAACCGCAATTTTGTCAGATAAATTGATAGCAAGTCGTAGTTTTGTATTTTATTTAACAATTCTTAATCACTTTTGAAGACGATTCGATCGAATTGCCGCGAAAAGTGCGAATTGGAGCAGGTTATTAAAGCGATTACCCTTAATAATCCTAACAAGTTATAGCTATCCCGGCTTGCGGTCAACGGAAAAACGAGCATCCTGCCCCCTCTTTCCGTCAGGTAGGAGTCGGAAAAAGAGCTAAAATGCAAGTGGCGTGCCATGTTCTACACCTCCCTATTCCTTATCCTTGCAGCATTCGGCCTATCCTGGCCACATGCGAGACAATCCCACAACTGACAACTGACCTCTGACAACCATCCCAAAAACTCCCATCAAAAAAAAAGCCGCAACCACCGACATCTCCGGTCAGCTCATCCTGTTGGGCTGCGGAACGTCGGTCGGAGTGCCGGCTCTCGGATGCGCCTGCAAAGTCTGCCAGGGGGGATTGCCGCGCAATCAGCGAACCCGCTGCAGCGCGATCCTGGGGCTGCCCGAAGGAAATTTGTTGATCGATACTTCGCCCGATTTGAGAACGCAACTGTTGCGGGAAAAAATCGGATTGGTCCATGCCGTGATTTACACGCATGAACATTCGGATCATGTGATGGGATTCGACGACCTGCGACTGTTTCAGTTCTATCTGGGGCACGCCGTTCCAGTCTACTGCAACGAAAACGTGGAGCGACGGATTCGAAAGGCCTTTGATTACGCATTTTCCGATGAGCCCGTCACTCATATCGGTGCGGTCCCGGCGATCGATCTTCACCGAATCCATGATCAACCGATTTCCATATTGGGATCGACCGTCATTCCGATCCCGCTCAAGCACGGTCCCAAATTCGATGTGTTGGGATTTCGCATCGGCAACATCGCCTATTGCACGGACGTCAGCGCCATCCCGCCCGCGAGCATGTTACTGCTCGAAGGCCTGGAAGTACTGATTCTCGATGCCCTTCGGCCCGACCCCCACGCAACTCACTTCAGCATCGAAGAAGCCGTCGAAGTGGCTCAGCAACTCAAACCCAAACGAACCTACCTCACTCATTGTTCCTGCCACATCGATTACGATGAAGTCAACTCACGACTCCCGGCAGGCATTGAAGTCGCCTACGACGGCCTGCGATTCGAGTTGGTGTAAGCGCTAGTTCAACTGAACCAGTCGTTTGAAATCCTGCGGCACAAACAGGCTGCCTTGAGTAATCAACTGCGGTGAATGTTCCGCGACCTGATGCTCGAATCGGGAACGGTCCCATTTCGATTTAAAGTAGCTTCCAAATGCGTGAAGGATGGCCTGCACTTGTTGCGGGGTTTGGTGTACAAACTCGGCCCGAAAATGCCGGATGCCCGACGACTGCCATCGGCCTATCGAAATCGCGTCAAACTGTGCTTCCGCGCCAAACACGGTATTGCGGCAGCCGATGTCGGCCATCACCGGATGCTCGCGGCCGGAATGGTCGCGTACGGCAACCTGATGTTTTTCACAGGGATGGCCGCAGTTTGTATGGTCGGTTCCGTCGGAAAGAAATCGACAGAAAACGCAGTGCTCGGTATGAAAGACGGGCAAGTGCGAATAGGCAATGACTTCGAGGCGGTCTGCGGGAACCCACTGAGTCAGACTGGCGATTTGCTCGGCATTGAGATCGTAGGTCGGCGTGATACGCTGCAGGCCAAGATCAAGATAAGCATGACAGGCAACGACATTGGCGGCGTTGAGACTGAAGTCACCGCAGAGGAGGGATGAAGGATGAGGGAGGAGGGATGAAAGTTGATAGAGCAACCCGCCGGTGCGGATCAGCAGGTCGCATTCGAGCGAGAGCAGGAACTTGACGATTTTTTGTTCGCTTGGTTTGAGGATGCGCGGGCTGGCCACGCGCGGACGCAATCCCGCGGATCGAATCTGTTCGACCGACGGACGCAAACCATATAGCTCCAGATAGTCGAGCGTCACGCTGGCGATGGATGTGGTTTTGGCGGCATCGAGTACGGCTTCAAGCTGGTCGGGGGTTCGCACCAGCACATGAAGTTGATGGTCAGGTGGGGGGAGTTGTTCTGGAGGTATGACAGACGTGGACGTCTGTCCCACGAGCTGGCTCGCAACGAGCTGGCGAACGACTGGCTTGGCGGGAATCGGCCGAATTTCACCGGACTGATCGAAAAGTTGATCGACCAATTGCCGCCGGGCTTCGTTCAGTTCACTCGAACGTACGAAAACGGGATCATCCGTCAACAAACGGACTTCACCCAGGTGATAAGGGGTCCCCCCCAGTCGCCCCAGCTTGTCTTGGAGCATCTCCAGGTCCAGCGGACGTTGATCGGCGCGGACAAGGGGCTCAGTGCCGGTGTAGGTACATCCCACACCGGGCAGTTCTGACCGGACGATCCACGCATCCACTCTTAGCGGCTCGCCCACGTTTGCAGTGACTTCAAATACGACCGGTCGAGTTGCAATCGGATGATCTACCTTGGTCAGTGGCTTCAGACGTTTTATTAACTGAGGATCGGACGTTCGCCAAACCCAATCGTCCACGCGAATACGGCCAAAGTCAATCTCTCCATAGCCAAACTTCAACTCGACAACCTGATCTCCGACCTCCGACGTCTGATCTCTGACCTCCGACTTCTGATCTCCGACTTCATAAACGCTTCCGCCTTCTTCCGCTTCGTTTGGGCTTCGCCAATTGGCCGCATCGAATACCAGCCCATCGCCTGGCCGGACTTCATGTTCGACCCGAACACTCACGCGATCACGACCGACCGAAACGACCTTGCCCACCCGCACGCCGCGATGCCGGGGCGCACGTCCGATGACCACCGACTGATGATTCGTCCCGGACATGAAATGCGGCCCGAGACCGCGTGAATAAATCTGTTCCAGGTCGCGTTTCTCTTCGGCAGAAATCTCATTCGGCAAGCCGTACCAGGCCGCATCGATTGCTTCGCGATAGGCGCGCGTCGTCAGTGCAACGTATTCGGACTCCTTGTAGCGCCCTTCGATTTTCAAACAGGCAATTCCGATCTCGACCAATTCGGGGACTTGCTCGAGCGCATACAAATCGCCTGGCGACAACAAATATCGATACTCGCCAAGGTCGCGCGGACGACCATCGACGATCAAGTCATACGACAATCGGCATGCTTGGGCACATTTGCCACGATTGGCGCTGCGGCCGCCCCAGGCTTCGCTGCTGAAACACTGTCCGGAATAAGAAACACACAGCGCTCCATGAACAAAGACTTCCAGCTCCATGTCGGTCGCTGCTTTGATCCTGCGAATATCCGCCAGACTCAGCTCGCGTCCGAGAACCACCCGCTGGCAGCCGAACGATCGAGCCAGCTCGGCTCCTTCGGCGCTGGTGATCGACATTTGTGTACTGCCGTGAATGACCAGTCCCGGAGCAATTTCTGAAATCAGCTTGGCCATCCCGACATCCTGCACGATCACCGCATCCGCTCCGACCGCCGCGATTTCGCAAATGGCGGCCTCGGCCAGCTCGAGTTCGTGATCGAACACCAGCGTGTTGAAAGTGACGAACCCCTTCACGCCTCGCCCGTGCAGCGTTTCGAATACTTCGGGCAATTCGCCGAGCGTGAATCCGACTTTTCCCCGAGCCGAAAAATGGTTCAGCCCAAAGTAGACCGCATCCGCACCCGCTTCAATCGCGGTCTGCAACTGCGGCCAGTATCCAGCCGGGCTCATGAGTTCGGGCTTCGTCATTCGGGTTAGGACTCGTGTTTTCTGAACAGGTAGAAAGTTAATATGGAACGCTAATCTTCACTAATCTTCGCTAATTTTTATCAGTGTTGATGAGTGAAGATGAGTGTTCCTGACTGGTTTGAAAACCATTCGGCATCGACAACAAGTATCGAAACGATCTTTTTCATCCCTCATCCCTCATCCCTCATCCTTCTATCAAGCAGTTCGTGGATTTCCTCAATGCGTTTTGCCAGAACATCCATCTTGGCTTCGAGTTCGTCGTTATTGTCGATCGTCATTTCATCGACGAAAATCGCATTGGCCAGCGAAAGACCAAAAATGCCTCCGAACAACATGATGGTGGCGAAATAAATACGGGACAGGTTGACGATCCCGTCCCCGGACAGCCAATGGGTTGACAAGCCGTTCGCCTTGATACTGTTCTGGATTTCGCGAGGGATTTCCTGCCACCCTTCGACCGTAAAAATCTGAAACATACTGTAGGCGGACAAAAACGGATTACCGAACAGCTCCGGCGCGATATCGCGAAAGAAATGGCAGGTCACCATTGCCAACATGAAATTCATGAACGCCAGAACCGCCATCACCAACAAAGAGGCTCGCAGTGCTCGGCCCAGACCAGCGAGAAGTTGATCAACATGCGGCACAAATCGAAAGAATCGAATCAGCCTTGCCAGTCGCAACAACCGGAACAGCAGCCAAAACGAAGTATCGGGAAGCGGAATCAGGCCGACCAATAACGACGGAAGGCTCAGCACCACCAGCACAAAATCGAACCAGTTCCAGGAGGATCCAAAGTACCCTGAAGGCCGAAACACAACGATTTTTGTAATGGCTTCAATGACAAACAGGATCGTAAAGCATCGGTCGGCCGTTTCCAGCCAGTCATTTCCCTGAAAGGTGGGAAAATACAACAGCGTAATCGTGATCGCATTGAGTACGATCAGGATCAGGATATTGAACTCGTTGCAGAAAAATCGTTTGAGCACGCAGGGTCTCCAGGTCGTAGAACGGAATTCATTCCGTTCCGGGAACAAGAGCCAGTATAACCAATATGCAGCTCCCGTCATCAATCACATTCAAACCGGCAGCGCGAGCTGCTTGGCTGGCGACCGGTGATTCAGCTCCCGGTTGCATCCAGAGATGCTTCACCCCCAGCCGAGTCGCATCGGCAACCACATTTTCGGTAATGGCGGGAGGTGTCACAATCGAAAGTGCTTCGGGCACGAACGGCAGAGCATCAAGACTCGGATACGCCTCATGGCCTTCGACTTGATTCGCGGTCGGGTTTAAAGGAAAAACTTGCCGTCCGGAAGCCACCAGTTTGCGAAAAATGAGATTCCCATACTTGGCCTGGTCTTGAGAAGCCCCCGCGACCGCAAACGAACGGGACTTGATGAAATCGTTGATCGACTGGTGGAACATGGAAAAAGGATGTGATAGTACTTTTGCGTCTTTCGAATTTTAACCATACGCCATACGACTCCAAACTTACAGCAAGCCGCCAGGCGTTGCACTGCCCCAGTGCCCGAATCCTGCCAGCCAAAGAGTTCCCATTACCAACAAAGCCAAATATAACAAGAACATTGTGATTGTGATGGAGGTTACTCCACGAATAATAACCGCGTTGGAGGGATTGGAAGGGTCAACGTATACAATTGTCGCGCCGTCGTCCACTATGGAAACTTCGTCAGTCAATCGAAATCCTCCGATTCCGAATTGGACCCGACTGCTTTGGAATGCCTTTCCCTTCACAGAATATTCATACTGAAGCTTCCCTTCGTTCCGATCATGGAAGCATATTTTAGCATCCGTCGGCCTGTAGGCATTAGAACGAATTGCTTTGGCAAAAAGCCGCATGCAATGATAAAGGCCAAGAGTTGAAAGTAGAACTAGAAAGCCGCCGATCCACCAATCATCTCGGATCTGAAATCCGATCAATGCTACCATGAGACAATTCATAACGGGGAACCTGCGAGGAGGGGACGTCGATCAGGATTCCCGAACCTAGGACAACATCCCGACACGGATACTACTGCGCCAAAGATAGCTGGGGCGAAAGATGGCTGGGGGCGATGACGTTGTCTTCTGGATGACAGCCGGGAGCGACCACGTTGTAGTCGTTGACGAAAATGGCATCGATGCCGATGGAGTCGCCCGATACAAACTGAACGTGACCGTCTTCAAACAGACAATTCTGTCCTCGACCGCCATGATTCAAACTGATCCGGCTCGCGCCACGGAATGAAGGGGCGTCCGCGATCCAGACGACATTGGGCCGGCCTGAATTCATCGGAGCCTGATAGCCGTCTTTAGTCTGGTAGCCCATCGTGTAGCCGAAATGCCCCCCCATCGTTCGCTGCAGATGAATCAACTGGTCGCCCACCGCGTTCTGAATCGTTTGAATCGATGGGATACGAACCGGAGGCTGGTCTGGATTGGCCGCGACCCCGGCACACGAAAACAGAGAATCGCTCTCCACGAAACCTTTCTCTTTTATCATCGGCGCGATGGCTCCCACGACCGACAGCGGACCTGATTTCGGGAGTTCAATCAACCGATTTTGATTCGCTTCACTGAAGGTAATCAATCGGGTTCCGAGTTGCCGCAAGTTGTCCTGACAATGGGTAATGCGGCTTTGATGACGAGTGTACGAAATCGCGGGAAACAGGATTCCGGCGAGCAACAACATCACGCCGGCTGCGACCGCCAGATCGACGAAAGAAAAATTGCCCCGGAAGTGCAGCGGCTGGGCTTGGTGGCTCAGGTTGGCGGGGGTTGGAGGAGGGATGAGGGATGAGGGATGAGGGATGAGGGATGAGGGTGTATGACAGGCAGAGATACCTATCCCACTGAGAGCGGGGGGGGGCAGCTTTTGTTCTGATGGCTCGTCCTGCGCCAGTCCGTTGAGTACGGATGCGACGGCGGCGTGGTCGGCGGAATGGGTGAGCGTTTTGAGGTCTTCGGTCGTCAACGCGGTCGGATCGAGCCGCCGGATGGGAGGCTGGCCGAGGTTGGCGACCAGTTCACATGTGCGACGCGCCAAGCCGGGGCGTCCACCGTGGGTGTCCAGATCGTCCAGCGGCGAGAGCGCGTGCTTGATCGCCAGCAGTTTATCTTCGAGTTGTGGGTCAGCGTCAATCGCTGTTTGAAGGTTGCGTTGCTCTTGAGCGTCCAATGCTCCCAGCACGAAACCCAGCAGGTCTTTTTCGGGGGATTGATTCACGGTATGGTTCTCTGGTTAACAATGGTTCGATTGGCCCCATCCGTGGGTCGATCTCCACTGTAATGATTACTCGACTTGAGTCGCGTTCCAAACATCAGTCAGTTTCGCGATCGCAGCATGCAAGCGGCTTTTGACTGTTCCAACCGGAACGTTCAGCACCTCTGCCGCTTCGCGATACTTCATCCCTTGGTAGTACACCAAATGAATCACCGACATCATCGATTCAGGCAACTGCTCGAGCGCGCTTCGAACAAGCTGGCTTCGTTCCGCCTGTGAAAGGCTGTCGGCCGGATCCAGTTCGCTGCTTTCCAGCAAGTCCGTCAACTGACCGACGTCCGAGTCATCTTTTTCGTGCGTCGCATCCAGACTGACCATCTTGGTTCGCTTGGCTCGGCGGGTCGCATCGATGGCGGCGTTGGTCGCGATGGCGTATAACCAGGGGCGGAAGCTACGACTCTCTTCAAACAATTGGCATTTCAGGTGAACCGACAAAAAGGTCGCTTGAAACACATCTTCCGCCAGTTCGGCACTCCCCAGATAACGACGGAGGTAGGCAAACAATTCACGCTCGTACCGATAGACCAATTGCGCGTACAATTCGCGGTTTCCGGTTTGCCGGTATTCGAGAATGAGTTGCTCGTCAGTCACAGGATCGGACTTTGCAGTGATTTGGCTTTGAAGATTGTTGAAGTACAGGTTGTTAATTGTAGCTTCCATGTTACTTACGCATTTTAGTTCAAACCGGTTCGCTCCGAAAAGTGTTTTTCTTTGAACCACCGATCTTTTTGAATGCGTCTCCTTATAATGTGAGGGTTATTTTGAGTTTTCAGGACCACTTGTCCCCGACGCTTAAATCATCGGGGAGGGAGTTGTCACATGAGGTCACGCTAGCAAGGTTCGAGTAAAAAATTTTCAGGATTCATGGGGGCAGCTTCGGTTGCCACCATCGTGTCACTTGTGGTTAAGGCAATCTTCTTTAGGCAACTGCCGTGCCGAAATGTGCTCAGGGACGTAAAACCGGTGTGGAACCGATAGCAAAAACAACTGAAATGTGCCGTTTGGTTCGCTGTCTGACGATCTGGCCCGGATTTATGTCCGTGTCGCAGCTAGCTCGGGGAGGCTGCTTCCCTGTAGAATTTGCACTTTATTACATGGTCGCTTCGTGTAGCAGCGTCTCTCCGAGACGCTGAAAGTGCAGGATGTTTGAAAGTGTGAATCTCTTCGAGATACTGAGAAGTGCTGAGTTACGATGCTGAGTTACGAGTCTCGGAGAGACCCGCCTACATATCTTTCTGATAATACGCATACTCACCCCGCACTAGCCCGGCGGTAAGTGGATTTTCCTGGATGTAACGGCGGAATCGTTCGAACTGATCCTCGTTGCGGATCAGATGATCGAACTGATCGAACTGCCAGAATTCCCCTTTAATCCCTTCCATGGAATTGATCCTTCTGGCAGTAAAACGTTTCCATTCCACACATTGCTTCAACATCGTCTCTTCGCTGCGAAATGCGCAGATGAAGTGGCAATGATTCGGCATCACAACGGCATCGGTCAGGAAGTATCGCTCTTCGTCAAAGTGCCTTAGGCTCTTGATCACTTCCTCAGCATATTGAGGTTTTCGAAGCAAACAGCACCCATGTCCGGCATCGAGATATTTGTCTCGAATGGCAAAGAGCTTCCAGTGAACGGCTTCTCTGGCCGATTCACTTTGTCGCTTCAGTTCCGACTTCCAATCGTCGTGTATGGAAAGGTTTGACTCCGCCAGGACTCCTTCGATGTCTTGTTCAAGTTGCTGGATTATCGCTGAGGGGAGTGAATCGGCCAGTCGCCACGTCACGAAACAAAGTGTGCCCGCCTGACACCAGTGCGGCAGACGGCGTTCAACTACCGAATAATCCGTCTTTCGATCAAAGAACGTAATCTCATTTTTCTTCATGGCTGGCAAAGCCCCAATCAAAAATGGTATCCTGTAATGGCTTGTAGCGGTGTCTCTCCGAGACACCAGCAATCCGAAACGGCACCTTTCCGAAGCCCGCTGCACGAAAAGCCAAAACATCAATTACCAAACCGCCGTCAATTATAGTAAATCCTGCACTTCATCACACCCACTAAATCTACTTCTCGGTCACGCTACCCCGAAGTAGTTTCGATGGATCCGAGTCTCTGTATTTCGGTGCGAGTCTCGGAGAGACTCGCCTACACTTAACCTGGAGTTGACCATGCTATCCCGAACCCTTGAACCTGAAGTCATGGACACCGCCGATGAGGCGCGCGAATACAACCGAATGGATCATTCGCAAGTCAACCAGTTATTTGTGACCGACCTGCTGTCGTTCGCGGAACAAGTCTGGAACGAACGCGGCCATATCGGAAACGCCGAAGTGCCTGACGATGAGATCGACGATGAGATTGAACAGGAACCCATCTCGTATGCCTTGGGTGATGTACTGGATGTGGGAACGGGGACGGCGTTGATTCCCGTCGAGCTTTGTAAACGCCATCCGTTCTGCCGGGTGATGGCCACCGATATGGCCGTCAACATGCTGAATCTGGCGGTCTACAACATTGAGCTGGCGGGAATACGCCATCGTGTGACGTTAACTCAGTCCGATGCCAAGGAAATGATCTTCCGTGACGGAATGTTCGACGTCGTGATGTCCAACAGTATCATTCACCATTTGCCTGAACCGATCGAAGCACTGCGCGAGATGGTTCGCGTCCTGCGTCCGGGGGGGATTTTATTTGTCCGGGACCTGATGCGGCCGCACGATTTGGCAACGCTCGAACAGCTTGTTGAAACTTACACGGGGAACGAATCGGAGCTGTCGCAGAAGCTGTTTTCCGATTCATTGCACGCGGCCCTGTCGCTGGACGAAATCGGGGAACTAGCTCAGCAAGTCGGATTGGCGGCGGAAACCGTTCAGGCTACGTCGGATCGTCACTGGACGCTCTCCGCGGTGAGCTAACCGATCACTTCAAACGTTAAACTTGAACTTCAAACCTTGGACTTTTGACTTCCTTCCGCCGAAAAACCCGTATCCATCTCGACGAAATCGCTTACAATAAATCCGTTTTCCCTGTTTCATCCCGCTCACATGACCTGAATCCCGAAATTAAAATGTTCCGACATCTCTCCTTTTTTGCCCTTTTGTTTGTCGCATTTTCCGGCTTCGTTTCGCATGCGATTGCGCAGGAAGCTCCCGTCGATTTTCATAAGACGATCAAGCCGCTGTTCGACAAGTACTGCTTGAGCTGTCATGGGCCTGACGATGTTCAGTTGTTCCGGATCGATATCAAGGACGATGCGATGGACTATATCGAAAAAGGCAATGCGGAAGAAAGCTCGATGTATCTGGTACTCGTCACCGACGACGAAAACGAATTAATGCCTCCGCCGGATGAAAACAACCCGATGGCCGCCGAAGAGATCGAGTTAGTCAAGAAATGGATCGATATGGGAGCCCACTGGCCCGCCAGTGCCGAAGCCAATGATCAGGATCTGCCTCCTGCCGAAACGGACGCCCCAAAATCCACTGAAGAGGGGGCCGTGGATGCATCGCCTGAAACGCCCGTCGACCAGGCCCAGGACAAACCTGAAGAAGCGGATCCCGCATTGGCCAACGGTACCGATCCCAGAATCTTCCGAGCGATTGGGTCGCTGCACACGGCGGTCCTCCATCTGCCGGTTGGATTGTTGCTGGCGGCCGGATTGTTTGCACTGTTTTCATTTCGTGGAAATTTTGTGATGAGCGATTGCGCTTATTACTGTTTATGGCTGGGGGCACTGGGAGCCATTCTGGCTTCGGTGACCGGATGGTTTTCTCCGCTCAACGACACCCGGCTCAAGAGCCAATTCGTCACAGAGCTGAGCGCTCTGGCGAATCAAAACCACAGTGTATTCTGGCATCGTACGGGCGGTCTGATCTTGACGGTCGTCTCGGTGGTGATTGCCATGTTTGCCAAAAGCGCGCGCAACCGTGACCCCGATGATGGCCTGCTGTGGAAGTTGTCCGTGATGTTGCTGGCCCTCGGTGTGGGTTGGGTGGGCCATGAGGGAGGAAAGCTGACTCACGGAAATTATCACTATAAAGACCTGAAAGAGCTGGGCGCGGAATGGTTCCCCACCCTTTTTGGCAATCCGCCGCAAAACGAAGCGGTACAGCCGCCTGCGGATAATAAGCCTGCCGCTGAAGAAGAAAATAGCGGGGCTGTGGCGCCAGAGGCCGATGCGAGTGACAACGATGTAGAGACGTAGCAAACCGAATCTACACGATAACCGTTCAAGACAAGCCAAAAACGTTTAGCCGCAAGCCGTCGGGGGTTGCCGCAAAAAAATACTGCCATACCGAAATCGCTTTATCGGCAACCCCCAAAGGCGCGCGGTGCATCGGGTGGCATGCATTTTATTGGCAGGCAGTTTGAATACGGAGACTGCACCCTGCCGTCGCGCCTGCGCCGACCATTTCTCGATCTTTCAGCTTCAACCGTGAGTCGATCGGCTTTCTATGATCGTTGCAAGAGAATGGCAGTCGGCTTCGGCTTGCGGCTAAACATTCTATCGCTCCCTGAACGGTTACCTATAGCCTTTCTTCCACGACCTTCACATCCGGCAGCGAACCCAAAAACATCCTGCCATACATTTTCGTTTTGATACGAGGATCGAGGACGACGACAATGCCGGTGTCTGTTTTGCTGCGAATCAGGCGCCCGAAACCTTGCTTGAACTTGATGATCGCTTCGGGAAGCTGGTAATCGTTGAAGGGCGAACCACCAGCTGCTTTGATGGCTTCGAGCCGAGCCTGCAACACGGGTTGATCGGGAACACTGAAGGGTAGCTTGGTAATCATTACGTTCTGCAGCGCATCACCCTGAACGTCCACGCCTTGCCAGAAGCTGTCGGTTCCAAAGAGCACGCCGTTGGAAGACTGTTTGAACTGCTCGAGCATCGTATTCCGCGACAGCCCCTTGCCTTGCACGAATTCCTGAAACCCGTTTTCCTTAAGCCAAGGTGACAACTCTCGCGAGGCTCGGTTGAGAAAGTCGTAGCTGGTGAACAAAACGAATGCTCGCCCTCGGGTGCGGGTGGTATATTTCTTGATCGCTTCGATGCATTGTCGCTCGTGTAAGTCACGCTGCTCCACTGGCGACGCGATATTGGAAACCATGATCAGTTGGGCCTGATTTTTATAATCGAAAGGGCTGCCAACGGACAGCTTGTTCGTTTTCAAAAGCCCCAATCGTTTCTGGAAGAAATCAAACGCCCCCTGCCCTGTTGTCAATGTTGCACTGGCCAAAATACAGCATGGCGTTTTGTTGAACAGCGCCGCCCGCAAAATCGGTCCGGTATCAAGCGGCACTGCGCAAAGCCCCACCATCTGTTTCTGGTAACGATTGATGGACGACTCGATCCAGTAGACGGAGTCTTCCATTTGCTGCAACCGCCAGCTTTCAATCTCCGAGGCAATCGCGGTGATCCGGTCGGAAGCGGACGTCAAATTCATACGCTCGCCGGCATCGTCGGTACCTTCCGCCAGCGTACTCACCAGCCTGGCCAGAGCCGAAAGCTCCGCAGAAAGTGCATTGGTAATTTCCAGCTTCTTCTTGACTCGCGTGGTCAGACTAACCGCCGTGGAGTGATTGTTCAGGGCAACCCATCCCAGAATCTCTTCCCAGAAATCTTCCGCCATGTTGCGACATCGGATCACCCGTCGCTGGCCCTCGGGATGGTGATGATGAACCAGCAAGCCCTTGTTTTGTCGCTCGTTGTACAGCTTGTTCAGATTGTATTCGATCTGACTGGCCGTAACCTCGATTCCGAAATGAGCGCTGGCCACATCCGGAACTGTATGAGCCTCATCGAGGATGACGGTATCGTAGTCGGGCAGGAGACTGATTCCCTTCCGGCGAAGCGATAGGTCGCTGAAAAACAGCGAGTGATTGACCACGATGATATCGGCGTTCTGCAATCGCTGTCTGGCTTTGAAGTAGAAACAGTTCGTGAAGGAGGGACATTTACGTCCCAGACAATTACCACTTTCGCTTTGAATTTCACTCCATACGGACTCCAGCGGCACTCGTTGCAAGTCGGCTTTCGAGCCATCGTGTGTTTTCTTGGCCCACTGATTGAGATTTCGCAAGGCGCCCACTTCTTCGGCCGTCGAAAACAGACTGTCCTGTTTATCGATCGCCGAGCCAAGCCGTCGCAAGCTCAAGTAGTTGGATCGTCCTTTGGCAAGAATGGCAGAAAACTCCAACGGGATCACGGCATTGAGCAGCGGCAGATCCTTGGTGATTAGTTGCTCCTGCAGACTGATCGTGTGCGTAGAAACAACGATCCGTCGCTTGGTCTCCTCTTTCGATTCCTGATGGGCGGCGAGCGAAAGAATGGCGGGTACAAGATAGCCAAAACTTTTGCCCACTCCGGTGCCCGCCTCCACCATCAAGTGTTGTTTGGAGGCGATTGCTTGGGCAACCGCATCCGCCATTTTTAGTTGCTCGGCCCGCTCTTCATACCGCTCCAACCGACGAGCAATCGAGCCGTTTTGACCAAGAATGTCGATAGGGTTCATGGGAGGGATGAGGGATGAGGGATGAGGGATGAGGGATGAGGGATGAGGGATGAGGGATGAAAAAAGGCTCTGTTCGTATCCGCACTCGCTCTCGCACTCGTGCTCGTACTCGTGCTCGTGCTCGTGCTTGTAATCGTAATCGTGCTCGTATCTTAACTTAATCGAATACCGGCCTGTCGGCTCGTTACATCAAATTTGATTGACTCTGATTTCCTGGCCGCTTGGCAGGGAAATCTCGAAATCTCGACGCCCACTGACTGGGGGATTTATTTCGAACACGCTTCGTCCGCGAGTACGAGTACGAGCACGGCAATGAATGTAATTTTTATTACATTCCGTTCTGACCTCTGACCTCTGACCTCTGACCTCTGACCTCTGACCTCTGACCTCTGACCTCTCTAATGGCAACAAGCCCTTCAAAATAGCTGTTTCAAAGGAATTCATTCAGCTATAATGGGGCCTGAATAAATCAAGTCGAACTTCCGTAAATTTCCCCAACTGAATAACGGTACCAACTTCCATCGGTGTTTTCATGTCGCGAATCAGTTTTTCCGAGCAAGTCAATCTCTACTTCGACGCCGCAGCCGCTTTGACGAGCCATGATCCTCATCTGCTCAACCAGATCAAGGAATGTAATTTCGTCTGCCGGTTTTCGTTTCCGATCGAGCGCGATGACGGCTCGATCGAGGTGATTCACGCCTGGCGTGCCGAGCACAGCAATCACAAGCTTCCCACCAAGGGGGGAATTCGGTTCAGCATGGACGTGAACGAAGACGAAGTCATTGCACTGGCTGGTTTGATGACCTACAAGTGTGCCATTGTCAATGTTCCCTTTGGCGGTGCAAAGGGCGGCGTAAAAATTGATCGCAAACATTACTCGACCAAGGAGCTGGAACGAATCACGCGGCGATTCACATTCGAGATGTACCGCAAGAACTTCATCGGGCCTGGCATTGATGTTCCGGCACCCGATTTTGGAACCGGTCCTATCGAAATGTCCTGGATGGCAGACACATATCAGTCGCTCAACAACGGGGAGCTCAATGCACTCGCATGCGTTACGGGCAAACCGGTCGAGTTGGGAGGCATTCGCGGCCGAACCGAGGCGACAGGGCTGGGTGTTTTCTATGGTGTGCGGGAAGCCTGCTCCATCAAGAAAGACATGGAGGCGATTGGCCTTTCGACAGGCATTGAAGGCAAAACGGTTGTGATTCAGGGGTTTGGAAACGTCGGCTACCACACGGCTAAGTTCTTTTACGAACAGGGTGCCAAGGTGATTGCGATCGGCGAGTGGGATGGAGTGATTTACGATCCCAAGGGTTTGAATATCTTTGAAGTCGACGAACATCGCAAACAAGCCAACTCGATTCTCGGCAGCCCGGGATCGCAAACACTCAAGGCCGATCAATCGGTGCTTGAGATCGAATGCGACATTCTGATTCCCGCCGCACTCGAGAATGTCATTACTCCCGAAAACGCACGCCGAATCAAGGCCAAAATCGTCGGCGAGGCGGCTAACGGCCCCACCACGGCAGAAGCCAACCAGATACTCAATGCACGCAATGTGCTGGTTCTGCCGGATGCGTTTCTCAACGCGGGAGGCGTGACGGTTTCGTATTTCGAGTGGCTCAAGAACCTGTCCCACGTCCGGTTTGGACGAATGGAAAAGCGATTTCAGGAAATTTCGTTCCGGCAGTTGTTGAATGCGGTCGAAAGCGCCACAGGAAAGCAGTTCGGTGAAGAACAGTTCAATTTGTTGTCCCACGGTGCGGACGAGCACGATCTGGTGCGTTCCGGTCTGGAGGAAACCATGGCAACTGCTTATCAGGAAATTCGCGACGTCAAACTTCGGCTCGACGGCAAGGCCGATTTGCGGACGGCGGCGTTTGTGAGTGCCATCAACAAAATCGTCCTGTGTTACGGCGAGATGGGAATTTTTCCGTAGCCGCAGCTTAGTAATGGTTTTCGCACACGACTGGCAATACTCTGATAGCACCCGTTGAAGTATTCTGCGCTCAGCCCTACGATCATCGGAGTTCATTTTCTGTCACATCAGAAAAATTCCAGTTACTTTTTTTGTGGAGCTATTTCAATGAAAATCCGGTTCGTATTTCGTTTCAATGCAGTCGTTGTCGCCTTGGCATTCCTCACCTGCGGGATGACTCAATCGCGTGCTCAAGAGGGTGCGTACACACTCGACGACCAACACACTTCCATCGTGTTTGCCGTTGACCATTTGGGATTCAGTCACTGCTTTGGAATGTTTGGCAAATATTCAGGCAAGTTCACGTTCGATGCCGACAGCCCGACCTCCAGTCAGTTTCAGTTCACCATTGACGCGGCCAGTCTCGATACCAAGAGCGCCAAACGCGATGAACACCTTCGTGGTCCAGACTTTTTTAACGTCAACCAGTTTCCTGAAATCACGTTCGTGAGCAAGGGCGTTGAAGTGGAAGGCGATGTGCTCAAGATCAAGGGCGATATGACGCTGCACGGTGTGACGAAAGAAATCGTGATGCCGTTGACCCACTTGAAGTCAGGCACCAACCGCCAGCAACGTCAGATTTCCGGGTTCTTGGGTCACTTCACCATCAAGCGATCCGATTTCGAAATGAAAACTTTTTTGCCCAACCTGGGTGATGAAGTCAAGATCTGGCTCAGCTTTGAAGGCATCAAGTAGGTGCTGAACATCGTCCTGGGCGAAAAAGGCCTGGCCGATCGAGTCGCCAACCTACTGTAACCAAAAAATATAAACCCCCGTAGAAACGAACGTTTTTACGGGGGTTTTTTGAAGGGTGAGTAAAGGGACTTGAACCCTCAACCCCTGGAACCACAATCGCGATTTTTCCCATCCGAAAAGCATGAAAAACCCGCTTTCTTCGATGCTTTCGAGGGTATCAGGATGCAACGAACGCTGCAATAGAAGACGTTGAATGGCAGTAGTTCGGTATTTTTAGTAGTTCAACAACGAACTTGCGAACGCCAGACATCGCCACCCGTAAACGAAGTACCTTTTTTCTTGTTGCTTTATATGACAACACAGGCTAAGATTGATTGATTGGAACACACCGGGACGGATCATGCCTTTCTATCTTTTTCTCTGGACGCCTGAAATCGAAGCCCATGTCAATGAGCACGGGATTTCTGCCGAGGAATTTGAGTTGATTGTCAAGAATCCGTGGCGAGTCGAACCCAGTCGCAGTTCCGACCGCCTGATTGCGTTCGGCGAAATCGATGGGCGATTGGTCGCCTGTGTGTACGAGGACTACGATCCCTACATTGAGCCAGTGACGGCCTACTACATTGAAGATTGAACGATGAGCAAGAAAAAGAAAATGTCCTGGACGATTGGCGGTGTGCCACTAAGCGCCAAACAGATCGAGGCCATCAAGAAAGCTAAGGCCGATGGTCAGGCACGGATCAAGATCGAAACCACGAAAGAACAGTCGGCGGCCGTTCAGAAGGCTGCTAAAAAGGCCCATGCGGAACTAGTCGCAATGGCTGCCGAGATTCGGGCCGAAATGGCCGAACGCCCTTCGTTTGCCGTTACGATGCAGGCTCGCCGCCGACAGATCGGGATGACGCTGGACGAACTGGCGGAACAAACGGGAATCAGTAAGTCCAATCTGTCCCGGCTTGAGTGCGGCAAGACGAACAATCCGACCATCGAAACCCTGAAACGCGTTGGCGATGCGCTGGGACTGGTATTGCACGTCGATTATTCGGCGGCTTAGTATCGGAGTTTTGATTCCGAACTGCTCCTTTTCTCATTGGCCCGAACCGAAAGATGGGTTTTTCGGTCAGGACTTCAGAAAGTGAGCCTGCTCGTCACTCAGACGGCAACGCCCCGAGGGGCATTCCAGGCGAAAAAAACCGTGATTTTGTAAAAGGGTGAGTAAAGGGACTTGAACCCTCAACCCCTGGAACCACAATCCAGTGCTCTAACCAATTGAGCTATACTCACCATGATGTAGAACGTAATTGATTCCGCTCTATGATTCGTTCTGCGACTTGGCTGAAATTCTAGCTTCGCCCAGGCTTTCGGTCAACGCGGTAAAAAGGGAAACTCGTCGGTGATTTTTGCCTTTGAAAGCTCGGCTAAAAACTCGCCAAGCCGCTCGACCAGCACTTCCATCAATTTCTCTCCTTTTTCCGCCGATGCAGCGTGGGGATTGCCCGAACCGCTGTTCGTGGTCAGTAAATGCCATGGGCGGGTCATCGACACCCAACCCCGATCCAGCGCCTCCAATGGAGACTTCCGGACCGCTCCGTCGTCGGCCAATAATTTTCCGTCGGGATGCTTGCCGACCAACTCCCCGAAGAACGCTAACCCCAACGAAGTTTCCATCTCACCGGCATGGTCCTCCTTCGTTTCGAAAATCTCATGGTAAATGTCATTGACGGTCTGATACCAGTTGCACAAAAACACATGAGCCTCGGTCTTGCCAGAAAGTTCGCGCAGAAGCGGCTTGAATTCGTTCCCCCCGTGGCCGTTAAGCAAGACAATTTTTTTGATTCCGGAGTTCACCAGCGACTCGATAATATCCGAAATCACTCGATTTAATGTCGATGGATTAACATTGATCGCCAACGGAAACTCTCGCATGTTGGTTTCCGTCCCGTAGGGAATCGTCGGCAACAACACTACCTTTCCCCCGGCCTGATGGGCTGCTTCACAAATCCGGTCGCCGATAACGGACGACTGGAACGTATCGGTGCCATACGGGAGATGAAGATTGTGAGGTTCGGTGGCTCCGAAAGGCAGGACAGCGACTTCAAACGACTGCTGCTTGATGAAGTGATAGTGGTTGTCGGCAAGTATCCAGGGCTTCATGTTCGGGGTTCGGGGTTCGGGGTTCGGGGTTCGGGGTTCGGGCAGAACTACTACTGTACTACTGACAACTTCGGTAGCAACTGCGTCAATTTCGCGATGCCGGCGGGTGTGACGTGGGTGGCGCGAAGGGTGATGGTTTTCAGGTTCTGCTGCCCCTGGAGTTCGAGCAATTGTTGATCGGTAACCAGAGAACCGGTCAAGTTAAGTTCCGTCAATTGCGGTAATCGCGACAACGCGCGAAGCGTTCCCGGTTCAAGTTGACTACGGCACAGAATCAATTGCTGCAGCTTGCGGCATTCGGTCAGCCGTTCGATGTAGGCTGGCCGTATCTGGTTTTCGGAAACATCGAGCGAGACCAAATTGTGGCAACGACCGATCGCCTCGAAACACGAATCGTTCAAACCTGATTTTGGGAACGACAAGGCCGTTCGCGTCAGCGGTGCGGATAAAAACTCGGCGATTGACTCCGCATCGACGACCAGGAACTCCTTGTATCGTTGGTCCCACTCCACATATTTTTTTCCTGTCCATTCCTCGAATTTCCCGGGCTTGAGTGCCTTGCCGCTATACAGCAAACTCAGACTTTGGATCAGTGCCGACTGGTACGCACCGGCCTCGTCGTTCATCAGCATCGTAAACTGGCCGGCCATCTGATTGTAGACTCGTCCTATATCGGGCCTTTGCTGCAACCCGGTGCGGCCAAGCCTGGCCAAGTCTGCCATCGGAAGCTGATAGTCCTCCAGCAGCAATTGAAGCCGGGCAAACAACAATCGCCGCGACTCAAATCCACCCAGTTCCACATACTCACCCAAATCGCACAGCGATTCGAACCACGTCGCGGCTCCTTCGTCAAGCCAAATGTATTCGTTCTCAAGCGACTTCAGATTTTTTGATGCTCCGATAGACTCGCGGAAAAGCTGATGGGTCAATTCATGCCGCCAGGTATCTTCCACACTCGGATCGCTATCGTAATAGAAGAAGGATGTCTCGTACTGATTGTTGTAGTAGCCCGTCGAAACTTCGACGCCCGGTACAAGCGGCACCAGAGTTGCCAAGTAGTCGCGACGGCTCTGAAAGAAAACAATCTTCAGTTTTGTTTTGCGGTGCGTGTAGGCGCTTTCTCCCTTGATCCAGCGGTTGACATTTTTCGCGTTTCCCCAATAGTCGAGAAAGACTTGCCGCCAGACATAGTGCCATCGCTCCAGTTTCTCGGCGAGTTGCTGCGTCTGCTCCGGACTGGCGTTGGATTCGATCAGAAAGTTCGGTGTCGTGGCCACCAGATACGATCTCGCCGGCCACCCACAAGTTTCCGAAGCCCGAGTCGCGGGGCGAATATTCAGCCGGTCGGGATAAATCGACCATCCATCTCCGTTTTTTCGATGGGCCAGTGCCTTTCGAACCTGCGCGTGATCTGGATTGAAGTGGAGAACTTCGTTCAACAACTGGATCGCCGCACCGCCTGCGTCCGCGTCGGCGGCTCGCTTGGCCAGTTCGAAAATCTGCTCGGCCTGCCAGATGTTGGCTTCGTTGAGCTTCGTCTGCCACTGGCCGATTGGGTCCTCGGATGGAGTCGGCAGCCCCGTTTCAGATGGAATGAAAATCGTTTGACGATTCAGATCCCGGCGCCGGATCCGTTGGTTCGTTTGTTGAGCTTGCTCGGTTAATCCATTCTCGATGCACCCGTCATGAATCTCCCGCAAGCGATCAAAGTAAGCCTCATCCAGGCGCGACCGCTCAATCCGCCAGTTCGGTTTTGGGTCGAGAGTTTGTCCAAAGAGCGAATCGCACAATACCAGGCAAACAACAATACTCGCAATGAAAAATCCCGATCCTTGACGGCTGCAGCATGAATTTTTTAAACGCGGAGGCGCAGAGAGCGCAGAGTGTACCTGCGAATGAAAATCTCTGCGCCTCTGCGCCTCTGCGCCTCTGCGCCTCTGTGCTATAAACTTACCCGCCATCCTGCCAAAACCCTAACCCAGCAACTCATTCAGTTCATCCACCCGCTGGCCGAAAAGCTTCAGCGCCGTATCGACCGGTGCAGGAGTTTCTAAATCCACTCCGGCATCGCGCAGCAAGTCGAGCGGATACTTCGAACAGCCGCCTTTGAGAAACCGCAAATAATCGTCCAGCTCGGATGGGCCGCCCCGAAGAACTCGCTGGCTCAATGCGATCGCCGCCGACAACCCGGTCGCGTACTTGTAAACATAGAACGCATTGTAAAAGTGTGGAATACGTAAACATTCCAGCCGCAGTTCATCGTCAATGATAAACTCCGGCCCAAAATAGTCATTGAGCAATTTTCCATACGTCGATTGGAGTGCCTCCACCGTCAGCGGTTCACCCGACTCAGCCATCTCATGGATCGCCTTTTCGAACTCCGCGAACATGGTCTGGCGGATGATCGTTGCGCGGATACCATCGATCTCGTTGTTGATCAGATAAGCACGAAACCGGTCATCTTGCGCGTTGTCCAGTAAATGTTGCGTCAGAAGCTGCTCGTTGAATGTGCTGGCGACTTCCGCGACAAAAATCGTGTAGTTATAATACTGATAAGGTTGATGACGTGCGGAGTACCAGCTGTG
>CAYPXY010000018.1:0-28457 GCA_964414815.1 uncultured Pirellulaceae bacterium | reverse complement strand
GTTGTAATACTCGTAGGGCTGGCTTCGCGTCGAAAAGAACGAGTGCATCGAATGGCCCGCTTCATGCGTCAGTGTGAACACATCGTTGAGAACGCGCGGCTGAAAATTCATCAGGATGTACGGATCGCCATCGTACGAACCCGCGCTGAACGCACCGCTCTGTTTACCGACATTCGGATAGCGATCGCACCAGCGGCCACTCAAACCTTTTCGCAGAACCGATCCATACTCATCGCCCAGCGGCTCGAGCGAACGACACACCACATCGACTGCTTCGTCCCAGCGATGCTCCACTTCAATATCACTTAGAATGGGAACGTAGGTGTCGTAATGATGAATATCGTCCAGTTCCATTGCTCGCCGTCGCAGGTCGTAGTACCGATACAGGGCCGGCAGATGGTTGCGGACGGACTTGATCAGATTGTCGTAGACCGACTGGGGAACGTTGTCACTGTAAAGAGCCGAATGCAACGCGCTGTCGTAGCCACGAGCACGCGCGTAGTAAACGTCCTTTTGAACCGATCCCGCCAGAATCGCCGACAGCGAATTCTCGTGAGCTTTGAACTGTTCGTAAAACTGATGAAAAGCCTGTTTGCGAACAGAGCGATCGGGCGAAATCAAAAAACGAGTGAACGAACTGGGCGACAGTTCGCTTTCTTCGCCCCGCTCATCGGTCAGGCTGCCAAACTTCAAATCGGCGTCGTGCAGTTGCCGAAAAATCTGGGAGGTCGCGTTGGCCATTTCGCCCTGCATGGCCAGCAAGTATTCTTCTTTCTCGCCCAGCGTGTATTTCTTGTATCGGGCAAGTCGTTCGAGATTCAATTTGTGAAGCAACAATTGCGGATCGGCAAGAAATTGCTCCATCGCTTCGTCCGGGATCGCCAGGACTTCTGGCTGGATGTAACTGGCTGCTTCCGCCGCTCGGGTTGCGACATTTTCAAAACGCCCCATCATTCGTTGATAGTGGCTGTTCGATTGATCTTCGGCAGTCCGCAAAAACGCATAATTGCCAAGCCGTTCTGCAAGGCGACTGACCTGGCTGTCGAAATCGAAACAGGCTTTGATTTGAGCGGCGCCTTGAGCCAGTGTTCCTCTAAACGGCGCATAGTTCGGAATCAGGCTTTCAAATTCCCTGAAAGCCGTTTCCCACGCCTCATCAGATGGGAACAGAGCGGAAAGATCCCACGTGTTTTCAGCAGCGACTTCGGATCGGGCCGGGAGTTTGTTCAAAGTTTGTGTGGTCATCAGTATAAGGGTTGGGAATCATCGCTCCGATCAGCGTAAAAATTGTGATTCGTAACACGGGATTGTCGATGGACATTGGTTCAAAGGCTGGCGCTACAACACAAACCTGTAGTATACCACAGTAGTCACAGCAATTAAAACGTCGATCATCAATCAATCCTGTTGATGCGGTTTGCTGCTGGTCCACAAGCGAACCACGGACAGGCCAAACAACCCCGCCGCCAATCCGCTTGTTCCCAACACGAATCCGATAAAGCTCGTCTGCCGATGGTCGTATTCCTTTCGCAGTACGGTAACACTTTCCGGAATCATATCGTTGGTAGAAACCACTTGATTCAATTCTCGCCGGAGGTGCCCCAAGTGGGCAGTGTGAACGAACAGCGTGCCCACGAGCGAGAATATCAGTACGACGGCACAAATTGCGATCGCGCCATCGATCCACCGAAATAATCGCAAATGGGTAAACATCTGAATGACCAAGCCGCCGATCTGAAACACCGCCAGCCCCAATAGCGACAATCCCGTCACCGTGATCACCCAGCCCAACCCCATAAAGCCGATGCGGTTTCCTCGTGAGATTTCTTCATTGCCAAAATTGCCAGTGTAAATCTGAGAGACCGGTTGCGATATGACCTGGAGAGGGACCCGGTTGTAAGCGACCAGCCGCGGCGCAATCAGGCAAAACGCAAACAACAACGTCAGCACCGCAGATACAACTGAAAACACAAACCCAATTCCCAGATGACCCATCTCGGACCGCGCGGCCGATTCGACAGATGATTCGGGTATCGAGCCTGAAGTAATACTTCCCTGGCTGCTGCGACGATCGATGGTCGGTCGGGCTGGTGGTTCCTGTGCGGCCGATAGTCCTTCTGAAGGTGGCGCTAAAGCGGGCTTTCGAAGTGATGCGGGCCTTCGAAGCGAGCGAGGCTTTGTGGATTGCTTGGGGGCGGGAGCAGGCTGGCTTGCTGGCTGAGCCGATTGACTAGTGGGATTGGTTTGAACCACTGGTATGGCTGGGATGGCTCTTTGGGGAGCTGGATGAAAATCCGTATCGGCCCTGCCCTGCCCTGCAAGGATGGCGTCCAGATCATCATATTCGAAATCAATAGCGCTGCGGCGGCTGGTCGCGGATCGATGCGATGAAGGGGCTGGTTCAGATTTTGGGTCTTTGGAAACCCGTGGATCTGACGTTGAAACTTGATCACCGGATAAGGTCGAATCGAGGCCGGCCGGTAGTCGAAGCCGGTGGCCGCAGGGACACTGAACCCGCTTTCCAGCCAATTCAGGCAGGACACCAGAAAAGTCGCGATTGCATTTCGGGCAGAGGGTCATTGAGTGGTTCGTGGCTGGTGGTGATTGGATTTTCGTTCGTCCGCCATCTCATCATCCTAATCGATCATCTTCCGCTTGATCAAATGGATTTTCTGAACCCTTGATTTCTCTGGCAAGCGAAACTGGGAGGGACAACAGGGAGTACCATTCACAAGGCACTTTACGGTTTGAGGTTCTGCTCCATCCGTCCGCTGGTGTTTCGTGAATACTTGCGGTATTTTGGTGGTCGACTGGTCGTCGGCCAGCCATGCAACTTGTTCTGTCTACAGAATAGGGTTGTTACTGAAAATGACTGGAATCAAAAAATGCAAAATTGTTGGAAACTTATTGGAATCGCTGGTTTGATCATGGCTTCTACTGTGCGTGCGGATGACACTCCGCTCCTGAATCGGGAACTTTTCTTCGGCAATCCACAGATCTCGGGTGGGCAACTGAGCCCGGACGGAAAAACCATTTCGTTCATGAAGGCCTACGACGGGATCATGAATATCTGGGTCAAGGGTTTCGATGAACCGTTTGAAAATGCTCGGCCAATCACCGACAGCAAACGCCCATCCTACGGCTATGTCTGGACGGAAGACGGCAAGTACATTCTCTACATCAAAGACAACGATGGTGATGAGAAAATGAAAATCTGGGCCGTCGATCCAGCCCAGGCCGCTGATGGGAAGATTCCCGAGTCGCGCAATCTGACTCCGATGGATAAAGTCACGGCTCAGATCATGCACCGTAGCCGAAACCAGCCCGACTTGCTGTGGGTGGGTCTCAATGGTCGCGACGAGGCCTGGCATGATCTGTACTTGCTGAAAGTTTCAACCGGTGAATTGACCCTGCTGTATGAAAACAACGACCGGATTACAGGCTATGAATTCGATTGGGACGATCGGCTGCGTCTGGTCAGCCGGACGGAGGAAAACGGCACCACCGTATTGCTGCGAAAGGACGAAGACGGACTGGTGCCCATCTATGACACGAGCGTTGATGAAGGGTTCAATGTGGCCGGATGGGATCGAGAAAACAAAAACTTCTATCTGGAAACCAACAAAGGCGAGTTGGATCTGACAACGCTTTATTTGATGAACCCTGAAACCAAGAAACTGACGCTGCTGGAAAGTGATCCAGAAAATCGGGTTGATTTCGGCGGATTGAGTATCGACCAGAACACCCGCCAAATCATTTCGTCGTCCTACACGGATGACCAAACGCGATACTACTGGAAGAACAAGGTCTGGGAAGACAATTACAACTTCCTGAAATCGAAGTTTCCCGGCCGCGAAGTCGATTTCTCCAGTTCTACTCTGGACTACAGCAAGTTTCTGATTTCAGTCACGGGGGATAAGTACGCTGCCGAATCCTGGTTCTTTGATGCCACCACCCGCGATCTGATCCATCAGTACACGCCTCGACCGGAACTGAAGGAAGTCGAGCAATATCTCGCTCCGATGCTACCTGTCCGCTATAAGAGTAGCGATGGGCTGGAGATTCCAGGCTATCTGACCATTCCTGCGGGCGCTCAGCCAAAAAACTTGCCGCTGGTGGTATTGGTTCACGGCGGTCCGAAAGGACCTCGCGATCATTGGGGATTCGATGCAGAGGCTCAGTTTCTTGCCAATCGTGGCTACGCCGTGTTGCAACCCAACTTCCGTGCCAGCGGTGGATACGGAAAAGCGTTCCTCAACGCGGGAGACTTGCAATGGGGAAAACTGATGCAGGACGACATCACCTGGGGAGTCAGGTACCTGATCGATCAAGGAATTGCGGACAAGGATCGCGTCTGCATCATGGGAGGCAGCTACGGTGGCTATGCAACGCTGGCCGGGCTGGCTTTTACACCTGAACTCTATGCCTGCGGTGTGGACATTGTCGGGCCAAGCAATATTTTCACCCTTCTGGATTCGGTGCCGCCGTATTGGGAGCCTGCACGAGCATTTCTTTACGCGATGACCGGCGATCCGCGAACCGAAGAAGGCCGAGAACGCATCCGTGAATCAAGCCCGCTGTTCAGCGCCGACAAGATCATCCGCCCGCTGCTGATCATTCAGGGCGCCAATGACCCGCGCGTCAAACAGGCGGAAGCCGATCAGATCGTGATCGCCCTTCGCGATCGAGGTCACGATGTCAGCTACTTGTTGGCCGGCGATGAAGGACATGGTTTTGCCAAGCCGGTGAATCGGATGGCCATGTATGCGGAAGTCGAACGATTTCTGTCCGAAAAACTGGGCGGACGCTATCAGTCGGATATGCCCGACAATGTGGCCCAGCGTCTGAACGAACTGAAAGTCGCTATTGATTCGGTGACTTATACACCGGCAAGTTCGTTGAAGGTGGTCCCGGCGCTGCCCGCGCTGACCTTGCCCACGCTCAAGGCTGGAGAAGAAGACTGGGAGGTCAAACTGACCATCCAAGGTCAGGAAATTCCAATGGCGCTCAAGCGAACGATTACAGAGGGGGATGAACACTGGCTGATTTCAGATGAGATCTCCGGATTGCCTGTCAAAATGAGCAGCTCCGCAACCTTTGATGATGCACTGCGTCCCCGTTCTCAGTCGGTTGAGCAAGGTCCCACGCAAATCGAGGTCAACTACGGCGATGGCCAGATTGAACTCATCGCTGCCGGTGAGAAAAGTCAGGTTGAATTTGAAGGCGCTTTGCTGGCCAGCGGCCCCGTTCAGGACTTGATCGTCGCCAGCCTGCCCCTTGAAGACAACCTGGAATGGATCGTCAACGTCGTCAGCCTGGAACAGCAGAAGACGGTGGTGTCACGCCTGCAAGTTGCCGGACGTGAGAAGCTGAACGACCGTGATTGCGTCATGATCGTACTCAGCGAAGTCGAAAATCCCAACGCCAAGACGACTTGGTGGGTGGATGCCGATTCGCGAACACTTATCCGCAGTGAACAGGTGCTGCCTCAGTTGAGTAATGCAACGATGGTCAAAACGAGAAAGTAGAATGGAATGGATTCCGTCTCCCACAACGGAACCAAAGAACGAAAAAAGTCCGATGAGTTTTCATCGGACTTTTTTCGTTTGAAGGTCTTTCGTAACCGTTTAGGTCAAGCCAAAATGTTTAGCCGCAAGCCGAAGCCGACTGCCAGTGGTTTTTTGTCGTTACCTTAAGAAGCGGATCATCTAGCGATTGAAGCCAGAAATCCAGTGATGGTCGGCGCAGGCGCGACGGCAGGGGATGGCCTCCCTATAACCAACCTGCCTGCCTTCAACATACATGCAAACCGGTGCCCCCGTGCGCCTTTGGGGATTGCCGATTGAGCAATTTCGGTATTGCAGTATGTTTTTGGCGGCAATCCCCGACGGCTTGCGGCTAAACGGTTTCAGTTTTTATGGACTACAACAAACAAACGATCGGGGGTCGTCTGAATGGCTAGCGAGTAAACTGCAACCCGACAATAAAGTTGTTCGCTTCGTAGTCGGTCGTGAACGATCCGAATCCCCCCATGTCGACATCGACATCGGTTGCTGCAAAGTAGCGGTATTCGCCAAACAGCTTGGCTCGTGCGGACAGTTGGCGGCTGACACCAACGATTCCCTGATAGGCAAACGATGAATCATCGACATCGAACGGGAATCCACCGATCGTCAAATCACCTTCGATAAAGCCCAACCCGATACCGCCCCCGATGTAGGGCTGCAGACCTGCGACTTGGCCCAATTCGTAAACCAGATTGCCCATCAAGGAATAAGCGTTGATGTGCCCGCTGACATCCACACCGGGTAAGCCGGCCATCGCGTCGGGCGTATTGTTTCGATAGGCAACCTCAAGCTCGGCAGAAAGATTTTGTGATAATCGCTTGCCGAAGGCCCCGCCAACTACCCAGCCTTCATTCCACTCAAGGGCACTGCCCGCGAAGGGACTGTTCGTGCCCACTCGGTCGTCGGTTGTATCGTTGAGCCAGTTCCAGCCGCCAAACAGTTTCAGATAGCGGTCGTTGCAGCAACCGCATGAGTCGCCGAGATCACAAGCCTGCCCTCCGCATGCCTGGCGACCTTCGAAATAATTGCGTCCGACACGACGGCGGGGAGATCCGCAGCCACAATCATCTCCTGCATCGAAATACGTTCCATTTCCATAGGCCTGCCCCGCATAGCCTCCGTGTCCATGCCCGCCGTCGCAACTGTAGTCGGCTCCGCAGGTCGGTGCAACCAGGGTGGGTACTTGCGAATAAGCGGGCGACGTTTGCGGGGTGCCAGCGACGGATTGGGGGGCCGGGTCACGAGGCTGGATCGCGATATCATCCGGCCCCTGGCGGAATCGTGCGGAGGACCAGGACGTCACAGGACCTTGCTGGGGCTGACCCCAAGCCTGCTGTGGCTGGCGATAGACGGCTGGTGTAGGACTGGGTGCCGACACTCCGTTCCAGGCCTGCTGAGGCGAGGCATAAGGGTATGCGGACTGCTGAGGTTGGTAGGGCTGCTGATATTGAGCAAACGAACTGGTTGCACACATGAGGCAACCGGCGATTGCAGCGAGAAAATTCTTTGACATCTGTGTCAACTCCTGATCGAAAAACGTCGTTACCAAACGGGAGGAAGCCACGCGGGAACGTTGATAAACTGGCTTCCAGTCGGTTTAATCGGGATGACACGTGCAAAAGTCAAATTCCGCATGTCAAAAACAAACGGATTTTTCGAACCGACCCAGACAATCGACATATTCGCTACATCTTAACAGGCAGTTGAGTGTCCATCGACCAAGAGCCTGAACATTTGTATAATAGGTCAAGGCGACGATGTTACGATTCAATGACACGATCGCAACCGAAACAGAATTAGCATGCTCCAGGATCAACTCACTCCCAAACAGCGACGGATTTTTGATTTCATCCGTTCTACAATCCAAACTCAGGGTTACGGTCCCACGATTCGCGAAATCGGCGCCGAAATGGGGATCAGTTCTCCACATGGTGTTGCCTGCCATTTGAAGACACTGGAAAAGAAAGGGTTGATCCAGCGGAAGAGCCGACATTCAAGATCGATTACGCTTTCGAAAGAAGTCGCCCAGGAAATCGAAGGACTTCCACTTGCCGGCCGCGTTGCCGCCGGAGCCCTGATGGAAGGGATCGAAAACATCGAGCGGGTCGATATCGGAAATCTTTGGACTCGCAAGGGGACGTTTCTGTTGCAAGTCAGTGGTGATTCTATGATCGATGCTTCTATCGCAGACGGCGACTATGTGGTCGTGGAAAAACGCCACACCGCCAGCAAAGGCGATATTGTCGTGGCCACCACCAGTGAAGGAGAGACAACGCTCAAGTACTGGTTTCCAGAAAAGAACCGGATTCGCCTGCAGCCCGCCAACCCATCCATGAAGCCAATCTATTCCAACGACGTGAAGGTAACAGGCGTGGTGGTCGGCGTGGTGAGAATATTGAATGGATGATCCCTCATCCCTCCAAAAATTTTCCCCCTTCGAGTCGGACTTTTTTTTGGAACAGGCTCGCCAGCCGTTCGCTGTGCGTCACGCAGATCAAGATAGCCTGATCCGTCTGTTGCAAGTCCAGCAGTAGTTCGCCGATCCGTTCCGAGTTGGCTTGATCGAGACTGCCGGTCGGCTCATCGGCCAAGATCAGCACCGGTTCACAAATTAAGGCCCGGGCAACCGCCACGCGCTGTCGCTCGCCCCCAGAAAGCTGTCCCGGCAGATGGGTCAGCCGAGTACTCAAGCCGACTCGGTCAAGCAACTCTTTGGCTCGATCCATTGCGGGTTGCCCCGATCCGGTTTGGCTCTTTCGACGGGCGGCCACGGGGACCAGCACATTTTCCAGCGCCGTCAATTGCGGCAGCAGATGATGTTCCTGAAAAATGAATCCAATATGTCGATTGCGGAACCCCGCCTTCTCAACCGGAGTCAACTCCGCCAGATTGGCTCCTGACAGACTGACCGAACCGGACGTCGGTGTGTCGAGCGTTCCGGCAATATGTAGAAAGGTGCTTTTGCCGCTGCCGCTCGGACCTACCACGGCCAGATTTTCACTGCGACGCAGAGCCACCGAAACCCCGTCAAGTATCCGCAGGGGTTCCGTGGGAGTTGGATACTCCTTGACAATGTCATTGGCAATAAAATCGGACACGGAAACGCCTTTGCAATAACTCGAGAATCGAACCCACTTTGGCTCCGGCTTGGGATCTTTTGAGTTTGCGCTATTTTGTAGGCCGGAACAAGGTCGCGGGCACAATTGCCACAATACCGTAGTTCTCACTTACGCGACCGCAGTTCCGGCAGCGCCTCAGATAAATGCCGGAACAGCGCAAACGCAGTTAGATCAACGAAATGGCACACTTGAATCAGCGTTTGCTTGTTCCGGCCTACTCGTTTACAAAAAGCGTTGGATCGTCAATGATGAACGGGGTGGACCAGTCTTTTTGGTTGTCGCCATTGCAAACATTGAAGAAGAAATTGCGAAGCCGAACCGCGTTCTGATTGTAAGGCAGGCTGGACGTGATGAGATCCGCTTCGGTCAAATCGTCGACTCCCGGCTTTGCATAATAGTGGACATAGCCGTCGGGCGTAAGGCTCATACCGAACGTCCACCATCCCGTTTGAGTGATTTCTGGTCCTTGAAGCTGATGCCCGCGCGCGTCGGCTTTCATCCAGGTGTAGACCCGGTACGGGCTGGACTCGCCATCGGACTGCTGAGCGTTCTTGACTTCCAGGTTCACAAAAATACCCGGCCAGCTCTCGTCGATGCGAGTCACTTTCCCGCCGAAGCCAGCCGATTGGTAGCTCGGTGTTTCAGTATCGAGTGATAGCCGGAACGCGAAATGGCAACCGTTTCGTCGCTCCCATTGCTCGACTGGCGGAAAGTACACACGGGTCACGACGCTTGGCGATCGCGAGACATCGACTTTGCCGATCCGTCCTGCAAAGTTATTGACGAAATCATCCTGTTGTTGCTGACGCGTGGGATACTGTCCCCCTGTCTGAAAGGAACGCAGCAGCAAGGCTCCCGTGCTGCCGGCAAGCCCTCCTTCGGGTGTCGGAACTCGCTCAATCACATCGGGCTGGCCTCGTTTGGGGCCTTCGTACCATCGTTCATTGACGGAAATACCGGCCGGTAAATTTTTGGACAGCGTCGATTCGCCATGGTTGTAAATTTTGGGCAGGTTGAACGTGTACTCCCACGCCGGATCCTCGAAATCGTCTCCCACTTCTGTGACCGGAGTGCCAGTGCCGGGCACCAGCGGAGCGAATCGGCCATGCGCTGGACCGGAGTGATGGCTGGAGGCGGCATTGGCCGGCGCAGCTGCTGGCTGCGATGCAGCGCTCGGCCCAGGTTGACGATTCATCTGGTTCGGCACGTAGGCCGGGCGCTGATTGGAAAACCGTCGCCCCTGAGCGGAGGCATCCGCCACAAACAGGCTGGCAAGAACCATGCTCAGGGTGACCATTCCTGTCCATCGCGATGTTAAAACGGTTGGGCTCATAACACAATCCTTTCGGTTCGAGAAACAGCACTATCTTCGTCGCATGAATCGGGTGTTACGCATGTTTCCGGCTTCGTTTGATGAATTGAGTGAAGGAGACGTTGTATGGAAGCGGTCCGGCGAACTTGCGGAAGTGGGCAGCACGACGCGAACATTCTTTTGCAACGCGGAAGCTTCCGAGGCTTCGATGATGGGCCGTGGATCGGCCAAGGCCAGATCCCGGTAGTTTGATGGCTCTCCGAAAATTCGCAGTTCAAACAGCCTCAACGCCCTCAGTGCATGTCCCTTCGGGCCCACATCGGTTCCGCTGAGCTCCTGTTGTCCGTGTTCGGTCTGCATCAAGTCCAGCAATCGGTCCACCAACCGTAGCAGGGGCGTGGACTCCAGTTCTTCCTCGGTCATGGAGAAAGCCAGCCATTCCAAGAGGTGGCCCGTGGTGTAAATCTGGCGGATCGGGTCGGGAGTGTTGCTCAGTCCCTCGAAGAATTCCGTGCTGAATCCGCCATCGGGATTTTGCAGGGTCAGGGCATGTTGTTGATACCTGGCCACGAAATTTTCGGCCCGCTTCCACTGTCCGTCGATCGGTTCGCCGCGAGCCTTGCGTACAGCAACGGCATAACTCAGTCCCATGAGGCGATGAATTCCTCCACAGGCCGCTCCGTTGATGGGCTGAGCCAGCTCTTCATACATCAATCGCGAGATGTCCCAAGTCTGGCCGGTGTTATCTTTCCAGGTTGCATCGCTCGGCAAGTAGACCGACAGGCCGATCAGTTTGAAAGTCAGTTCCTGCCCGGGGCGACAAGTCAGCATTTCATATTCCACCAGATCCCTCACGATGAACGACGACTGTCCATCCACCTGGATGGGATGATCCAGGGGTGTTTTCACCTGGGCCAAAATAGCCAGTAACTGTCCCTCATGCCCTTGGTACCCGATTCCTACAACAGGCGATAATTTGCCGTCCTTGAGCTGGAGCAATCGCCGGTCATTGCCCACTCCGTTGTGGCATAGATAGTCGATGGCATTGACGCGTTTGCCTCGTGTCACCACCATCGATTGGTTGCCGTACGCAAGGACGCCGTGCATGATACTCCACGGCCGGAGCACATCCGCGTTGACGGGGTGGGCGTAGTAGGTTTGTAGGCACGACTCGATGCGGGCCTTTCGCGCCAGCATGTCTGCGGGAAACTCGTGCAGCAGGGATGGGTCCTTGGGGTTGTCGTCGTAAGATTCGTACTCCTCTTCGCCGGTCATCGAATCCAGCACATCGGACAGACGTTCCAGCAGCGCCGAAGCCTGTTCCATTTTGACCCTGGTTCTGGCTTCTGTGATTTCCGCCTGGGGCCCATCGGTGTCCTGACGAGAAGCCGCAGACGTTAACTGCGGCATTTCTGATTTCTTCAGCTTTCGTTCGTCTTCTGTTTCAACTGTCCCAGGTCGTCCAGCAGACGGGCTGGGAGGGTCATAGAGGATGACCGGGGTGACGAACGACAATGCGAACAGGAAGTGCAGGAATGGGCTGGCGTACATTCTGGAAAAATCAGGGTAATCGACAAAGTCTGGCGCGCCGTTGAACACGGGCGTGTTACTTCCAATCGTCCTCTGAATGTAGAAAATGTACTTGCCGGATCGTTCCTAGCGGTGGATCGACTTTGCGAATCCGTAGGGCCGCTAGCGAACTGATTTCCAGAAAAGATTCAGGAATCAGTGAAGTATGGTCGTGTTATGCGACGGCCTCTGCTATTCGCTTGGCCAGCTCGCGATCAATCATGAACAGTCCGTTCGGATTCTCGTTGACCAGCTTCAATTGGTCGATCACACCTCGGGCACTGGCCTCCTCCTCGACCTGCTCGTTGACGAACCACTCCAGGAAAACATCCGTTGCGTGATCCTGTTCGGATTTCGCCAAGTCCTTGAGTTTGAAGATGCACTGGGTGATGTGGTTTTCGTGCCGCAGAGCTGCTTCAAACAGTTCCAGTGCCGACGCGGCAACCACTTTCGGCTTTTCAATCATGTCCAGCTCCACCGAGCCATCTCGTTCAAGCACATAGTTGAAAATTTTGAATCCATGGGCAAGCTCTTCTTCGTACTGGATCTTGAACCAGTTCACAAAACCGGGCAACCCAAGCTTGTCGGCGGCAGCTGCGGTCGCCAAATAAATGTAGGCGGATGAGAATTCTTCGTTGATTTGCTTGTTCAAAGCGGTTTGTATTTTTTCACTTAACATGAGATTTTCTTTCGGTCATGGGCTTCATGGCTTGATCTATCAGCCTGTAGGCTGCTCACGATCGCAGGCGATATATTTGTGAGATAACATCGCATGCTACGCGACATTGTTAGGCGCTCGATTCAACCTGTCAATCGAGATCGCCATGTCGGTTTTGAAAAAACACATGTTGAGATTGAATATCAATAGTTGATCTGAAATACCAGTGGAGGAAAGCAGAGTATCGGGATCGAAAGCGAAACCCATCCCAGCGCATATCGAAACGGGCCGATCGGAATCTCATCGTTGCGGGTAGGTGGATGTTCGGTGCCGACCAGCAACAGCAACGTCACCATCAGGAACAACAAATAATTTTGGTGATACACCATGAACGCAATCACCAGAACAATCGCCGCCTGACCGATTCGCTGAGCCGCTTTACCGAAAAGCGTATACGTCACATGGCCGCCATCGAGTTGGCCGATGGGCATCATGTTGAATCCTGTAATCAGCATTCCCACCCAGCCTGCGACAAAGAGTGCATTTAACTGGCTGAGCCAGACGACCTTGCCCGACTCATACCCCGGCACGTCGGACAGCCAGGCAAAATACTGCAACAGCAAGGGCAGTCGAAACCCGATCCCGCCCAGCGGCTGCGTCGTCAAATCGAGTTGGGCCACGCCAAACCAGGCAATGGGAACGGCGGCCACCAGTCCCGCCAGCGGACCCGCCAGTCCGATGTCAAAAATCTGTTTTCGGTTCGCCGCCACACCATGCATCGCAATCACGGCACCGAGGGTTCCGATCGGATTGATGGGAAAGGGCAGGAAAATGGGAAAGGACGCCGGAACGCGATAGATCAACGTGGCAATAAAGTGCCCCATCTCATGCAACAATAAAATCAACACGACCGCAGACATATAGGTCAAACCGATATGCCAGTTGGCGAGAATCTGTCGGCGGACATCCAACAGAGGATTGACGTGGCCCGAGATCGTTTCGATGAACGACATGGGATTCCAGAGACAAACCCCAACGAAAAAAGTCGATGCCAGGGTCGCCAAAAACAGCAGCACCGGCAGCTTTTTCATCCGGCGATGTCGGAGATACTCCTGTTCATTCTCCCATTCCGCCAGCGTGTAGTTGGACGGATGGCCGGGCGGTAATTCAACCGTGATCGTATGACCCGGAGGGCTTTCAGGTTGGCTGGCATTGGCCGGTTCGTGGGACATTCCGATAGCTTAGCAGATGATAGAGTGGAGTTGGAGGCAGATCGAGGAAATCCCAACCCGAGTTTTGAAGTGGCGCAAACAAGTAGGCCGGAACAAGCAAACGCCGAATAAGGTCTGATATTGGGGTGATTGTTCCACGTTTGCGCAGTTCCGGCATCACCCCAGAGTCGTGCCGGAACTGCAAATAGCGGAAGCGATGGATATTAGCCCATCCCCTCGTCAGCAGCGATCGGTGCGATTTATAATCCATCCATGCCAATCATCGAAGTCGAAAATCTGAGCAAATCATATCGAGTCTATCAAAAACGAGAAGGGCTTTGGGCGTCAGTCAAGGGATTGTTTCATCGCGAGTATCGTGAGGTGGATGCCGTTCGCGATGTCAACTTCACCGTCAACGAAGGAGAATTTGTCGCGTTCCTGGGGCCTAATGGTGCCGGAAAAACCACGACGCTCAAGTTGCTCTCCGGTGTGATCAACCCAACGCACGGGAATGTGCGCGTCATGGGACACATTCCCTGGCGGCGTGAAAACGACTACCGCCGAAGATTCGCACTGGTCATGGGACAGAAGAACCAGTTGTGGTGGGATTTGCCGGCAATGGAATCGTTTCGATTGAATCAGCACATCTACCGGATTCCTGCCGACCAGTTCGAACGAACCCGAGATGAGCTGACGGAGATGCTCGATGTCACCCGTTTGCTCCATCAGCCCGTCCGCGAATTGTCGCTGGGCGAACGCATGAAAATGGAACTGATCGCCGCCCTGCTGCATCGGCCTGAAGTTTTGTTTCTCGATGAGCCAACGATTGGACTTGATGTCGTTGCTCAGCACAAAATTCAGCAGTTTCTCAAGTCGTACCAACAGGAACAAAAAAATACGATTTTGTTGACCAGCCACTACATGAAGGACATTGAAGCGCTGTGCAAGCGCGCCATCATCATTGCCAACGGTTCGATCTATCATGACGGTTCGTTGGAAGAGATTGTCGACCGTTTCAGCACCGAGCGATTGGTTACGCTGGAAGTTTCGGATGTTCAGTCGCTGGTCGAGTTGCGAAACCTGCCGGATGTCATCCGTATTGATGAACCGAAAATTCAGTTCCGCGTCCACCGCGAACAAGTCGGGAAAGTACTCAGCGAGATCTTGAGCAAGCACGCCGTCAACGACATTGCGGTCGAAGATCCACCGCTGGAGCAAGTGATTTCGAAAGTCTTTTCAGAAGCCGAATCCCGAACATGAAATCCTGGCTGACCTTTTTCAAAATCTCGATCCACGAACGACTGGTTTATCGGGGTGACTTCATGCTTGGGACGCTAATGCGTTTTCTGCCCACCCTGACGCAGATTTTTCTGTGGTGGGCGATCTTTGATGTCGTCTCGGATGAGCTGGCCAATGAGGCTTCAGGTTCCGGTGCTTCCGGTTCGCTGGAAAACGGGTTGATGGAACATTCGGCCAAGCAGATTGCGGGCTATCGATACGGAGATATGGTGGCCTACTACTTGCTGGTCACCATCAGCCGTGCGTTCTCGAGCATGCCGGGCCTGGCAAGCCGAACAGCGGCCCAAATCCGAAATGGCGAGATCAAGCGGTTTCTGATTCAGCCGGTCGATTTGCAGGCGTTTTTGCTGGCCCAGCGAGTCGCACACAAGCTGGTTTACTACTGGATTGCCGCCATTCCGTTTGCCATTGTGTTCTTTTTGTGCCGTGGATTTTTTATTGAGGGCTGGCCCGAGTGGAATGTACTGGCTGTATTTTTCTGCTCGCTGGTGCTGTCGTTCATGTTGGGATTCCTGATGGAGTATTGTATCGGTCTGATCGGGTTCTGGTTTTTGGAGGTTGGCAGCTTCGTTTTCATTCTGATGCTGATGAGTTTCATGCTTTCGGGGCACATGTTTCCACTGGAGCTGTTGCCCAATGATCCGATCCCGTTTCGAAGCATGGTGGATTATTTGCCATTCAAATATCTGGCCTATTTTCCGGCTGCCGTGTTCCTCCAAAAGGTGGAAGGCGCCGAGATGATGAAGGGACTCTGGATCGAAGTTGGCTGGGTGGTGTTTTTCTTGTTGCTGTCGCGAATCCTCTGGCGCCGAGGCGTCGTACGCTACAGCGGCTACGGAGGATGATTGACGGGATGAGACCTGCTTACTTCAAAGTCTTCTGTACCTTTGCTCGCAATTCGCTGATTCGCGATATGTCGTTTCGTACTGATTTTGTACTTCAGTCGATCACGTCGATCGCGTGGGCCTGCATGAACTGGGGACTGTTCAAGATTATCTACCAGCACACCGCTGAAATTGGCAAGGGCACCGGGTGGCATGAGCACGAGTTCTTCATATTCCTGGGTTCGGTATGGATCGTGAACAGCCTGCTTCAAACGTTCTTCATGCCCAATGCAGAAGAGTTCAGTGAATCCATTCGAACCGGCAACCTGGATTTCGCTTTGTTGAAGCCGATCGACACTCAGTTTCTGATCACCTTCCCCCGTTTTACCTGGTCGCAACTGCCCAACGGGCTGCTGGGAATTGCATTAATCATTTACTCAATGAGGCAGCTAGCGAATGATCCTTCCAAAGATTTATCCATTTCGCCGGGCAGTGTCCTGGCATTCCTGTTTTTTATTCTGTGTGGTTGTCTGATCCTTTACAGCGTGATGATTTCGCTGGCGTCGACCAGCGTTTGGTTGGGCCGGAATCAGAACCTTTACGATTTCTGGTTCTATATCACGAACTTCTACCGCTATCCGATGGAGATCTACATGCGATCCGGAATCGGAATGGTGTTGTGGGGCACGTTCACGTTTTTAGTACCGATTCTGGTGGTCACCAATGTTCCGGCCCGCGTATTGGCCCGGCCACTGGGCAACGCCTGGACGGCGTGGGAATGGGGCTTGGCAGGATATACGATCGTCGCGGCGGTGGTCAGTTTGCTGGTCAGCCGCCAGATTTTCAAGGCGGCCATTCGGAGCTACCGCAGCGCAAGCAGTTGACCATCATGTCGATTATTGCGCGAACTTTTGCCGTTTAGTCTAGAAATAACGGTTTTTCGAGGCAATCTGAAGGCAACCAAGGGCAACTTGGAAGGGGACAGGCCCAAAATCTGGAAAATCGGAGGACAGTTTGTCGATTTTTCGGTAGTAAGTCCAGCTTTTACTTGAAACCGAAATTTCGGCTTTTAGAATTGAGTAATACAAACCTGTTCACTATCTCGACGTCCTACATTAATTCAATGGTCGGCCAGCAACCGATCCATGGAGCCGAATCGCTATGTCAAAACTAGTTCCCATGGAAGAAGCAGCCAGACTGCTTGGGATTTCCATCGATCGCCTCACTGAGATGAGAGCGAATAACGAGATTTTTGGTTACCGTGATGGGCCAAACTGGAAATTCAAGATGACGGAGGTGGAACGAGTTGCCGACGATCTTGGTATCTCCCTCGGTGGTGGCGATGCGCTCGATGAGCCTCTGGCCCGCGAAGGCAGTCAGGGATTCCAGATTTCCGATTCCGATAAGGAGCTGTTTGTCGAAGGGCTTAGCGGCGATAGTGGAAGCATGGACTTCACCGATGAGTTGGGGTTCTCGAAACTGCCCGAGAAAAGCGGTAAAGGCCTGACGGACGATTACAACGAGATGGAATCCGTCGAGTGGATGGAAGACTCGTCGACTGAAATTTTTTCTTCGGGCAAAGACAAATCCAGTGGAGCAGATGCGAGTTCCGGTTTGTCGGATATTTTCTCGGAGCCGGAAAGTATCGAACTGGAACTGGCCGACAGCGGATTGCTGGGCGGCTCGAGCAGCGTCAAAGGAAAATTCCGCGATGACGCCCCCATCATTCCTTCAGAAGAAAACGTAACCGACGACGAGGAAGATCTCTCATTCGGCGCCAGCAGCATCCGGCTCGCTTCCGGCAGCAGTCACAAATTGATGGGCTCGGCAGATTCCGGCAACGACGATAGCGTGTTCGACGATGACCTTGCCGACGAAAACAAAAGTCCTTCCGACACGGGAAAGATGCTCGGCGACGATTTGTCGTTTTCAGAAGACGACCTGTTCAGCGACGAGCTATCGCTCAGCAATGACAGTTCGGGTTCCGGTTTGAGCAGCGACTTCACCGACAGCGGTGATCTGGTACTCGACGATAGCGACTCCAGTTCGGAAATCAAGCTGGAGGGAAGTGGTATCGACCTGAGCGCCAACGACAGCGGTATCCGACTGGCGGGCGACAGCGATATTGGTGGTGGATCGGACATCTACTCATTGGAGCTGCCCGAAGACGAAGATGACCTGGTGGTCGTCGACAGTGCCAACGATGATGAATTCAATTTGACACCGCTGGCCGATCCGCTGGAAGAAGACGAATCGACCGGCTCCCAGGTCATTGCCCTGGAAGATTCCGAAATTTACGCCGACGAGTCTTCAGAAGGCCTGATGGCAGACGATGAGTTCGTCGCTGAGCCAGCCATGTTCGATGATCCACTGGGTGGTGGTTTCGATGCGGGCTACGCTCCAGGTTTTGCCGCCGCGGGTGTCGGTGGAGTCGCCGCCACTCCGGAAGCTCCCTACAATATCTGGCACATCACTTCGCTGGCACTGGTCGCCGTGCTGTTGTCGCTCGGAGCAATGGTGGGCTATGGTGTTTGCCAGAACATGTGGATGCCCGATGACCAGATCATTGGCCGCAGCGTTCTCAATTTCTTCCTGAGAATGACCGGAATGGGTTAGGAAGCTCCGTGGTCAGATATTCTGCACCTCGGGATGAAGCCGACGGATCGCGTTGGTTGTTGCGCGCGATGGCCCGATCAATCATGTAGCGGCGGCTGCGAATCTGCTGCGAAAAATTGGGGTGGTTCAGATTGTCCTTTGCCAAGTCGTTGACATAGCATAGCGTCTGAAGGTCTTCAAACGGAATCCGGTTTTCGATCAGCCCCAGCTTGTGCGCGTAACTGGCCGATAAACCCGGCAGAATAATCTCCCAGGTTTTATGCCGAATCGTTTGGGGCTGGATCTCGTTGACATGATCCTTGAGATTGGTGGTGCAGTTGTTGGCCAGCAGATGATAAAACTCGGGATCGTCTCTCAGCTTGTTCATCCGCTGCACGACATCCACAAAGAACGCCTGCGCCGCTCGCGGGTCGGCCGTGCTGGGGTAGACGTAAACCTCAACATCAAAATGATCCGTTCGCGAGCCAATCAAGTCGCGTTCCTCGCCCATCACATAGATCAAATCGTATCCGCGAGTCAGTCCCGCGATCCCGCGGTAGGAGTCGCCGACATGGCGGCGAACTTCAATCGACAGACAGATGTACGATCCATCATCGAGACCAAAACTGGCCATGGTATGGGCCAGCAATGAACCGGTACTGAAGGGCGCAACGATGTAATCGACGGTCTGTATCTGGGACAGATCGATCGCCCGATCATAATGATTGACAACAAAGTCCTTGGTGGTCACGTAGTCGCAATTGCGCAGATTCCTCAGCACATAATGCGTCCCATCCACTTCCGCATACGGCATCACGGCCTGCTCGGGCGACCAGTTCAAATCATTCGACGGCTGGATCCGGTCTGCCAGCTTCCGCGAGCCAAAAAACGTGCAACCCGCCAGTCCAAGTGCGATCATCGCGCATAATACGCTCCAACCCGTCGTAGAAACGAAACGATCACTCATCAGTCCTGCAGCACTTTAGCGTCCTGAACCCATTCAACAAGAACCTGTTTTTAGAGACAATCCCGGGCCCGGAAAAGGGGAATTGTGATAGCAGTGGAGGTGATTGCTGCAAGGACAGGGCGTAGGTCGGTAGAAGGTAAGTATCCCCCGGATAGAATCCGGCGGCATTTTCCAGGCATCACAAGTGGATAGAGAAGTTAAGCATTTAGTAACCGTTCACGACGATCCAAAACGTTTAGCCGCAAGCCGTCGGGGGTGGCCGACAAAAATACTGCATCACCGAAATCACTTTATCGGCAACCCCCAAAGGCGCGCGGTGCATCGGGCTGCAGGTATTATGTTGGCAGGCAGCTTGACGACAGAGACTGCACCTAGCCGTCGCGCCTGCGCCGACCCTTTCTGGACCTTTCAGCTTCAACCATGAGTCGACCTACTTTTTTTATGATCGATACAAACGATAGCGGTCGGCTTCGGCTTGCGGCTAAACGTTCTTTCACTCCGTGAACGGTTACAGCATTGATTCGGCGGGGAGTTCCCAGATCTCAATTTTGGAACTTAACCCCCAGCCATTTTTGCATACGGTCTTTCTGGGAGTCGGTCAGCACCTTGCCGACCTCCGTGCGGTGGTCGCTGACGATCTGTTTCTGTTGGTTCGAAGACTCGGTTTCCAGTTTCTCCAATTCGTTCTTGAACTGTTCGTGGACTCGATCAAACGCCGCGTTTTGGTCATCCGTCAATTCAAGGTAGCTGCGCCAGTCGGGAAGGGCCAGATTGACATCTTCCCAGCCCATGGAAAGCATGATCTGGTTCCAGATTTGCCGCAATCGGATGACTTGCTTGTCTTTGAGAACCGCAAAAACTTTGTCTTCAATTTCTCCGTGTTCCTTTCGAGCGTTGGCGGCCTCTTCTCGCTGCTTTTTTGAGGTCATGTTGGTTCCGAATTCAGGAGAGATCCGTAACCTCGATGGCAGAGGATTTACGAGAGACCACTCCTCCTTCAATACTTCCAGTTGTTTTTTCTGTTCTACGGTGATTCCCAGTTCCTTGACCCCGACATCGTGCAGGATCAAAGCAAACATTCCGTGGGGATGCATGGGAGCGTCCACATAGAAAGGAGTCAGTACCAACATATGGATGCCTTCGGGGGGCTCAATCGTATAGTTCATCCCGGATCTTGTCCTGTCGAGCCGTAACCCTCTTTTTTCGTAGTAGAATGGCAGGATGTGCAATTCGCCAAGTGCTTCACATTTCTCTCCTACTGCTGTTTTGTATTCTCGTTGCTGGAAAGGCAGAAGTTCTTCAAATAGGGCTTGTTGCCACCTTCGGTAGGTATCCTGAATCGAATCCTCCGTTTCTCGGGAATGATCTTCCAGCAACTTTGAAAATTCCTTCGACAACTCCTTCAATCGGTTCTCCTGCACGTCAGAAATCCCCAGAGCACGAGTCAATTCTTTGGCCAGAACCAGGTTGGCGTCTTTGAGCGCAAGGTTGCCAGGATTTTCTTCCGAACGAAGGGTTCGTTCGATATGGGCCTGAACAACATGGCGATTCAAAAGGATTTGTTGCTGCGGGTTCAATCTCTCAGAGAACTGATTGAAGACTTCTCGTCTCAAGGCAAGGGTTTGTTCCCCCTGCTTTCCGGCAGCATAAAGTTCTGGATCAAGACTGATTCGCTCAAACTCACTCAGGTAATAGCTGCTTATTTTGGACACCTCTTTCATTTCGTCATTCGACAACCCCATTTCATGATAGACAAATATGTGAAATATTTTATGGGGATCCGGGTTCTCGAATGCTTTTTCAAAAATGTGCTGCACACCATCCTGCGCATGCACCCATGTTCCCGCTATCAAAGCAAGGTTGCAGAAGATCAGCGCGATAAACCGTTGCATGGCATTGTTTCCTCTATTTGGTTAATAGTTAACCGTCGGGCAAGAATCTGCCCCGGTTCTTCGTATTCCTCAGTATCTTGTGGGATACAACGTGCATTGGCCGATGGAAGCATAGACGCATGTCCTGACGATAGCAAAAACACAGTCGCCAGTCCTACACAGGCCAGCGATACTTCATAAAACCAAGATTTTGAAAACGGGTTCCGCATGGGATCGTCTCCATTTCAAAAAAATAAACGCACGGGCACGTTTTGTTAATTTCTATACATTCATAGCGGACTGGTGGATTTCTCTGCTATCACGGTTGATAATTTTCGAATCATAACCCGAAGCGTTAGCGAGGGACCGCGTTTCTTCCCTCGCTTACGTTTCTTCCCTCGCTTACATTTCTTCCCTCGCTTACGCTTCGGGTTATGATTTCCACCAACACACACCTACCGGCCCTGAATATCGAGCTTCTCGATGGCCTGCATCTCTGCACTGCGGGATCGCAGCCGATAGATCATCTTTTGGCTGGTCAAATGGGTTCGCGTCTTTGAAGAGGCCGTCGGAAAATACCAGAGCTGGGCCGACGAGCGACCGGTCCCTTCGATGACCATCGTATCGTTGGCCTGATTGTAGCGCACTTGATCCCCAGTCACTTCAAATGTATCACTGGTGACGTGGGCGTTGCCAGCGGCCACCAGTTCCTGTACGGGCTCGCTGGAATTTCGGGGGGTCCATTGTGCATATTCCAGACGATCGCATTTCACCTTGACGGCATCCGGCGGCAATGACTGGGCATCCGGATCCAATACCTGATCGAACGACTGAACGGTCGCGTAAAGCGTTCGCACATTGCCCCGAATCAACAATCGTTTCTCGTTCGTGTTGGCACTGGCCGTTCCATCGAAATTGACTCGCACGAACGTAATGCCTTCCGCCGCCGGCCCGGTGGTTGGTCCAAACGGATTCATCCCATGCGAGGGGCGTGAACGAGGTTCAGGTGAACGGCTTCCGGTCGAACGGGGATCTCGGTGCGAATCGGAAGATGGAGAAAGCCGCTCGTCACGATAGTGCATCAACACCCCGGGGCCACTTGAATTTACCGCGCCTGATTTCGCGTCGAGCGTGATCTGGGCCGCCAGAAAACGTTGTTGCTCGGCTGGCTGACCATCGGCCGACATCGAAATGTGAGCAATGGAGGCGATAGGACCGGCGGGGTTGAGGGGCCGAGTCAAATTCTGTTTCGCCAGATTGAATACTCGCTGTCCGGTGGCTACCTGATTGACGATGATCACTTCACGAATATCAGCCTTCTGATTCGATCCGGAACTCGCTTTCTGAAACTGGATGGGCTGTACCAACTCCAGCGTCACCCCCTCTCCGGATGCTTGTGTGCTGAGCGGATTTCCCTGATCATCCACACCATCGGCAACCATTTTGACGTTGTCTTCGAAATAAACTTTTCGACCGTTAAAGATCATTCCGCTCGACCAGGTGATTTCCACATGCTTGTATTGAGTCGCCTTCGCTTGAGCAGTGTCCACGACCTGGAAGCCGTTGATGTTTGAAGGTGGACCGGTTTTCGGATCGGCTCCCTGATGGTTTTCATCCTGCATCACCATTTGAACGCCGCCTGCGCCGTCCACCCACAGCTTGTTCTCGGCCTGATCCAGATGGATTTGGTAGCCCGAGAGTTTGAGCTGCTCGGTCTCGATGGTAGCAAACTGCTGATCGATCCCTGTCACGAACACTCGGACATTGTCATTGGCAAGTGGCACGCAGCGAAGCGAGTGTCCCGTCAATGTCATCGGTTTCCGCTCTCGGTCCAACCAGCCTTCCATCCGCTCGATCAGCGACACGTTCCCGTTGGCCGTCAAGTCCTGAAGCTGGGAAGTATCACCATCGGACAACAGTTTCAGATCAACGGTCTCTCCTTTGAATACATATTTCTTGACAGGTTCGTTGACCTCTTGATGGAACGCCACCAGCTGAATCGGGTCGTTCGTGGTATGGGCGGCGACACGGTTCGCTGGGGGTGAAAAGTTTGCCTGCTTTTGTAGCGGCACATCGCTGGGATTCCAGACAGCCGTGAGCTTGCCGGTTTCACCTTCCAGTTGCGGCGATGAAATTTTGACATTTTGCATCGCCATCAGTCGGTCGGGTTGATAGGAAAACTGGGCTTTCGAATCGTCGCCATTGGGGGGTTGGTTGACGTTCGGTGCTTGCAATTCATTGAGCCAAAACTTGATCTGGTTTGCCTTGAGTTGCATCGACTGATCGAAACGGACTTCGCAATTCTGGTCAATGGAAACCAGTTGCTGCTGTCCGTCTGGATCGATCGTCAACACTCGCTCCCACTTGAGCAAGAACGCTTTGTCCTTGTCGGTGGCCTCGCGCTGCAAGCTACCTGGGCCTTGGGCGATGGCCTGTCCCAATCCCCCATCCGCACGCAGGCGATACGCAATCTGGTTGGCTTCGATTTGCAGTCCCGGTACCGCAATCCGGACCGGAGGAGCATGGGGTTGAGATTCAGCTCTCTGAACGACAATTTCCTCGAGCCCAAAATCGTAGCTCAACACACTGCCGACCACGGTGGCGGACCGGGAATCTGAAACAAACCTGGCCGGTGTTCCATCGGCAACCAACCGTTTCATGTCCCATGTCAAATTCCCGCTTTGGCTTTCTGCTGACGGCGGAGCCGTGTTTTCAGGCTTGGAGGCCCCCGGCACACCGGTTCCTTTCTGGTTGAAGAAAACTGTCAAGCGATTGCAGTCAATTTGGCTTGCCGAATCGCCCTGAGACGAAACATTGACACGATCGTTGAACGTCGCGGTGCGGCGCTCCATGTCCAGCACAAAAGGACCTGCACAGGTAATCGTAAACGAATCTCCAAGGTTTGAGTTCGGAGTGGGCGATGCGCTGGCAAGCTGAGTGGCCCCCATCGCTGCTGAAGTTTTGTTCGGTGGAACAATCTGAAGCTGTCGTAGAAACGCCAGCTCGATTCGTTTGATTCCGTTGACCGTTTCCAGACTTTGCGGTTTCACGGCTCCATCGGCATGAAGGAATTCGATATGCAGTTGCCTGCCCTGTCCGCGATTAGCTCCAAAGGCGAATTGGACTTCCTCGATGGTATGGATTTGACGCTTGTCGATCTGAACGTTGCTGGTCAGGATCTCGATGGAATCGGCTTTGTCTGGTTCGCTGGAAGGACGATAAATATCCACGGTGCCGACCAGTCGGGCGGATTCAAGTTTTGATTTTCCGGCAAGAGGATCCTGATTTGGAGAATCAAATTTCAGTCGCGCGCCTTTGAAACACCGCAACACTGTGGGTGGCTCGGACGGATTGGTGGGATCGTCAGAACGATGATTCATGACCAGGGTGAAGGGGAGAACTTCCAGGTATCCGCCTTCAACACGAGCGAACTCCTTGAACATCACCAGCCCCTGCTCCGTCACCAGGATCTTGGGTTCGTTATTCTCCCAGGCGTCCTGAGGAAATAGCTGGGCGATTCGATCCGGATCGTAGAGACTGGATGACAGCTCGGTTTTGGGGGGAAGAAATTCGTGCCGGACAATACTGGGAGGGCCTTCGACCAGCGGCACCAGAAATTTCGCGTAGACCGAATACAATCCGATCATCCCGGCCAGCGACATCAAGTAAAGTGCAAACGAGTTGAGCTTACTCTTCATACAGTCTCACAATCTCGTTCCAGCGTTCCTGGCCTTTCAAGATCATTTCGATCATTTCACGCACTGCACCGTGTCCACCGGGGGCTTGGGTGACGACGTGAGCTACTTTTCGAACCTCCGCAGTCGCATCCGCGACCGCCACCGCCAGCCCAACGTGCTTGAGTACTCGCAAGTCGGCCAGATCGTCTCCGATGTAGCAAACTTCTTCAGGCGACAACTGAAGTTCCGCCATGATATCTACCGCTACCGGCAGTTTATTTTCCAGCCCCTGACGAACAATATCGACGCCCAGTTCGCTCATCCGCATTTTAACGATGTGAGATGATCGGGCGGTAATCACGCCAAATCGATGCCCGACACTTTGCCATATCTTGATCCCCAGCCCATCGCGAACATGGAACTGTTTGGACTCAATCCCCTGATTGTCGTACGTGATTCCGCCATGGGTCAGCACGCCATCCACATCGGACAGAATCAATTGAATGGACTGCATTCGCTGATCGAGTTTCATTTAAGGGATGAGGGAGGAAGGATGAGGGATGAGGGATGAAATATGCGCGTATCGAAAATTGAAATCAAATAAGAAACTGTCCCGAAATAACTTCCGTATTTCATCATAACCCGAAGCGTAAGCGAGGGACGGCCTTACCAAGCTGGAGTAGTCCCTCGCTTACGCTTCGGGTTACGATCAACATTAAAAGAATCGGGAATTTATTTCGGGACAATTCCTGAGTTTCCGTCATCGTAGACAAAAATCGGGCGACTGAACACGTCAGCTCGGTGGTGATCGACGGTGATTTCAGAAGTAGAATGATTTCAGAAGTGCTAGCTCGCCATGCGATTTCCTTCGCCTCTTCCTTTTTCGTGCTTTTCTCTTTGCTGAACAGGCTTGAACTGAGCTTCAAAAAAGATCGACTCAAATGTTAACACCAACCGTCCATCGGCCTTCATTCGTTGGGTCAGATAATCTCGCAGGGCAAGGTATTTTGCTTTGCCCAACATGCCTTGGCTGCGGCTGGTCAAGGCATTCGTTGCACCGAGTCGTTTGATACTGCTGAAAAGGTCATCAATCGTTTGGAACGACGTACGCTCGATTTCTGAAAAACAATGCACCACCACAAATCCTGCTTGCTCCAGCTCATGTATGAGCGTATCACGAGACGGCAACGGGTGGACTCGCGAACTTGGGTCGCCGATCGCTTTCCAGGCTTGATCCAACTCCACCATCGTGCTCGGCCCGAAAGTGGACAGCAGCAGCCGCCCATCGGGCACGAGGACTCTGGCCATCTCGGAAAACACATTTCGCGGACGGGACCACTGAATCGCAGCATTTGAAAACAGAATGTCAACGCGGTTATCGGGCAAGCCGGTGGTTTCAAAATCGGAAATGATCAACCCGACTTCGCGCGGCAATCGGCGGCGAGCAAACTCGATCATCCCCGCTGCAATGTCGATCCCCAACAGCTTCAGCGATCGGTTTTCCGAAAGCCACTCCAGCGATCGCCCTGTCCCACAACCAAAATCGGCCAGCGTACCCGTCGCATCCAATGGAATTCGTTGCAACAGATGGTCGGCCATTGCATGTTGCAACTGAGCAACCTGATCATAGGTCTCTGCCGCGCGCGAGAATTGCCGCGCGATCTGGTCCTTTGCCAATCCACCGCCATCATCGCTGCCATCACTGGGTTGACTCATCTGACACAGACCTCCGCGAAACGCATCAGGTTCTGCAGAAACAGGGTTTGGGATTCCAGAAAGCAAAGATGCCCGCCATCGAGTTCGCAGGCCGGTTGATGCAATGGATGCATGGCCCCCAATTGGCGATCGAGAAACTGGCTTGCTTCCGGCGCGACAATTAGATCGGAATTTCCATAAACCACTTGAGTGGGCATGGAAAGCGGATTGGAATCGCGAGCCAAGTTCTGAAACCCACTGCGATCTCGCAAATCCGTTTCAACCAGCAGTTGCAAGCTTGCTTCGAGTATCTCATCGGCAGGTGACTCCATCGCCGCGAGTGATTCATAAACGGAGCGAACCAATCGTCGATCGGTAGATTGCATCATCAAGAACCGTTTCAATCCATCAGGATAGCTGAACAAAAATCGTCCGATCAAACTCTCTATGGCTGCCGGGTGCACTCCGAACTGCCAATTCGAATCGCCCCTGAATCGAGGAGTCACTGAAACCAGTTGAAGTCCCAAAAAACGGTGCGGTGATGTCAGGGCGGCATGCAATGCAATCGTCCCGCCCAGGGACCAGGCAACCCAAATGGCCTGCTCCGGTGCCTGGTCGAGCAACCGATTGGCAGTGGCTTCCAACGAATAGACTCCGCAATATTGATGATCGGCTCCATACCCCGGAAGATCGAGTAAATGAACTTCAAAATGCTCCTGCAACGAGGCCATCAGCGGCTGCCAAATTTTCGAATGGACGCCCCAGCCGTGCAGCAGCACCAGCGGTGTCGTGTGAGTCGATTCGCTCATAGTCCACTTGCACTCAATGCGGCCACCAGACCTTCGATTTCTTCGTGAGTGTGTTCCGAGCCGATCGTGATGCGCAGCCGCTCTGTACCCGCCGGAACCGTTGGCGGCCGAATGGCAGCAACCCAGTAGCCCTGCTCAAACAATTTTTGGCTTGCGGCAACGATTTCCGTAGTCCCATTTTCTTTCTCGGCGCGGGAGGCCTGGGACAGGAAAACCGGCTGGATGGGTGTCAATGAATCGGCCAGATTCAATCCTGCCTGGGATGCACATTCGCGAAAAAGCGAGACGTTGTCAAACAGCCGCTGCCGACGCTCCGGTTCGTTTCGAAACACTCTTAGCGCTGCCAACGTAACGGCAGCGGTCGCAGTTGGCAGTGCCGTCGTGTAGATATACGTGCGTCCGAACTGAATCAGGTTTTCAATCAACACACGGTCACCGGCGACGAACGCTCCAAAACTGCCGGCGGCTTTTCCAAGCGTACCGACCATCATGAGATTGCCTTCGATCGGAATCTGAAGCTGTTGCAATGTTCCACCACCGTTTGCTCCCAGAACTCCGAATCCATGAGCGTCATCGACCACCAGCATGACATCATAAGAATTGCAAACCAGCAGCAGTTCCTTCAGCGGAGCAATGTCGCCGTCCATGCTGAAAACACCATCGGTCATCAGCATGATACGTCCCTGTCTGTCATGCCCCCGCCCCTCTCTCTTTTTATGTATAGAATTTAACAATACATTCACCGACTCGACATGAACATGGCGATAACGGAAGGAACCCAAAGTATTGGCTCGGCCCGCGTCGATCATGGATGCGTGATTCAGTTTGTCTTGCAACAGCAAATCATTTCGCCGAAGAAACGTTTGCGGGATCGCCAGATTGGCCATGTAGCCAGTGCTGAAAAGCAACGCTCGTTCAGCTCCAACAAATTCCGCCAGCTCGTGCTCAAGCTGGTCGTGCATTTCGGAGTGCCCGCAGACAAGATGCGATGCACCGCTGCCCGTTCCCCATCGTCGAGTGGCTTCGATTCCAGCCTCCATCAACTCGGGATGATGAGCCAGCCCAAGATAATCGTTACTACAAAAATTGACGACGTCGTGGCCATCCACCACGATGCGAGTTCCTTGGGGACTAGCGAGCGAACGCCGTTTTCGAAAAAGAGATTGGGCCTCTCTTTCTGCCAAGCGTTCATTGAGCCAGCTTTTCCACGCCATTGCTAGTGGTTAATCCCCAGCTTCTCGAACAACACCCGATCATGCTCGACCGATGCGTTGCCGGTCGTCA
>CAYPXY010000017.1:0-77409 GCA_964414815.1 uncultured Pirellulaceae bacterium | reverse complement strand
TTGGCAAACGGGAAGGGGGCGGCAAACGGGAAGGGGGCGGAAGTCGTTTCTGTTGCAATTTCCAAAGGGCGCAAATCAAAGTTTCGTTTGATCGGCTAAGTTGCTAGCACAATCCGGCAACCCTTCGCGGATTTGGCTATCGCGGATTTGCTCTCCCGGATTCCGTGCTATGGCTCTTTGGAGTGCGGTGAAGGTTCACCGCTATGGTTCAACATTATTATGTCCTGCGAGAAGGTTTATCCACGTCGCTCGTATTCAGGGAAAGCAATTGTAACAAGTCACTGTAAGCCAAAAAACCATAGCGGTGATTACATCCCCGCACTCCATAAAACCATAGCGGTGATTTCATCTCCGCACTCCAAAAAACCATAGCGGTGAACCTTCACCGCACTCCAAAGAAGGACAAAGGAACCAAAATCCGCCAACGGCAGCAGTCTTGCTCCCCACTGGGGGGTATGACTACGATAGAGAAGTAACGGGTACCGTCACGAAAGTTCAATAGATTCTCAACGATCATTCTAGTGGAGTCAAAATGAAACGATTCAGTTCAAAAAGGTCGGCGTTTACGTTGGTCGAGCTATTGGTGGTGATGGGGATCCTTTCCATTTTGACTGGCCTCTCCCTGGTGGCCGTTCAAGCCATCCGGGAGCAGGCCCGGGCCACGAGTTGTCAAAATAATTTGCGGCAGGTGAATCTGGGGTTCGCTTCGTTCGAAGCTACCCACGGCCACCTGCCTTATGGCATGCCCATCAGCTACTCGATCTTTGTCCAAATACTTCCCTTTGTTGAGCACCAGAATCTATACCACTCGATTGACTTCAAGAAATTTCCTGGTGAACCAGAAAATCTGGATATCGTTCGCAAGGCCCCCAGCTTCCTTCATTGTCCCTCAAATACCGGACCTGACGCTCAATCACTTCCGCAGTTCGAATCGAGAACTTGTTACCTGGCCAGTTGGGGAACGCCATGGCTGCTGGGTGAGGACAACGGAGTGTTTTCGAAGTACCGCCTGAACCCTGAGACCGGCGAGAGCATCGAGACGGTTCCCACGCTCGCTCGTATCCATGATGGACTCTCCAATACGGTGGCGTTGGCAGAGTTTGCATTTGGCACCCGATCCAATCGACTTAGAGTTCTCGAAGTCGATCCAAACCTACTCACCGTTTCCCGTTTTGATCAATTGCTGGAAGAGGCTCCCGCAACCACTATGAACGGGCAGATCGGGGAACGGTGGTATGGGTTGGGAATCATTTCAACTTACTATAATCATTATGTTTCTCCGGGGGGAAAGAGCGCGAGATCTGGTACGAATCACCACTATGGCACTTACACTCCATCGAGCGACCATCCTGGACGAATCCATGTCAGTCGTGCGGATGGCTCCGTTACGACGATTCCGTATTCCATTGACCGAGTCGTTTGGGTCCAGCTAGGACATCGCAATGATGGCGGAACTAATCCGTTCGATGGCGTCCGATGATCCCATTCTTTTTCGGAGTATCCAATCATGCAATCCTTCTATTGGCTGTTACCGGTTTGTCTGACGATTCTGTTAACCGGATGCTCCTCCGAGGAGAAAGTAATCAAACCCCAAAGCCGGGTCGCCAAGCATGTCGAAGGTGACTTTCAGGTGGAACAACTGTTGATTAACGGCCGCCCCCCCGTTGAGGGATGGGGTGTCGAACCAGGCGAAGCACTGAAAATCGACCTGAAGTTTGTCCGAAACAACGGGCCAAGTTCCGGACCTCTCTATTGCTACGTCGTGACGGAACAAAGAGAAACGGAACATCAGGCCAAGGGCAGCCATCTGATCCTGAAGCAAACGGCAGTTGCCTGCTCATCAGAAAAAGGAAGGCACTCCATTGAGGCAACGGCCGAGGCTCCCAGTCCGGAATTGGCCGATTTTGCCGACAAACACGCTCTTGGCCGTTATTTCTATTTGATCCTTGCCGAAAACGGATCCGAAATCGTCTCCCAAAAAATAGGCTTGGCAAACAAGTGATCTCCTACATCCGCTTCGGGTGAAACAAGAAACAGGAGCCGGCCCAGCCTAAAATACCAGCAATCAATGGGTGTAATATAAATTACATATCAGGAAACAGCTTAGGTGAGCGGCAGATAAGAATCTACCCGAAAAGTAGGCGAGTCTCTCCGAGACCCGCAAGGTCGCCGTCTCGGAGAGACGCCGCTACATGGTAAGTTTTTATCTGCCGGTCCCCTTATTGTGCTGTACAGTGAAGGCACACATTTCTAAAGTGCCTGTCCTTTTTGTTCTTTTTTTTCTCATTTAGGTGACCGGCAGATAAAAACGTACCAAAGTGTAGGCGAGTCGCTCCGCGACTCGCAACCCAGCGTCTGGGAAACACAATTCGGCTTGGGTAAACTTTTATCTGCCGGTCGCCTTATATAAACAGCGCCGCAATCGATGCGGTCATCAGCGATGCCAACGTTCCCAGAATCATCGCTCGCAATCCCAGTCGAGCCAGATCGCTGCGTCGTTCCGGAGCCATTCCGCCGATCCCACCGAGCTGGATGCCGATCGAACTGAAGTTCGCGAATCCGCATAACGCATAGGTCATGATGGCTTTCGTCCGGTCGCTCAACGCGTTGGGGTCATCGGCCGCCAACGCCGAATACTTGGACAGGCTGGTGTAGGCGACAAATTCGTTGGCTCCCATTTTGATTCCCAACATCTCTCCCGCCTGTCGGCAATCGCCCGTCTCGATTCCGATCAGCCATGCCAGTGGGTAAAACAGGTACCCTAGAATCAATTCCAACGACAGCCCTGACCAGAACTGCTGAAGAATCAGGTTCACCAGCGCTATCAACGCAATGAATACGATCAACATCGCACCGACATTGAGAGCCAGTTGCAATCCGCCGACGGTTCCATTGGCAACGGCCTCGAGCGCATTCGTGTTGGTATCTTCAACTTCAATCTTGACTGACCCCATCGTCACCGGTTTATCGACTTCCGGCTGAGCGATCTTGGACAGCAACAAGGCACCGGGAGCAGAAATCACCGATGCGGCAAGAAGGTGTCCGGCGTTGATTCCCATATCTGCCAAGGCCCCCAACACGCCTCCCGCCATCGTCGCGAATCCGCCCACCATCACCGCATTTAATTCGGAGGTAGTCATGGTTGGAAGATAGGGCTTGATAACCAGCGGAGCTTCCGTCTGGCCGACAAATATATTGGCTGCCGACGAAAGCGTTTCAGCCCCCGATGTACCCAAGGTTTTCTGCATCCCTTTGGCCAACAGTCCGACGATGATCTGAATGATCCCAAAATAATAAAACAGCGACATCAATGCCGAAAAGAAAATAATGGTCGGCAAAACCTTGAATGCAAAAACCGGAATGGTCGCGTCGTGACTGAAAACCGTTTTGTCTCCAAACACGAATTCGGATCCATAGTTGACGCAGGCCAGAAGCTGGCCAAATGCAACATTCACCATTTCGAACACCCATCGCCCCGGCACCGTCTTGATAATCAGAATCGCAAACACAAACTGCAGAACCAGCCCCCCTACAATGACTCGCCACGGAATCCGGGTCTTGTTCGAACTCATGATCCAGGCAAGACAGAGAATGGCGACAATGCCAAGGAGACTGGTGTAGCGTTCCATTGAGACTCAGGGGTGAAAGGGGGTTGTAGGTACTACTCGATGACGGTGTCGTCGGAACTCATGGACTTGACTTGCGGGATGCCCTGTTCGTCGGTTTTCAGTGACGGCAGGCTGTATCGTCGCTGCTCTTCGTCGATGTAGATTTCGTCCATCTCGGTTTCATCCACATCTTTTCGCAGCAGCAAATAAATCACTGCCGCTTGCAACCAGAACAACCCATAGATGAACGCCACTGCAAACGTGCGGACAAACGCGTTCCACATCGCCATCAGGTTCGTTCCGTTGTCCAGCATTTTCGGAATTTCGCTGCTGTTGGAGGTATAACCCTGAATCATCTCGATCCGCTCGGCTCCAAACAAAGCCGTTCCCCACGAGATTGCCCAGTAAGCCAAATCAATCGAACCATTGGTGATCATCGAAACGATCATCCAGCAAAACCCGCCAAACAGGATTGCGATAAAGCAATAAAACAAATAGTGCAGCGGACGCTGAAACACATAGGCATAGGCCCTGGTCATCGCATCGAATGAATTCTGGCTTTCAGCGGCAACGCTGGCCACCATCAACGGCCAACCGACCGCCAGTCCCAACAGCAACAGCGCCATCACCAACCCAAACATCAACAGGATGATCCAGAACAACCCCACCAGAATGACGCCGAAATCAAATCCCATCATGAATCCCGCCAGCGCGCACGGCAGGCACAGCACGAAAACTCCCGCCAGCGGAATCGCCATTGCTCCAGCCGCAGTTGCCCATTTGTTGCAAGCAAACCAGAACGCATCATCCATGCCAACGTGCTCGTTTCGAGTCAGCCTGACAAGCCCGATTCGGGCAATCGCCAGTCCGATAAACGACCACACCAGAATCGACCACACATTTCCAAAGGCAAAATAGTAGAACTCGCGGCCCTGATGCGACTGATCGAACATCGAACCGAAGCGGCGCACCATCTGGTTGAAGATCAACCGCGGTCCGTTGAACTCGATGCCCAGGATATTGACGCCGCTGGTTCGGGCGGCTTCATCGAATACCGAGCGGTAGGCACTGGCATTGATCGACGCGACTTCCATTAACTCGGTGTTGTTTCGCTGGGCTTCGCCGAAAAAAATCGTTTCGCCGATCAGCCAGCCAATTGGATTGAGCAGTGCGCCAAGTAACGCCAAGGCAATGACCGAGGGACTGGCCGCAATGGAAAGCGTCTTCAGAATCATCGTCCAGGGAAAGATTTCTTGCCAATTGAGGGCTTTGAGGTTGATGGTTCGTTCGTTCATGGTGGGTTCTGACAATTCAATTGGGACAATGATCATTCAACGGGGTTGCCGTCAAGCCAAGCATTATAGACAAGTTGTGGCAGCGAAAAAGTAAGGTTGTGAGTTCTATTTCCGAAAAATTGCCAATCATGCTACGATGACGCCATGACAAACACCGAGACTATTTCAAAAGCATCGAGCCTGGAGACCTTTCGCGGCGTCTTGCGGGCCGAAGCGGCTGCCATTGAGGCCGGCGCGAATCGGCTGGGGCCGGAAGTCGATCAGGCCGTGGAACTGCTGCGAAACAATAAGGGGCGAGTGATCCTGACGGGGCTGGGCAAGGCAGGATTCGTCGCCCGCAAGGCCGCCGCCACTTTTTGCAGCACCGGCACGCCCGCAAACTTTCTCCATCCTACCGAGGCACTCCACGGCGACATCGGCATCGTCAATCCCGATGACCTGCTGATCGCGATCTCCAACAGCGGCGAAACGGAGGAAGTACTGGCCCTGCTGCCATTCGTTGCCCGATTCGGAATACCCGTGATCGCCATCACAGGTAAAACCAGCAGTTCGCTCGCCCGGCGAAGCGCGGTGGTCATTGACGCTGGCGTCGAATCAGAAGCCGATCCGATTTCAGTCGCACCCACCAGTAGCACCACGCTGGCGATGGCAATCTGCGATGCGCTGGCGGTCGCGCTGATGACCAATCGAGGCTTTACACGCGAGCAGTTTGCCATTTTTCACCCCGGCGGAAGTTTGGGACGGAAGTTGCTGTTGCGAGTGACGGATTTGATGCGAACCGGCGACAAGGTCCCTGTGATTTCCAGCGATCAAGGTCTGCAAGAAGCCATCGAAACCATCTCCGCCAAACGAATGGGTGCGGTGTTTGTGGTGGACTCGGCAAGCAGAGTGGTCGGAATTCTGACCGACGGCGACGTGCGGCGTTGGTATCAGCGAACTTCCGCATCGCAATCGGCTCCGCCCGTCCATCCGGTTTCGGTTTCCAGCGCCATGACGCCGTCTCCGAAATCTGTCCCCGCATCCGCGCTCGCCGCCGAGGCACTCAAATTAATGGAAGACAGCCAGATTACTGTGCTGGCTGTCGTCGACCCGTCTCAGGAACTGGTCGGCGCGATTCATTTGCACGATTTGATTCGAGCCGGTTTGGCGTAGCCGACGATGACAGACACGATCCGTTCACAACCCAAGATCACGATCTACGATTCGCGATCCGAAATCCGCCAGCCCCTGAAGATGCTGCAAAACATCTTCAGCGAATTCTGGCGTGGCAGGGAACTGGCGTGGCGATTATTCCTGCGAAACATTCGGGGACTTTATCGACAGACCTTTCTCGGATTGCTGTGGATTTTCATCCCGCCCATCGCGAATACGGCCATCTGGGTGTTTTTGCGCAAGGCTGGGATTCTCGACACGGGCATCACGGGCATTGATCCAACGATCTATATTTTGACCGGTATGATCCTGTGGCAAGGGTTCGTGGACGCGTTCACAATGCCGCTGGCGCTCATCAACAAGAACCGAAACATGATCAGCAAGCTTAACTTCCCGCGCGAATCGCTGCTGCTGGTCGGGATCGGTGAAGTTCTGTTTGACATGACGATCCGGGCGATGCTGCTGATTCCTCTGTTGTTGATTTTTGGCGTTTCATTGCACAGCACGCTGCTTTTGGCTCCGCTGGCGATTCTGGGCATGATCCTGCTGGGAGCCGCGTTGGGATTGCTGCTGATGCCGATCGATTCCCTCTATCAGGATGTCGGACGATTCGTGACCGTCGCCATGCCGTTCTGGATGATCATCACCCCCATCATCTATATGCCGCGAACGGAGTGGCCGGGTTCATTGCTGAACTGGCTCAACCCGGCCAGCCCGCTGTTGCTCGTTGCACGCGACTGGATTCTGATTGGCAGTACGGACCACGGGATGATCGGCCTGATCTGGGGCACGATCGCCATCGTGTTGCTGATTTTTGGTTTGATCGTCTATCGAATCTCGATTCCGATCCTCGTTGAACGAATGAACGCTGCGTAGGATCACCATGCCCTCGATTGAAACTGATTCCGATTTAATCCTTGAGGCGGATGGCGTCTGGAAATTGTATTGCCGCCATTTGAAGAAAGCGTTGTGGTACGGACTCAAGGATCTCGGCTCAGAAATCCTTGGCACCAGCCGACCGCGTGTTCAGGGTTCTCAGCGTCCGGGCGAGTTTTTCGCGATCCGCAATGCCCAGTTTCAGGTTCGCCGCGGCGAGTGCGTGGCCATGCTCGGTCCCAATGGTGCGGGCAAGAGTACGATGTTGAAAATGATCAACGGCTTGATCAAACCGAACGCCGGCCAGATTCAGATTCGCGGTACGATTGGAGCCTTGATCGAACTGGGGACAGGTTTCAATCCCATTCTCTCAGGTCGTGAAAACGTCTATATCAACGGCTCTGTGCTGGGCATGACCCGTCGCGAGATCGATGGTCTTTTCGATGAAATTGTCGAATTTGCCGAGCTGCCGCATGTCATCGACGACCCGATCAAGACCTATAGTTCGGGCATGCGAGTGCGATTGGGATTCGCTGTGGCCGCGACCTTGCGACCGGAGCTGTTATTGATTGACGAAGTGCTGGCCGTGGGTGATGTTGGATTCAGGATGAAGTGCTTTGCTCATTTGCGCAAGCTGATTGCAGAGGGGGTCTCGGTCATTCTCGTCACCCATGCAACGTCCATGCTGCCCCGCTTGGCGACCCGTTCCATTGTTTTTGATGAAGGCAGAATCGTTCACGACGGCGACCTCGAAACGGGCTGTTCGGTTTACGAAGAGTTACTGGGCGTTCGCGAACGAAAGCTCGACGAACGTCAGGAAGCCGGATCAAAGGGAGCGCTCGTCGCGGCGGCAGAAGCCGTCAATGAACAGGGGGTTGCTCAGCGTGAGTTCAAAACGGGAGATACGGTTGGCTTGAAGATTACGATTGAGGCGGAGGAGCCTATTCGGGATGCAAGGCTGATCGTGGCACTGGCGTCTCCCGTGCTGGGCAATCTATCGTCGGTCTCGACTCCCTTTCAGGACGTCCGATTTGACGTCGTGCCGCCGGGCAAGACGGTGACATTGGTTTTCCCGAACCTGCCTTTCATGGTCGGATCGTACTATTTCAATGTTTCGCTCTATGGCCCGGATATTGTCGATTTCTACCACCGGGCTTCCGGCCGAGGCATGTTCCGGATCGTCGGCCCACCGGTCGATGCAAACGGCTACGGAATCAGCGGCACGGTCAAACTGGAACATCGGTGGGTGATCAATGAGTAGAGTGAATTTTGTCATTTCAGCTCCCCGTAGTGGCTCGACGTGGCTGGCGACGGCGCTCAATGCGCACCCGGAGATTTTTGCCACAGAGCATCGGCTGTTCGGAAATTTTCACGAGGTCTGGCGAAACAATGATGGCACCCATTCTCCCCGGATGACTTTTGACTATTATGCACGGGCGTTTGCCGTGCACTACTTTCACAACGCCATGGGTTTGAGTCACGCTGATTTCGTCAGTGACTTTCTGCGCGAGTATGCCCAGTTTCTGGTGCAGTACGCGGAAAAGAAAACGGGCAAGTCGGTCGTTGTCGACAAAATCACCCCCTACCCGGGAACATCCAGCTACGTGGTCCGCCAGATCCGAACCCTTTTTCCTGAATCCAAAATCGTCCTGCTGGTGCGTGACGGGCGAGACGTGCTGACCAGCGGAACGTTTGATTGGCTATTGAAGGATGCGGAAGGGACGGATCGCTACCAATTTTTCGTTCAGCCGGCTCACGGAGTCAAACTGAAACGTTTTTTCGATAGCGACGTGATCGCCAAATGGGCAACCCACTGGATCGAAACGGTACAGTGGAGTTTGGGAGAAAAATCAAAGGTCAACCTGAACCTATCGGCTGCGAACGTCGCTCAGGTCCACTACGAGGCCATGAAACACGACATGCCGGGTCAGTTGGAAAAATTATTTCAGTTCATGGGAGTTGAATCTTCAACTAAAATCGCTTCGGAATGTTCGGAGAGCGCCACATTCGAAAAAATGTCAGGCCGTGCCGCCGGCGATGCGGACCCGCTGGCCAAAGCTCGCAAGGGAATCGTGGGCGACTGGCGGAATTATTTTACTTATCAGGACGGTTTTGAATTCGATCAGATTGCAGGTGGAGCGTTGGTGATGCTGGGATACGAAAAGAATCGCCGCTGGTATCAGGAACTGCCCCGGGAGTTGGAACTTGAGTGCTAAAAAACCACTGAAAGCCTACGTGCTCTTTCGGTACGCCGAGAAGAACAGCCTCTACACGTCGTGGCTGGATCAACTGTCGGTGCCGTGGGAGTTGGTGGAAGATTTTCTGCCCGGCTGGGTCGTCCCTGAAGATGCGGGGATTCTGATCACCCACAGTCATTACACCTGGGAGGACCTGGCCTTCCTGCGACGTGCCTATCATAAAAATCAGGTTCCGGTGTTGTTGCTCTGTGACGGGATTCTTGAATATCGGAACACGTGGCAACATCCGCAACTGGCCGATGGTGCCCTGTTTCAACCCGTGTTTGGCCACAAGCTGGCTTGTTTGGGACATGCTCAGGCTCGCATCCTCGAATCGTGGGGAAACGCCGGTAAGTGCGAGGTCGTGGGCTTGCCGCGACTGGATCCGTATCTGGCCGATCCGCCACCCGTCCAACAACAGGGGCCTTTCAGGCTGTTGGTGACATCGGCGATGAATCCGGCATTCGACGAGCGACAACGTGAAATCACGGTCAAATCCTTGCGTTCGTTGCAGACACGACTGGAATCCATGAAACGGGTGGGTGTGCGGCCGATTCAGGTCACCTGGCGGTTGACGCGCGGGCTGGAAGAAGACATCGGGATGCGGCCCGTTGAACTGCGCGAGCAGCCCGGCTTAATGGAAACCATTGATCAGTCGGATGCCGTAATCACGACGCCGTCCACCATCCTGCTGGAAAGTGCCCTCCGAAAACGTCCCACGGCACTGCTTGATTTTCACAACTGCCCGCATTACGTTTCGCCCGCCTGGCTGATCCAATCCAAATATCAGATTGAAGAGGTCATCGAAGAGTTGGCGGCACCGCCAGCGCCGAAGATGTTGTTCCAGACGACGATGTTGCACGAACAGCTCAACTGCCGCACGCCTGCGGTCCCCCGCATGGTTCAACTGATCGAAGCCATGATCGAGGGTCGGCGACAAAGCATCCAGCGGCGAAGACCGCTGGACTTGCCCGCGCGAATTTTGGGAGATACCAAGGTTGGCTTCGCAGCGGTACCCGAAAAATTCGAATTGGCGGATTTGTTTCCGGACAATCCGGTATTCCGTAACGACGATGTCGAGCGACTGAAAATCGAATTGTCATCCGCCATTCACAGTCTCGGTTCCATGCCGCTGGAAGTGGCCGAGCGGCAGCGTGAAGTGGTACGAGTCAACCGGGTGATCGATGAGATGATCCAACGGACCATTCAGTTAAATTCCAAAGCCTTTGAGGCCGAGAAGAAATTGAGAGCGGCCCGAATCCGCTCAGTTTAGGAGTCGATGGTGAAAATTGGATTCTATTCCTGCATGACTGGGATGCCGTGGGGAGGCAGTGAAGTCCTGTGGCAGCGCGCCGCCCGCAAACTGCAAATGGACGGACATCAGATCGCGGTCAACTACAAATGGTGGCCCAAGCCCGCACCGCCGCTGCAGTACCTTCAGGAGCAGGGCGCCAAAATCTGTTTTCGCGAACAACCTGGCTCGAGGTGGGCACGTCGCAAGGAAAGTCTCCTTCGACTGGCCCGCCGAACTCCGGGGCCCTACAACTGGCTGGAGCAGGAACGGCCTGATGTGGTCTTGATCACCCTGGGCTATCATACAGAGCCACTGCCGATCGCCAGCGAGTGTGTGCGGCTTGGAATCCCCTACGGAATCAACTTGCAATGTGCCAGCTCGTTCGCGTTTATTCACAGCCACCGGCTGGATGAGTTTCGCTATTGGTATCAACACGCCCGACAGGTGTTTTTTGTTTCGGATGAAAATCGAGCCAAACTGGAAAACAATATTGCAGCGACGCTGCCTCAGTCTGAAATCGTTGCCAATCCGTTCAACGTTGATTTTCATGCCAATCCGGAGTGGCCGTCGACGGACAAAGAGTATCGGCTGGCCGTCGTCGGTCGGATTCATTTTCAGTCCAAGGGACAGGACTTGCTGGTCGACGTCCTGAGACAACCGCAATGGCGTTCACGCAATTTGAGGGTTCGTTTTTACGGTCAGGACCAGGGCAACCAGCGACAATTGCATGACCTGATCAAGCTCCATGGTCTGGAATCGCAATTGCGGTTCGAAGGGTACGAACAAAACGTCGAACAGATATGGGCAGACAACCATGCGCTCTTGCTACCCTCGCGCTATGAAGGTGCTCCGCTGGCGTTTATCGAAGCCATGCTGTGCAATCGCATTGCGATCACCACCGATATCGGCCGCAATCGCGAGTTGATGGTTGACAATGAGTCGGGGTTCCTTGCACCGGCGGCAACGGTTGATTCTCTCAACGACGCCCTGGAACGCGCCTGGGCCAAACGCGAGCAGTGGCAAGCGATGGGAAAACTGGCCGGACAACAGATTCGAAGTCAGTATCCCGAAGACCCGATCGGCGAATTCGCCGAAAAAATCGTCGCATTGGTTTAAGTACAATTCGGTTCCAGTTTTCGCTTTTCCGACAATGCGCAACATCATCCCGCAATTAACCGGGTATGGCGGCCTGCCTCCCATAGGCTTTTAGTGCCTCGCGAGCATCCCCACGAACCATCGCAACCGCCGCTTCTGTGCTTTACCATTGACCGCAGGATTGTTACCCTAGTCGCTTCTGAAATCTGAAAAAATCCGCTCAATCTTTACATCCTGGAAGAGGACTGAAGCTCGTTTATGGCAACCAAATACGTATATTTTTATGGTGGTGGAAAGCAACTGACCGATGGCGACCGGACGATGAAACAATTGCTCGGCGGCAAGGGCGCCAATCTCGCCGAGATGGCCGCCGCCGGAATTCCGGTTCCGCCTGGATTCACCATCACCACCGAAGCCTGCGGTATCTATGAAAAAACCAAGGCCTATCCGAAGGAGTTGATGAGCCAAGTCAAGACGGAACTGGCCAAGCTTGAAAAACTGGAAGGCAAGAAACTGGGAGATGCCAAGAATCCGCTGCTGGTCGCGGTGCGTTCGGGTGCCGCCATTTCAATGCCCGGGATGATGGATACGGTTCTCAACCTTGGGATGAACGACAAATCGGTTCTTGGCTTCATCGCTCAGACCGGTAACGAACGAGCGGGCTGGGACTGTTATCGCCGGTTCATCGACATGTTCGGTGATGTCGTGATGGGGCCTACCTCTTCGCTGACGCATCATCATTTTGAAGAAGCGATCGAAGCACTGAAAAAGAAATACGAGCGTGAAAGCGACACGGATCTGACGGCGGAAGAGTTGAAAGAACTGGTGGATGTCTACAAGCAGATTTACAAAAAACATGTCGGTGCGGATTTCCCCCAAGACCCGATGAAACAGCTTGAACATTCCATCGCAGCGGTCTTCAATTCATGGCAATCGGAGCGAGCCGTTAAATATCGAATCCTGAACAAGATCACCGGGCTTTACGGAACGGCTGTCAATGTGCAGGCAATGGTTTTTGGCAACATGGGTGACGATAGCGCGACCGGCGTGGCGTTCACACGCGATGGTTCCACCGGTGAAGCCAAACCGATGGGTGAGTACCTGATCAATGCCCAGGGCGAAGATGTGGTCGCCGGGATTCGCACGCCGAAAAATCTGGAAGACCTTGAAAACGAATCGGACAAGGGACTGGTCAAGTCCAGCAAAGAGCTTTACAAGACCATGGCGGTTTTGGAAAAGCACTACAAGTATCCGCAGGACGTCGAGTTCACCATCGAAAAAGGTAGGCTGTACATGCTGCAAACTCGCAATGCCAAGCGGGTCGGGCTGGCAGGTGTTCGCTGGGCGGTCGAGATGGCCAGCGGACAAGATGTGATTACCGGGGAAAAAAGGCCGAAATTGCTCGACGCCAAATCGGCACTGCTGACCGTGACGGGCAGCGACCTCGAGCAGTTGCTGTTTCCCATTTTCGACGCCAAGGTCGAAGCCCAACACACTCCGTTCGCGACAGGATTGCCTGCCGGACCGGGTGCAGCGTCCGGGCACATCGTGCTGAACTCACATCGCTGTGAGGAATTGAAAAAGCAAAATCCCGAAACCAATTACATTCTTGTGCGCCACGAAACGTCGCCCGAAGATGTCGGCGGGATGCACGCCGCCGCCGGAATCTTGACCAGCACAGGCGGGATGACTTCGCATGCGGCGGTGGTCGCTCGCGGATGGGGCAAGTGCTGCGTGTGCGGTGCGGGAGCACTGAAGATCGACTACAAGGCAGGAACGGTTTCGACGGGAGACAAAGTCTTCAAGGAAGGCGATGTGATCTCTGTCAACGGCTCGACCGGCCGGGTTTACGAGGGCGAAATCCCAACGGAATCGTCGCCCGTCGTTTCGGCTTTGGTGGAAGGAAACAAGACAGCGAAAAAGCACTGGATTTTCAAACTGTACGAAACGGTTTCCGAGTGGGCGGACAAGTATCGCAAAATCAATGTCCGCACGAATGCCGACTCTCCGGCTGACTCGGCGGCTGCCATCGCGTTTGGCGCCGAAGGCATTGGACTTTGCCGAACCGAGCATATGTTCTTTGAGGGCGACCGGATCACGGACGTGCGACGTTTCATTCTGGCCGACAACGACGATGACCGGAATGCCGCGATCAAGCGATTGCTGCCTCACCAGCAAAAAGATTTCGAAGGCATCTTCAAGGCAATGGCTGACAAACCCGTTACGATCCGCTTGCTCGATCCACCGCTGCACGAGTTCCTGCCGCATTCAGAAGCCGAACAGCAGACCATGGCCAAAGAACTGGGTGTGCCGCTGTGGAAGGTACAGGAACGAGTCAAAGCACTGCACGAATTCAATCCGATGCTGGGACATCGGGGCTGCCGCTTGAGTATTACTTATCCGGTGCTGTGCGAGATGCAAACATCGGCGATTATTGAGGCCGCCGTCAAAGTGTCTTCCAAGGGAATCAAGGTGTTGCCTGAAATTATGATTCCGCTGGCCGGAACCAAGGCGGAACTGGACTATCTCGAACAAATCATCCGACGTGTTGCGGATGAAATCATCAGCAAGCGAAAATCAAAAATCAAGTATCTGGTCGGTACGATGATTGAAGTTCCGCGAGCTGCATTGACGGCGGACCGTATTGCCGAGTCGGCTGAGTTTTTCAGTTTCGGTACGAACGATTTGACGCAAATGACATTTGGTTTCAGTCGAGATGACATCGGAACGTTCTTGCCTGATTATGTGGACAAGAAAATACTTGAAGTCGATCCGTTCCAGACGCTCGATGAAACGGGTGTGGGCCAGCTTGTCGAGATGGCGGTCAACAAAGGCCGCTCCGTTCGCAAAGATCTGAAGTGCGGGATCTGCGGCGAGCACGGTGGCGATCCGGCGTCCGTCAAGTTCTGCGTCCGAAATGGATTGGACTACGTCAGTTGCTCACCCTATCGCGTGCCCATCGCCCGCCTCGCCGCAGCTCAAGCTGCGATCGAAGACAAAGGATAAAACCATGAACCCCATTCTTCAATTGGAAAACGAAGCCGAGGCGTTGAAGCAATCCGGTGATTTCAAAGGTGCCATTGGCAAGCTCAATGAATTGCTGGCGCTCAAAGAGGACTTTGCCAGAGCACACCTTGCGTTGGCGGTCCTGTATGAACGGGTGAAGGACTACGAAAAGTCCGTCACCCATGCCGAGCGCGCCGTCGAGCTAGAGCCGGACGACAACTTCAATATCACGGCACTGAGCATCACGTATCAGAAAGCCTTCGAAGGGACTCGCGATCCGATGTTTATCCAGAAGGCAGAAATGGCACTCGCCCGAAGCCACCGCGGCGGGTGTCATTGATCCGATGCAGATATTGCGGAACACTCTTTTGGGTGACACGAAACAACCCTGAGAATTTTTCTGGATAGTTCTTTGGAGTGCGGTGAAGATTCACCGCTTTGGTTCCATGGTTCAGCATTAAACACCCGCCCGATATGGAGAGGAGCAAAGTGGAGAGGAGCAAAGGGAGAGGAGCAAAGGACATACACTCCAGGAATGTTCAGCAGTCTACCCAGAAGATCACTTCTTTCCCATCGCTCGTTGTTTCCTGAAAAAGTCCGTTAACACCAGGCTGCATTCGGATTCCCGAACGCCCATGGTAACGGTGGCTCGATGATTCAAGCGGCTATCCTCCAGCAATCGAAACAGCGAATGTACGGCGCCTCCCTTGGCATCCGACGCTCCGAACACCAATCGCGGAATGCGCGAGTTGAGAATGGCTCCTGAACACATCACGCACGGCTCGAGCGTGACATAGAGTGTACAATTCTCCAGCCGCCAATCGCCTATCGATTCAGCTGCCTGAGTGATGGCCAGCATCTCCGCATGAGCCGTCGGATCTCGCAATTGCCGAGTCAGATTATGAGCCGATCCAATCACACGCCCGTCGCGAACCACGACCGCACCCACGGGAACTTCGTCGATGCGGTAGGCTTCCATCGCCTCCGCAAGTGCTAATTGCATAAAATGATTGTCCATGGTTTCGGGATTGGGGATTGGGGATTGGGGATTGGGGATTGGGGATTGGGGATTGGCGGGCGCGATTAGGGATGGGTGCGAACAAGTTTCCATTGTTTTTCCAATCGCACGTCGGAGACTTTTACACTCGTGCCCAAGTGCTGAGCGAATAGCGACACGCGATACTCTTCAATCATCCAGCGAAACAACTCCAGTTCTGGGTCTATGATTCCCTGCTTCTGGTGATGCTCGTAGGCTTGCTCATACTGCGCCCAGTATTTCGCTACGGCCCGGGCAAGCTCACGATCTTTCTGGACATTTGACGAGCTGGACTTGTCAAGCCGATACTTGATCGCTTCAAGAAATCGCGGAAATTGGCTTAACCAGTTCCACGGTGTCTGAAGCAAAAATTCACGATGGACAAGCCTTTCGAGTTGCCTGGACACATCCTCCATGACCGACGAAGCGACGGTCTTTCGATTTTCGATCGCAAGCTGAACCTGATGCAAATGATCGGTCAGCATCGGGAGCCACCGGGCAATCTGCTGTGCCGCCATGCTGATTCGCTCCACGGCGTTCGACTCGAGGGCTGCGAACGCTTCTGCCGAACGGGGGATCTTCTCGCGTTCTACAAATGCAATTCGTGCTATTAGATCGTTTAGATGAACTTTCGCTTCCGCCGCAGGAACCCACCTTGAAATCGTCAGAAGGTGCCGGTCCAGATTGGGCAGCCATTGCAACTGAGACTTCAGCGATTTTCGGTTGGCGATCTGAAACAGTCGTGTCAGACCCAAACGCGTCATCTGCTCCGCGCGGGCCGGAGAGTCTACTAACCGCAGCCCCACGGATTCCCCTTGATCCACAATCGCCGGGAACGCTGCCAGCTCCGTCCCGCCTTTTCTGATCGAGACTTCCTTGGGCAAATCTCCCCAGGTCCAGTCCGTCAAACCGTCCTGAACCCAGGCTTGGTCCTGAACCTCGACAAACGACGACGTGGCCAAGTGTTCGACGCCCAAGTGGTTGCGGACTTCGGCGATGGAACGTCCCTGAGCGACCACGGTCCCGTCCTCACCCACGACCTGCAAGTTCACCTTGAGGTGGGCGTCCATTTTCGAAAGATCAAAGTGTTCGACGCGAATGGGTTCGCCGCCGATACGAGTCAAATGCCGCGCGACCGCCTCGTAGAAATCGCCTTTGCCGAATTCGATCTCTTGCGAAATCGTCGCCGCCGTTTCAGGCGCGGGAACCAGGTTCCTGCGCAGCGATTTCGGAAGGCTGCGAATCAGCGTCGTGATGCGCGGCTCGATCAATCCGGGAACCAACCACGCCGTTTGAACTTCGTCCAGCTGTCCGACGCCCTCGAGCGGCAAACGAATCGTCGCGCCATCGTCCGCATCACCGGGAGAGAACCGGTATTCAATCGGAATTTGCATCGATCCAAGATTTGCCCGATCGGGAAACTGGCGAGCGGCCATTTCATCGGCCGGTTCCGACAGAAGATCGGCCCGCCCCATCATCAGCGTCGATGTGAGCGTGGGCGACTGTTTGAGCGATTGGGAAAGACTGACTTTGTCGTAGATGCTTTCAGGCAGATGTTGTTCATAGAACGAAGCGATCTTGTACGAATCAATGATCAGGTCGCGCCGGCGCGTTTTTGCCATTTCGTCGTTGATGGATTCGATCAACTGACGATTTTGTTTGAGGAAGGAAAAGTTGCCTTCGAGACCTTCGTTGGTGAGCGCTTCCTCGATAAATATCTCGCGAGACACTTTGGGATCGAGCGGACCGAAATTGACGGGACGTCCATTGACGATGGGCAATCCCCACAGTGAAACATGCTCGGAGGCCTGCACCGACTGACGTTTCTTGCTCCAGTGCGGATCGCCGTAGCGTGCCTTCACCAGGTGCTTGGCCAGCGGTTCAATCCAGTCGGGTGAAATCTGGGCCAGCGTTCGGCCATAACGCTTCGATGTTTCGACTATCTCGGCGGCGACAATCCATTGGGGATGGGTTCGGAACAAGCTCGAACCGGGCCATAGATTGAACTTCACTCCCCCCGCCCCCGTGTATTCATGCTTGTCCGTGGACAAAGCGACTCCCGACAACAATCCAGAAAGCAGGCTTCGGTGAATCGCGCCGAAATCATCGTTTCGCTTGCGCGGCCGCAGTCCCAGTTCCGTGATCATTTGGGAAAGCTGCCGATGAATATCCTGCCACTGAATCATCAGGGCGTAGGACAGGAAGTTCTGTTCGCAGGCCCGTTTCAATTTCGATTTGGAGAGGTCCGCTTTCTGCTGATGAAAAAAATCCCACACGTTGAGCAGCGAGAGAAAATCTGATTTCTTGTTTGCGAATTTTCGGTGGGCTTCATCGGCGGCCCCTTTCCGCTCGGCCGGTCGCATGCGAGGGTCTTGCACCTCCAGTCCCGATGCAATGATCAGAATTTCCGCCAGGCAGTTCTCGTGATCGGCTTCGAACAGCATGCGGCCAATCCGGGGATCGACCGGCAAACGCGACAGTTTTTTCCCGAGCGGAGTCAACCGTCGATGAGGATCGACCGCGCCCAGTTCAAACAGTGTCTTGTATCCATCTCGAATGGAATCCGGGCGGGGCGGATCGAGAAATGGAAACTCTTCAATTTTGCCAAGTTTCAGCGACAACGTCTGCAGGATGACCGATGCCAGATTCGTTCGGCGAATTTCTGGGACGGTGAATTGAGGGCGGCTTTCATAGTCCTCACGGCTGTAGAGCCGCACGCAAATCCCCGGACCGATCCGGCCGCATCGCCCGGCGCGCTGGTCGGCGGACGCTTGTGAGATCGGCTGGATGGGCAATCGCTGTACCTTGCTGCGCGGAGAGTAGTGACTGATCCGTGCGGTTCCGGAATCAACCACAAAGCGGATTCGCGGGACCGTGATCGACGATTCCGCAACGTTGGTCGCCAGCACAATACGTCGTCGTTTGCCAGGAACGAAAATCTCGTTCTGCTGAGCATTGGTCAGCCGTGCGTAGAGCGGCAAAATCTCGGTTTCAACTCGCTGCCAGGGAATCGAACGAAGCTTCTTGTGAGCCGAACGGATATCGTTTTCGGTGGGAAGGAAGACCAGAATATCGCCGCTCTCCTTTGCGGCCAGTTCGCCAATCGTGCTGATCAGATGATCTTCAAATTCGATGGGTGACTCGCTGTTGGAATCCATTTCGCATGGCCGGTACTGAATCTCGACGGGATACGTTCGCCCCTGGACGTCAATGGTCGGCACGCGGGAATTTGCGGTGGAAAAATGTTCGACAAAACGTTCCGTATCGATCGTTGCCGAAGTGATGATCAGTCGCAAGTCGGATCGCTTGGCCAGAATTCGTTTGACATAGCCCAGTAGGAAATCGATATTGAGCGACCGCTCGTGAGCCTCATCGATGATGATGAGTTCATATTGCTTGAGCAGCGGATCGCTTTGGGTTTCGGCAAGCAGAATCCCGTCGGTCATCACCTTGATGAAGGTTTGATCGTTTGTCTGATCGGAGAAGCGAATCTTGAATCCTACGGTAGAGCCGAGCGGTGTTCCTAGTTGCTCTGCGATGCGGTTGGCGACACTGCGCGCCGCAATCCTCCGAGGCTGAGTGTGTCCGATCAGGCCTGACTGTCCGATCCCGGCCTGCAGGGCGATTAGCGGAAGCTGAGTCGATTTACCGCTGCCGGTGGCACCGCTGATAACGACGACCTGGTGGTGCGTGATAGCGTCCTGAATTTCCTGCTGCCTGGCAAAGATGGGCAGCTCGGTATCGAGAACCGGTTTGGGAAATTCAGCGAGTGACCTTTTCATCGGGAAGGGGCTGGTTTCTTTACCTTGATTGTTTGCTTTGTTGGCCGGGTTCAACCATTGAGTAGTATCGCGGCAGGCGGAGTCGGATCAACGCCGACCCAGAGGCTTCTGACACTGGCAATCAATGAAAGGAATAGTATATCCAATGAATGGACATTTCGGCGACGGAAGTTGTTTCGGGACAATTCCTTAGAGGTTAAAATGCCGATACATTGAACATGAAGCAGGAGGCCTTGTGACCACGATTGAATCCATTTCCAACTTCTTGAATGCATTTGCTCCGACGCGGTTGGCGGAAGACTGGGACAATGTTGGCTTACTGGTGGGGGATCCCGCGTTGCCCGTCAGCAAAATTATGACCTGCCTGACGATCACACCCGAATCTGCAACCGAAGCCATCGAGCGATCCGCCAATTTGATCGTGACCCATCATCCGCTACCGTTTCACCCGCTCAAGCGAATCACCACAGAGCAGCCGGCTTCAAAAATGTTATGGGACTTGATCCGGGCGGGTATCGGAATCTACAGCCCTCATACGGGATTTGACTCGGCCGCTGATGGGATCAATCAGAATCTGGCGGCACGAATCGGGCTGACGGACATTCATCCTCTCTTGCCGATTGAAAACGAAATCGAACAACTGGGCGCTGGACGGGTTGGACGACTGAATCACAAAACGCTGGGAGAAGTCATTGAAATTCTGAAGGGGCAGCTTGATCTGAAGTACCTCCAATACGTGGGCGATCGGTCCGCGCCTTGTTTCCGCGTGGCGGTCGCTTGTGGTGCAGCAGGATCGTTTCTCGGGGATGCCATCAAGGCGGGCTGTGATACGTTTGTCACCGGCGAGACCCATTTTCACACTTGTCTGGAGGCCAAAGCCAAGCGAATTTCGCTGATTCTGCTGGGGCACCATGCAAGCGAACGGTTTGCGGTGGAGTTGCTGGCGCATCGGCTTCAGGTTGAGTTTGCGGATTTGACCGTCTGGGCAAGCGAGCGGGAGACCGATCCCATTCAGATTGGGTAGAGGCACCGCTAGAAAAAGGTTTGTCGGGGGAGCAGCGAATTCCCGAATTTGTCCCCAAAATCATTGCTAAAAGCCGTGATTTTTCGCCTTTTTTTTACTTGAAGGTCCCATCCTGGGCGTCCCCGTCCAATGGGATTGCAAGCACCTGCCGGGATTGAGCTTGCCATTCGCAATTTTCAAAAAAAATTTGGTTTGCAGTTGACGATGTAAATGACTCCTTTTAAATTAACTGCTCCTGATAACTACGCGGTTGCCGTTTTTAGGCCATCTGCGTTTTCTGTTATGGGTAATGTGCGCCATTGGCTGAAGTAGTTTCGGTCCATTTTGACGAGAACGCACGATGCTGTGGAACGGTGTTCCGGCGGCAGGTTTGGCTTTTCCTCTTCGTCTCGGAAGGGGCCGCGAAAACAAATATGCTTTGCGGTGGATTTTTTTAACATGTTGGAGATACGTTTGTGGCTGGCCCGATTCATGAAGTAATCCGGATTCGTATGGAAGCCTACGACCATTCGGTGCTTGATCAAAGCGCCAGTGAAATCGTGGATACTGCGAAGCGAACGCACTCTGAGGTTCATGGTCCCATTCCATTGCCAACCCGTATTGAGCGGTTTACTGTGTTGTCGAGCCCTTTTGTGAACAAGAAGGCCCGTCAGCAATTTGAAATCAGAACCCATAAGCGATTGATTGATATTGTTCAGGCAACCGCCAAGACGATTGAGGCTCTCAACAAGCTCAGCCTTCCGGCGGGCGTTGAGATTAAGATCAAGGCGATTCATTAAGTAGTAATTCAGTAAATAGTAAAGTATGAACGGAAGCCTTGTGGAAAAGGTGACCGCATCGAACAAGTGGATCTGACCGGTGTTGGCCAGGTGATTTCGGCCAAGCAGGTTGGTGTTCGGTGGTCTGGTTAAACTTCCATTTAAGGCGAGTCCATCAGAAAAGGTGAATGATCATGACAAAAGGGATACTCGGCCGTAAGGTCGGGATGACGCAGGTGTTCGATCCGGAGACGGGTGTTGCAACGCCGGTCACTGTTATCGAAGCTGGTCCTTGTAAGGTGCTGCAGCTTCGCACCGTCGAAAAGGATGGTTATTCAGCGATTCAGTTGGGCTTTCTGGATAAAAAACGCCCTCGTGAGGGTAATCGTACTCGTCAAAGCCAGGCTTCGCGATCTGAGCGTGGTCATGTGGCTAATATCAACAGCAAGCGGTCTTCTGCGGCTGCTGTGGTTCGCGAAAAAGCAGATTGTGAGCCGAAGAAATTCATTCGTGAGATTCGCGGCGAAATCGGCGACACCAAGGTGGGTGATGATGTGCGGGTGACGAATCTTGATGGGGTCAAGCGGGTGGATGTGACGGGGGTTAGTATTGGTCGTGGATACTCAGGGGTGATGCGTCGGCATAATTTCTCTGGTCAGCGAGCCACGCACGGAGTCAAGAAGTGTCATCGCCACGGTGGAAGTACCGGGATGAGTGCATTTCCGAGTCGGACGTTTGCTGGTAAGCGAATGGCAGGTCAGTATGGGAATGCCAAGGTGACGGTTCGCAATTTAGGGTTGCATCGTATTGACGGCGAAAACAATTTGCTGCTGGTTGAGGGATCGGTTCCTGGTCCGACAGGTAGCTTGGTGGTTGTTCGGGAATCAAATAAGAAATAGGTTGGTAGCGATATGGCAAGTTTGCCTGTTTACAATAGCAGTGGCAGCGAGATCGGGACTTACGAGATCGATCCAACTGAGATTGCGGCCACGATCAACAAGCAGTTGCTGCACGATGTGGTCGTGATGTATCAGGCCAATCTTCGGCAGGGTAGTCGCCAGACCAAGAGTCGGGCGGATGTTGCCGGGCACAAGAAGAAAATGTATCGCCAAAAAGGAACGGGGAATGCACGTGCTGGGATGCGTCGGACGAACGTTCGTCGTGGGGGTGGCCATGCGTTTGCGTTGCGGCCTCGGGATTATTCCTATCGGATGCCTCGTAAGGCAGTTCAGTTGGCGACCCGAATGGCGATTGCTGGTAAGATTCAAAATGGTCAAGTGAGAGTGCTCGATGAGTTGTCGATGTCGCAGCCCAAGACCAGTTCGATTGCCAGGATGCTCAAGGGGATTGGCTTGGAAGGCAGGTCTTCGCTGATTGCGACTTCCGAGTATTCGCCGGCTGTTTATAAGAGCGCGCGAAATATTCCGGGTGTTTCGGTGTTGCCGGTAAGTGACCTGAATGCCTTGGCGGTGCTGGGTCCGAATTGCTTGCTGGTAACGCGAGCGGCACTGGATCAATTGAAACAAAAGAAGCAGGAAGCGGCAAGTTAATTGAGGGGGTGGCGATGGTTGGCGGTGGATCTGCTGTCAATGTGCGAGCCTCGTGGTTACAAAGAGCAATAAAATGGCAAGACAAATACTACCTGGTTTGGGCCTGAAGCTTGAGCCGTATCAAGTGATCATTAAGCCATCGGTTACCGAAAAGGCGATGTATCAGGCGACTGAGTTGAATCAATATTCGTTCCGGGTCAATCCGTCGGCAACCAAGACCGACATCAAGAATGCGGTTGAAAAGCTGTACGAAGTTCGGGTGACGGGTGTCTCGACGCAGACGAAGGTCGGCAAGGAGCGGCGTTATCGGTTCAAAAAGGGTCGGACAAAAAACTGGAAGAAAGCGATTGTGACGCTGGACAAAGAGCACAAGATTGACTTCTTCTAAAACATAGCAGCCAACGAGTAGTTCCATGGGAATCAGACAATACAAGCCAACATCAGCCGGTCGTCGCGGAGCCTCTGTCAGCGATTTCGCGGACTTGACCAGGGGGGCCAGGCCGGAAAAAAGTTTGTTGCGTCCGCAGACTCGCAAGTCTGGGCGTAATAATCAAGGTGTGATCACGGCGCGACATCGAGGCGGTGGTCACAAGCGAAAATATCGCGTGATCGACTTCAAGCGTGATAAGGATGGAGTTCCGGCGATTGTCGACTCGATCCAATACGATCCTAACCGAAGCGCTCGGATTGCTTTGTTGAACTACAAAGACGGTGAAAAAAGATACATTGTCGCACCGGACGGTCTGGAAAAAGGTATGACGGTTGAGAGTGGGGCGCAGGCTCCTCCGTCGGTCGGAAACAGTTTGCCGCTGAAGAATATTCCGTTGGCGACTGTGATTCACAATATTGAAATGCGTCCGGGTCAGGGGGCGATTCTCTGTCGGAGTGCCGGAGTGAATGCCACGCTGATGGCTCGGGAAGCCAAGTGGGCGCAGATTTCACTGCCGAGTGGAGAGATTCGCCGTATTCCAGCGACTTGTCGCGCGACGATTGGCAAGGTGGGTAACTCGGAGCATAGTTCCATTGTGATCGGCAAGGCCGGTCGGAATCGATGGAAGGGGCGTCGTCCTCATGTTCGCGGTACGGCGATGAACCCGATTGATCACCCGCACGGTGGTGGTGAAGGTCGTACCAAGGGGGGGCGTCATCCGGTGAGCCCGACGGGCAAGCCTGCCAAGGGCGGTCGCACGCGGAAGTTGGCTAAGGCCTCTAATTCGGCGATTGTTCGCCGCCGTAAGTCACGTCGTTACGGTCAATTGAAGGTCAAATAGTTTCGGCGCTGGCAAGGGATCAGAAACCAATCATTAACCTATCAGATATTCAGTGGTCAGGATTTTTTTACTGACAACTGACAACTGACAACTGACAATCCAACAAATGAGTAGATCAGGAAAAAAAGGACCCTATGTTGACTTGAAGCTTTTTGGCAAAGTCCAAAAGCTGATTGCGGCGGATTCCAAGGAGCCCATTAAAACATGGTCGCGGTCTTGCACGGTGGTACCGGAGTTTATTGGTTACACGTTCCTGATTCACGATGGTCGGAAGCACGTCAAGATTTTGATCACTGAAGAGATGGTGGGTCACAAGTTGGGCGAGTTTGCTCCTACCCGGACCTTCAAAGGACATACACAAAGTAAATAGGCTGATACGAATATGGCAACCACATTCAGAGCATCGCACCGACACGCGAGAATCAGCCCGCAGAAAGTCCGTCCATTGGCGGATCTGGTTCGCGGCAAATTCGTCGACGAAGCACTTGATATTTTGCGATACCAGCCTCAGCGGGGAGCGAGGCTGCTGGAAAATGTGATCCGCAGTGCGTTGGCAAACGCTCAAGATCCCGATCAAAACAAGGGCATTGTGACGGACGAAAGCAATCTGTATCTCAGCGAGGTCTGCGTCGATGGCGGTCCGATGTTCAAGCGGATGCAGCCTCGAGCCAGGGGGATGTCGTTCGTGATCTTGAAACGATCTTCCCATATCCGGGTTGGGGTCGAAGTGATCTAGGGAATGAGACATGAATCGTTTAACCGCGCCGCAATGCCAGGCGGTTACTGACAACTGACAACTGACAACTGACCACAAACTAACTTATGGGCCAAAAAGTAAATCCAATCGCGTTTCGATCCGGAGTGATGGAAGGCTGGAAGAGTCGCTGGTACGCTTCCAAAGCCGAGTTCTCGACGCTGTTGGTGGAAGACAAGAAAATTCGCGATTTCATCCGCAAGCATCCGACCCAAAACTATCGGGCGGCGGGGATTGACCGGATCGAAATTGAGCGAACTCGTGACGAAGTCCGGGTTGGCGTGCATGTGGCTCGACCGGGTCTGATCATTGGAAAAAAGGGTCAGGAGATCGAGCGACTGCAAAATGAAATTCAAAACCTGATCGGTCGCCGGGTGAACCTGACGATTGAAGAAGTTCCGAGGCCGGACCTTTATGCCCAGCTCGTCGCTGAAAAGATTGCTGAGCAGTTGATTCGTCGCTCCAGTTTCCGCCGCACCATGAAGCGGGCGGCTGAGGAGACGATGGATGCGGGGGCCAAGGGGATCAAGATTCAGTTGTCGGGGCGATTGGGCGGGGCAGAAATGGCTCGTCGTGAAAAACAAGTAAACGGCTCGGTGCCGCTAAGCACCTTGCGGGCGAAAATCAGCTACGGCTTTTCCGAAGCGTTGACGCCGCAAGGTCATATTGGAATACAAGTCTGGATTAACCAAGGTAATTACGGAGACGAGATCGATGGCGCAGATGCCAAAGCGAGTCAAGCACCGAAAGGTCCAAAGAGGTCGTATAAAAGGTAATGCCACTCGCGGTAATACAGTTGACTTTGGCGAGTTTGGCTTGCAGTCACTGGATGCCGGTTGGTTAAAAGCCCAAACGATCGAAGCGGGCCGGATTGCTGCTCAACAGTATATTCGTGGTCAAGGTAAACTTTTCATTCGCGTTTTTCCGCATCGGTCGATCACCTCGACCCCGCTGGAAACCCGGATGGGTAAAGGTAAGGGGGAGCCTGAGTTTTGGGTGGCCACCATCCGTCCCGGTACGATTTTGTATGAATTGTCCGGAGTGTCCGAAGCTCAAGCCAAGTTGTGTTTTGCCCGGTTGGCCCACAAGCTGCCGTTCAAGGTACGAATGGTGAAGAAGCAGGCGAGTTAGTGTTGGGTGTTAGTTTTTAGTTTGCGAGCGAGTAAGCGGAAGAAATGTAGGGTGTGTGTAACCCATCATCGCGCCCTGTAGGTTGTGTAGTACGTCCGCTAAAGAGAAATTTGAAGAATAGCAATGTCGAACATTTCCGAACTACGTGACATGAGCAATGAGCAGTTGATTGCCGTCAAGAAAGAAGCGGCGACAACGCTGTTTCGGCTTCGCGTGCAGGCTCAAACCGAGCGACTCGAAGTGCCAACTGAAATTGCCCGCAATCGCAAAACGATTGCTCGTGTCCACACGCTGCTTCGTGAACGCGAAATGAACGCGGCGAAGTCCAGCCAGGTTTAAGCCATTTTTAGAGAGATCCATTGATGCCAAAACGAGTACTCACCGGTCGGGTAAAAAGCGACAAGATGGCCAAGACGCGAGTCGTTGAAATTGCTCGTCTGGTACGCCATCCCAAATACAAAAAGTTTTTTCGGGATCGAACGACCTGTTATGTTCACGATGAAAACAACGAGTCTTCGGAAGGAGACTTGGTGCAGATCATCGAGTCCCGGCCGATGTCGAAGACCAAGCGTTGGAATTTGGTCAGTGTCGTCGAAAAGAGCCGAGCAGTGAGCGTGGCGGCGTTGAAAGCGGCTCGCCAGCAAGGCGAAGCACTTGATTCAGAAATTCAAACGAGTTCGGACGAAGGCGAAACAAGTCCAAATCAATCATAGAAAACCATGATTCAAACTGAAACACGATTAGATGTTGCGGATAATACCGGCGCCAAAGAGGTGATGTGCATCAAGGTTCTGGGCGGAACGCGACGTCGTTTTGCCGGGCTGGGCGATGTGATTGTCTGCAGCGTCAAGAGCGTTATCCCCGGAAGCGACATCAAGAAAAAGGCCGTTGTGCGAGCAGTGATTGTCCGGTGCAAGAAAAGCACTCGCCGGCCGGACGGCAGCTCGATCAAATTCGACAGCAACGCGGTGGTGATTATCGACAAGGACCAGAACCCGCGGGGAACGCGGATTTTCGGTGCGGTCGCCCGCGAGCTGCGAGACAAAAACTTTATGAAGATCGTTAGCCTTGCTAACGAAGTGATTTAGCACAAACCAACACTGGTTGCTGGAATCATCAGCACCCCATGAATTGATACAAAAATGAAAGCCCGTTTAAAGACCACTTATCAGCAGGACATTCTTTCCAAGTTGAAGGAAGAGTTGGGGCGTGAGAACCCAATGGACCTGCCCAGGCTGTCCAAGATCATCATCAATATGGGGGTTGGATCGGCGGTGCAGGAAAAGAAGGATTTGCAGGACGCGAGCGAGGCTTTGGCGTTGATTGCCGGTCAAAAGCCGGTCATCACGAAGGCCCGTAAATCGATTGCCAATTTCCGCTTGCGGGAAGGCCAGGCGATTGGTTGTAAGGTGACCCTGCGAGGCAATCACATGTTTGAGTTCATGGATCGTCTGTTTTCGCTGGTACTGCCTCGCGTGCGGGACTTTCGCGGAGTCAGCTCGAAGGCGTTTGATGGCGCCGGGAACTACAGTCTGGGACTCAATGAGTACGGGGTGTTCCCTGAACTGAACCCGGACAAGTTTACTCGTCGGCAGGGAATGAATATCGTTTTTGTGACGACGGCCCAAAATGACGAGGAAGGGCGATTGTTGCTCAATCTGTTTGGAATGCCGTTCGCGGAATCGCGAAAGACACCTCAAACTGCGTAGTAATTTGTATTGTTAACAGGAATAAAACTTTTTTAGCAGGCGTTTGTTGTGGCAAAGAAATCGAAAATCGCCAAAGCCTCGAGAGAACCGAAGTTTTCGGCTCGGCGTGAGCGACGTTGCAAGTTGTGCGGTCGGCCCCGTGGAGTCTATCGTAAATTTGGAATTTGCCGGATTTGTTTTCGTAACCTTGCCGAGCAGGGTGCAATTCCAGGCGTTCGCAAGTCTAGTTGGTAAGTAAAGGCGATTTAAGGGAAACAACCGTATATGATGACTGACCCAATTGCCGACATGCTCACTCGTATCCGTAACGCGGTGAGCGTTGAGCGGCCCAGTGTAGAGATGCCCGTTTCCAAACTCAAGCGAGGTGTTGCCGATGTGCTCAAGCGCGAAGGTTTCATCTGGGATTGGAAAGAGGAAGAAGCGAAGCCCGTTGGCCAACTGCATATCGATTTGAAGTACGGCCCGACTGGCGAAAAAGTCATTCGCCACCTGAAGCGGGTCAGCAAACCTGGATGTCGTATTTATGCCTCGTCCCGTGAATTGCGACCGGTACTCAACGGTCTGGGAATTTCAATTCTCAGCACCAGTCGCGGGTTCCTCAGCGATCGCGAAGCACGGCAGCAAAAAGTCGGTGGCGAAGTCATTTGTGAAGTCTGGTAAGAGGCAAAATTATGTCACGTATTGGAAATAAACCCGTCCCCGTCGCCAGCGGCGTCAAGATCAGTGTCGAAGGCGGCACGTTCAAGGCCGAAGGCCCACAGGGAAATTTGTCACTCGCACTTCGTCCGGAAATTGAAGTTTCGGTCAACGACGGCGAAGTCGTGGTCTCACGCAAACGGGACGACCGAGTGGGACGATGCATTCAGGGAACCACCCGAGCATTGATCAACAACATCGTTCTCGGAGTCAAAGACGGATACGAAAAGAAACTGGAGCTTCACGGCGTCGGTTATGTTTGTAGCCTCAACAACAACGTGCTGTCATTGCGAGTCGGTCTGGCCAACGAACTGAAAGTTCCGGTTCCCGCCGATGTCAAGGTGGTCTGCCCGGATCAAACCCACATTGTGGTCACCGGAATCGACAAGCAGAAGGTCGGTGAGTTCGCCGCTCGGGTTCGCTCCCTGCGAAAACCGGAACCCTACAAGGGAAAAGGGATTCGCTACGTCGGCGAACAAGTGAAGATTAAGCCGGGTAAATCGGCTAAATCTTAGCAAAAACTAAAAACCAAAAACTAAAACCCATACACAATCGTGCGCACTCAAAAAATAGTCAATGGACAACGCTGGCGGCGAGCCAAACGCACCCGCAACAAGATTCGCGGTAGCAGCGACTGTCCGCGGTTGAGCGTTCGCCGCAGCAACAAACATATTTATTGTCAACTGATCGATGACGAATCCGGCCGAACGCTGGCGTCGGCAAGTACACGCGACAAGTCCTTGGCGGGCCAAATTTCCAACGGTGGAAATCGGGACGCAGCCAAGTTGATCGGCGTCGCCATTGCCGAACGAGCGAAAGCTGCCGGCATTACACGAATTCGATTCGACCGGGGGGCTTACAAGTTTCACGGTCGCGTGGCCGAACTGGCCGGCGCCGCCCGCGAAGGGGGCCTGCTGTTCTAAGCCGAACGAAAGTTGGGCTTGGACGAAATTCAATCGATCAAGCCCATTCGATTGAAGCCAACCTGAAATCATAAGCAATTCATATTTCAAATTGCAAAGTACTGACATTCATGCTGACCACTGAACACTGAAAACGAGCGCATGGCCAAAAATACACGAAAAGAAAAACGCGACGACGACACGCAACAGCAACACACCGGCGGTCTGATTGAACGAACCGTTGCCGTCAAGCGATGTGCTACCGTTGTTAAAGGGGGACGTCGATTCAGCTTTGCAGCACTCGTCGTCTGCGGGGACGGACACGGCAAGGTTGGTTGGGGGTATGGGAAGGCCAATGAAGTTCAGCCGTGTGTCGAAAAGGCAAACAAGCAGGCGGTTCGTACCATGAAACCCATCTCGATCGTGGATGGCCATATTCCCCACGCCATCGAGGGACGTTACGGAGCGGCTCGCGTGGTATTGCTACCTGCAGGTCCTGGTACGGGAATTATCGCTGGCTCCGCCGTTCGGGCCGTTTGTGAGGCAGCCGGTATCAAGAATATTTTGACCAAGAGTTTCGGAAGCAACAATGCAGTGACGCTGGTGAAGGCGACCATTGAAGCATTGCAACGAGTCCGAACCAAAGAAGACATCCAGCGTTTGCGAGGAGTTGAACTGTGAACCTAGACGAAGTCAACGAAGGCATTGAAAAGTTTAAAAACCGGAAGCGGCTCGGACGTGGACCGGGATCGGGTCTGGGTAAAACCTCTGGACGTGGACACAAAGGCGCCAAAAGCCGTGCAGGTTATTCGCGCAAGCCCGTCTTTCAAGGCGGTGCCATGCCGATGATCCGGCGGATTGCAAAACGTGGTTTTACCAACCGCTGGGGTGTGACCGTGGGTGAAGTGAACCTGGCTGACCTGGAAGCGCGATTCAACTCCGGAGAAGAGGTCAATCCACAAACGCTGGCCGATCACGATTTGGCAAAGTATCGCTACGACGTGCTGAAGGTGCTGGGGAACGGAAACCTGACCAAGAAGCTGACCGTGTCGGCTCATCGATTCAGCGAAACCGCTCGTCAAAAAATTGAAGCCGCCGGTGGAACCATTGTGCTGCTGCCTGAGCCAAAGCCGGTCGAAAAGAACACCAAAAAATCGAAGTAACACTCTCCGCGCAAGCAAACGGTCCGGCCCGAGCTCTATCGGTCTACCCTTGGCTTGCGTTTCGCGTTAGCATATTGCTTGTTTGCTCGCGATTCGCGTTGGTTATTGGAACGAAATCATGCTGGAAAAAATCCGAATTGTCTTCACTATCCCGGAACTCCGTCGAAAGATTTATTTGACGTTGTTCCTGTTGGCCATTTATCGGATCGGATACCAGATTCCACTGCCGGTCATCGATCAGGAGCAGTTTGCCGAGCAGGCCAAAAATATGAGCGGAACGCTGACGGCGTTTCTAGCCAAGATTTCAGTGTTTTCGGGAAGCCAACTCAACGCTGCCACTATTTTCGGTTTGGGCATCATGCCCTATATCTCGGCGTCGATTATTTTGCAGTTGTTGGCGACGGTCTACAAACCTCTCGAGGAAATGAAAAAGGAAGGCGAGGCTGGCCGCAAGCGAATGAACCAATACACCCGATATCTGACGGTGTTTCTGTGCTTGATTCAGAGTGCGGGGTATCTTTGGTATGTCGTCATGGCGGGAGAGCCCAACATGACTTACGACGTGTTTGAAAATGAAGCAACCGGGAGATTGACGTTTTTCTGGCAGGTGATTTCGATCCTGATCATGACGTGCGGTAGTATATTCATGATGTGGTTGGGTGAGCAGATCGACGAATACGGAATCGGTAACGGCATCAGTTTGTTGATCATGGCCGGTATCGTGGCACAGATGCCCGGTGCCTTGATGAGCCTGTTCAGGAATGCGGAGTTCTCACTGCAAGGTCTGGACCCAAGCGTGATCGGTCTGGAAAAGATTCTGTTGTTGATTTTCATGTTCATCGGTGTGATTGCCGGAGTGGTGTTTATCACGATGGGTCAGCGAAGAATCCCCACGCAAAGTGCCAAGCACGTCCGCGGTCGCAAGGTCTATGGTGGAACGCGGCAGTATATGCCTCTTCGATTGAACCAGGCCGGTGTGATGCCCATCATTTTTGCTCAAAGCTTGATGATGATCCCACCGTTTCTGTTTGTTCAGTTCTCTCGCGGCGGTTCAGGGATGATTTCCAGCTTCTTCACGGAGATTGGTAATGTGCTGCAAAACCCGACGTCGATGCTGTACAATCTGGCCTACATCGCCCTGATTTACTTCTTCTGTTACTTCTGGGTGGCGATCACGTTTAACCCGAAGGAAATTTCGGACAACATGAAGGACAACGGTACGTTCATTCCAGGCTATCGTCCCGGTCGCCGAACAGAAGATTATCTGAACAACGTCATCGAGCGAATCACGTATGTCGGTGCAGCCTTTTTGGCGATCATTGCCATCGTACCGACCGTGATTTCCAGTTTGCTGGGCGTGGATCCGCTGGTGGCAAGCTTCTACGGAGGAACGGGCTTACTGATTGCAGTCAGCGTTGCCTTCGACCTGGTTCAGAAGATCGACAGCCACTTGGTGATGAGAAACTACAGCGGCTTGCTGGAAGACTGATTCTTGAGGTAGTCCGCAATTTCGGCCAACATTTGTTCGGCGGCCTCCTGTTGCCGATCGGTTCGCGTGGTGGTTTGCAGACGATGGATTTTCTGTGCGGCGATTCGGACTCCGTCGTGGGTTAGCACAGCGATTGAAAGATAGACCAGTCCGTCGATATTCGGATCGACATTGGGGCCCAAGTGGCCGGTAATGGCACAGGAGAGATTGGCCTCCGGCGTATTTTTGAGAACGGCGATCGCCATAGCGTCGGATGCTTGTTGCGACTCGGCGGTCCAGGTGGCAAGCCATTCCGGATCGACTTGCAACCAGGCGGTTTTTGTCGGCTCGCGATACGTTACCGCCGATCCGCAGAACCATCGGGAAATGCCGGGCACTTCCGTCAACAATGCGGCCGCTCGCCCGCCCGTGCAACTTTCGGCCAGCACGAGTTTGAATTGGCAAGTTTCGAGTATGGATGCCAGGGATTCATGGACGCGGTGTTGGTTCATCGCATTGAGGGTATTGCTGGATTTCAGAGGATGGTAAGATGCTCATTCATTTTTAGGGATTGTCCCGAAATAAGTTCCCGGGTTTTATCAATGCTCATCATAACCCGAAGCGTAAGCGAGGGACCACTCCTGCTTGGTGATGATGGCCCTCGCTTACGCTTCGGGTTATGATGAAATACGGAAGTTATTTCGGGACAATTCCGTAACAAATCGATCCGCCCCGTTGTTATTTCCATCTGCTCAGGAATCGTTTCATGAATGGCAAATTCGTTCAACCATTCGCGGCCATGCGCTTGGTCAGTCGAACCGCCCAACCGTTAAAACTCCTGTCGGGATTCCTGCCTCACTACCGCATCCCGCGGTCGGTCGCAGAAGGCAGGAAGTTTCTTGCGCAACTCGTCAAGGATGAACTGAATCAGGACCTGCAAACGACGTTCGATTCGTTGCGAACGGTGTGGCGATGGAAGCGAAAGGAAATCAGTGCCTTTGGGCCGGAAGATTGTCTGGCAAGCATCGAGACACCTTGTTTCAGCTACGAAGTGTCCGTCGATTTTTCGGAAGGCGAACCGGATACAGTGATCTGGAGCCGAACGGTCAGCAATATTCGTGATCTGTCACAGGTTTTCAGTCATCGGTTTCAGGACGTTTTTGGCAGCCAATTTACTTGTATGGAAGTTGCCTTGCCGAATCCGTTGGATATCGAGTCGGTCATCGACAAAATTGAGGAAATCGAGTCGGATCAGTTTTCGTTGAGCTACGACAAGGATTGCACTCGCTGCGAAATCGGATTGGATCGTTCGAATGGTTTGATCCGTGTAGAGCCGGATCGGTTATTGATTTCCAGCCAGTCTCCGGAATCAACTCCGCAGAGGCTGGTTGAGGCGCTTGCCGAATTTCAGAACCAGTTGGTCGAGATCCTGATACCGCAACCTGCTGGCAAAGACGGATAGGATGGTCCCGGTAGGCTTCTATGTAGGGTGAGCGGTCGCCGCATCCATAGAATTCATTTAACGCCCACAAAATACAGTTTCTATTCGAGTACGGCCTGCCCCTGAAAGCGACCGCGTAACACACCACCAGCGAGGTGTGTTACGCGGTCGATCACGCGAGTGGTTGCTGGAATACAATAATACAGTTTTCTCATTGAAAATCGCCATGAGTGACGCCGACCGCTGCACACACCCTACCTACACAGAAGCCGCACGACCTCCGCAGCCGCAATTCCGGCACACCTCGGCCATGCCGGAACTGCGCAAACGCAGAAAGCTCAACCACATGATTCATTCTATTGAGCGTTTGCTTGTTCCGGCCTACTTATGAGTACCACTTCAATTGCGGTTGAACTGCACCGACCTCGAATCGACCTTCCCTCGGCCAGCCTTGTCCACTGAGCCAGTTCTGTTAAAATTTCGGCGCAGCAATCCAAGGGGCAACCCATGTCCGTAGCGAGACAAGCCAAAGACATCCATGGGTCGGACGGCCGTCAACAATTAGATGGACTCACTTACATTCCAACCCATTCTTTCCTGGTGGCTGCTGGGCGCAGTGTTCGTCCTCGGTGCGCTGATGCTGCTGGTGGGGCCGTCCTTTGTTCAGCTTTCCTCCAGACAGCGTATCACGCTTTCTTTGATTCGGTTTGCTGTGTTGCTGATGGCCATGCTGGCGGCCGTTCGCCCCGGTTGCGTGGACAAAGTTGAGAAAACGCAGGCGGCGGTTGTCCTGTTTTTGCTGGACACTTCGAGGAGCATGGAGCTACCCCACGTTAAAGACGACTCGACGCGATGGGATACGCTCAAATCCGTCATTCGTGAAAACAAGGATCGCTACAATCAGTTGATTGCCAAAGGAATCGATTGCCGCTTTGTCGGATTTGACAATCAGGTTGTGGCACTGGAGCTGAACGAGGGGGTGGTGGCGTTACCTGAAAAGCCGGCGGGCAGCGAAACCGATATTGGATCGTCGCTCTATCGAACGATTCTGGGCGTTCGCGAGGAGCGGGTGTTGGGGGTTTTTCTGCTGAGCGATGGAAATCAAAATGCTTCCGAACCTGACATCGAACCGATTCAGGCCACGCAGACACTGAGCGACATGGAAGTCCCACTGTTCGCCGTTCCGTTTGGATTGCCGGGCGACACAGGCCAACTTGCGGATCTCGCGATCACTCATTTCGCGGAGCAGCACATGGTCAATGTCAAAAATGATCTTTCCGCTCGCGCGACGTTGATCGCCAGAGGGTATGCGAATCAAGATGTGAAGGTTGATCTGATTTTGATTGACTCGGCTGGCAAGGAGTCGATTGTCAAAACAGAATTTGTGCGTCCGAATGAAAGCTACTACGAAAAAACCGTCGAGTTGACCTGGCGGCCCACGTCGCCGGGTGAGTACCGTTTGAAGGTACGAGCCAATCCAATGCCTGGTGAGCTGGCCGTCCGGAACAATGAACTGGAAGGATTTCTGACGGTGAACGACAAGGGAATGCGGGTGTTGTTTCTGGTCGGCGATTTGAATTGGGAACAAAGCCGGTTGCGGGAGTCGCTGTCGGTCAACGATTTTATTCAGATCGATTTTGTCGAGATTTCAGCCGGCTCACAGCGGAACTGGCCACTGATGCAGTACGAAGAGCTGTTTCTCGATCCGAGCTATGACGTGTTTGTTTTCATGGATCTCGATTCGCGCGCCTTGCACAAGCGGGGTGTCTACACGCGCTCGCTAGAAGCACTGGCAGATGCCGTCCTCAAAGGGAAAGGATTGATCATGCTGGGCGGCTATCACAGTTTTGGAGCGGGGCTGTATCACGAAACGCCGCTTGCCGATCTGCTGCCCGTCCGGATGCGCGAGACCGAGCGTCAGGAATTTAATGCCGATGTGCGACGAGAGCTTCATGTCAACGATCCGATCAAACTCCGGCCGGCACGCGATCATTTCATTACTCGGGTGGGTGACTCGGATAGTCGTCTGGGAGCCTGGCAAAAGCTGCCGCCCTTGGTGGGGGCCAACCGGATCGAGGTAAAGGACAATGCACTGGTGCTGCTGGAAAGCGATGATGAAGTAAAGCGTCCAGTGATGGCAGTGACCGATGTGGGCGGACGGGTGGCTGCGTTTGCGGGCGATTCGACGTGGCGGTGGAAGATGCGCGGCCTGAAGGAGTACGACCAGTTCTGGCGACAAGTGATTTTGTGGCTTGCCAAGTGGGATTCACGAACGGACGAAAGTATCTCCATCTCGTTGCCTCAGCGTCGCTATCTGCCGCTGGCCAATATCAAGTTCAACGCCATCGTCAATTCGATTTCAGATAAGACGGATGAAGTTCGCTTTGATGCAAGCGTTGTGACGCCTTCTGGCGAAACGCAGGTGGTGCATGTTCGCAAGGTGGGCGAAAGTTTTATCGGAGAGCTTGATCCGTTGTGGGTTGCGGAAGCGGGGCTTTATGGAATCGAGGTCAAGGGGTTTCGTGGAAACGAAGTGATTGGAACCTCGCGGCGCGAGTTTATCGTCATGGATCGCGACAAGGAGAAATCAAATCCGGTCGCCAACCCCGAACAGTTGGCTCGACTGGCAAGTCAGACCGCCGAATATGGTGGCAAGACGGTTGCTCCAGAGACCATGTCGGAAGCTCTGGATGAGATCATTGAAAATCCGCCCATCGCAAAAATTGAAATCCCGGTGAAGAATCGCTTTGGAGACCGGTTTGGAGATTCTGCTATTTTCCTGTTGACCTTTGTCGGCTTGCTGACGACCGAATGGGTGCTGCGAAAAAAATGGGGCCTGGTTTGAGATGGTTCTATGTTCTGCTGGTTTCCATATTCTGGATATACTGCCGCAATCGCTCGTTTTCGTCGTTCACCCCTTTGAGGGCGAGTAGGTTTTCGACTCGCTTGAGTAACTCCAGTCGATGAACGGGCTTGGACAAAAAATCATTGGTGCCGACATTGACCGCTCGCTCAATATCTCCCAACTCGTCGAGCGCGGTGACCATCAAAACCATGATGCTTTTTAGTTTCGGGTCTTGCTTGATTTTTTCACAAACTTCGAAACCGCTCAGTTTCGGCATCATCACGTCCAGCAGGATTAAATCCGGCGAGAACGATACCGCTTTTTCCAGCACATCACGACCATCGACCGCATGCTCGATCATGCAGTCAAAATTTACGAGATAGGCTTCGAGCAATTCACGATTGGCTTGGTTGTCATCTGCAATCAGAATTCGATGAGGAGCGCGTTCCAATGTCATGTTCCTTGGTTGTTAGGCGACCGGCAGATAAAAACGTACCCGAGTGTAGGCGAGTCGCTCCGCGACTCGCAACCCAGAGTCTGGGAAACACAATACTGCTTGGGTAAACTTTTATCTGCCGGTCGCCTTATGATCTTTCAGTCTATTCACCGTTTCGACTCCAAATTGTACCAACGATTGACGGGCAATAGTAGAACACCTGCGTTATTGGAGTTGCATCAATGTGCTGCGAACGTGCGACAGAATGTGCTCCTGCACCTCTTCAAAATGGCCTTCGTTGATGGATGCTCCAGCGGCCGCCTTATGACCTCCGCCGCCGAAGTGAGCTGCAATCTCATTTGCGGCTGCGGAACACCGACTGCGGAAACTGATTTTGAATCCACCCGAACGAAGCCCGACAACAATCACCGCAAACTCGACCCCTTCGATTTCAAACGCCAGGTTCACCAGATCCTCGGTGTCGCTCGGTAGAGCACCCGTTTTCTGATAGTCATCCGGCAAAATATAAGTATGAGCCAGCCGCCCGTCGAGTTCGACTTGTAATCGTGCAAGCACCACTCCTCGCAATCGGCATCGCCCCAGCGTTTCCCGCTCGTACAGGTCGCGATAAAGCTCGGCCGGTACCGCTCCTGCCTTCACCAGTTTCGCTGCGGCCATGAACGTTGTTTCGGTCACGGAACCATATCGAAACCAGCCTGTGTCCGTGGTCAGCGCTGCCAGCAGCGGCCGCGCGATCTCGGGCGTCAATTCGACGTTCAGATGTTCCGCCGCTTCAACGCACATCCGACCGACAGCTTCCGCAGTGGTGTTCTTGAACAGTTCTGCGTCAATGTCATCTTCGCCGACATGGTGGTCGAAAATGATCACTTTGGCATTTGCCTCGCGAATCACATCGGCCATCTTGCCCAGTTGAACCCAGGCGCTGGTATCGAGAATCATGAACAGGTCGGCGTCAGACAAATCGTTGGCCTGAACGTCCACTCCGATCTGTTGAACTCGCTGGTCGGGATCGATAAACGCCAGATTGGTCGGCACCGGGTCGCTGCAAACAATACGAGTCGTTTTGCCAAGCGATTCAAGCATTTGGGCCATGCCGAGACAGCTTCCCAATGAATCACAATCCGGCCGCACGTGGCTGGTCAGAACGATGTTGTTGGCAGAATGGATGACGGAGGTGAAGCGGGGCCAGTTGATCACTTTTTTGTTCGTTGTCAGTGGTGGGTTGTCAGTTGTGTCGTATCGTCAGATTCAATTGTCAATGTTCGGTCTTGAATCTGCAATCCCCTTACCTCCGGCGCCTCCGACGTTGCCATCTCCGTTTTTCTCCAGTTCAAACGGAGGCCGATCATAACGTCGGCGGAGCCAGTTTGCGGACTGGCTCAGCGGCTTATATTGAATCAGCCGTCGCTCGAGTCGTCGTTTCCCTGGAAAATCCATCAAAACAATTCCCAACAAGATCGTTAATAATCCCTGGCCAGGCAGCACCAACATCGCAATTCCCGATCCAAGCAGAATCATTCCAATCAGGTTTTTGCCAATGACCCATGTCCAATGGACCCGTGGATGTCGGCCATGCCAGCCTCTCACGGAATCCGAGATAAAGTAATCGGCGGGGAGTCGAATGAGGAGTATCGGAATCAGAAAAAGAGTGCCGACAAACATCACCATGCTGACCGGAACCACAATCCAGGCCCACTGCAAAATCGAATTCAAAATGTCGGGCATCAGAAAAATCCCTGGAGTTGCATAACCGTTCACGGGATATTGTAGAACAAGTTTCCTCAACGGTTCAGCGCACTGAAAATCATTGACTATTTCACAGTTTCAGCCAATGCCATGGAGGGCAATGGTTCTGCGATCGCTAACGTATCTGACTGTCGTGAACGGCTACTGACTTTGCAACCGCCCCGGGTAGAATTAGGTTTCACTGTTTGAAAGCCGAAAAATACTTCTATGCCACAAGATTCAAAGTCCTGGTTTCTGTCCGATCTGCATTTGCTGGCACGGCGTTCTTCCGCTCCGGAAATGGAAAAGGCAATTCATCGCGCTTCCCGGCAAGCTCACACGGTTGTGCTGGGAGGCGATATTTTTGACTTTCGCTGGCGTTCGCAACTTTCATTAATAGACGCGATGGGGCAAAGTGTCCACTGGCTCGAGCGGCTGATCGAACAAAATACAGCCGCTCGTTACTACTATTTGCTGGGAAATCATGACTCGCATCCGGATTTTGTTGAGCGGTTGCAACGGCTCTCGGAACAGATGCCTCAATTCGTGTGGCATCGCCACCTATTGCGAATCGACAATAGCATCTTCTTGCATGGCGATATCGTGGACCGTCCGATTCGTGACGGCGAAGTTCATCATGAGGTTCTCGATGCGCGGCGGAAAGCGGGTGAAAGTCGGCGCGATCCCAAGCAGTTTTCTCATACGCTTTACGATGCCGCCGTCCGTGCCCGATTGCACCGCGTTTTAGTCCAGTTCGCCAAGCCCAGGAAAAGTGTCCTCCGCCGATTAACGCACTATCTTAACGCCCACGATTTGGGAGCCTCCGCCGGAATCGAAAAAGTATACTTTGGGCATACTCATCGCAGACTCATTGATGTACCCTATGGAGGAATGCGGTTCCACAATCCGGGAGCCGCGATCAAAGGTCTGCCGTTTGAAATGATTGACGCCCAATTGTCTCACCCTGATAAAACCGATGATGGCTGAGCGATTGAGCATCCTGCATGAATTTGGCGCTCTCTTTTGGGGGACGGCCTCTGTACTGCTGCATATTGGAATCCAGATTTTTCTGTCGGTTCGTGTCATCATGAGCCGTTACGGAGTCGGAGCAACGCTTGCCTGGGTGATGGTGATTCTGGGATTGCCCATTCTTGGCCCGCTCCTTTATCTGTTGATTGGTGAGCTTCGTTTGGGCGTGGCTCGCGCACGCCGAATCGAGCGATTGTCGGGTTCCATCACAGAGCGGTTGCATGCGCTCGATCCGTTGGGAAAGGAAATTGACTGGAGCCGGTTTGATGTGATGTGTGAGCAACTCTCGCAGGCCGGACGTACGACGCTCCATGTTCCGCCGCTGCCCGGAAACGAGCTGGAATTGTTGGGATCCTGGCAGGATATTTTTGACCGGCTGATCGCCGACATCGATTCCGCCACCATCAACTGCGATTTGCAGTTCTATATCTGGAACCCTGGGGGACGAAGTGACGACGTCATTGCCGCCGTGGAACGAGCTTGTTCACGCGGAGTGGATTGTCGCATTCTGGTCGATTCACTGGGAAGTCGGCGGTTTCTGCGCAGTCCTGACGCCCAGCGGTTACGAGCCGCCGGTGCGCGAATTCGCGAAGCGCTGCCCGGAAGATTGTGGCGGCTGCCGTTGGTAAGGTTTGATTTGCGGATGCATCGAAAAATTGTAATGATCGACGACCAAGTCGCCTGGACGGGCAGTTTGAATTTGGTCGACCCGCGATACTTCAAGCAAAATGCAGGAGTCGGTCAATGGGTGGACGCGATGGTGCGCGTTCGCGGGCCTGCGGTAGAAGCTCTGGCGATCACCTTTCAATCCGATTGGCATATCGAAGGCTTTTCCGAAAGCGGGGATCTTCCCGATCTGACAGGCGACCAGGTTAATGAGCAAACGGGCAGCAGTATCGTTCAAGTTCTACCTTCCGGGCCAGCATTCTCCGTCGAAGCGATCGAACAGCTTCTGATTACGGCCATCTATAGTGCTCAAGTGGAACTTGTGATTACGTCTCCCTACTTCGTTCCCAGTGAAGCTCTCTTTATGGCGCTTGCCTCAGCCGCCCAGCGGGGAGTCCGGACGATTGTGATTTTGCCAGCCAAGGTTGATTCGATTCTGGTACGGTACGCCAGTCGGGCTTTCAAAGGTCAATTGCTGGCCGCAGGTGTTCAGATTGCCCTTTTTGACGGCGGATTGCTTCATACCAAGAGCGTCACGATCGATGGTCGAACCAGTTTGTTCGGATCGCTGAATATGGACCCTCGCAGTCTGCGATTGAATTTCGAGATCACGTTGCTCGTCCACGATGTGGCCTTCACCCGACAGCTTCGCCAGTTGCAGGAGTCGTATCTGGTTCAATCTGAATGGATGAACGAGCAAGTCTGGCAACAACGATCGGGCTTTATCCGATTCATCGAGAACACCGCGCAATTGTTTGGACCGCTGCTGTAGGCGTCCTGAATCAAATCCCTCGGAACAACTTTCTCGTTTGTATCACATCCTGCTTTAACTGTTCTATCAACTCCGCTGTGGACTCGAATTTCTGAATCTCTCTCAATCGGGCGACGAAATCGACTTCAACCGGTTGCCCGTACAGCGAACCTTCGAAATCGAGCAGGTGCGACTCAACCTTCAAAATGTGTTCGCGAAAGGTAGGGTTCGGGCCGATGTTGATTGCGGACCAGTGGCTGCGACCGTCCACGTAGGTGCGACCTGCGTAGACACCGGGTGCCGGAATGAGCGTGTCAATTGCGTCCAGATTGGCGGTCGGAAATCCAATCGTGGTGCCACGCGATGCACCGTGCGTGACCATGCCGCGAATACGATACGGGTGCGTCAACATGCTTGAGGCTTGCTCGACGTCGCCGGCTTTAATCCGTTCGCGAATGTGGCTGCTGGAGATAAACTGGTCGCCCGTTTTTAACGGCTCGACGATGCTCAATTCGATTTTAAATTCCGTGCAAAGCTCTGCTAGTTTTTCCGTGTCGCCTCTTCGCTTGCGCCCGAAATAAAAATTGGGCCCTTCCACCATTGCCTTGGCACCGATTTGATCGACGACAATCTGCTGAAAAAAATCACGATACGACAAAGACAACAATTCCAGGTTGGTCGGAAAGGCAACGACGGCATCGACTCCCAACTCAGCCAACAGATCGGCTTTGCGGTCGGTCCAGGTCAGCGGGGGCGGGCACTGATCGGGCCGAAGAATCCGGACCGGATGCGGATCAAACGTGAAAACAATGGACGCGCCGCCGAGCCGTTCCGCATGATGATTGAGTACATGGACCAGGGACTCATGGCCACGATGCACGCCGTCAAAGTTGCCAATGGTGATCGCGCCGCCGCGAAGAGAATCCGGAAGGTCGGCCAGTTTTCGATATAACTGCATGATTTTGAATTATGACTCCAGACTTCGCCAGAGATACCAGCTTGCGATGGTGGCGTACTGCCGCCACGGTTCCGCGACTTGGTCCATGTGCTTTGCGTTGGGGTGTTCTTCCAGTTCATATTGTCGCTCAACGGCGTTTCGCAAACCGAGATCGCCCACCGGCCAGATATCCAGCCGAGCGAGTGAGAACATCAAGAACATTTCTGCCGTCCAGCGACCGATTCCCTTGATCTGCGTCAGCTCGGCAATAACGTCCGCATTCGATTTGCGGGAAATCGACTTGAGGTCCACCGAACCGTTGTGGACTTTTTCCGCCAGGTCCAGCAAATAGGTTCCTTTCTGACGGGAGACCCCTAGTTCACGCAGTTCATCCAGTTCGAAATCCAGGATGGCCGCCGGGATAAATTCTTCGCGTCCGGTCAGCCCCAACAAGTTGGCTCGATGGGTGGCTGCGTCTTTCAGTCGCCCGCGAATGGTTTTGGCAGCAGCCGTTGAAATCTGCTGCGACACAATCGAATCGACCAGGGTTCCAAATCGATCCATTCTGGCTTTGGCCGTAAACGGGCCGTGGGCTTTGAGCAACCGCTTCATCACGGGATCGGATTTCTGTAAATGCAGTCGGGCGGCTTTGACGTGGTTAGCGGTAAACGGCATGGATGTGTTATAGGGTGGCTGATGTTTTGTGGCAGTACACGCAATGTTCAGGGTTGCGAGGTCGATCACTCAAAGGGTGGCTGGAATACCATAATACTGTTTTTTCATTGAAAATCGACATGCGTGGCGCCGACCGCTTCACACACCCTACACCCGTAAGGCTCTCGACTCCTTCCGGTTTGCCTTGAGTCATCCAATCTGGCGATGCTCTGGACGATGGAGTATTATTCAAGCATGAAACCGAACTATTGGCAACGTAGCACCCTTTTGCATCGCCACAAAACCCAGCAGCTTGATGCCGACCAGCTTGATGAGATCCAGTTGGGTAAATTCAACGCCTTGTTGGCTGAAGTGTTGCCCGCCAATCAGTTCTATGCCCAGAAATTAGGTGTTTCGAAATTACAGCTTGAATCGCTCAATCAACTGGCGGACTTGCCGTACACCTTCAAACACGAACTGCTCGGCGATCAATCGAGCGACGGATTTGCCAAAAACCGAACGTGGTCGATGGATCGCTATAACCGTTTTCATCGCACCTCGGGGACCAAGGGCCGTCCGTTGAACGTGCTGGACACACCGAGCGACTGGCAGTGGTGGCTCGAGGCTTGGCAACCGGTTCTCGACGCCGCCCATGTGCAACCGGCGGATCGTGTGATGATGGCGTTCAGCTTTGGCCCCTTTATCGGATTCTGGAGTGCATTCGACGCCGTGCTTGAGCGTCATTGCCTGGTCGCCCCGGCAGGCGCCATGAAGTCGCTGGCGCGGATCGAACTGATCCGCGAGATCGAAGCAACGATCGTGTTCTGTACCCCCAGCTATGCATTGCATCTGGCGGAAATTGCCGAAGAGCATCAGATCAATCTTCCTGAGCTTCCGGTGAGAGCCATCATCGTGGCGGGTGAACCGGGCGGGTCGTCTCCTGAAATTCGCCAGTCGATCGAAAGTGCCTGGAGCGCCCTGGTATACGACCACGCCGGTGCAAGCGAAGTCGGTCCATGGGGGTTTGCCGATCCGGCACGGCGCGGTGTTTACATCAACGAAGCCGAATTCATCGCAGAGTTTATTTCCGTCGAAACGGGCAGTCCGGCGGATGAAGGCGAGTTGTCGGAACTGGTGTTGACGACGCTGGGGAGATACGGAAGCCCCGTGATCCGTTATCGGACAGGCGACTTGGTGCGCCCGACCTGGAACGACGATCAGGAATGCAGGTATGTTCTGCTCTTGGGCGGAGTCCTGGGCCGAACGGATGACATGATGATCATTCGCGGCGTCAACGTCTATCCCAGTGCGATTGAACGAATTTTGCGAGGCTTTCCCGAGATCATCGAATACCGCATGACGGCATTGAAGGACGGATCACTCGATCAGTTGCGAATCGAAATCGAAGACCGACTGGAGAATCCGATTCGTGTCGAGGAAGAACTTCAGGTTCGTATCGGACTGAGGGTCGATGTCACCACCGTGCCGATTGGCTCGCTGCCCCGATTTGAAGGTAAGGGCAAACGGTTTGTCGACGTCCGAAACGGCGGAACCGTTCACGAATGAAGGCAACACCTCTTTTTACTTGACCTCCATGTAGCGGTTCACGGTGCGATCGCACGTTTAGCCGCAAGCCGAAGGCGACCTCAAGTGGTTTGCCGTTACCTTACGTAGCCGATTCGCCAATGATGGATGCAGGAAAATCGAGAGGTGGTCGGCGCAGGCGCGCCGGTAGAGTGCAGCCTCCGCAATCAACTTGCCTCCCAATAAAATACCTCCAACCCGATGCACCGCGAGCCTTTGGAAGGGCCGATTAGGCGATTTCGGTATTGCAGTACTTTGTTGCGGCCCTTCCGACGGCTTGCGGCTAAACGCAATCCCCTTCCAGAGGCGGGCTGATCATTCACCAAGAACCGATTGTCTGGCCAGTCCTGCGGCGCCCTTGACTCCCGCATCGTCTCCCAGTTTGGCTTTGGAGATTTTGAAGACATCGCGAAGGGAAGGAAGGATTCGCTTGCGAGCCATTTTCTCGATCGGGCCGAGCATGTATTCGTCCAGCTCTTCCACCAGGCCTCCGCCGAAGACGATCACATCCGGACCAAACAGGTGGACGATGGTAACGACCGACATTGCCAGGTAGCGATTGGCCTGCTCGACAATTTCGCGAATGGCGGTGTCACCTTTTCGGATGGCTTCCGCGATTTGGCCGCTGCGGATGTTTGCAATGTCGGTTCCGGCGATCGCCAGCAAATTCGGCGCCTGGCCTCGATAGCAAGCCTGGGCAGCAAGGCCAGCAATGGACAAGCGCGATGCCATTCCTTCGAGCGAACCAGGATTGCCTGCGCCGTCCAGATGGCCTTCGGGAACCAGCGGAATGTGTCCGATTTCCATGCAGCTCCAGTTGGTCCCGCGCAAAATTTTCCCTTCGTAAACACAGCCGCCTCCGATTCCGGTCCCGGGAAAAATCCCGACCACGCAGCGTGCGTCCTTGCCCGCTCCGAACAGGTATTCTCCGAAGACGCCGGCATCGACATCGTTGGCGATCGTTACGGGGAAACCGAACTGCTTTTCAATCGACTTGGCAATCGGTGCATTCTTCCAGCCGAGGTTGGGTGCCATCCGAATCTCACGCTTCTCGAAATCAAGCGGTCCCGGGCAGCCGATTCCCAGCCCTTGGATCTGTTGGGGAGTCAGTTTCGCGTCCGAAAGGGCTTCTGAAATCAGGTCGTTGATTCGCTTGAGACCGTTTTCCATCCCTTCGTTGCCCTTGGTCTTCTTGCGGGCACGTCCGACCTGTTCAAAGCGGTCGTTGAATACGACGCACAACATTTTTGTCCCCCCAAGGTCGACTCCGATCCAGAAATTTTCATTCGCCATGGTGTTTGCAGCCGTTGGTTGAGAGGTGAGAAAATAGAGAAAGGGAGGAATCAACAGAACGGATTTCGGCCTGCGAGTGGACCCTACCATCATACCTCAAATGAGCGACGGCTGCACCCAACCCACGAATCTGGGGCAGGAATCGGGGCGCGAGGGTTTTCATCTACTTGACCGCAGCCGAGGATCGCCGATATAGTGACACATTCTCGCCGACGATTTTCATCTCTCATGCCAGCCGAAGGCAAAACGCCGTCCTCCCTCAATGTCAGCCAATTATTTTGATCTTCAGCATTCGGAAGATACGCGTGACATGATTCAGCAAGCCGTCGCGGCTCTTTCGTCGGGCAAGATCATTGCGTTTCCGACGGAGACGGTTTACGGGCTGGCCTGCAGTGCCCTGGTTCCAGAGGCAGTCGAGCGACTGGTCGAGATCAAGGGCCGCGACCCCGACAAACCGTTTACGTTTGCGATTCGCAGTCTTGATGCAGCGCTGGACTATGTGCCGGATATGTCGCCGCTGGCACGGCGTCTGGCACGGCGATGCTGGCCGGGTCCGATGACGTTGGTACTGGATTGTTGCCACCGCGACAGTGTGATCAATCGCCTGAGTCCGATGGTTCGCGAATTGACGACTCCGAAGGGACGGGTAGGCTTGCGGGTTCCGGCCAACGAAAAGGTGTTGCAACTGATGCAGCTTTGCGCCGGGCCGATCCTGCTGACCAGTGCCAATGTCAGCGGTCAGGCGGAAGCCCGAAGTGGCCGTGAAGCCATGGAAATGCTGGGCCAGCAAATTGATTTGGTACTCGACGATGGGCCGAGCAAGATTGGCCAGCCTTCGACCGTACTCTATGTATCGCATGACTCCTGGCAGGTACTGCGGGAAGGCGTTGTCGATCAGACCGCACTGGAACAACTCGCCGGGTATCTTGTGCTGGTGGTCTGTACCGGCAATACCTGTCGCAGTCCGATGGGGGAAGCGCTGATGAGAAAGCAGCTTGCAACGGCACTGAACTGTACGATGGATGAGCTTGCCCAGCGCGGAGTCCAAATCGTCTCCGCTGGCCTGTCCGCGATGCCGGGTGGCCCGGCGGCACCGCAAGCGATTGAGGTGATGCGGGAAATGGGACTCTATATCGAAGACCACCAAAGCCAGCCCATCACCGGGCGCTTGGCTCAGCATGCCGATCTGATACTGACGATGACGGATACCCACCGCCGGTCGCTGGTGAATCATTGGCCGTCGCTGGAGGATCGTACGTTTACGGTACGCACCGATGGTGGTGATGTTTCCGATCCGATCGGCGGTCCGATCAATACCTATCGGGAATGTGCCGCCCAAGTGGATGCTGAAATGGCCAAGTGGGTTGAACGAATCGATTTTTCGAGTATCAGAAAGCAACCTGGAAACAGGACCTGAACAGATCTGGGTCCAGAACATCGGAGGGAAATCATGAATGTATTGATGATGAAAGTAGCGATCGGTTCGGACCATCGTGGGGTGGCCCAGCGGAAAATGGTGGCCGACGGCATCGCGGCGGCCGGCCATACGCCGGTCGATTGTGGAACGTTTTCAACCGAAAGTGTCGACTATCCGGATATCGCCCGGGAAGTCGCTGAAACAGTGGCATCGGGTGAAGCCGATCGGGGCGTTCTGTTGTGCGGTACAGGGATTGGCGTCTGCATTGCGGCCAACAAAATCGACGGAATTCGGGCGGCCGTTTGCTGGGATGAAGATTCGGTTCGGTTGAGCCGTCAGCACAACGACGCCAATATTCTTTGCCTCAGCGCCGAGCGATTTTCGGAAGCAGAATACCATCGATGGGTAAAGCTCTGGCTGGAAACCAATTTTGAAGGTGGCCGGCACGCCAACCGGGTGTCCAAGATTAGTTCGCTCGAGAGAAGCGTTTAACGACGGGGAACATAATGTGGACAAGCTAGGACCTTATGACTTGTTGAAGGTGATTGGCCGCGGAGGCATGGGGTCGGTTTACCGGGCGCAACACCGGGAAACGGGGGAAATCCATGCGGTTAAAATTTTGCTTGAAAATTTCAGTGACCAACAGCATTTTCGTACTCGATTTGAGTCTGAAATCCGTGCCTTGATCAAGCTGGATCATCCCAATGTCGTCCGGATTATTAGTTTCGGTCAGGAGATGGGGACGCTCTATTTTGCGATGGAGCTCGTCGAGGGCAGCAGCCTGTTTCAGCTTCAGAAGACCGGCCATCATTTCGACTGGCTGGAGACTTTGACGATTGCAAAACAGGTTGCCAGGGGGCTACGGCATGCCCACGACCGAGGTGTTATTCATCGCGACCTGAAACCCGGAAACCTGCTCGTTCCTATCGACGCAGAGGGGACGATTGGAGAAGTCAAGATTACTGATTTCGGGATTGCCAAGCGGTTTGGTGCGGCCCAGATCACCGGTGACAATCTATTGGGAACGATGGATTTCATGAGTCCCGAACAAGCCAAGGGACAGCCGGCAACCGTCAAAAGCGACTTGTACAGCCTGGGCACGGTTCTCTACACGTTGCTGGCTGGCAAGCCCCCCTTCTCGTCGAACTCTTTCGAGGAATCCTTACGGCAACTGACCCGCGTCCCCGCTCCGCCGGTCAGTTCCATCGCTTCCAATGTCCCACCGCAATTGGATTTGCTGATTCAGAAGTTAATGGCAAAGCAGCCCGATCAACGAATCCCCACCGCGCAGGCATTACTGCATCGTATCGAAGAGGTTGAAACCGAGTTGCTCGAGTCGAGCCGTGAGAAAACAGAGGAAGTGTCCCTGCCTGGGGAGTTTGACACTTTTAGTTCTGGTCTCTCGAGTGATGAGATGACTTTGCCGGACACGGGAAAAGAGATTCGGCAGGGAGGTAGTCCAGTCAGTGGATCTAAATCGCGGAAAACGGGTTCTGCGACTACGAATCCAGCTTTGCAGGCCAAGACTGAGGCGTTTGAAGCGGAAAAGGCTAAATCGACGCGCATGGTCGATTACTACAGCACGGTCACTGACCACATTCGCCAGGCTCAATCGCTCGACCAGGAAGACGGCCGTTCGTCTTCAGCCAGCGTTTGGTGGGTGGTTGCGGCGCTCTTGGGAGTCATTGGGTTGGCGACTTGGGGGATTATGAATGCGTATCGTCCGCTCCCTGCCGATGATTTGATCGTCGAGCTGGAATCAAAAGGAAAAAACTCGGCCCAAGTCATCGAGCTGGCAGACAAATTTTTGGCTCACTATGGCGATGATTCGCGCGTCGATGAAGTAAGAAAGCTAAAGCAGGAAGCCGAAGATGATCGCCGTTTCAATAGTCTGTACAATAAACTGTCAGCGCGATCACGACTGACCAACGACGAAAAACTGAGTGAAGTGGAAAAGCAGTTTGTCGAGATGCTATCCCGACCCGGTGCCGACAAACAGTCGGTCGCGGCAAAACTGGGGGCGTTCATCTCGGTTTATCAGGGCGTCGATGGGCTCAGTGATGACGACCAGCGGTGTCTGGAAGCTGCTCGATATTTCCAGCATCAATATATCACGGAAGCCAAAACAGAACTGGTCAATCAGTTGCAGTTCATAAAAAAAGCAATCGAATCGGCTAAAGAAGAGCCCGATTCGATTGCGATGGAACGTTACCAGTCACTGATTGAGCTGTACGGTGATGAAAAATGGGACGACTCACCGGAAGGCCGCGAAGCGGCTGAGCTGATGGAGTTCGCCAGGCGGATGGTTGCCTCCCACCTGCCCGGCGATGAATCCTTGTAGAAGGAAATCAATCCGTTCTACGTTAATCCCACCACCACTGACCTTCACGAAGGTTTAGCAATTTTTCGTTTTGGCCAGATTTGGTGGCCGCAATGGTGCCGTCTTTGTCTTGCTTCATGCGATCTGTATTGAGCGCGACTCGTGGCTGAACCGCCACCCCTCCTGCAATCGGAGTCATCAAGGTGCTGCCTCGAACCAGGGCATTGGCCACGGGGGCTACATAGGTTGGAGAGTGGCTGATCTCCGTTCGAAACTTCGACTCATCCCCAAACAGGTCCATGCTCCAGTTGGCTTTACCGTAAAGGTCGTATTTCTGAATAAAGGCGGCTGCGATCGACAAATCCATTACGTTTCGTAGTTCGTTCCACACAGGATCGACGGCGGCCAGTTGGTCATAGACTTTCGTGAAGGACGTGGTATACGCCTTGCTGGCCGGATTGGCACCACCGGTATTCTTGCGGTCACCACTCTGATTGACGCGTTCATCTTCACCGACGAGTTTGACACCACTGCCGGTGAACTGAATCGCGTCCCCGGATTGGCTGATGGTGACACAATCGTATTCCGGCTGGAAAAACCATCGCATCAGCGAATTTCTTGACATCATGGTGGGAGTCACTTTGTCCGCGAACGTCGTCATCTTAACCGCAGGGCGCTCCAGGCCAATTCCGATCAGCTTCATTCGGTAGTCGGCTTCGACCATCACGCGGGCAAAATTGGTTTTGGGAGAAACACCGTTGATGGTGATCTGCTGCATACCCAGTGCTTCCTTGAACAGCGGGATGATTCGAGGATCTGCCGGGCTCCAGTTGTTTTGTTTGACAAGCGATTCGGCTTTTTTCAGATTGACGATTCCTTCCGGAGTCGGATCAATCGAGCAGGATAAAACTTTGACGTTTTGATTCTTGGGAGAAAATGCTCGCAGTGCCACCACCATGTCCTGAAGTTGTAGAACGGATCGACCCGTTTCAATGCCAACCACGTAGTTGGAGGTGGTAACAAAGTATCCTTCTGCGGGACCGGCGATGACGATGTCATTGGTTTCAGGATAGTAGAAGACATGAGTGATTCGGGTCAGCCCCGCCAGGTATTTCATGTCATTCGGGATCGGCTTTCCAGCTTGAGTCAGCTTGGCGATTTCGGCTTCCAGGCGATTGAGCGAAACACAGCGGAGGTTGCTCGGCTGCTTCAAGTCCTGATTCAGGCTGGCCTTGGCGGCCTCCCATCGCTGACGATTCAGCGCACCGGTGGGATCGAGAATCGCCCGTTTTGACAAGACGCCCTCGGCATTGATTTCGACTCCTCCGGTCGTAATCTCGTCATCATCTCCATCGTCCTGGGCAAATGCAATCGAACTGGCAGACATCGTCGCCAGCAAGGCCATCAAAACTACAAACCAATTTCGTACAAAACCACAAACCATTTTGGTTCTCCCAACAGATGCCCCGTTCAGGCGAATTCTAGAGTTGATATTTTAATCGAACCATAACCTGCGGCCTTGCATTCAGGGCCCCGCACAGGTTCTGTCGATAAATTGTTCCAGACCCAATCCTAATTGGCGAATGTTGGATTGGCAAGGAATTTCGGCTTTTTGCGTTGTAAACGTCTCAAATTTGCCTCTTGGGGCCGAAAGTAGCAGTTTTGACGTTCCCGTTTCTCTACTTCGTCAGATCGATGCCCATTTCTTTGAGCAGCATTTTCATGTCGTCCCAGACGTGTTTCTTGGCCGATTCGGTTCGTAACAGATAGGCCGGATGATACGTCACCACCACCCGGCTGCCCCGGTAGGAGTGGAACTTTTGGCGTAATCGTCCCAGCGGGAGGGTGGTTTTGAGAAGCTGTTTGGTGGCAATCAGCCCCAGGCAGCAGATAAATTCCGGCCTCAGGATCTCGATCTGTCGCCGGGTGTACTCCCAGCAGTTTTCCAGTTCGGACAGGTCCGGATTCCGGTTCCCCGGCGGACGGCACTTGATGGTGTTGAGGATGTACACGTCTTCCCGCTTCATGCCGCAGGCCGCGATGATTTTGTTCAGCAACTGGCCGGCGGCTCCGACAAAGGGTTCCCCTGCCCGATCTTCATCGGCACCGGGGGCTTCTCCAAGAAAGACCAGCCGGGGGGCGATGTTACCGACTCCAAAGACGGTTCGGGTGCGGCACTGAGCCAGCTCGCTGCACCGCCTACATTGGCCGACGGTGTCAGCGATCTGAGTCAACTCCGTTCGGCGCTGAGCCAAGGGAAGCGATTCGGGATAGTCCGATGTATCCACGCCCTGCCCTGGTCCGATATCGGAGGGTTGGGCCTGGGGACGCCTTGAAATGGGATCGGACGGCAAAAGTTGGGCTGGCACCTGATAGGGAACGGCTGATTCGGCGACGGAAGATTTTGGCTGCGACAGAGTTGGCGGGACTAACGCTGGTTGGGCCGTCGCGGGTTCGCGTTCCACCGACTCTTTGGACATGCCACTCATCGGCTGGAACAAAGGCTGGAGCAACGTTTCTAACGCCTCGGTGTGACGGCCGTCACTCGATGGCAGTGTTTCCACTCCGGAGCGCTTCAGTCCAGCCAGATATTGCCGGGCTGCCGTCGTCAGATCCAACGAACCAGGGTGATCATGCGCCGAAGCGTCAGGAAGTAACATTTCTTTCATGGAATTTACGCAATTGAGCAATATCGCGATAAAATGATTTGTCCTTTATCAATGCCTCCGGCTCGAATAGAATAACAGATTAAAGAAAAACTACCAGCGAAAGACTACCCCCAGAAAAATGTCCCTCCAGCAAGTATCCATCGTCGGTCGCCCGAATGTCGGAAAGTCCAGCATCTTCAATTGGCTGGCGGGGCGAAGGCTGGCCATCGTCGAAGACATCGCGGGCGTGACGCGCGACCGGATGACCTTCATGCTGCATGAAGACGAGCGGTACTTCGAAATCGTGGACACCGGTGGGATCGGAATCAATGATGTCGATGATCTCGATGCTGAAATCAATACCCAGATCGAAATCGGTATCCAGGGAGCGTCATTGCTGTTGTTCGTGGTGGATGTCAAAGACGGTGTGACGGCGCTCGACCAGTCGATCGCGGCGCGGCTGCGAAGCCTCCACAAGCCGATCCTGGTGGTCGCCAACAAATGTGATGGTGAGAACTGGGAATTGGCAGCCAACGATTTTTATTCGCTGGGGCTGGGGGACGTGATCTGCGTCAGTGCAAAGAACAATCGCCGCAAGTCGGGTTTGCTGGAACACATTCTCGAACACCTTCCGCCGGAGACCGAGGTTTCCGAAAAGGAAACCGAACCGCCCGAAATGAAATTCGCCATTGTCGGTCGCAGGAACGTCGGCAAGAGTACGCTGGTCAATACGCTGGCTCAAACGGAACGGATGATCGTCAGCGAAGTCGAAGGCACGACCCGCGATAGCGTCGATGTCCGGATTGAAGTCGACGGGAAAACGATGGTGGCGATTGATACTCCAGGCTTGCGGCGTGGTCGCTCGGTTCGAACCGACATTGATTTCTATGGAATGCATCGTGCCCATCGCTCGATTCGCCACGCAGATGTCGTGTTGATGATGTTCGACGCGAGCAAGCGGATCAGCAAGGTGGACCGCCAGTTGGTCGGCTATATCGAGCGCAACTACAAGCCGTGTATCTTGGTAGTCAATAAATGGGATTTGATGGCCGAGCACATGCCGACCGATCGCTGGGCGGAGTACCTGCGCGAGCAGTTCCCGTCGCTCTGGAATGCGCCCATCGCGTTTGTGACGGGCAAAACCGGACAGAACTGCAAACGTTTGCTCAACCATGCCCAAATGTTGCACAAGCAAGCCTGCTCACGGATTCCGACTCCACAGTTGAACCGGCTGGTCAAACAGGCGCTGGTCAAACATCCTCCTCCGATGTCCAGCAACAAACGGCGTCCCAAGATTTACTATGCGACCCAGATTTCCACTCAGCCTCCGACGATTGTGTTCAAGTGCAACGACCCCGAAGCGTTTGATCCATCGTATCGCAAGTATTTGTTGGGAGTGCTTTATGATTCATTGGATTTTGGTGAAGTCCCCATACGCCTGGTGCTGGAAAGCCGGACATCGACCGACTCGAACGAATCGATTGAAGAATCGATCCCATAGATATGTCCCCATCGCAGGATTTTGTTTCCGTCAAGTGCAGGATATGCGATTCGTTGATCCACACGGATTCGTCGAAAATGGATACGGACATTCAATGCCCCGTATGTTACTCCAAGGTCAGCGTCGTAAATGAACGGTTGGTCCGTTCGTCGAATCGGCAACGCTTGAGCGCTCGAGATACTCGACTGGATCCGTCTTCCAAGGATGGGCAGGATGCGGACGACGATGAGATCATGAAACTGGCTCCGCTGCTGGATGAAGAAACGGAAGCCGAAAGTCGCGCTTCTCATGAAGTGCAGCCCGTTTCAGCCGCAACAGGAGTCGCGGGACAATCCATGCACCCCGCCCATGACGGGCCTGTCACCGAAGGTAGGTCGTCATCGATTCCTGCTCCTGCTTCAGATGACGATGACCAACTGGCAACGAAGAAAATGACCCGGCGTGAGCGCTATGAAGCAGCTCGCCGCCGTCTGGAAGAGCGTCACACGGTTTCCAAACCCTTGAAAAAGCGTCGTCAAGCCAGCCCTGTAAATCAGCCGGACTCGGAGCCAACGGGTGATTTCACCCGTACGTCTCCCGCCAAACCAATGCCCGAAGTCTCACTGGATGAAGACGACGGGACTACGGGATCGCTGCTTCATCAGGTTTTCTCCAGTGAAGGTTTGATAGGACGGTTCGTATTTACAACCCTGTTGTTGGGAGGAAGCAATGGGCTGATGCACTATCTTGCAAACCGCGCTAGTCGTGTTGCAGGCGAGGCCTCCTTCGGCGAGCGGCTTTATGATTGGCTGATTTGGATCGGGGCGGGAGCGTTGCCATTTTTGTTGGGGACGGCGTTGTTGTACCTGTTGTGTGGATATGTGTTTCGCGAAACAGCATCGGGGAATACTCGAGTGTCTTCCTGGAAGATTGGCAGCCTTGCTGAACTGAACAGCACCTTTTGGGTTTTTGGATTCGGCTTTTTCATCGCCGGGCTTCCCCTATTGCCGATTCCTGGCATGTTCCCATTTGTGCTGCCGTTTCAGTTTTTTATTGCTCCGTTGCTTCTGCTGTCAGCCTGGTACAGTGAAAACCCGCTGAGCATTATTGCGGTGGATGCTTTCCAGAATTTCAAAAGGGAGATGGTGAAGTGGGGAGACTTCTACAAGTCAGTGACGGGGTTGGCGTTCCTCGGCTTTCTAGGCGGTCTGTTGATGATGGTGCCTTGGTTTCCGTTTTTCATTCTCACGTCGATGATGGGAGCCTTTGCCATCGTATTCACCACCGTCGCCTTCGCTGCACTCACCGGCCGTCATTGTGGCGAAGTCGTCAACGCGGGCGCCTCGAAGTTGCGGTAGCCATCCGGTCCTGAAACGGTTACAAAGATCGTCTGGCACAAAATCGAGGTAACCGAATGAATGATAAACTTGCTGGACTGGTCAAGATACTGGGAATCACACTGTTGCTGGGCGGTCTATGGGTGTTTCTGGCGCTGTTTGTGCCGGAAAAATTTTTGCAGTCCGCGAACATCGAGAATCTGATGCGGCGAACGGCGCTGTACGGGATTCTCGGAATCGGTGTCGCGTTCGTGATTATCTCAAGCGGGATCGACCTGTCCATCGGCTCACTCGTCTGTCTGGCGGCCTGTCTGCTGGGCTTGTTCCTGAAGGTTGACTATGTCCCCATGGGAACGGCACCGGTTTGGCAAATGGATTCGGCCACCAAGTCGATTTATGTCAGTCAGGGACACGGATTTTCAAAGGGAGATTACCTCTGGTTCGACAAGGACCGGCGAAACAAGGCGCTGCTCAAAATCGAATCGATTCTCGACCTTGAAGATTCGCAGTCGCAACTGACGGTCAGTGGCGAACTGAGGGGAAGTGAAACAAGTTCCGACCGGAAACCGCTGGCCAAGGTTTGCCGCGCTTTTCCCATCCAGTCGGCGAATGAAAAGGAAGTCACGTTCGGTCTCGGGTTTCCCCGGCTTCGCGCCCAGGATCGAGTGCTATTCGTTTCCACGGGTGGGACGCCACGCGAGCGAACGGTGGAGAATATCAATGACACGGAAAGCACCCTTTTGACCGAGGCGATTACCGGGATCAGTGAATCCTGGCAAGCCGTGCCGATCCGTCGCAAGCCATTGATGCCGCTGCCGATGGCGATTGCCAGTGTGCTGGGCATTTCGCTGCTGATCGGCCTGATTCACGGACTGCTGATTACCCGCGTGCATCTTCAGCCGTTTGTCGTCACCTTGTGCGGGTTGATGATCTATCGCGGCATTGCCCGCTGGTTGACCCAGGACCAGACGGTGGGCTATGCGGAACATGCAGAGACCATCGGAAAAATCAGTACCGGTCGATGGCTGTTGTGGCAGGGAGTCGAGGGGCAATCATTCGGAATCCCGTATTCATTTTTTCTGTTCGCATTTTTTGTCATCGTCGCACTGGTGCTGTTGAATCTGACGGTGTGGGGCCGCCATCTGATGGCCGTCGGCCGCAACATCGAAGCGGCCCGATATTCCGGCATCAACACAGCGCGGGTCGTGACATTCGCCTACTTGTTTTGCGCGTTGATGGTAGGGTTGGGGGGAATGATGCACGCGCTCGATTCAGCATCGATTTCTCCTTCGGCGTTCGGAAATTTTTTCGAGCTTTACGCGATCGCGGCGGCCGTGTTGGGGGGGTGTAGTTTGCGAGGTGGCGAGGGAAGCATTTTGGGCGTCGTGATCGGAACGGCATTGATGCAGACACTCAACAACGCGATTATCCTGTTGAAAATTCCGGATGAACTGGAGTTTTCGATCATCGGGGCCGTCATTCTGATCGGCGTGATCGGCGATGAAATCCTGCACCGATTAAGAAGGGATGAGGGATGAGGGATGAGGGATGAAGCTTATTGGTCTCTGTTCTTCTTGCCTTTTACTTTTTTCACAATGGTCGTCAGAATCGCAGTGAGTTGATTGCATTCGTCCTGTAGACCGGCGAACATCTCGGGCTTTACGATATTTGCTTCTACCAGTAATTCAAGCCAATATGCTGTTTCATCTAGTTCCTTCAAGCAGTCACCCAACTTTGCAACAAACTCGGCATCCGAGCGCGATCGATGGGCTTCCCGAAAGTTCGCTCCTATGCTGGTCCCTGATCGCAATGCTTGTTTTCCAAGCACGCAGGACTCGGTCGTCTTGGGAAGCGCCGAATACATCCGAACGATTCGCAAAGCAAACTGCTTCGTTCGCACTCTCAAGTCCTCACGCTCACTCTCCATTTCATCTCTCATCTTTCATCCCCTGTTTTTCATCCCTCATCCCTCATCCCTCATCCCTTCAGTCATCCTCCAATCTGATACATCGGCCGTTCGGGAGATTGAAAATCGGATGCGTCCATGCCGTGGCCTGCTTTCTTGGCGGTGATGCAATCGCGAATCAGTTGCAGAAGGGTTTCATCCGATGCGCCGCAACGTAGGGGCGTTCGCAAATCCCACTCGTGAGTCGAGAAAAGGCAGTTTCGAAATTTGCCTTCGGCCGTTATTCGCATCCGGTTGCAGGCGTCGCAAAAAGGTTCACTCACGGAGTTGATAAACCCGACACTACCCTTTCCGTCGGCGTAGACAAAATCGGCTGCCGCTTGATTGGAATGGACGGTCGGAACCGAAGCAAGTGTACACACGTTTTCTGAAATGATCTGACGAACCGTGGCACCAGTCAACACTTTATCAAGCGTCCAGTTTCGGTCGGCATCAAGCGGCATAAACTCGATGAACCTCAGCGTCAATTTCTGCTCGCGCGCAAATTGGGCCAGTGGAACGATTTCGTCTTCCGTCAGCCCCTTGATGGAGACCGCATTGATTCGAATATTCTTGAATTGGGCTTGTTGGGCTGCTTGAATTCCTGTGAGTACCTGTTCAAGTCCTTTGCGTCTGGTAATCCGTTCAAAAATCCTTGGATTCAAGGCATCGAGACTGATGTTCAGTCGGTGTAATCCAGCTTCTTTCAGTTGCCGGACTTGCGCGGCCAACAGAATTCCGTTGGTCGTCAAAGCAACTTCTTCGATTCCATCAATCGCAACGATTTTCTCGATCAGTCGCCCGAGTTGTGATCGCACCAGCGGCTCTCCTCCGGTCAAACGTATTTTGTTGACTCCCGCCGGGGCGACGACGCGAACGATGCGTTCGATCTCTTCAAACGACAGCAATTCGGCGGGAGGCAGAAAACGGGCCTGCTCCGGCATGCAGTAAAAGCACCGGATGTTGCAGCGATCGGTCACACTGACACGCAAACTGTTATGCGTGCGGCCAAACGTATCGACGATGGGATGAGTTTCGTACATGTCGTCGATATTCTACTGTGCTGCGTCCGTTCCCGGATGCACCCATTCCGTGGTTCCGTCGGCATAGCATTCCTGCTTCCAGATAGGGACCTCGGTCTTGAGTTGATCGATTAACCATTCCGCCGCTTCAAAGGCTGCTTTGCGATGCGCCGAGCTGACGGCAATCGCGACGCTGGCTTCTCCAACGGGAACGACACCGACGCGATGAACGACGGAACACTCATTCAAACGCCACGTTGAAATCGCACCATCGCGGAGTTCGGTCATTTTTCGGATTGCCATCTCACGATAGCATTCGTATTCCAGTCTCGCCGTTTCCTTACCCGCAGTAAACTGTCGCGTCGTGCCCAGAAACAAAACCGTCGCACCGGAATGATCCGAGGCGGCTGATTGGACAATCGTATGGATCTCAATGGGCTGTTCAACGATTTCGATCATGTTATCCTCCGCTGACAGGGGGAATCAGAGCAACCTGACACGTCGGAGTCAGTTGCTGGTCGGCCACCGCGTACTCATGATTGACGGCAAAGACCGACGACTTGAGCAAGTCGCCCAGTTCTGGATATTGTTCAGCGATGGCGGTCCGCAACCCAGCAATTGTCGGTTGAGGATCATGCAGCTTCAGTTCGATGGAAGGTTGGCCAACGATTTGCCGAGCACTGGCGAACAATGAGACATTTAGTATAATTTCTAACATCACTTTGTTGCCGTTCGTTCGCCGCTTCGGCGGTTGAGTAGGTCTTTCAGTTCGGGCATTGCCCCGTAGGCCAGCGCCAGTATCTTCAGAGGATGAATCGTTGGCTTGCTGGTTCCCTGTTCCATCTGGATTTTACAACTGCTGCACTCCGTCGCCCCCGCGACAATCTCGGGGCTTCGCATGGCATTGATCAGATGAAATCCCATCCGGATGCTTCGCATATAGTTCTTTCGTTTAATTCCGTAGGTTCCCGCCATTCCACTACAACCTTTATCCAGTAATTGTACCTGTAAACCTGGAATCAGTCGCAGCAATTCCAGCGCAGGGATGTCGTTTCCAAGCGCCCGTTGGTGACAAGGAAGATGATAGCCAATACTTGCGTTGATCGGGTGGAAGTCCAGTTGCAACTCTCCGTGGCGATGAAGCTGATACAAATAGTTGGTCGCATCGATGGTATTTTCTGCCACCAGTTTCGCGTCCTTGTCGTCGAGCAGATTCAGATATTCATGACTCAGGGCGAGCGCGGCCGATGGCTCCGTTGTAATGATTTGATAGCCCTGACGCACCCACTCGGCCAGTCGTTCGACATTCCGTGCGGCCAACCGTTTTGCCCGCGACAAGGCGCCGCCGGTAATCATCGACATTCCGGAGACATTCTGCTGGGGGGGGACCAGCACTTCGATTCCGTGGTGTTTGAGAATGTGTACCAGTGCCTTGCCCAATTCCACATTGTTCCAGTTCACGTAGGCATCGACGAAATAGACGACACGCCGCGTCGATTGATGAGTCGGTTTGTGCAAGCGATTCCGCTGCGCCCACCGCAAAAAAGTCTGCCGATCCATCAGCGGTAATTTGCGAACTTGAGAGATCCCAAACAGCCTGTCCAGTAGCCACCGACTGGCCGCATTTCGCAACATAAAATTGGTAATCATGGGCGACAACCCGATGATTTCATACAGCCAGTCGAGTCGCGTGATGATCCAGTCCGAAATCCTCAATCCATTGACGGCAAAATACTGGGACTTGGCTTCGACCATCAGTTTCGGAATATCCACGGACGCGGGGCAATCAAGGCGACATTGATGACAATGGACACACAGGTCGACAATTTCTTTGAACGAATCCTGCGCCAGTGTTTCCGGCGGCAATGTGCCGCTGAAGATCGCTCGCATCAAATTGGCTTTGGAGCGTGGCGAAGCTTCCTCGCTGGGCAAAAGCCGAAACATGGGGCACATGCGGGTATCGGGCGCCATCGTCCGGCAGCGACCGCATCCGTTACAATTTCTGGCCGTCAGAGTGGCCGAAGATAAATCCCAATTGAGGTTGGGTTGAAAAACCGGGAGTGTGCTTTTGTTCTTTCGTTTCAGCGACCGGATGGATCGAGCTGTTCGGTCTTGATCTGCCGAACCTGGCGATTCATCTGGACGGGCCAAATCGCTGTTCGGATCGATATCCGTTTGCAAATCCGGGTTCGAAGATGGATCAGCAAGCAATTCTTTTGAAGGGACGACGTTTCGCAAGTTATCGGTTAATCCCTGATACGGTTGCCCTATGATCTTTCCCGGATTCAGGATGTTTTGTGGATCGAAAACTTTCTTGATTTCGGACATGACGCTGTAGAGTCGTCCGTACTGCTGACGCAAGAACCAGGTTCTACAAATCCCGTCTCCATGGGCACCGCTGATCGTTCCTCCGTAGTCGATTACTTTTTCGAAAAGCTCGTTGGCAAGACGTTGGGCGGTCGTCAAATCTTCCGGGCGGGAAAGACTGAGAAACGGACGGATCGAGATCAAGCCTTGCGGAGTGTGCGCGAAAATGGAGGCCGTGACTTCGTTTTTGTTCAGAATCCGGTGGACGTCATGCAGAAATTCTGCAATCCGAAGAGGCGGAATGGCAATGTCTTCGACGAACGGCGCGGCCCTTCGGTCCCCGCGCAGCTTGAACAGGATCGGTACCGTCCGGCGGACAATGCGCCAGTAGAAATCGCGCTGTTCCTTTTGAGTGGTCACCTTGATGTCGAACGCAAGACGCTGGCGGCGCTGGATCTGTTGCACCAGATGCTCTAGTTTCTTTTGCAGCGACCGGTTGTCGGCGCTCTGAAACTCACACAGTAGCATCGCTTCGGCGTCTTCAGGGATCAACCGCTGAAAACGTGCTTCGCTTTGCCGGGCGAGCGACAACACACGACGGTCGACCAGATCACAGGCCGCGACATCCGGCAGCTTTCCAATTTCAACCGATGCCTTGGCGGCACTTTCCATTCGATGGAAGAACAGAATGGCTGCTCCCCGATGCCGGGCAAGCGGTTCGGTTTGAAGTGTGGCCTCGGTGATGATCCCCAGAGTCCCTTCGCTGCCGACGATTAGTCTTGTTAGATCCAGGTGGGACTGGCCGTTTTCATCGTCCCGATAGACATCAAACAAGTTGTAACCCGCTTGATTGATCCGGGTTTTCGGCTGCCGTTCCGAGATCAGGTCCTTGTTCTGGGTCAGAATCTGATCGACCCGGCGCCGAATGGTTGCCAAACGATTCGACTCGACCGGCTTCGGTCCGGCGTTTTTCGCTGAATGAATTTCAACGACTTCTCCGTCCGACAGGACCACTTGCAATCGGAGGACAATGTCGCGCGGCGCTCCGTAGCGAAGCCAGTGGCTGCCCGAGCTGTTCATGGACAACATTCCGCCCATGGTGGTCACCATACGGGTCATCGGATCCGGGCCGATGATCCGGCCGTGCGATTTGATTCGCTGATTCAGGTCTCCCAACACCCGCCCTGGCATGACGATCACATCGTCACGGGCGATGGTTTCCTGCTGCCGCATGGAGTAGCTCATGTCCAGGATCAACCCAGCCCCAATACTGGCCCCCACCACGTTCGAGCCCGCCCCTCGAGGGATGACGGGAATGTTATTATCGAACGCATATTTAACCACCGCAACCACATCCTCCAGATCCGCAGGCCGAACGACACCGAGCGGATGAATCTGGTAAATCGATGCATCGCAGGAGTACATTTCCAGAAAGGTTGCATCGAAATGAACGGTTCCCTTGATCAGGCCGCTCAAGTCGGCCTGAATGTTGGATCGTTGGGTATCGATGGCAAGGGACATTTACGGAAGTCAGGTATCAGGAGTCAGAAGTCGGAAGTCGGAAATTGGAAATTGGAGGGTGATTGGTATCTGATAGATGATAGATGATCCGGCGTAAAGTTTCGAGGGTTGTCGGTTTTCTGTTCAGCGGTTCACTTGCCTAGGCTTTTTGTAACCGCTTGCGGCAAGCCAAAACGTTTAGCCTCTATGGAGTGCGGTACCTTGTACCGCTATCGTTTCTATGGCTTCGGACGGTTTGGACCACCGATGAAATCCAAATATCCAAAGCGGTACTGAGTCCCGCACTCCATAAATAGCCCAAAAATACCCCTTGACAATTGTATTACAATGGTGGTACAATGAAACAATCGGGCAAGCGGTTGCACAGGCTTGCCAAAAAATGATTCAGCCGAGGAGTTGTCCATGCACATTCAGCTTTCGCTGACCGATGGTGTCCCCATCTACCGGCAGATTGTCAATCAAGTCAAATACGCGGTGGCCGCCGGCATCATGCGGGCCGGGGATGAACTGCCACCCATTCGTACGCTGGCCGAACGGCTTTCGGTCACGCCCAACACCATTGTCAAAGCCTACGATGAACTGGAGTTTGCCGGTGTCATTTTCAAACGACGGGGGGCGGGAACGTATATCTCGGAGCTGCAAACGCCGCTGGCCCGCAAGGAACAACGCGAAATTCTGACCGAACGGGTCGACAAGCTGCTCATTGAAGCCTGGCAATTTGGCTTCACGCTCGAAGAAGTCAACGATCTGCTTGAAAAACGTCATCCCGTCATTCTCAAACGTTGCAACAAACAGGAGAACTCGAATGTCTGATCCGATTATCAAAATCCAGAACCTCTCCCGACAGTTTGGGCCGCAACATGCCCTCAACGATATCTGCCTTTCCATCAAGCCGGGCTATGTCTATGGTCTGATTGGACGAAATGGTGCCGGCAAGACCACGTTGATCAAGCATCTGCTGGGGCTGTATCAAGCACAAACGGGTTGGGTGCGCGTGTTTGGCAAGGACCCGGTGCTCGACCCTGTCGGTGTCCTTTCGCAAATCGGCTATCTGTCCGAAGATCGCGATCTACCACCGTGGATGCGAGTCGATGAGCTGCTGCGTTACACGGCGGCCTTCTATCCGAATTGGGATTGGGACTATGCGCTCGAATTGTTGACCACCTTTCAGCTTGATGCCCGCAAGAAGATTGGACAACTTTCGCGGGGCGGCAAAGCTCAGGCCGGTTTGATTGCGGCCGTGGCCCATCGACCCCGGTTGTTGCTACTGGACGAGCCGTCGAGCGGACTGGATCCGTTGGTTCGCAAGGACATCCTCAATGCCATCGTCAAAGCGGTCTCGGATGATGGCAGGACGGTTATTTTTTCTTCACATCTGCTCGATGAGATCGAGATGATGTCCGATTATTTGCTGGTGCTTCAGAATGGCAAGCTGACCATTGAGGGAGAGCTGGACGAAATCAAGTTGCGTCATCATTCGTTGACCGTTCGCTGGAAGAATCAACTGGATCCGGCCATTCCGCCGACATGGTCTGCGGAGAAGATGGGTGAGGATTGGTGGCTGGTACTCGAAGGCGACGGCGATCAAATCGAGAATTCGGTCAGGAGCATCGGCGGTGAAATTTTGACTCGTCGCCACTCATCACTGCAGGAAATTTTTGCGGCCCGAGCGGGCCGGCGGGACCGGGCCGAGCGAATGGAACCCCTTTCCGCACGAGGTGGCCAATGAACGGACCGACACGTGCCCTCATTTGGCAGAGCTGGCGATTGAGCCGCCCGGAGCTATGGATATGGCTGTATTCGCTGATCTTTTTGAGCGTATTGTTCTGGTCGCTCTCGAGCGTTATGGACGACTTTCAGCGGGAGGCGGTTGCAACGGCGTTTGCGATGGTGTTGATGGCGGTGAGTGTGGTTTCGTTTGCGTGGACGGATGGAATGAACGGATCGCAGACTTTTATCTTTTCCGCTAACTTCACGATGCCGGTTTCGACTCGCCGTCTGGTTCTCGCTCCATTGATCACCATCATTATCAAGTCATGTTTGACGTTCATTGTCTCGATTTGGGTACTTCGCGGCGTTTCCGGAATTGAGATTCCTGTCGCAGGCGCCACCTTGATTGTGGCGCTGCTGACGTCGGTTTTGATCGCCGTATCCTGGTCGGCAACGTCGTTGAAAACCCGCTCTTTGTTAACACTGGGCATTTTCGTCCTGGCGTTCGTGGTGATGTTGCGATTTATCATGACCGATGCCGTCCCACACAATCCACTGGGGCAAAAAGTCTGGCCCCAAGCTGTATCACTACTCAGTTTGTTGGTGGGTGCAGGGGTGATTGTATCGGCAAGCGTTGCCGTATGGGGCGTGAATCGACAAAGGCATCGGGCAGAGCTTGCGCCTGCCGAGAGAATAGTCAGCCTGTCGGAGTTGAAAGGAAAACCGGCCCGCTTGGCAAACCGATTTGGTAACACATTGCAGGCATTGGTCTGGTACGAAACCAGGAAGATCGGCATCAAGCCCTTCGTCTGGCAGTTGGCTGTCTGCCTCCTGTGCGGAGCGTTAGTAGGTTTCCTGATTCTGGGCACGGGGGCAAACAGGGAAATTTTGCTAGTTCCATATTCAGTGGTCGTGACGGGGTTTGCTCTACTGATCCACGGTATTCTCGGGACCGTGCAAGGAATCAACTTCAATCATCGAGGTGCAGACCGATTTTTGCACCCCTTCGAAACCTTTCGTCCCGTCTCCAACGAGCGGTTGGTGTTTGCCAAGCTGCTTTCGGTTATGGGCAATATGGGTCTAGGAATGTTGATTGCCTGGTTGTTTCTGGCAGCCTACTGGGGTTGGGTAGATCAGGGCCCTGCTGGGGCTAGCACCCTGCGGTCGATGAGTGACGCGTGGTTAGAGCTGCTTCAGCCCCGTTTTGTTTTGTTGTTGTTGATTGCGGTCGTCGGATGCAGCGTGTTGTCCCTGGCCTTCTTCCTGTATGTATCCCGTTATCCGAAAAGTGCCCTCACGATGTTTGTCATGGGAGTCGTTCTCATCGGTCTTGCAGGTTGGGATGCCGAGCGGGGCTGGCAGTACCGCCAGTACTGGAACTGGCTGGTCCCGTTGGTTGCCGTTGTATTGGGAGCGATTTCGACGTGGTTTGCCTGGAAATCTGTCGCCAGTAAATCAATCGACCGTCGCTTGATCGCTCTGATTGTGGGTGTTTGGGGTGTGATACTGGCCTACCTGGAGTTCGCTGGACACCCGGTTCTGCCCAAGGGTTTGTCATCGGTATCGAACTTCCCCTGGATTCCGGTGGTAACCGCCACATGGATCCCGGCAGCGTTGGCGATTTCGTTGCCGTGGATCATCGCTCCGCTGCGGCATCGTTGATTTTCACTAATTTTCTTTTGTTTTCAGTCCCATGCCGAAACGTATTCTGATTGCTCGTCATGCCAATGCATCGTTGGGGGGTTCCAATCGGGTTGATTTTGAACGACCGCTCAATGAACGCGGGCTGCGTGATGCGTCGGAAATGGGAGAACGCCTGGTCCAGTATCAGTGCATCCCGCAATGGGTGCTGGCTTCGTCTGCCACCCGTGCGCAGCAAACGGCAGATCTGATGGTTAAATCGTTTGGAGGCGAAGAAAAAATTCAGCTCGAATATCTCGATGAGTTCTACCATGCGGCGGCGTCAGTTTATCTGGGACGACTGGCAGACTTGCCCGATTCATTTGATGGATTGGCCATGGTGGTGGGGCACAATCCAGGTCTGGAACAACTGATCAACCAGCTATCAGATCGATTTGTATCGGTGCCGACTTGCACCGTGGCACTCGTTCAGTTTGACACGGCGCGGTGGTCGTCGATTTCACTTGGGAACGGCAAATTGGAATCGGTGTGGACGCCGGAATAACGGGCTCCCGAATTTTATTCCAGCGTTTCCGTCTTGATCGGACGGATATCAAACTTGGGGTTCTGGCCGAGGAACCGACAAGGGTTGTTGTGGAAGACTTCGATCGCCTCCTGCAGCGAATGGCCTCGTTGTCGAAATTCCAGCACGCATTGCTGCAGCGTGAACGGATCGCTCGGTCCCCAATCCGCCGATGAGTTGACCAGGATGCGTTCCGTGCCATATTTTTCCAGCATATCTACCGCTCGGCGGGGCGAACATTTGGTAATCGGGTAGAGCGTAAATCCTACCCAATACCCCGCATCGAGACAGGGTTCGATCGTGTGCTCTTCAACGTGATCTATCCAGACACGTTCCGGGTTGACGTTCATTCCGGCGAGTACCTCCAGCACCTTCTTCGTACCATGGGCTTTGTCTGCCAGGTGAGGCGTGTGGATCAGCACCAGTTGATTGTGCTTGAGGGCGATGTCGACGTGCGCTTCGAGCGCCTCCATTTCATTTTGGGTTGATTTGTGCAGGCCGGTTTCGCCCACTCCCAGGCAATTGGGATGGTTCAGAAAATACGGCATCTGTTCCAGTACCGCCCGAGTCAGTTCCGGATTTTCGGCTTCCTTGGGGTTGACGGCGACCCAGCAAAAGTGCCGGATGCCATACTCGGCCGCTCGCGTCGGCTCGAATTCGCAGATTTGCCGGAAGTAATCGATGAACGTCTCAGGATAGCGGCGATCAAAACCTGCCCAAAACGCAGGTTCACAGACGCATACGACACCGGACATCGCCATCTTCTCGTAATCCTGAGCGGTTCGGGCAATGGCGTGATAATGGGGCTGGATGATTTGCATGGTGGTCAGAAGTCAGAAGTCAGAAGTCAGAAGTCAGAAGTCAGAAGTCAGAGGTCAGGCAGAAAGATGGAACGCAGAAGAATGAGGGATTTGAGATTGCGAGTTGATCGAGACTAAAGAGCAACGTTAGTGACGATTAGCGAAAATTGGCGTTCCTCCCAAATCCCAAATCCCTATTTTCCTACCCCCATTTTCCTGCCAAAAATCTTCTCTACAACCTTTCATATCCCTATTCCGTATGCTATTGTCCGAACAAAACCAGGAGGTCATGGGCACGTCCTTGTTTTGAGGGCGGTTCGCGCAGCAACGCCAAGGCCTGATCGAGCATTTCGAGTTTTGCAGACGACGTCGCTGGTTCACCCTCCCGTATCACTGCGGCGTCATGGCGATCCAGATAAGCGGCAATTTCGATCAACATGTGGCGATGTTCGAGAAAGTCTTTTTCGATTACTTCAGTGGCGGATAGCATTTGGTTTTTGGTCAGTTGTTGGTGGTCAGTTGCAAGAAGTCAGAAGTCAGAAGTCAGAAGTCAGGCAGAAAGATTGAACGCAGAAAAATGTTCTGAGCAGAAAAATTTTGGTAGGAAAATGGGGGTAGGAAAATAGGGATTCGGGATTTGGGAGGAACGCTAATTTTCGCTAATCTTCACTAATATCATTTCCCAACTGATGACCGACAACTGCTATTTTCCTACCAAAGTCTTCCCCACAACATTTCTCCGCTCCCCAATTTTCCTGTCCTCAAATCTTCCTGTCGCAATCTTTCCGCATTTTATTATTTTGTATAATTTTTCATAATTACTCATCCCTCATCCCTCATCCCTCATCCCTCATCCCTCATCCCTCATCCCTCATCCACAATCCGTGCAGTGTCCTTTGAAAAGCACTTCTGTCACTTCGTGGATCATTCCTTTCTTGGCGATCCCCGGTTTGACGTCGACGGTTTCCAGACAGATGATTTCGCCGCACTCTACACACAGAAAATGAGCGTGTGCCGAGCCATCATCGGCATGGTGATGGTTCAGCAGTTCGTACCGCCAGACGTGATCGCCCAGTTCCATGCGCCGCAAAATTCCGGCGGTGGCCATATCGTTAAGGGCGCGAAAAATGGTCGAAGCATCGGCAATATGATCGGCAACACGTTGCAAGACCTCCGCGTGCGTCAACGGCCCCTTGGCATCGACCAATTGCGATAGAACCGCGATCCGTCCAGGCGTAGCGCGCAACCCCGCACCGCGAATCAACTGACGTACATCGTCGATCACTTGTTTGGAAGGTTCGGGCATCGCTATCGGCTGCTTTCTGAATCAGTGGTATCTTTTATGATTGTACCATCTGCACGCCATTTAGGCGTCAGGACTTTTTCAAAGGCCCATGAAATTCCTGCCAAGCCGTGAACTTGTTGAATATTCAACGGGAAATCAGAATTTCGCTCGCTGCCAGGCATCGGTGATTTGGTGGCCGATGTAGGCAAATAATCGATTCGGCGACTGGAATTGGAGTTTCAATTCGGATTCACTCGCATCGTAGGCCGAGTTCGTCACGAAATGCTCAAATCCGCTTCGGATGTCGGGATCGCTGGTATCCCAGTTCCCATCGACCGCGAACACCACCATCGATTCGTTGGCATCCACGAGCGCGGCCGTGACGCTGGCCTTCAGGGGCGCAAAGCCCTGAAACTGATTGACGCGCACAAACAGAATCGCATCACAGTGCCACGCCCGAGACAAAGCCGCAATTTCCCATTCGCTGAACTGACCGGTCAACAGCCGATCGACGGTCATCGTGCAATCGAGTTGAGGCGGAAAGATCACCTCGGCCACTCCACAGCTCCGGAGCGACGCCGACAGAGATTCTGCAAAGTGGATCGGTGTCTGATACCGGCCCGACTCCGTACCCGTCGGAACAATCAACACCCGCTGTGGACCGTAGTGAGGGAACTCAGGCGACACAAACAGGCTGTATTTCCTTGGCTCAACAAAGGGAGGAGGCACCGGTTTGGCAAACAGTCCCAGTCCCGTTCCGAATGCTGGAAACGGCGCTTGTAGCGGTGCACAGGCTGGCCAGCAAAACCGCTGACAGCCCGATGAAGTCATCAGAATCAACAAAGAAAACAGTAACAGCATGGGCGCGCCCGCACGCAGAGTTTTCGCTCGTTGCACAATACGCCGGACAAGCAACCCAAGACAACATCCGAGGTGACGAATCGGCTTCGGTTCAGGGCTTCGGTCAGGGTGATCAATCAAGTCCCCACCTCCCTATTGCCCTGCCCGGCCATATGACCGGCCATATGACCGGCCATTTGACCAGCCATGATAGGCTCCGCAAAAACTTCGTCGAACCGGATCATCGCCACCGGATCGATCAGCAGATCGTTGGGAATCTCGTTGTACGCTACAAAGGAAATCGCAGGCAGGGATCGCTGAGTCGTCAACCGCATCGCTCGCCGGATCGACGAATCCACCAGTGCGGCCGCAGGCTCGTTCTTCATCGAAGCCAACTCCCACGCATGTTTGTAGCGTTCCACCAGTCGTTCGAGTTGATCGGGCTGAAACGCAATCATCTCACCAGTGATGTTCTCGCGAAGTGTGTGCTGCAGTTTCGGATCCAATAGGATCACCCGCACTCGCCCGTCGTTATCGCGGAAACGATCGACGATCACAGCGCCGAGATCCTGACGAATGCGTTCCGTCAGATCGCCGACATTCTTGATCTGCGTTCCGTGATGAATTGCCGACTCGACAATCCGCTCAAAGGGAGCAATGGAAACCGACTCTTGCAGCAGATTGACCAGCACCTGGTGCAGCGCCCCCATCCGAATCGTGTCGGGCTTGATGTCTGCCACCACCGTCGGAGCGTGCTCCTTCAGTTTATCCAGCATTTTTTGCATGTCTTCCCGGCTGAGCAATTCATGAGCATGCTTTTTCAGGCATTCGCCGAGGTGCGTAATCAAAACCGTCGCCGCATCGACCACCGTCAAACCCGATATTTCTGCTCGGCGGCGGTTGCTCTCTTCGATCCACTTGGCCGGCAATCCAAACGCAGGATCTTTCGTTTCGATTCCCGGCAGTGAATTCTCCATGCCTCCCGGATTGATGGCCAGATAATCATTGACATGAATCGTTCCGCGACCGACTTCACGACCGCCAATGATGAAACGATATTCCGATGTTTCGATTTGCAGGTTGTCGCGAATTCGGACATTCGGTACCCAGAACCCCCACTGATCGCCCATGTCGCGCCGTAGCGCCCGAATTCGTTCCGTGATTCCTTTTCCTTTTTTCGGTTCGACCAGATAGATCAATCCGGCTCCAATTTCGACGACGATGCGGTCGTTCTGCAAAAACTGTCCCAGAGTGGTTTCTTCCGCAGGTGGCTGAGACTGAGCCTGAACTTTGGCTTGTTCCTGATCGTCGAGCCGCTTTTTCTCAGCCTGTTTTTCGGTGTGCTGACCTCGGCGAACCAGGAAAAAGATGACTCCGGCAATGGCAAAGAACGGCAGTTTTGGCAAGCCCGGCACCAGCGATACGGCAATCAAGATGATGGCACTGGTCGAGAGCGCGCGGTGCCCTCGAGCAATTTGACTCGAAATTTCGTCACCCAGACTCGACTCCGAGTTTGACTTGGTCACCAGAATACCGGCACTGGTCGCGATCAACAGGGCGGGAACTTGCGAAACCAACCCGTCACCAATGGTCAGGATGGAATACAGCTTCAACGCTTCCACAAGTGAAACGCCTTGCATCGTACCAATGATAATCCCGCCGATCAGATTAACGGCCAAGATGATCAAACCGGCAATCGCGTCACCCCGGACGTACTTGCTGGCCCCGTCCATCGCTCCGTAGAACTCGGCCTCGGCAGCCAGATCCTTGCGCCGTTGTTTGGCTTCTTGTTCATTGATCGCACCGACGTTCAGTTCCGCGTCGATCGCCATCTGTTTACCGGGTAACGCATCGAGTGTGAATCGCGCGTTGACCTCCGAAATCCGGGTGGCTCCCTTGGTGATGACAATAAACTGTATCGTGACCAGAATCAAAAAGATCACGGCTCCAACGATCAGATTTCCCCCGACCACCAGATCTCCAAACGCCGAAACGATTTTTCCTGCATCGGCGTCCAGTAGAATCAAGCGTGTTGTCGCTACGCTCAGTGCCAGCCGAAACAGCGTCAACAGCAGCAGCAAGGACGGAAAGACAGCGACATCGAGCGGTCGCTTGGCTCCCAGCGTAACCATCAACAGGATCACAGCCAGCGCGAGGTTGAGCGCCAGAAACATGTCCATCAAGTAAGTCGGCATCGGAACCACCAGTGCCGTCAACGTCGCCAAAAAGGCAATCGACAGCCACGTGTCACTCCGTTGGGCAAATCCCAGATTGGAATCTCCGGTGTTACTCATTGCTCACCCCCATCATCGCTAGACCCCAAAACTGGAAACAAGTGCCCGCGATGTCAGGTGCCAACCGTCCACCAATACGAACAACAGAAGTTTACAGGGCGTCGAAACCACGACGGGAGGCATCATCATCATTCCCAATGACATCAGGACGGTCGAGATGACCAAGTCGATCAGCAGAAACGGGATATAAATACAAAATCCCATGATGAACGATGTTTTCAGTTCACTGATGATAAAGGCCGGGATCAGAATCCTCAGCGGAACGTCTTCATACGCGATGTTCACATCGGTCTCCGACAGTTCGACAAACAGAGCCAGATCGTTCTTCCGCGTATGAACCCGCATGAACGCATGAAATTCTCGCGCGGCGACCTGTATGACGTGTGTCAGGTCGACGTTTGGCTCTTCCATTTGCTGGGCCGCCAGATAGGGCTGCACGCCTTCGTTGTAAATCGCTTCAATCGTCGGCGCCATAACAAACAGGGTCAAAAACAAGGCCAGCCCCATGACCACCTGATTCGGAGGAATCTCCTGCGTCGACAAGGCCCGGCGGACGAATGACAATACGATCACAATTCGAGTAAATGCGGTCAAGCAGATCAATGCGGCGGTCGCAAAACTGAGCGCACCGAGAAACAGCGCGACCTGAAGCGGTGGCGTCAATTTCTCAATGGATCCAAGATCAACCGGAAGGTTGTTGGTTTGTGCGATCAGATAATAAACATCCATGTTTCGATTTGTTTTTTTACTCCTATATTCTTAGTTTTGTTAGATCTTGTATCATTTTTAGGCGAACGAGGACGCCTAGGAACTGTCCCGAAATAGCTTCCGCATTTCATCACAACCCGAAGCGTAAGCGAGGGACCACTCCCGTCTGGTTATGCCGTCCCTCGCTTACGCTTCGGGTTATGATTGACCTTGATAAAACCGGGAAGTTATGCCGGGACAACTCCCTATCCCACTTGATGCGACTCTATGCGACCCTTCCTGTTTGTTTCAAAAACACATCCTTGAACGCTTGACCTCCCAACAGCTCGGCTAACTGCTTTCGCATTTCGGCTTCAACGTCCTCGACGGTTCGGGGCTCATTTCTGCTGCCGGTGGAACGTTCGGTCCTTGATTCGCGACCACTGGGCACGGTTCGCATGGCAGGCGAATAAGTTCCCGCATCGTTCATTTCACGATCTTGTTCGTTTTCTTCGTTGACCCGGTTGACGGCTTCGTCCAACAACGCATCAAAGGACCGGCTCAGGGACAGCATGGATTTGACTCCGTTGGAATCCGTGGCGACCAGTACCCGCTCTCCGGCCACATCCACCAGATGCAGTGCCGATTTGGGATCGAGCCGGATCGTGGACGCAATCTGAAACGAAGCGGGTTCAGGCTGCCGTACGACTTTCGAAGGTCGGGTCGAGCTACTCGCCGCGCTGCGATAGAGCTTTTTGGCAACCAAAATGAAGCCGACTCCCAGAACCAGCACTAGACAAAGCCCGGTTGCAATTTGCTGGATGGTTTCTCCCAAACCGGGTGACGAAGCAAAATTTTCGCCAATCGTTCGCCTGGCCGTCTTGGAGGTCGCCGAGGTTGGGGCTGAAGAACGCAAATAAGATTCTTCCGCAGCCGAGTCTGGTTCCCCGCGAATCTCGCGGTTGGACTGCTCCAGCATTTCAGCCAAGGTCAGCGATTGAGGGGCATGATTCTCATCATCCGAAGATGACTCCCGATGAGGCATCGGCTGATGAGGCATCGGCTGATGAGGCATCGGCTTGAAAAGTTCCGAATCAAGCAGACTCGCTGGCTCTTTCATGGCCACCCTCGGTGGAAGAATCCGCGCCGCATCACCGAAGGATCGGACGTGAGCGGCCGGCTGTACCAACGGCTCGTCACTGGAGGATGGTTGCTTCCACTGTTCCGCCGTCATCACGGGAGGTACGTTTTGAGGCGATTGATTGGGGGAGGACTGATTGAGGGGCAGTTGATTCAGTGCCGAGTGATTTTTGGAAGTCTGATTTCCATACGTCGCAGTGGCGGCGTGAGGCAAATGGGTTCGCAGGCCCTGATCGGTAACCAATTGGTCGAACACCGTGTCGCTGAATCGGGCGGGAGTATCCTGACGGTCAGAACTTCCGGCTCCCCAAGCAATCTCGGGCGTACTCGCATCGAAATAGGATGTCGTGGAAGGATGATTGGTTTGCGGTGTGGAGGCGGCTTGATTTGGGATCAGGGCGTGCAGCACTTCGGGTGGAATTTTGTTTGAATGGGGGCTTTGGGCCAACGCGCACGGATTCCCGCTTGACACCCAAAGTGGGATCAGCAGGAACGCGTTGACGATTTGGAGCGAAACCCGTTTCATTTTTGCTTTTGTTCGACGCTCAGTGACTCTCCTCGCCGGTTGCGGGGGTAAACATTGGTGATGCGAATGGCGAAGCAGCCGTCGACGACCACCACTTCTCCTGATGCCAGCGAAATGCCCTGGGCGATCAGTTCGATCGGACTATCAATCGAGCGATCCAGTTCCAGCACGGACCCGGTTCCAAGCGACAACAGTCGCTCGATCGGAATCGCGGTTCGGCCAAGCTCTGCCGATACCGTCACCTTGATATCCGCCAGACAACTGATTTCCTGTCGCTCATGTTCCACCGAGCTGTCGGTAAATTTTTGGAAGTCAGGCGTCTGAACTCCAACATCTCCGTCGGATTCAGGTGTCGCCGTGGCGGTGTCTTGAGTTTCAGGGGTCGTTGACATCAGTCTATGATATGCAATTTGGGTTAGGGCTGGGTCGTCTGGTTCAGCCAGGTTTCGACCATCACGCACGGCCGGTTTCGTTTCTTGCCCGGCCAGGCAAGAACCTTGGGTTGCTCGTTGAGCGAAACCGTCAACGGCTCATCCACCCGTTGATTGAGGCGGACAATAGCACCAGGAGCCAAACGCATCAAGTCACCCATTGCCAATTCTGCGGTACCAAGGCTGGCAGAAATATTGACGTTCATTTGGGTAACGCTTTGAGGGTCGATTTTCATGGTGTTCTGGCCGGAAGTCGGCACCGATCCGACTCCCAGCAAACTCACCAGTTCATCCTTGGGAAATATCCATTCCAGTACGGCGGGTCCGGCCTCGGATCCGCCCGAGGTTCGAACCTCAAATCCCGTAGAAATGATCTCTTTCTTCGGAGAAAACATGCGACTGTAAGTGGGTTCAAAATCCAGCGCCGCCGTCGAAACCGGCAGCGTTTCCTTGGCAGGCCAGCCTTCACTCAGGGCGGTCACCGCGTTCTTGAGAACCAATTCTGAGAGCGACAACTCGATGTGCGTCAGTTCGCGGTCCTGTGGTTTTTCTGCTAGCGTTTCAGAAAGAATTTCCATCATCAAAATGATGAGGTCGGTTCGGCGGATGACCAGTAGGCCCTGGATTTCGGCCGGCTGTTGAGCGGACTTGATGGTGATCGGGAGACCGACCGAGGGCTGCGTCCACTTCGAGCGCACGGTTGCGAATGTCCAGGCGTTGATCAGCAGCGGACTGATTTGAATTTCATTGGCTGAAAATTCGCACCAGCGATCCTTGAACAGTTTCTGGCAGTTGGACATCCAGATTTTGAGCGCCTGCGACAGCGGTCGCTCCACTTGACTGGCTGAGACGAAATCAAAAATGGGATAGTCTGCGGACATCGGACGAGGGCGCTCCTTCGTTTATTGAATCGACCCGAACAGGCGGAATAGTTAGCCTAACCCGCAAAGTTTAACAAGACTGATGGCTGATAGCAGATTTAAACGGGCTGATACAACAGGAACAATCGGAATTTCTTATCAGCCTTTCAAGTTTTATCCGATTTCTGAAAGAGGGCTGACAACTGACAACTGACAACAAACAAAAATGCTAAACGGTCTTTACGGTAGTGCTGCGGCGCTCGATGCGCTGACTCGGCTCCAGGAGTCGACGGCATCCAACCTGGCTCACCTCAATACGCCCGGTCATCGGCGGCTATTGTCGGGATTTTCAGAGTTGATCGATCCACAGGGCAGCGGAGAAGCTCGACCGGGGGCTATCGTTGGGGAACAACAAGCCGATTTCTCGCCGGGGCGGCTGGAACAGACCGAGCGGTCGCTGGACATGGCGCTGCAAGGGGATGCATTCTTCGTGTTTCAGGGCGCGCACGGATTGATGTATTCGCGGAATGGAGTGCTGTTTCGAAATCCCGATTCGAATCAATTGGTCAATGGAGATGGGTTTCCAATACTCGATAACAACCAGCAGCCCATCACTTTCGATGGGCCACTGGACGAGTTGTCGATCGGCTCGGATGGCGCGATGGTTCGCAAAGGCCAACCGATCGGAAAGCTCGGAGTCGTTGAGTTCGATGACAACAGCTTGCTTGAATCGGAAAATCAGACCTACTTCCGCGCTGGAAGCGCGACCGTTGCTCCCGCCGAGGAATTTCGCGTGGTGCAAGGCTTTCGCGAGTTGTCCAACGCCAGCCCGGTCACGGAATTGATCAGTCTCATTGTCTGCTCTCGGCATTTTGAAGCTTCGCAACGAGCCATCCGCGCGATTTCAGATGCGTTGCAGGCCAATACACGCAGTTAAGTTTAACTCCCGAACCACCTCTCACAAACGGTAACCAACGATGCTGAAAGCCTTTTTCTCCAGTGCGACCGGAATGCGAGCACAGGAACTGCTGATCGACAATACCGCCAACAATCTTGCCAACGTCAACACGACGGGCTTCAAGAAAAATCATCTGGAGTTCGCAGATCTGATTTACGACATCTCAAGAATGCCTGGCGCGTCAACGTCGGAAGGACAAACTTCCCCGATCGGGTTGCAGATCGGAAATGGTGTTCGTCCGGTGGGTACAACCACGCTTTGGACACAGGGGACGATTTCGCAGACGGGAGAAGAAACCCATATGGCGCTCGAAGGTGTCGGCTTCTTCAAAGTCCTCATGCCCGATGGCTCGTTTGCGTACACGCGAGATGGGTCCTTTCACAAGGATGCCAATGGGCTCCTGGTCAACGGCGATGGACGGCCACTCGAACCTGCGATCACGATCCCGCAAGATGCTCAGCGTATTTCGATCTCCCAAACCGGCCAAGTGGAAGTCACGCAAAACGGTGTGGCGTCGATCATCGGAAATATTCAGTTGGTTCGTTTCTCCAATCCGGCGGGTTTGGAGTTGATGGGCGGCAACTTGCTGAGAGAAACCGCGGCCTCGGGGCCGGAAATTATCGGTCTGGCGGGTCAGGAAGGAATCGGGATGATTCGCCAAGGGTTTCTGGAAGGTTCCAATGTTGAAGTGGTCGCCGAGATGGTCAATTTGATCACGGCTCAGCGAGCTTACGAGATCAATTCCCGCGCGATCCGCGCTGGCGATGAGATGCTGTCCAACACCAGTCAGCTTTTGAGATAGTTTAGAATGACAAAGTGGCTTGTATCATTGACCCTCCTGATTTTAGCGCCGCACTGCGCTGCGCAAACGGTGGAAATCCGGTTCCGTAGCGACTCCATCGCAACCTCGCGCAAACTCGTGCGGATTCAGGATGTTGCCGAAGTGACCGGCGGTGACTTTCATCTTCGAAGCCGCATCGCCGAACTTGATCTGGAGGATTTTGGCTCCAGCCAAACCACGATTCAGCTTGCCTCGGATCAAGTCGCTTACCGGATCCTCCTGGACGGCATTTCCCGCTCCGCGTTTCACATCGAACCTTCGAATATTACGGTTCATCAGGTCGAACCGGGGCATATCAATCGCATGATGGAGCAGTTGCTGCTGCGCGATTTGCTGGCGTCCTACTCGCTCGAGGAGTCGTCTGTCGAATGGCAACTGATCACCTCGCTCGAGTCGCAAGTCAGCCGGTCCGGATTGGATATTGCAACTCTATCAGTGCAAGCCAAATGGCCAGTGGAACTGCCTGTCGGACAACGCGCCATCCAGGTGACTTACTTTGACTCGTTTGGCCGTTCGATCGATCAGAGTACGGTGTGCAAACTGACGATGTTCCGCGAAGTCGTGAGGCTCAAGGAGAACGTCGCTCGCGGGGAGCGAATTGAAGAGTCCATGATCGAGCGAGTGCGCCGACCGATTTCAACGTCGCAAGTGAACCTTGCGTCCTACGATCAGGTCGTGGGTAAAGTCGCCCAAAGCGACCTGCAACCATTTACGCTCGTGAGCTTAAATGCCGTCAAGGAGAAACCCGGCAGTCCCCACCACTGGGATGTGCGGCGCAACAGCTTGGTCGATATTGTTATCAAGCAGGGCAACCTGGTTGTCACGCTCAAGGCAGCCAAAGCCAATCAGAACGGACGGATCGGCGATACGATCGAGTTGATCAACCCGACGACACGCAAGTCCATTCAGGCAACCCTGATGGACGCAGAGACCGCCGTCATCGAACGGTGATACGAGATCACAAATGAAAGGAATAACGATGAAACGCTTGTGGATGCCCGGTTTGATCGTCAGTGTTTGGTTGCTCAACGATACAACCTGCGTTGGCCAAAACTCGCTTTGGCAGCGACGTGATCCTGCGTTGGTCAATCAGTTTACCGACGTAAAGGCCCGTCGCCCCGGCGACTTGCTGATTGTCCAGATCAACGAGTTGTCCGCCGTTCAAAATCGCGATCAACGGCTGATGCAAAAGCAGAACAGTTCCAGTTCCGAAGCGGGGGTTTCCGGCGGCCTGTCTGGGTTCTTCGGGGCCAAGGCCGGCGAAATGAGTTTTGACCAGGACTCCGCGGCATCCCGCAACTTCAATGGCAACAGCCAGTTTCGTTCCGAGCGGGGCTTCATCGACCAGTTCACAGTGACCGTGGTTGACGTGAACCCGAACGGAAATTTGCTGATTACCGGAACGCGAAATGTCAATGTGGAAGGCGATTTGCGACGGCTGGTGCTGACCGGAATCGTTCGTGCGTCGGACATTTTGCCAGACAACACGATTTCGTCTCAGCGGGTCGCGAATCTGGATATTCGATACGAATCAACAGGCGAGTCCGGTGCAGAACAGAAGTTCATCAACCAGGGCTGGTTGGGGCGGAAACTGAACAAGGTATGGCCTTATTAGAGGGATGAGGGATGAGGGATGAGGGATGAGGGA
>CAYPXY010000016.1:0-82600 GCA_964414815.1 uncultured Pirellulaceae bacterium | reverse complement strand
ACCGTCCGAAGCCATAGAAACGATAGCGGGACAAGAGTCCCGCACTCCATAGAGGCTAAACGGCCGCTGCACACGCCCTCATTCACGTATTTTTTGGCTGGGTTGGTTAACAAAGATCGCTCCAGCAGTTAAGCTAATCGGATGTCGGGCTGGAAGCCTGAAACTGATGTCGCTGTTCCTGCTCGCGAAATCTAACTCATGAATGCCGCGAATTCCGTCGTTTTCAATGTTCCCAATCAAGTCACGTTTGCAAGACTGATTCTTTCATTCGTGCTGTTCATCCTGATCCCGCTCAAATTCTATTGGGCGGCGCTGGTCTTTTTTCTGTTGGCTGCGGGAACCGATTGGTTTGACGGCTGGTATGCGCGGAAATATAAACTGGTGACTCAGGTGGGGCGGATTCTGGATCCCTTCTGTGACAAGATCTTGATTTGCGGTGCGTTTATCATGCTGGCGGTAGAAATGGCGCCCGCCTTTCCATGGTACGCTAAAATTACGGGCTGGATGGCCGTGGTCGTCGTGGGACGGGAGTTGCTGGTGACGGTGCTGCGAAGTCTGGTGGAAGGTTCAGGCGGCGATTTTTCCGCCAAGTTCGCCGGCAAGCTGAAAATGGTGTTTCAGTGTGCGGCCGTTGTCGCCTGTTTATTGGCTTTGGCGATGAAGCAGGGAGGAACCACTGAGCTTCCGGCATGGCTAAACCTGTCCACGATTGTGCTGGTGTGGTTGGCTCTGGCTTCGACGATCCATTCAGGATACCTCTACGTTTGGGGAAGCCGCGAAGTGTTTCGCATGTAATGTGATCAGTAAGAGAACAACATCGCACTCCATCCGTGATTCCCCAACTCTTCCAGTTCACTTTTATTTCGCTTTGTGTCGCCTGTGTCGCAGGTTGGGTGGCATTCGTAAAGCATTGGCGCGAGACCGGCCAGTGGTTGCCTGAGAACCGTTATCAACCGTCGCCCATCGGTCTGGTCGATGTGGCGGGCGTGTACTTCATCTGGTTCATGGGGCAGTTGGTTGCGGCGGTGGCCTATAGCCTGATTTTAAGTCCCGAGCAAGTTGTCAACGAGAATGCTGAAGCAACCAACCAGTCAGCTCATCTGGACCCTGTATTGATTGCCGTGGTCATTCTGGTGCAGATCGCTGTGACCGGGCTTGCTATCGGGTTTGTCAAACAGCGTTATCGGACTTGGCAGGCCATGGGGCTTGATCTCGAAGACCTCCGTCCGAAAATTAAATACGCCGTCGCCGCATTTATTCTTGTGATTCCGCCGATCCTCTTGTTGCAAAGCAAACTGGCGGAACTGGTTCCCTATCAACATCCGACGATGGACATGATTCGCAAGCAGGGGGATGGGGTACCGCTGATGTGGATCATGGCTTGGTTATCCGCAGTGATTGTCGCGCCGATCTGCGAAGAGTTTTTCTTTCGAGGGATTCTGCAAGCCTGGTTGCAGCGGGCGATTCCTCCATCGGCTTCCATGGATCGCTTGATCGGAGGCGGGTGGGACGAAGGCAGTGCTGCCGACATGGGAGCCGTGGGTGTGGGGGACGAGCCCAATCTTAGTGGCACTGACCTGACTTCAATAGCACGATCGCAAAACCCGATTGTAGCGATCGTGTTGGCGTCGCTGGCGTTTGCACTGGTACACTTGGGCCAAGGGCCAGCACCGATCCCGTTGTTTTTTCTGAGCCTGGTGTTGGGCTATTTGTTTTACCGAACCGGCAGTTTGATCCCCGGCATCCTGCTGCACATGGGGCTTAATGCGTTCAGCCTGTTTTGGGTTACGCTGGATTCGATCAAACTTTAAATCGAATGATTCGATTTGGAACGATTGGATTCCGTCTGGATAAACGGCTGGTAGTCTATCAGGTCGATGTCGTTCCATTTTCTCAGTACATATCGGATGCCTCGCCACTGAATCTGTTTTTTGAAACAAGCGGAAACACACGAGACCAGATAAAGAAACTGGGTTACGGGGACGGTGATCCACAGCGTCGCCAGTCGAGACGATTTCAAGGCTGCCAACTTTCTTTCTGACAGTTCGCAGCTTCGCCGGACCACTCCTCGCGAACACAGGTAAGCCGCCACGGACAGCACGCCGCTTGAAATCAGACTGGTCACCGTGACGGCGGTCATCGAGTGACTGCCGGTTGCCATCCCGGCGAAGAAAAATAAAAAGGTCGCCAACATCACAAGATTGCTGAACAGGGCATGCAAAATCGACAGATAAAATGTCGGTTCATACAGTTTGGACCAGGTGAGCATTCGCGTGACCCATCGATGGGCGTAGCCGAACGAGCAATTCTCCTGATTGACCATGATCAACGAAGGACAGAAATGACGCTTGAGTCCCAGTTGGGAAATCAGCAAGGACATCGGGCCGTCATCGACCATCGAATCTCGCCAGGTCTGGGCGAAATTTCCTCGCTTGATGTCCACCAGACGCATCGCCATCGATCCGGCCCAGGGATTGCGGAAGTGAACGGCAAACACCATCGCTCCGGCATTCCACGCGCTTCGTACCAACGCACCGAGGGTCGCTGGCGCAGGCGGTTCGAACCACTGAGCGCCCATCGTCAGGCCAATGGACGGATCGCGTTCGAGAGGCGCAATCAGTTCTGCCAGCCAGGTCGAGTGCGTGGTCACATCCGAGTCCGTCGTTGCGACGTACTGGATATCGGGTGAAAGTTTCTTCAGTCCCTGAATCAACGCACTGCATTTAAGTCCGCAAGTCCGTTCCGGATTTTGCAGTTCGTGAATAAACAGCCGATGATCCGGATCAAAACCGGATTTGACATCCAGTGCGGTTTGCCAGGCCGGATCGGTGTGGTGATCGATCACCAGATGGACTTCGTAGTTCCGATAATCCTGCTGGAGAAGATTGGTCAATGATCGCTCAAAGGATGGATCGCAACCGCGAACACTCATCAAGATTGCCGCGCGATGGGGGCTGTCGTTGGGCAATCGGTCTGCGGTCCTCGTCAGGAAATCACGATAGAAAATCGCGGCAATGGTCAACTGAACCAACGCCGCGATCAGTAAAATGATCGAGAAAAAAATTGCTGCTCCGAGCATTAGCCAATCACCAGTTTCTTGACCAGCCTCAGAAATCGGAAGCTGTCCGTCCAAAATGCCAGGTTCAGGTGACTGCAGGGGACCTTCCTGAGTGACTTTCCGTTGAATTTCCAGGTCGGGGTTGATCCGGTCACCAGGTGTTTCCCACCAGCCAGACGTTGATTCTCGCGGGCTTCATCACCCGCGACATAGCATTTCCAGCGACTATGACCTACATGAGCGTAGTTGTGATTCTGATGAACCGCCGTAACACAGCTTGAAAGATCAACGACCGGGATGTCGCGCTGTTTCGATGACTGAATCATCCAGTTATCCCAGTTGCCGCGCCCGACGGCAAATGGTGGAATTGAGTTGAAAGTCTCGCGTCGAAAGGCGAAATACTCCTTGCAGACAATCGACGCCGGCACGCCTTGTTTCCTGCATTTCAATTTCAGTGCGTTCATGGAATCAGCGGCATTGAAGTTGATTTCCTGATCGATACTCAAGTCGGTTCGGCGTCCATAGGCGACGAATCGGCTTAGTTCTGATCGCATCAAGCCGTGGAGTACAGAAATCAGGTCGGCAAACAGAATGACATCGCAATTGCAATACATCAACAAGGGCGACGTCGACTCGCGATGAGCAATTTCAAAAGCAGAACTGAGCAGCGGTGTGCCCTGTGCGTTTCGCTCACATTGAGGAAAATGTTTGGCTCCCCATTCTGTGGCACACTCGGAAACGCCCTGTTCATCGCCGATCAGAATGATTTCTGCATGAGGAGACAATTGCTTCCAGGATGCAATCGCGTTCGTTTGAATAACCGTTGTTTGTCGGTCGAACGGCTTGGGGATCGAGAAGATGGTCAGCCAGGGCTGTTGCACCGTTGGGTCAGAGACTGACCTCGATTCGGCGTGATCGCGCAATGCTCGCGATCCGTTCGATAACGGTTCAGGCGATATCACCGTTTTGTCCATCGAAGTCATTGCGAACCCATCCCCCAAACACGCAATTTTCGGTATCGAATGGTTGCTTGACGAACCCAATGAATGGCGCGAGCGGTCCACCAGTTGCGCAGTGAGAAGGGTGGGGTGGCAGGTCGCCAGTTGGCAAACGCGGTTTCATCCAAGCCGTCGTACCAACGCTCGCGCAGCGGATGATACGGCTTGTGCGACCAGGGTTTGAACTCGGTCGTAAAGTGGACCAGCGCCGGATTGTCTCGCATTTCCCGGAAATCGGCGGGATCGATCGGACTGTACGATTCATCAGGATATTCAAATAAATGCGCTCCCTGATTCCAGCGCGGCGGCAACGATTTCCACTGCTTTGCAAACACGACGTTCAGCGCGTACTGATCCCAGCACCAGACATGTTCCGCATGGTCGCGCAAGCATTGCAGCAGTCGTTGTTCGACCTGTTCATCACGCCAGCGTCGCAAATTCAGGACCATCACCCCACTGTTGAAATAGGGCTGCGATCCATCGAGTTTAAGTTCCCGCCAGTTGGGAATGGGACACGTCGATGCCAGATAGGGAATCGCTTTCCGGCGTTGCCGTAACGCTGAGTAAGCATCCACATACGGACAGGCAATGTCGGTTGCGGCAAGGCAATAGTGCGGTTCAACGTCCAGCGACCAGAGTTCCGACACATCGTCCAGCAGCAGCACGTCGGAGTCGAGATAGATCACCTTCTCGACTGTTCGCGGAACCAGTCGCGCTGCCAGCAATCGAAAGTAGGCGGTGTGGGTGATGTGATGTGAAATTCCCAAGTCGGAAACTTCATTGCGGTCGGGGGTGATCCAGTGGATGGAAACTGGCAGACCGGCAAGCGTTTCCTTGAGAGCAACTTGGTTCGATTCCGAGATCCCGCCATCCATCAACAGGACATGCAGATGATTGCCCGGGCGAAGGTGACTGGCCGCCGAGTGAAGCGTCACTGCCAATGGCCGGACATAGTGATCGTCCGCCGCGCACAACACGACCGGTTCGTCGAGTCGAGACGACGAAAGGGATCGGGGCGTCGTTAAAAGTGGCTGTTCAATCACGGGGTAGGGTTACGTCAAATGTTTCTTCGATCTCTGGCAAAACGCTGGCTCTCTCTCGATGCGCTCTCTCTCGATGCGAACCAGTCGATAAACTTTTGGCGCATTCGCACGATTGGCCCGGCAACCGGGTGTTGGTGAATCTGTTCAAAAATGGTGTGCGCCTGTTTCAGTTCTGACTTTGCCTGCGCCAACTCGCGCTGGAGAAACTCGATCTCGCGGCGAGCGTGAGCCAGTTCCGATTGTAGTAACACCTGGTTGTCCTCTCGAAACTCGTCTCGCAGCGGATACATTTTCGAATGGTTGAAAGGGACGATGGCGTTCTGCAAGGGCGGCAAGATTCGGTCTGGAAACGAAAGGAGTTGCTGGCTGGCAATGTGTTCGGAGGCAATTTTCTGCATCTCACTGACGAGATCAACCAAGCGATCGGTGGCCGTCGTGACGTTGTTCGATGGTCCGTGCGGGGCAAACACTAAAGCATCGTGCAACTGCATTGACTGGAAGTGCATTTTCGGCTCGGGCGGGTGGATCAACTCTTGGACGACGGAGCCGATCACTTCGTGGCGATCGATGGTCCATGCCGTCTGGAGATACGAAGGACCGGGGTGGTAGTCCAGTGACGCAACCGGCAATCCCAGTACCATCGCCTCGAGCATCGCCGTGGACGGCGTGGAGATCACGGCATCTGAATGGAGGAGTTGGTCAATCAGTTCGGTTCCGCTCAGGTCGTTCAGTTCATTCGTGACGCCAAGCTCCCGATCCAGTTCGCCGGTGAGGCGCCAACCCACTTTGAGTTCACGTTTCTGATGTTGTACGATCAAGCTCGTGTTTCGTTCAAACCAGTGCTTGAGATCGAGCAGGCTTTGTTTGGTTCGGTCCATTTGTTCCGAGGTAAAGCCTGGAAACTTTGCCGTCATTACCAAAATACGGAAGGGATCGTCTGAGTTCCGGCGGCTTGTTTGTAAACCGGCCAATCGGTCAAATCGGGGAATACCCGTCAATTCTGTTTTTCCTGCGTTCCCCCAATGGCCCAGCGCGCGGACTTGTGACGGACCGATGCAGGCGACTTTGTGGCACAGAACCGGGCGCATGGTGAACGGGCAAGCCGGTTCGTCGGGCCTGTTTTCCCATGCGTTTCGCCACTCCAGAATGCCATCGACCAGGTAGAGTGTGGCAACCTGATGTTGCTTGAGGCAGTGGATCGCGTGCCGGAATCGGTCAAAATGTTCGGAATAAAAAATAGCGATGTCACCCGGCTGAGCGACTCGCACCACTTCTTCGGGGGGGACGATTTTCAGGCTCAGTCGGTCGGCAAAGGGAGCCGCGTGGTGCTGGACTTCGGAGTCCAGCCCGACAAAATAGGCGGATGACCGGTTCATGTTAATCCAGAGTGACAGGCTCGCCGTCAATTCGAGAACACAGACGATAGAGCGTTTCCGCATCCAGCGATTTGTTGATCGGGCGAACCGAGCTATCGCCAATCAGGAACAAGCAAACTCCTGGGTGAGCGCTACCAAAGACCGGATACTCTCCGGGGGACATAGGTAAGTTTTCGCTTTCGGCGATTCCCATCCCGTAGCCCCCGATTCGCATAAAGGCTTCCGGCTCATCACCGTTGTAGATACATCCGTCCCCCCAGCCGCCGCCTTTCTGGGCGCCGTAAACGCTGACATACTTCTCTCCAACAAAAAACGTGTTGGAGAGTCCGTCCTCAATATGGTTAAACCTGTATCGACCGACGCCGCCATTAGTTAACGTGATTCCAGAAACCGGATTGTCCTGAGCAAAGCCTGAATTGATCACGCCGTCCACCGGATGTTCAAACATCGCCCACCAGTCACCGGGAAAATAACGTGAGGTTCCTGCGTTGCCGGCGTAATCACCGCACGCACCGAGCGGACCGTCCTTTCCTTCTTCAATGCTGACTTGCGAAAAACGCAAGGTTCGGCTGGGACAGAACATTTCTGGCATGGGGTGCTTGACCGCCTCGTTGTCCTGAACGAAATAAGGCGACTTCAGGTCCAGCAGGCTCGCGAGATTTCCCTGCTCCAGATAAGGCATCAAGTAGACAGGCCAGGTCAGAAACTCATCCGCACCCCGGGAAGGAGGGATCCGCATGGTCGCCCCCTCGTAGTTGTGGAAGGCGATGCCAAGCTGTTTCAAATGGTTCAGACAGGTCGTTCGTCGGGCCGCTTCCCGGACGGACTGAACGGCGGGAAGGAGCATGGCCATCAACAACCCGATAATTGCGATGACCACCAGTAGTTCCACCAGGGTGAAGCCGGAGTCACGACGACGAATGCCAGTTTTTTGAGCCATGGTCTTCATCCCAGGTTTTCGATCAATCAAGAATGGTTTAAGCGTCCGCAATTCCGTCCGCCTACAAGCGTACCCACGGGAAAGTGGAACGGCAAGCCAGAGAATGCATTTTGGGCAAATTCTGATGATTTTCGGTGTTGTGGATCAGATTTTTCGATGATTCAGGGGCTGGAAGAATTGTTAAAGTTAATTGCCGTATGCGATGATTCCAAGGTTTTTCGACAATTTCATAGGTTACCAGGAATTGCTGGACAACGGATTTGGGATTCTTGTTCATCGATTACTGAAAAAGGCCGTTTTCATTTCGAAAACGGCCTTTATTTCAATTTAGCTTTTGTTCAAAGCAAGCGGATGGTGATTGAGGTGCTTAGAAAATACCTCCACCACCCCCGCCCAAGCCACCTCCACCCCCGCCGCCCAAGCCACCTCCACCACCCCCGCCCAAGCCTCCCGCGGTGTCGGCATCTCCGAAGATATTGAAAGTGGCAACCGAACTGACCTGTTGGAAGAATGGGGAGATACTGATAATCACATGCAGGCGATCCGAAGTCGCAACGTGATTAATCGTCATACCACCACCTTCAGGAATTTGAGAAATTTGAGGTTGGTAGCCCACGGGTCGTCTAAACAACAAATTACTGAAGTCTCCTTGACCTCCAAAGCCACCGTTGCCAGGACCGATACCACCACCGTTGCCACTCCCACTGCCACTGCCGGTTCCGCTTTCCTGTAGAAATTGTTGACCGAATACCAACTGATTCCTGGCGATTTGGTTTCGCACAATCGACTGAATGGCTTGTTCTTCCAGTGAATCCGTTCGGCGACCATTGGCCAAGTTGAACAATACGATTGCGCCTTTGTCGTCCAGATCGACTTGGCGGGTCAGACTGCCTTCTTCAGGCGATCGATAGTGATGAAAGACGGTCACGGACACTTTGTTGGACGTCACTTCTCCCCATACTCGGCGAACCAGCAATTGATAATTGCCTGAAAAGCCCTTGGGAAGTACATAGCGTTCTGACATTTTTCCGGAGTTTCCAGATCGGGATGAATACCGATCACCAAAATAAATCCCACCGCCCGTCGTTCGTGGTTCCAGTCGCGAGCAGATCGTACCGGATGGCTCGGCAACATACAGATCGAGGTCAGCATCACCTGTCCATTCGACCAGGATGTAACAGTCACGAACCTGGGAGTCCAGCAGTGCCGTTTCATAGGCCTCCAGCTCTTCGAGTTGTCCCTTTTGCTTCAAGCTCATGCGAACGCCGTCCGCCGCGTATTTTGCTTCGCGGACGATAGCCGCATGTTCAGGCCACTCGTTGGCCAGAATGCCCAAGGTGGCCCATTGGGTTCCTTCGATGTCCTTAATTCTTTCTGCCGCTCGCAAACCCACGACATAAGGTTCGACAAACGTCGGGTTCGCTTGGGTAATATCGCGCAGGATCCGCAATGCCCGTCGCTCCATCCCGTTTCCGGCCAGATACTGGGCCGTGTACAAGAGATCACTGGGGTCATCGGAGAGGTCGATGGTCGACATCACCGCCCGTTCAATTTCACTTTTGGGATGTCCGGCAATTTGCATCGCCAACGTAATCGCCTCGTACATCCAGGGTTGTAGTTGGTCGTTTCGAATCGCAGCACTAATCAGATGAACAACTTCGGTTGCCTTGTCTTCGTTCATCAGTTGGCGAACCGTCTCACGTACGTTTGCGGGACTGACTGCCTTGTGCTGTTCAAAATACCGGTTCCAGACAGATTCTGTATTGGAAGTACCGCCCAGTGCGGTCGTATCTAAAACGATTCGTTGGACTGGGGTTGCCTTGGATTCTTTCGTTGCCGCATCATTTGAGATGGATTCGTCTTTCAGGGGAGAGGTAGCCACGTTTAGACGGATGGGGCCGGTTTCGTTTTGAATGCAGAACATCCCGCCTCCCATTCCGCCCATGCCTCCCATTCCGCCCATGCCTCCCATACCGCCCATGCCACCTCCCATTCCGCCCATGCCACCTCCCATGCCTCCCATTCCACCGCCGCCCATCGGCGCGCGTCGTGGAGCGACAAGATCCCCAACATTGTAAACGTTGGTGACCAGATACTCAGCGTCGTCAACGTTATCGAGTGAAATCACGCGGAGAACTTCATCCCGGACAATGAACGTTGAGTTCTTTTGTTTGAGCATTTCCCTCAGGGCAAACTTCAATCGGATACCACGGAGATTGATTGAAATGGTCTCTCCATCGGCTAATCCGTCTTCGCGTGCGGTTGTGTCGGTGACGATGTTGAAGCCAAACCTCTCGTACAAATCTCGCTGGACTTCTTCCCAGTCGACCTCATCGTAATTCAGGTCAGCGGGTTGTTCGAGAGCTCGCAGAATATCTTCTTCGATGGGGCTACCCGACAATCGAATTTCTTGCCATCGAGCCCGTCGCAGCACTTTTTGGCGCCATACTTCGGGATCGGGATAGACCATCCAGTTGGTATCGGGGAATGGGATGGTAGCCACTTCCGATAGATAGAGGCATTCGTTGAATGCCGCCGCTTTGCGCTGGCGCACATCATAGAGCCGCTCATAGTTTCGCCATGCGCGAGCTGTCTCGGCTGCTGCTGCAACATGCGGGTTGTCGCGATAGTCTGCTTCCAGGGCGGTCTGGCTGACGGCCAGAGCATCGTCATAGTTACGTTCGTTCATCAGGCTGTTGAAGCGGCTCAGTAGCTGAGCAATCACTTCTTCGTCACGTTGCAAGCGGACGGCTCGTTGCCGCTGATAATCCGCTGACGCTTGCAGTTCGATTTCACGAGCCCGGCGATCGTCGAATTCCAGTTTGCGTTGACGAAGCGACAGCAGACTGGATTCAAGGGAGTATCGCAAATCCTGCCGAGTCGAAGGGGTCAGGTCGGAAGTTTGATCCAGGACATCCATCACGTTCTTGATCCGCTCGATGGCGGCGTCCGGATTGATGCGGACTTCATCCCGCGCCCGTTTCAGTTCGAATTCAATCTGCTTACGAGCGCGTTCATTGAGAATCCGGACTCGGGATTCTTCATCCATGATTCCTTGTTGACTTTGCAGAGCTTGCTCCTGCAAATGCAAGTTCTTTACTGAATCATCCTGTCCGATCAACGTCAGCTTGCCTGCATCATCGGATTCGATCAGTAGATTGTTATTGGATTCTCCTGGCAGCGAACTCTGGCCTGGATCGGCGTCCTTTTGAGGCAGGTCATCGTCACCAAATAGATTGTCTTGGGGGAGAGCCTCTCCACCAAATGGGTCGTTCTGAGTCGGTTCGTTACCTGGATCTTGCGGATCAGGGGTACCAAATGGATCGTCATCATCCTGTTTGGCACTTCCTTGGGTCGGAAACGAGACCGACTGGGCCAGAATTTCAGATCGAGGATCCACGGAATTTCCCAGGATCGCGGCACCTGCCAGTGCCTGGGCATACTCTTTTTCACCATTGAGCAGTGCTTGGCTGCTCAACGCGGCATATTGTTCGGCTTGATCCTTCAGCAGACTCTTCACTTCTCGCAATCCGGCAGATCCGAGCGTAGGAAGCGTCGCTCCTTGATCGGTGCGAGCTTGTTTGAGCAATGCAGGCAGGAAAGCAAATTCAATATCGGAGGCTTCTGGCGCGATGTTCCAGTTCCAAGTTTTGGTTTGTCCTTCGACGACCCCCGCGATTTCGATCGAAGAAGTTGCTCGATCGCCAAGCGTTCCAATCAGAATGGAATCCCGACCTACGCGCAGGGGCGGTGTTTGTTCCGGATAGGCTGCGATAATACTCTCACCGAACTGGGATGAGGATGGCCAGAAAACAGAACTGCGAATCGTTTGAACCAGATAGCGAGCACCTTCCGTTGCGTTGCCTTCATTTTCTTCAGCACTGATATACAGATTACCGCCCGTATGATTGGCCAGGGTCGCCATCAGGTCAACACTATGATTGGAGCCGACGAGGTAACCCGAAACCGAAATCTGTTGCTTGACGAGATTGGCAATTCGCTTCTTCAGCAAATGGGTGGTGCCGGTTTTGGATACGCCATCGCCGATGTAGATCACATTTCGATTCTTGCCTTGGCTTGCATTGAATTCATCCGTGGCTGCTTCCAGCATCAAATCAAAATCAGTGGTTCCGAGTGAAGTGCGCTCTTCCAGATTGCGAATGGCAAGTTGAATTTCAGTGCTGTTCGGAGCGACAAAGCCATCGGTCAACGGAATCGGATCGAGGTCGATCGCGCAAATCTTGACGCGGTCGTCCGCGTTGAGATCCTTCAGGAAATTTTTCAGCGTCTCGATGGATTCGAGTTTGAACTCACCGACCTGACTGGCGGACGTGTCGACAAAGACCACGATGTCGGAGGCGCGATCGACGGCGATGACGTCTTGTGGCACCAAGCTGAGCGCGAAGTAGGTCTCACCACCGTAATCAAAAGTCGCCATCCGGGAATTCTGAGCGGATTCCTGCCCTTGTGCATTGCTTACACCGCAGTAACCGCTTAGCCCCGATATCAACGACACCGCGAGCAGCCCACGAAAAATGAAAGTAGCCGAACGACTCATCGACATAACGATCTCCAACACCAAAAAATATTAAAAGGGAAAAACGTTGCTTCCCCTGCCTTGCCCCAAAAAATACCTGTTTTACGCTTCTTGCCTATTCGGCATCATCTTCCATTGTATTTCGAGGGGGCTTCAAACGCCAATAAAATTCAACGATTTTGCCGGTTTCTGCTTTTCCCGCCCGTTTTAGAGGCTTTCCAGCCCGTCCTGCCAGCGGAATTTTGCAATTCAACCGGACGCTATGCGATGAATTGCGCTCGACTACTTATATCGGAACAGCTGTCGCCAACTGTCACCGATTCTTGGTGGTCAGAGCCTGCTTTCGATTGAAGTCCGCGAACCGCATGGATCAAGTAAAGCGATTCGAATGCCAAAAACAATCCGTTGACGTAAAAAGTATCAGATTTCGCGATTATTCGCGATACAATGGCCTCGCGGATCAGGAGAAAACACGCCCATTTACAGGGAAAATCCGTCAAAGGCGACCACAGAGTGCTGTTTTGGCCGAGGGCAAGGCGACTCGCAAAAAGTGAGCGTCAATTTCTACAGCGTTCACTTCGCGGTTTAGGAGAAACCCAAGGTGTAGCTATTTGTTACACTTGGCCGGCTCGATTTGGTTGATTTTCAAACAGCCTGATTTGAAGTGGGATAGGTCTCCCAGCCCGTCATTTTCCAATTACCTGATCCGAAAACCTCTGACTCCAGTAAACCAATCCCACCTTTGAAAGCCGGGACTTCATCTCCCCTACCAAGCTATGGCACATACCGCAGAAGTACTCGGCCAGTAAGTTCACAGAACGTCCGACGATTGCGGTTCGATCGGAATGGGGATCGGAAAGGAAAAACTCGGGGTAGGTGGCCGATTCCACGCAATCGAACTCCCATTGGCGGACATGCGGCGAAATACTGGACTCAAATAATGCAGCGACTTTCATTTCAGCGGTTGAAAAGGCTGAGGAAATCGAATGGGCCATGTGAGTGAGTTTTGCCTTTACGGGCAGTCGCGCACTGGGCCGAACCGGCCGTGAAAACGCTACATTTTTCATCGGTGGGCTTATTCGTCCGCTTATCTGTTTGCCCATCTGCCCAACACGATTGGTTGCGTTACGGATCTGGTGGATCAAGCTCGAATCGAGAGGCTGGCGGTTGGGTTCGTTGGCCGAAACCGTGAACTGGGCTTTCCAGAAATCGCAAGTCTCGTAGTACTCCCAGTACGGGTCTGAGGTTTTTTCAGGGGAAGTTGCCGCCGAACTGCTATCGGTGATCGGTTCGAACTTGATCCTTCGGCTGGAAGTTTCGGGCAAGCCATCATCGCCGTGCGTTTTCCCCAACGCTCCATCAGACACGATGAAAACCAGTGCCACTGGAACGGCACGAAAAGCCAAACGAAAGCAATAGGCGACCAATTTTAAGACCATCCTGAATCTCCATGTCTGTCCGAATCAACTTTAGAGGTATCGGATTGCCTCAACTTTGGCTGTTCCGAAAGATTTGCCGTTTGGTAAAACATTCTGGATTGTGTAAACATTGTGCGGAATATGTCGTCCGCAATGACAGTCGGATCACAGGCCATTTTGAATTTTTTCTGGTTTCGGAAATAATAGATGACCCATTCTCAAACCACGGACGTATTAACCTCTGAAAAGAACCAAGCCATACAATGACTCAAACTCAAACCACTATGAAATACGGGTTCTTTTATTGTCTGGTCTCCGCCACTCTGGGCGCCTGGATCGCGCTCAACGCGACCGGCTACTTCGCCAAACCCGGCGCCTCCGCCAATCTGGTTGATCCAAACTTGGTTCAACCCGAGTCACTGATCCGTGGCTCGCAGTATCATTCTGCCGAGCTGGCTTCTCCGCTCCAAGCGAACCTGTTGCAGGAACCACCCGCAGCGCCCGATCCCACATTTTCAGCCGAAGAGCTGATCAATATCTCGGTCTATGAAAAGGCGTATCGAAGCGTCTGCAATATCGACACGACCTACAATCCGGGGTTCCGGATGATGCTTGGCTCGCGACCGATCGAAGGGTCGGGTTCGGGATGGGTGCTGGACAAGCAGGGGCATATCGTGACCAACCACCATGTGATTGACAACAGCGACTCAATCACGGTCACGCTGTTCAAAGGCGAACCTATTCCGGCCAAGGTGGTTGGTACCGATCCGCAAAACGACATTGCAGTTTTGCGCATCGACGCCGCCCCCGAACTACTCCATCCCGTCGTTCTCGGTCAATCGTCTCCCTTGCGTGTCGGCCAGCGGATTTTCGCGATCGGCAGTCCGTTTGGACTCGAGCGAACCATGACGATCGGAATCGTCTCGAGTCTTGAACGGTCGATCAAATCGCCGCGAACCAATCGTATGATCAAACGAATCATTCAGGTCGATGCCGCTCTTAACCAAGGCAACTCTGGCGGTCCGCTGCTCGATAGCTCGGGCAGCCTGGTCGGGATGAATACCGCCATCGCCAGTGCAACCGGCGAGAATACCGGCGTCGGATTTGCAATTCCAGTCGATACAATTCGTCGAGTCGTTCCTCAGCTTCTCCAGTTCGGCGAAGTCCGCCGTGCTTGGTTGGGGATCGAATTGTTCTGGAAAGCGGACAACGGGTTGGGCGTGGTTGAAACCATCAAAAACGGGCCTGCGGCGCAAGCCGGACTCCGCGGAGCGAAAATCAGTCGGGAGATCATGCCGACCCGATTGGGACTGCGCGAGGCGTTCAAAATTGACAAAAGTACCGCTGACATTCTGGTAGCCATCAATGAGCTTCCCGTTCCAGACACGGACACGTTGCAGGATATTCTGGATCAGTTGCAGCCCGGTCAGACGGTCAACCTTTCCATTGTCCGCGGCGGCGTAAGCCACACGATCCCGCTGCAATTGGGGCTTGAAAGATAGTTCATGAGCCAATCACAACCGTCCTTTGCGGTCATTTTGCTCGCCGCCGGCAGGAGCAGCCGGTTTGGAGACGGCGGACCTAAAAAGCCGTTTTCGTTGCTCAAGCATCAGCCGGTCTGGCTCTATTCAGCTCGTTTATTCCGGGCGCGATCCGACGTTCAGCAGATCATTGTGGTCGTTTCGAACGAAGATTTTCCGACGTTTTGTTCAGAAAATGGGCAGCACATCGCGGAACTGAATCTTGAAGTCGTCCTGGGCGGCAACGAGCGTCCGGACTCTGTTGAGAACGGGCTGGATCGAGTTGCTGCGGAGACTTCATTCGTTGCGATCCATGACGCCGCGCGACCTTGTGTTGACTTGCTGCTGATCGACCGCGTGTTTCAGAAAGGAATCGAATCGGGGGCAGCCATTCCTGCGATTCCGGTTCACAGCACCGTCAAAAGAACGCTTGATGGATCGACGGTTGAGCAGACGATCGATCGGAGTCAACTGCTTCTTGCACAAACTCCGCAGGTCTTTCGGCGCGATCTGATTCGGGAGCTTTATTCGCGGCGCAATGGCCAGTCGATCACGGACGATGCAGAACTGGCCGAACGATTGGGCGTGTCGGTATCGCTCGTCGAAGGATCGGAGTTCAATCTCAAGATCACCACTCCATCGGATCTCGCCATCGCCGAGTCCCTTCTCGATCATTTGCCCGGCGTCGCGTTCGACGCGCCCGCCAAACCGTTTGCCGCGTCAACTCGCTGGAAGTAGTGTCGTTATTAATAGTTGAACTGCAACTGAAACCGCAGCAGGTGTCCGTCAAACTGATCGTAGGACCGGCCGCTTGATTGAGCCGACAGATTTGTCCGGTCGGTGATCAGGTACTCGGTCACTAGCTCTGCATTTTTGGAAATTTGCCATTCGACGCCGACATTCCATTCGTTGACTTTGGCGGACGGTGCATTGGCCGCCGTCTTGTACCCGCCGCGATAGTACTGGTACCGGACAAACGGCCACACTTCGCCGCCGGATGGAGTCATCAGGCGGTAGTTGGCCATGACGTAGCCTCCATGTAACGAACCTCGTTCAAGCTCCGTTTGAGTGGCATTGAGCTCAGGACCACGACCGATCGTGTACTCCGCCTGAAAACCGAACGGTTGCGGATACCGAACGTAGGTCCAGCCCAGACGTTGATCGAGCATTCCTTCACCTCCTGCCGGTGTGCCCAGAGTACCGAGCGGTTGCAACGCTGGGTTGATTCCCAGCGGAGAAATTTCCGCGCCGGAGACCACATAGCGACCCGTATAGGCCTGAATTCCAAATTCGTGAAGCTGGCCGCAGGAATCGAACCACGGAATCGCCAGCCGGGACATCCAATGCAACTCGCCGTTTTGCTCATGCAGGGATCCGCCTTGACCGTTGCAAACACCCAGCCCAAAAACTCCGTAGTTGCCAGACCCCTTCAGTCCTTCGTCTGAAATGAAGTCGAAAATATCTTGAGCCGCTTGGGGCGTCCAGTAATAAAAGGCTCCCAGATCCCGTTCATTTTTCGTTGCGCTGTTGAACGCGTCATTCCTGTCAAGAAAGATCCGATTCTGACTCGATTGCAAATTCTCCCAGCCATAGGGAACTTTTGATTGGCCGACGCGGAACCGATGAACCTTGTCGGAGTCAAGGTAAAGATCGGCATAGCAATCGCGAAGCTGCCCGAAAAAGATGGAATCACTATCGCTCGAAGGTGAATTCGCGAAATCGGGTTGAACGTAAATGAAAACGTGGTCTCCGACATCTCCAAAGAGAATCAATCGGGCGCGGCGAATAGAAAACTCACCGGTCGAACCGACGGAAGAGTCGCCCGCCAACTGGGGCGCCGCAGAACCTGGCTCCAGATGTATCGGATAGCTGTACCGAATCTGGGAATAGCCTCTCAGATTCAGCTTCTGATACCAAGCGTCCTTTTTTTCAGATGCCCCGGTATCTTTTTTGTCGCTGGCGGCGTTAGGTTCACTGGCTTTGGAATCCTCTGAATCTGAATTCTCGGAGGGTGGCACCGTCTCGCTTGGCTTCGGATGTTCCGCTACAGGCTTCGATTTTTCATCGATCGAATTGGCTGCTTCAGAGCCTCGTTCGGGATCCTGAAAGGGTTCGGGGCCTTGGCGTTTCACGGAAGCCCCTGATTGCCAAGGCTGGAACGAATGGCTGGCGTTCGTCTGGGCAAAAGCCGGCCCGATCGAGGCTACCGCCATTGCCAAAACTAGCAAAATTACCCGATTCAAGTTGATCACCGTTGGTCGAAAGTTCCCTTTTCGGAACGCTTCCAACTTTATCGGTCAGGCCGATTTTGCGGATCAAGAAAAAGCTGCGGAATTCATCGTCCCCCAGATCAGGTTTTTGAAGTTGCGCTACCAAGTAGGCCGGAACAAGCAAACGCCGAATAAAGCAAGCCATTCCGTTGGTCTTTGAGCGTTTGCGCCGTTCCGGCAAGAACCCGGTGGCGATGCCGGAACTGCGGTCGCGGTGGCAAATACTGCGGTTTTGTGGCTCTTTTTCCCGCGACCTTGTTCCGGCCTACTTGTCTTGACTTCAGTCCCACCACCAAATGATGTGATCTGACTCTGCATTCACTTCAATGCTGTCAGTCCGCTCCGATGCCTGCAATGGGGCTGCCGCTCTCTCACGGACCATCGCGGCTGCATCCACTTCTACCCCGCCACTGACCCCCACCAAGGTGGTTCGCTTCAGTGAGCCTTGAATCCGCCGCTCGATCACGGTTTCATTGACCACCGAATCGACTTGTTTCGGAATTTGGCCGAAACGAAGCGGATAAACCAGCCCGTGCGTTTCTCCTGTACCCGTAAAGAAAGCAAGATCCAGCCCAGTGCGTTGGTCCAGTTTTTCGTGTTTGATCAAGTTCGCCACCAACGCCAGTTTGAACAGGTTTTGCAACTCGCGGTAGATGGGATAACGAGCGGCCATTGCATCAAAATGCTGGGTGAAGTCTCGAGCGAATCCCTCGGTCGGCACCGTGGAGCGGCCCGTGTGGATTCGTTCGCCTCGTTCGTTCAGGAATTCGCTTTCACTTTGAACCCGCACACCGACGGTTCCCAACTCAAACCGTTGGCGGCTCTCGTCGCAGGCAATGTCGGCTCCCTTGGCCGTAAACCACCAGCGGATGACATCGGTGGCTCCATCGCTATCGGCTCCAATTTTGATCCGATCAAAGTAACTGGCCACTTGCGGGATCGACGGTGCCAATCCCATCCCAATCAATTTCATGTGATGATCGGCTTCCACCAACACCGATGCCGCATGAGTCCGTTCGTCGATCCCAAAAACGCGAATGTCTTGCTGTCCCAACGCCTCGCGAAGTTTTTTCTGCCATTCACGTTGATGGAATTTGGCGAGCGGGTTTTGAATCAGCTCGGCGGCACGGGCAAGGTTCTCGCGACGCGGATCAATCGTGCAACCCAATTTTCCGTTGGCCAGCCAAGCATTTCGTAAACAGACCACCAGATCATCGAGTTGCAGCACGGGTTGACGCGACTCTTGGCCAACGGAGCGTCCGATCGAATCGGGCTCCCACGGTCCGGCCGGGCCTGCCACCACCAACTCGCCCGAATCAGGATCGGCATACACGTACTCAATGCTCGTCAGGCCGGCCAAGTTCGCCATCGTATCATGGATCGGCAACCCCATCGCGACTCGAATCTGAACCGCTTTCTGCAAACGGGTCAGCGAGACTTTTCGCAACGTCGATGGCCAATGAGCGTCTCGATTGCCCCCATCATGAAACCCGCTGAGCGACGGACGGCTTCCTTGCGGTGGAGCCTTGAATGAGAGAGTCTTTGCTGGATCGACAGAAATACGCCGGAGCGTTCCCTCATGATCAACGAACACGCCCGCCGGGAACGGGTGCGCCGCAAACGTACCTCCCTCGTCTTGCCATTTGCCACTGGCAATCGTATTGGTGATCAAGTTGATCAACGGTTCGTAGTCGTTCTCGGTAATGCCGCCGAACGGAACGTGCCCAGCTCCATGACGGGCCGGTGGACCGAATCCCGATGGCGGATGGAGTGGAGTGGTTGAGCCGGTCGAATTTTGACCATCGAGCCTTTGATTCATCGCGGCCGACAAATGTTCCGAACGCAGACGGTCGTTGCGAATATTGGAAACCGTTCGGATGGCGCCTGTCCAAGCCCCCGATTGCCGCTGGCGATCGAACAGCATGCCTCGAAAATGATCGGCGCGATCGGGCGGCAATTGCTCGATCAATTCGATGGCATTTGGGAATTCACCTGATTCGAGATGAGCCTGAATCCGGCCTTCATCGGTGGCAATGGCGGAGGAAATTCCGGTGGATTGCGAATAAGCCAAGGTTGCGGAACTGGCAACGACCAGCAGGGCAACCGCACGAGACCATGCAGAATGAGTCCACATACTTTAAACTTTTCTGTTTTAGATTTAAACTCAGAACTCAATCTGAGCTGCCCCGAAGCATTCATTCTACGCAAACGCAAAACCAATTGAAAGACATGACGAAAAAACGCGACAAAATTCTCATTGCAAACGGACAAGGTTTTTGGGGAGACAGCATCCTTGGTCCGATCAGGCTGGTCAATGAGGGGCCTTTGCACTATCTGACGCTCGACTATCTGGCGGAAGTCACGATGAGCATCATGCAAAAGCTCAAGAGCCGCGACCCAAGCAAGGGCTATGCCACCGACTTCATCGAGATGTGTCGCCGCGTCTTGCCGACGTGTCATGAAAAAGGAATCAAGATCATCGCCAATGCGGGCGGCGTCAATCCGACCGCTTGCCGCGAGGCGTTGGTGGCCGTGATCAAGGAGCTTGGGCTGACCGGTATCAAAATCGGCATCGTCGAGGGAGATGATATTCTGGCCGATGTCGAGTCATTGATTGAAGGTGGTGAATCGTTCCTGAACATGGACAATGGAGAACCGCTGAAAAATCACTTGGCGCAGGTCAAGACAGCGAACGTTTACATCGGTGCCGCCCCCATCGTGGAGGCACTCCAGCAGGGCGCGGACATTGTGATCACAGGGCGAGCCACGGACCCGTCGATTGTGCTGGCGCCGATGATCTATGAATTCGGTTGGTCGATGGAAGATATGGACTTGATGGCCGCCGGAACCATCGCCGGCCACATCGTCGAGTGCGGGGCACAATGTACGGGTGGGAACTATGTTCACTGGAATGAAATTCCCGACATGGCTCGCATCGGTTATCCGGTGATCGAAGCCTACCGTGACGGAACGTTTGACATTACCAAGCACGACGACACCGGCGGACGGGTGACGGTGGAAACGGTGACGTCGCAGTTGGTCTACGAAATGGGCGATCCAGCCCGATACATCACGCCCGATTGCGTTGCCGACTTTACTTCGATTCAGCTCAAACAGACCGCAAAAGACCGTGTCCACGTATCGGGCATCAAGGGGCTGCCGGCGACCGATACTTTCAAGGTATCGATTGCCTATCTCGATGGCTACAAAATCGTCGGCCAGTTGACTGTGGCTGGTCCTGACGCGGTTGAAAAGGCAAAGCTGTGTGCGGACATTGTTTTCAAGCGAGCCGCGATGGACGGAGCCGAGTTTTCGGACGACGAAAAGTTTGTTGAGATTGTGGGAACCAATGTGTGTCACGCCGGTATTGCCCCCGCGCCGAGCGAACCTGCGGAAGTCATCTTGCGGATCGGCGCCAAGGGGTACGATGCGAACAAGCTCGATCGGCTGGGAATGGAGATCGTCCCGCTGGTCACCAGCGGCCCTCCGGGCGTCACCGGCTTTGCAGGCGGTCGCCCGAAAGCCACCGAGATCATCAGCTACTGGCCAGCCTTGATCCGAAAGGACAAGGTGACGACTATGGTTTCAGTAGTTTGAGGCTAATGCGACCGGTAGGCAAAACCTACACAATGTGTGGAATGATTATGCTCGTGTTGATTTGTGGCAATTGCATTTCAGTTGCGTCCTAATCGGGGGCTCTGCTCCTGCAAGGTATACAGAACACGCTATGAGGCACTTCGTGTTCATTGTTAAAATGATGATTTACCGTTGTTGGATGCATAGCGAATTGCAGTGCCATACGCAAAAATTTCGATTACTTGAGCGTGCGAACTTCCGAACCCGAAGTTGCAATCGGTCAGTTGATTTAGTATTGTGCCAACGACTTGACCTGAATGATCCGTTGACACAGCAACCCTATACTCAAACTGGCAGTTGATTACTGCATCTGCGCCAATGGAAAATGCAGCATGTCGCAATCTGTCTTTTACACGTTGGAAGGCTATGTTGGGGTCTCCATGCGCAGCTGAGAAAAAACTAGCCGATCCATCTCCGTCGAATGCGAAAACGGTGTCAATAATCTCGTACGTTTGCCCAGTCGAGGGAGAACTTGTAGAAATCGTAATGCTGGCATACCTCTTACGTTCCAATTCGGCTTGAGCCTTCTCTTTCCTTAATTGTGAGGCAAGCGCCTGCCGCGCCTCACGTTCAGTTTCTTTCTGTTTCCCTTGAGGAGTCGAGCGAGCCTTCTCGAACAGTCCCTTTACGGTAGATGCTAAAACCCAACTCACACCATTGTCACGACTTACATAGGTGTCGATATCGACGCGCCCATCAACTACGGCGGAGATCAACTCGTTCGTACTCAACGGCCCAATATCTTCGCCCATAAGCCTATAAAGCCATTGCATTGCGCGGTACTCTCAATTTCGTGCTAACTCAAAAACCCGTTCAACTAGACTGCACTTTACACAAGAAAATAAGCCAAACTCACCAGCGACACAAGGTCGTTGGTGTCTTTTGAAGTGACGCTCCAAGACGAAATCCACGAAGGGCTGCCGGACTTCGCTCCAATGTATGCCGAGTCTGCATCGCCAAAAGTTGCGAGCGATATCAGGCAACCCTTCACAGATATTCTCCTCACGGGTCTTCGTTCCCTTCGCGGATATTCGACCTATGGTTCTATGGAGTGCGGTGAAGATTCACCGCTTTGGATTTTTGGAGTGCGCGTGATGCCAATCACCGCTTTGGATTTTTGGTTTACGGTGACTTGCTACCATTGGGCAGTGATGCTTTCCCTGAATACGGGTGATGTGGTAAACCTAATCGCAGGACATATTGGGCTGACGTATTATGCTGAACCATAGCGGTGAATCATCACCGCACTCCATAGAACCATAGAACCATAGCGGTGAACCTTCACCGCACTCCATAGAATCATAGCGGAAAACTATTTCCGCACTCCATGAAACATCTTGTCTCAATGGCGTCAGACGGTTAGATTGTATACGGCTTTCCAGCCGTTGCTTCCCTCTTTTCCACTGCCGCTCCGCCATTCCGTTTCATTGCCATGAAAGAAATTTTAATCGGTCGACAACCGATCTTCGATCGACAGCTTGAGGTTGTCGGTTATGAGTTGCTGTATCGAGACAGCATGATCAACCAAGCTCAAATCAAGGACGAAAGTCTGGCGACGCAGACCGTGCTTTCGAGAGCGTTTATGGAAATCGGAATCGACCGCCTGGTCGGTGACAAGTTGGCTTTCGTCAATTTGCCTGGCGGAATGATCGAGAACGATCTGGAACTGCCAGTATCTCAATCCCAATTGGTTTTTGAAATTCTTGAAAATATCGAGCTCAATCCTTCCGCTGTTCAGGCGATCCGCAATCTTCGGAACAAGGGATTTCAGTTGGCGATGGATGACGTCGTATCGGCAGATGACATCGCAGAAGTGCTGTCGATCGTGCAGATCGTGAAAATCGATTTGCTGGCCGCAGATCGCGATGGACTCCCCGCCCAGTTGCAACGCCTTCGAAAATTCCCGGTCCAGATTCTGGCCGAGAAAGTGGAAACCGAGGAAGAGTTTCAGTGGTGCCTCGAACAGGGGTTCGATTGGTTTCAGGGGTACTTCTTTTGCAAACCCACCATTGTCAGCGAACGACAAGCTGCGTCCTCGGCGATCGCGCTGGTACAGATGCTGGCGATTATCAATTCTTCCGATTCCACGGTCGATGAACTGGAACGGTTGGTAGCTCAGGATGTGGTGTTGAGTTACAAAATCATGCGCATTATCAATTCAGCCGTCTTTGGCTTGAAAGCCAACATGACGTCCTTGAAACAGGCAATCGCCATGCTGGGACGCAATCAGTTGCGGTCGCTGTTGACATTGATGTTGGCCGATCACGCCAACGACAAGCCTGCCGAGCTGCTGAGAGTGGCTTCGCTGCGGAGCGAAATGGCCGAACGGTTGCTGCAGGAAGCGAAACTGAATATTCAGGGTGGCTCGACGGTCGGCCTGTTTTCAACGCTCGACGCCGTCCTCGGGATGTCGATGCAGGCCATCATGGATCAAGTGCCGTTGGCTCCCGAAATCAAGAACGCCATTGTCGAACGACAAGGTGTTTTAGGGGAGTTGCTGAATTGTATTTTGGCATTTGAACAAGGGCAGTGGTCGTTGGTGCGGTTCCACGATTTGGCGCCTTTTCAAATCCAGAAGTGTTACATGGAGGCGGTCGATTCGACGAATGCAGCGGCGCTGCTGTTGGGGGCTGCTTGATTCAATGGCGGTTCCTCACAATCTGTATGACCGGAATTCTTTATCTCGGACCGGAAGTACCTCGCACCACGATCCGATCTTCTTGGCATAGGCAGCCACCTCGAATGTGGCGAGGGTACATTCGAGTCCCGCCAGAGCACACCAAAGGATTGCAGTGCGCTGGTGCCTCTTGACTGATTCCAGCATCCCTGATTCCAGCTCTGCAAGCCACCATGCAATCCTTAAGTGCTCCTCATTTTCCTGAAGCGTCCAAGAATATTATTTCCTACTGGCAGTTGGGCCAGCCCATCACGGGCGGACGATGGTACAACCTCTATCGTGCCGCCCCCAAAAGTGTGGATGCTTCCTGGGGACATGGCTATGTGATCAAGCTGATCAACCCTGAGCTGGACGAATCCAATCGCTCGTTTGCAATTGATCGACTTTGTCGTGAGGTGATGGCAACGGAACATCTGGTTCACCCGAACGTCATTCGGCTGCTCGATTCGGAACTAGACCGGGCACCGTTTTTTCTGGTTCAGCCCTGGATCGAGGGGCGGAGTCTGGATCAGTTTCTGGCGACCGCATCCGAAATGTCACTCTCACGGATGCTGTGGGCCAGTCGTCAGGTTGCAGAAGGGCTTCGGGCCGCCCACGATACACGTCAGGTCCATTTGGGACTCGATCCGTCGCATGTGATCCTTGGTAAAACAGGACGCGTGACTTTGTTGGGCTGGTCGCAATCTCACGCGGTCGGCAAAAAAGTGTGGATGCCACATGATCAGTTGCAGTTAGCCCGATTCACGGCGCCGGAGTGTTTTGAGCCAGACTATGTGGCTCGGCGGGCCAGCGATATTTATTCGCTGGGCGCGTTGATTTATTTCGCATTGGCTCGGCAGGTGCCGTTTGCAGGAGCATCCATGCAGGAGACCATCCGTCTGCACCGCCACCATATTCCGGCCGATCTGCAGTTCGTCCAGCGTCGCTGTCCGCCGGCGCTCAGTACCCTGGTAAAAGAGATGCTGATCAAGAATCCCGACAGCCGCCCGTCGCTGAGAGAGGTACTCAATCGCCTGATCTCAATTGAAATCGAGCATCTGACAGATTTGACGATGATTCCGCTGTAGATCAACTACCGGTTTACCCCTGCCGTAAATGAAAATCCTCTGAGTCCGAAGTCGTCTTGAGGCAGAACCGCAGTGCCACCGTGGATCCAGGCTTGATAGAGCACGCCGCCACGAGCAAACAGGTACCGATTTTCAGCGAACATTTTGCGGTACTGAACACCCGAAAAATAGTCGATCGTCAACATAAACTCTTGGGCGTTGAGGCGGCTCTGACTCGGGCCCGCTGTGTTCTGGATGGTTTGAGATTGCTCGCCGAACATGACCGAGCCGCCGACGGAAGTGAGAAACTCGAGTCGTGTATGCCCGATCGGACGAAAGTACTCCAGCAGAAATCGAGGACCGAAAACGCGAGTATCGGATCGCGCCCGCAAGGCTCCCACCACCGTACTCGGCGTCCGAACGTCGGCAACCAGTTCGTGGATGATGTGAGCCGTCTGAAATCCGAATTTGCCGTTGATTCTGGCTTTCTTCAGCGCAACCTCCTTGAAGAAACTGACCCCAATGACATCCAGCTCCATTCGATGAGCCGTACTCAATCGCTCGTTCACATCGTCGGCAGTCAGACGGGTCCACTCATTGGCACCTCGCAACCAAGCGCTTGCAGATCCTGACTCGACGCCATTGCTGGTGAAAGTGGTCTGGCTTGAAACATCGTGGTAGCCCAAATATTCAAACTCAATGCCGGGACCGAATTGGGATTCAAACCCGATCTGAAAATGCGGTGCCAGTTTGTAGCTGAACTCAAACGTTTCGGCGACACCGGACAAGTTTCTGAAGAGAGACGTGTTGGCTTGGAATGATGGCCGGATGTACATGGCGGATGCCGATGCAAAGTATCGACCTGTCGCCAGGATCTCGCTCAGCGGCGGATACTCCTCGCGCTTGGTTTCGAAATCGAAGGTTTGACCGTATTCATCCAGTCCGGGATTGCGATTGACAGGGTGAGGAGACCGGTGCCCCAAATCGGGACGGTAGTTCATTACAGGCCAGGGCGAAGCCTCTGGATGAGCAAATGGTGATGTTTCACCATAAACTGGGCTGCCGCCGTAATACGGAGGGGGGCCGATCTGCATCTGCCAAGGCTCTGCAGGGGGCTGAGGTACTTGATGGGATTGATGATGAGGTATCGGAGGGGATTGAAACGGAGGTCCCAAAATGATAGGGGGAGTGGATTGGTATTGGTGTCCTGTTCCGATTTCATCCGTCGGCGGATCATTACTTTGCGGGACACGAATGACGGACCCTTCATGGAGCGCCGAAAGCGGCTGCGTCGGCAACTCCGGTTCGGTCGTCGCGTGTGGAAGCACTGGCCGCTCCCCCAATGGATTCGAGGCGGAATTGGACTCGGGAAGCTGGGCGTCGAGGCCGCCAAGATCCTGCAGCCGAATGTCGCTCGGCATGGGAGGCGTTGGGGAAAGCGTTAGGCCGGGCCCGTTTTCATCTCGTTCAATCACAGACTTCGACGGATGCGAAGCCGAGTGAAATGGATTCTGCTGAACGTTTCGGTGTGCTGGGGAGGGGGGCGAAAACGTGCCTGGCAGTCCGGACTGCACGGAAGGAAGCCCGACTGGAGAGGGGGAGAATTGCGGATTGCCAGCTCCTGGAGGCTGGGGTTGCAAATGCGGTTGTATCGGTGGTTGAAGAGCGAAGGGGCTGGCGAAGCCCGTAGGCAACGAGGGATGTTGCGACCAGACCGAGTTGCCTGGATTCTCCCAGGAGTCGGGAGACATCGAACGATAGTCCCGACCGGGTTGGCCGTTGGAAGCATCGAGAGCTTGAGGGCGCGTCGTCGCAAAGTCGCCGTAATTTGCCAGTGTCGGAAATCCCTGGTATCCGGTCCTTGGGTAGCTCGTCTGAGCCAACGTGCTTGCAGGCAGTGACAGCACCCCAGCGAACGCAAACCAACGAAAAACCGCTGGAGTCCATCGACTCAAGCGACTTGCGGCTGGCTTCGTATTGTGGTGCGGTTTCTGCATCCGATTTTCGAGGTTTGCAAGGCTCCAGGAGTGCGAGCAATAGCTGCTCGATACAACTGGGACAGTAAGCAAAATCGGTACAGCAGATACAGATTACGACAAAAGTTGCGACGGCTGGAATGACCGCTACGACTGCGAGAACCCGCACGATTCGGAGAACCCGTGCAACTGCGAGAACCCATACGACTGGAATGATCGGTACGACGCGAACAACCGGAATAGCCGTTAAAGTTTGACATTCACGCACCAAGCGTTGCGCCTCCGTCAACCAATAGATCCGACAGAGTGATCTGACCCGCCTGATCGGACAACAGAAACATTACGGCATAGGCGATGTCCTCGGGAGTTGCCAACTTGCCCAGCGGGATACCCGATTTGAAGATGTCGGACATACCTTCGATGACTTGCCGCTCACCGTTCTCATCCGCCCACATACCAGTTTGCATGGGCGTGCGTGTTGAGCCGGGTGCGACGATGTTGCAGCGGATCCCAAAAGGTGCCAACTCCAATCCCAGACAGCGAGTAAACATCGTGGCTGCGGCCTTCGATGCCGCATAGGCTGCCATACCATGACGAGGAATCCCCGCCGCATTCGAACTCACCGTCACCATGGCTCCTCGCCGCCGCGGGCTCATGACTCTGGCCAAGGCACGCGAGACATGGAATACTCCATCGACATTCACCGCAAATGCATGCCTCCAGGAGGCGTCATCGGTCTCGGTCACCAAACCAGTAACCAAGACACCCGCCACGTTCACACCAATCTCAATCGGTCCGATTTGACGTTCAATCGAATCGACCAAGGTATCGACGGCGTCGGCGTCGGTAACGTCCAATCGGTAGATGTGCAATGCCGAATTCGATGGCACAACAAGCTCTGACGTAACTCGATCAGTAGCAACGACGATACAACCGCTATCTTGCAGTTGTGCCACCACCTTGGCTCCAATGCCTCCGGACGCTCCCGTTACCAGAGCCACTTTGTTTTCAAAGCCAGTGAGTTTCATGAGCAAGTCCCCGTAAGGCAGTCATATCGCTGAAGGAAAGTATCGAGGATGGGGCCAAGGATCGCCGTGGCATCGCGCCCCGTAAGCTCCGCGTGAAGAAATGGCACTTCGTGTGCCTCGACTGATGCGGCATAGGGAATCCACAGCGATGATTGCAGATGAGGCCGCAACGCATGATCGCGACCCGCTCGAAAATGCAGTAATGGGCCATCGAACCGCGTATGTTCATGTTGACGTACGAGTCGATTGGTACCCGTTACGGCACGAACAACTCCGTCGAGTACTTCCTCGGAGAGGTGGCCGAGCGGACTGCTGCCTCGACGTAAAAACGTGACGATTTTCTCTCGCGTATCAAGCTCTTGATGCTGATCCGGATCCTCACCCGCAATCGCCAACAACGCGCGCAAGGCGGCAATCGGATCGGGTTCCAGCTCGGCGCGCCAACATTCACTCGGATACGCGTCCAGCAAGGCGATCACCCCGGTTTCGCGCCCGGTGGCCTGAAGACGGACTGCCATCGCATGAGCAATGATCCCGCCAACCGACCACCCCAACAGATGAACGGGACCGTCCGGGTAGAGGCCAGTCACACGACAGACATAGTCGTCGGCCAAGACATCAATACTTTCGGGAATGACCTGCGAAGGATCGAGAACAGGCGATTGCAATCCATAAACGGTTCGGTGGGGATGCAAGCCGTGAGCAAGTTCGCGATAGTTCCAGCAAATCCCACCTGCCGGATGAATGACAAATAGAGGTGGCAAGGTTGGATCACCGGCCATCAACTGAATGACCGGTTCCAAACCTGGATTCGAACGACCAGCTCCATCGTCGATGATCTTGGCTAGCCCTGCCACGCTGGGCGCCATGAAGATCGACTCCAACCCAGGATTGCGTTGCCAGCGCTGCTCGATGGCGAGCAGCAGATGGACCGCCAACAGAGAATCTCCGCCGAGCTTAAAAAAATCGGCGTCCGATCCAATATCAATCTCAAGTCCAAGCACTTCGACAAATAGTTCAGCCAATGCTTGTTCGGTCGCGGTCTCGAGCGGTATGTTTTGTGACTGATCGATTTGCGGAGCGGGCAAAGCCCTGCGATCGAGTTTGCCATTGGCAGTGACCGGCCAGTCGGTCAGTTCGGCGTAGGCGACAGGCACCATATAGTCCGGTACGCATTGAGCGAGATGCGTCCGCAACGAGTGTGGGTTGAACTCGTTCTCCATTTGAACGTAGGCGACAAGCCGACGATTGCCCGATCGGTCTTCGCGGACGACTACTTCCGCTCTCGCAACCCCGGTTGCCTTTAGCAGCGAGGCTTCGATTTCGCCCAGCTCGATACGGAGACCACGCAGTTTTACTTGATGATCGCTGCGTCCCAGAAAGACAACCGCTCCATCGTCGCGCCATCGCGCCAGGTCGCCAGTTCGGTAAATCCGGGCATCGGAAACGAATGGATCTTGGATGAATCGCTCGGCAGTCAAGTCGGGGCGCCCCAGATAACCGCGGGCTAACTGAACACCCCCAAGATATAAATCCCCCGCCACGCCAGGTGGCACGGGACGCATCCGCTGGTCGAGAATGTAGAGTCGCGTATTCCAAACGGGAAACCCAATGGGCACCGGTTGTGATGTGTCCGCGGCATCGGCCTGCCAATAACTGACATCAACGGCCGCCTCTGTAGGCCCATACAAATTATGTAGCTCGGCGTCGATTCGCTGATGAAAACGGTCTCGCAATTCAGCACCCAGCTCTTCACCACTGCAAAATACTCGTTGAAGCGACAGGCCACGAGTCTCTGGAGAAGCCAGGAAGGCAGACAACATGGAGGGTACGAAATGGATGGTGCTAATGGCTCGCTGGCGTATGATCCGAGCTAGCATCGCAGGATCATGGTGAGCTTTAGGAGGAGCGACGACTAAAGTGGCACCGGTCACCAATGGTAAGAAGAATTCCCATACTGAGACGTCGAAAGTTGCCGGGGTCTTCTGGAGGATCCGGTCACTCGCCTCGAAGGAGTAGTGGGTACGCATCCACTCCAAGCGATTGACGATAGCCCGATGCTCGATGAGCACTCCCTTGGGTTGCCCCGTCGAACCTGAGGTGTAAATCACATACGCCGCGTCGTCCGGTTGCACTTCGACGTTTAAAGCGGCATCAGTAGTTTCATTCCAGTGCTCAGGAGACAACAACTGCGTCCCAGGAGGGAATCGTGCCGTATCATTGGAGTTTGCCAAGACGCAAACCGATGATGCCGATCCCAGAATGTTAGCTAGTCGCTGATCGGGATGGTCGAGGTCGAGCGGCAAGTAGGCTCCTCCTGCGCGTTGGATTGCCAATAGTGCGACGATGAGTTCGAGCGACCGCGGCAATGCCACCGCTACCGTCGAATTGCTTCCGACGCCCAGTTGCCGCAACTGTACCGCGAGCGTGCGGGTCCGTTGCTCCAGTTGTCCGTAGCTGAGCGTCTGACCTTCAAACTCGACCGCAGGAGCGTTGGGAGTTTTTGCCATTTGGGCTTCGTACAAAGCGACGAGACTTACGTCGGGCACTTCGTGCTCGGTCGCGTTGACATCGAAGAGATAACGTTGTCGCTCGGCAGGTGTAGCCAGCCCGATATCCGCCAACGTGGCGTCGCGATGAAACGCTTCAAACGCAGCACCCAGGAAGGTCAACAATCGAGTGGCATGTGCCGCGATTTCAGAGGAAGTGTATCGAGCCGGATTGGCCTCGATCTCCAGATTGAACATCGACTGGGCGTCGCCTCGGAAACCAAGGTTCACATCATCGACTGGACCGGTCGCAAGCACCTCCAACTCGACGTCAACTCCGTCGAGCTGCGGCACGCGATAGAACGGCTGGATATTCACGATCGGCCCGTACAGGCGACGTTGGCCACCGATGAATCCCAGGTCTCGACGCATTTGTTCCGAGCGATAGCGTCCGTGACGTCTGCCCTGCAACAGGCTCCTGGTAATTTTGTATAAAAATTCACATATCTTATCTGTTTCCGTGCATTCGACTCGCAAGGGCAGCACATTCATGATGATCATCGGGACGCGTGCCGACACGCTCCCCAAGCGTCCCATGTATGGAACCCCGATCACCGCCTCTTCAGACTCAGCCATCCGCCCGCAGTAGGCGGCCGTCAAGGCAGTGAGAACGTCGGGCCAAGGTTGCCCGAGCGCCGCGGAAACCTGGTGCAACTGAATCCGAAAGGTTTCAGGAATCTCCTGTACATAGCGCAGGCAATCATTGCTGGCCGGCGCGAAGCCGGGCTTGAGTCCCACCGGCTCGGGCATTTCTGCAAGTGTCTCACGCCAATACGCAGCATCACGAATCCGGCGTTCGGATTCTCGATACTGGCGATCCTCTTCGAAAACCGGGACCAGCGGAGCCAGAGGTTGACCGACAGGCGGTCGGCGCTGACGGATCGCTGCATACCAGGCACAGACGCGATCGGCAAAAATCGCCATGCCATAGCCATCGATGGCCAGATGATGGACTCGCAAATACCACACGTAACGTTCTTCGCCAAGTCGGTATAGCGATTGTATCGATAGCCGATCACGGGTCGGATCGACCGGCGTCATCCGTTCACGAAACATCGCATTGCGCACCTCCTGTTCGGGATCCTCGCGGTGCGAAAGGTCGATTACTTTCAGTCTGGGACTTCGGTTTTCGTCGAACCGTTGCATCGGGCCGTTCGCACCCTCTTGCATCCGCAACGATAGCGCAAGGGCTTCATCGGTCGCTCGATCGACGGCATTGCGGAACGCCTCAACGTCGAGCGGACCGTTGATCCACAACGCATGCGCGGTGTTGAACGCCGGATTCTCCGGTGCGAGACGCTGTGCGTACCACAGACCGGATTGTGCTTCGATTAGGGGAAACGAAAGGGAATGAGAGACTTGACTGTTCACGATCACGGAATCCGATCAGACTCCTGCCTCTGAGCCTGAAGTCGCTCGACGACCTGCCACCATTGCCCTAACGTAACGAACTCAGCCAAATCGGCGAATTCGATCGGAATGCCTGTTTCGGACCATTTTACAACCAAACTGAGCATGCGCATGGAATCAAGCCCCAGGTCGATGAGACTGTCGTCGTCCCGAACTTCATGCGGCTCTAAATCGATGATGCGAGCGATATCCGTCCGCATCATCTCCAGAGTAATTGGCTCCGCTTGATCGTGGGAAGTCATTTTAGTATCTCCAATAATTCCGTGGTGGTCATAGGAACTCCGCAACAATCCGCGATCCATTGTAAAGCCAAGTCATGGTCGGCGCGCGAAAAATCGGCGACTGCGTCCGCGACTAAAAATGGCTCGATATCGAGTTGGAAGGCTTCCACAGTCGTCGCCAGGCAACCGATGTGGGCGTAAACGCCCGTGACCAGCAACTGATCGCGGCCAGCGTCCCGGAGCAAGGTTTCCAAATTCGTTCGCTGGAACGCGCTGTACCGATGTTTTACCAGGACGTGATCGCCCATTTGAGGAGCCAGCGTTTCGATAATGGGTTCGTGCTCAGCCGTCGCCCCCATTCCTGGCCCCCAGAGGTCGGCTTGCAGACCGCGCTCGACGCGAGGCTGGTTGCCTTGCTGGGCGGTGTAGAAAACAGGAATTGCCAACGACCGAGCACAGGCAATCAGCAACCCGATATTGGCAATGGCCGGTGCCAGGGGAGCGGCATCGGCGATGAACGGATTGAGAAAGTAGCGTTGCATGTCGTGAACCAACAGGGCCACGCGCTCCGTTGCAGGCCGCCATGGACCACGAGGTTGCGGTAACTCGCTGGCAGCGGGGAGGGAGTAAGCAGGAATTTTCGGCAAGCCCATCAAGTTTGTCCCTCCTGCAATTTGCTCTCGAGGAACTGTTGACGCAGTTGCGTTCGCAATTCACGGCGACTGATCTTGCCGACAGCCGTGGTGCTGAAGGCATCGACAAAGACAATCTGATCGGGAACCTTGAAGGCAGCCAAGCCTTGTTTGCGGATCCAGGCTTTCAAGTCGACGACTCGCGGATTTTCACCCTTCGGGATCACGAACGCGCAAGCTCGCTCGCCGAGGTGTTCATCCGGAATCGAAACCACGACCGCGTCAAACACGCCGGTATGGGTTAGCAGATGGTTTTCAATTTCCTCGGCTGAGATTTTTTCGCCAGCGCGATTGATGTGATCGGTCGCCCGTCCCTGCACCACCAAATAACCTTCTGGAGTGCGCTCGACCATGTCACCCGTACGATAGTAACCGTCTTCGGTAAACGAGCGTGCATTGGCGGAGTCATCGTTGTAGTAACCTCGAATGGTGTAGGGCCCACGTGTCAGTAGATGTCCTGTTTGCCCATCGGGGACGGGAACATCGTAATCATCGACGATCAATATTTCATCATCCGGACTGATGGGACGCCCTTGAGTCGCGATGATCAGCTCCTCGGGATCGTCGAGCCGAGTATAGTTGACCAACCCTTCTGCCATACCAAAAACCTGCTGCAACTGGCACTTCATGCCGCTGATCACACGACGTGCTGCTTCGGGTACCAACTTGGCGCCGCCCACTTGCATCACCTGCAGGCTCGACAGGTCATAAGTGGTCTTTTCCGCAGCCTGTGTCCATAACAGCGCCAGCGGAGGGACGAGGCCGACGGATGTAACCCGTTCACGTTCGATTAGCGGAAATGCGACATCGGGCCCCGGTCCCGGGCTCAGTACGACTCGAGCACCGGCATAAAAGGCTCCCAGAAACCCTGGGGAACTCATCGGAAAATTGTGGGCTGCCGGCAAGGCTACCATGTAGACGCTTTCGCTGGTGATTCCGCAGATCTCATTGCTGGCACGAAAACTGTAGATGTAGTCGTCATGAGTCCGAGGAACCAACTTGGGTAAACCAGTACTCCCGCCGGAAATTTGTAAGATCGCAACACTTGACGGATCGGGATCATGCTGCGGTAGGATGGCGCGATCACCCCCCAAATCATCAAACGCAATCAACTCTTGCGCATCGCCATCGACGACGATGGTTTTTAGGCAGGGGACATGCACCCGAAGTTCGCGAGCCAATTCGCGATAATCAAATCGGTCATAGGTTGGCGATATTACGTAAGCGCTGGCTTGGGAGACTCGGGCGAAGTGGGCGATTTCAGAAATTCGATGAGCCGGGAGTGCAAACACGGGAATCAGCCCTGCTCGCAGGAGCCCGCAAACAACGGCCAGCCACTGCGGAATATTTCCCATATGCACGATCACGCGATCCCCTGGGTTTAAGCCAAGGGCAAGAAAACCGGCCGCAGCGATCTCCGTGCGATGCCACAATTCGGTGTACGTCCAACGATCCTGGCCACCTACCACAGCGACCCGATCGCTATAGGTACAAGCGTTCTGTCGCAGAAAGCCTGGAATTGTTTCTCCACGCCAATACCGAGCGGCTCGATATCGTGCCTCAAAATCTTGGGGCCACTTCTGTTGCGGAAGCGTTCTCGCTCCGTTTGTCGTGAGGGTCATTGTCAATCAATCTCTTCTATTTCACCGGGCAATCGGTAATTCCCAATGCCGAAAGCCAGGTTTTGAATTTAGCGCTGGTCTCTTGCAACTCGATGTCTGGCACCGAGTCAGGCACAATCCCGGCTCCAGCAAACAACTGAATGATGCGTCCCTGGACATGTGCGCAACGGATCGCTACATACCAATCTCCATCGCCATGGCAATCTACCCACCCCACTGCGCCACTGTAAAACCCACGGTCAAACTGTTCCGCTTGGTTGATCACCTGCAAGGCGGCGCGTGGGGGTGTTCCGCACACCGCCGGCGTTGGATGCAACGCGGCCACAAGCTCGGCGACGGAGGTACTCGAATCACGCAGGACACCCGAGATCCGAGTCCCCAAATGCCACATCGTTGCCGTCGAATACAAGGTTGGCCCCTCCGGTATATCCATTTGAGAGCAGTAGGGTGACAAGGCTTCCACGATCGCTTCGACAACGAAACGATGTTCGTACCGGTCTTTGTCGGACGCCAGCAATCGTTCCGCAGCCATCCGATCTGCTCCCGCATCCGCACAGCGAGGAGCAGACCCGGCCAACGGATGCGAAACCACTTGCTGACCACGACGAGAGACCAGCAACTCCGGCGTGGCCCCGGCCAGCCATGCAGGTGGTGCTTTTGATTCGCAGTCGCTCGATTCACGGTCGCTCGATTCGCATGGCAGGGGGGTCAGGAAGGTTGTCACTTGTGGGTCGACGGATAACTTCGCGACCAGCGCCAAAGGATCCAGAGAATCCGTGGACTCGATACGTAAACTGCGTGCTAATACCACTTTTTCCAGCAATTCATCGCCGTCACCAGACAGACGTCGGAGCATCCGTTCCACGGCAGCCACGTATTGAGATCCAGAGGGAACGGGCTGAATATTCAAGGTACCCATCGGACATGGTTCCTCCTGAACCATATCTCGCGTGTCGATCGAAACGGGAGCGTGTGAAATGCGTAGCGCGCGGGGTTGATACAAGAAATCCTTGCCATCAGGGTCAAACGGCAACGCACCCACCAAGACGGCTGGCTCGGTCGATGACCTACCGGACGAATATTCTTTTTCGCGCAAGCCACTGAAAAATTCCTCAACGCGAACATTCAACGTCGATGTTCCCCCAGCAGGCAGAATACAAAGGCAACCGTTCGCTTCATATTGAACCGATCGATTGCGGAGAATGAACGGACATGCCGGAGGAGATGGATTGGCATCGGAAGCCATCCGTTCAATACCGATTTCGTCACTGTAGAGCTTTTCAAGCATCATCATTTCAACTTCCGCATAAAAGAAACGCTTGCCGACATACTCAGGAGCAACGCGCCCACCATCAGATAAGGGGCTGACGGAGAAAAACGATAGACAAGCGTACCGAGCAGTGGACCGATCGTCATTCCCATCCCTTGCATCGAAGCGATGGTCCCGGCAGCACTCCCCTGTTCATGAGCCTCCACCGCGTCGGCCGCGATCGCCTGGATGGACGGGAATGTAAACCCCATGCCAAAGGCCGCTAATCCATAAGCCAACAAGAGCTGGTCTGGACTTGCAACGAATGAAACCGAGACGAAGCCGATGGAGGAAATCAGTGTTCCCAACCCGATCCAGGCGGCAGGAGAAATCTTTCTCATCCGCATCAAGATCGATTGCGCGGAAATCAACCCGATTCCCACGCAAGTGAGCGCCCACCCTGCCACGGTGGCTCCTTGTTCTGGAGTCAGATGCAAGCGGTCGATCGCAAAGAACCCAACCGAAATCTGAGCCACGGAAACCGACAAACTGGTAACCAGAATCGCCAAAGCGGGAAACATCAGACGCCGATCGAGCATCCCCCGTTTTGAGGGAGGTATTGAGGGAGGTATTGAAGGAGGTAAAGGGGGACGCACCGTAGTTGCGGTTGACGGCATGAGTAACGGCAACCGCCACCATAACACAACCCAAGCCGATAGGGGAAGAAACGCGGCTCCATAGAGCGGCCAGGACAAATGGTAGGTCGCAAGCCACCCTGCAACCGCTGGGCCAGCGATCATTCCAACGGAATTTGCAGTGCCCAATTTGGCCATGGCTGCCGCCCGTGTGCCCGCCGGCGTATGATCGGCTACCATGGCGGCTGCCGTTGGCGGAAGTGCCGAATGGAATGCACCGATCGCCGAACGCAAAACTACCAGGGAGACAACGGAGAGCAAGATTGCAGGCGGATTACGAATCGCAAAGTCGACGAACAGTGCCAAACCAAAGTATATCGCAGTAGAAGCTGCCAGGGCCAACAGCAGCACGCGCCGCCGGCCGACTCGATCGCTTAGCGCCCCCCACCTGCGTGCGAGCAGCGTCCAAAGCACACCGGCCGCCGTCATGGCTAATCCGGAATGCCATTCGACCAAGCCAAGGCGACGCACGACGGGACCAACGACAGCCGTAAACGATGCAATCGCCATCGTCCCGGCCAGCGCGGTGAACGCTAACACCGTTAAGGGCGACTCGCCGCGGACAGCGATCTTCGCTGGCGGAATCGTCATGGGATGAGCCTTCGACATGATGGGCTTGCAATAAACTTCTAATGTTTACCGAGAAAACATCCCAAATGGAGGAATAAAAATACTGTTGAGACACAATATCAATAAGATCGCAAGATTATGGCAGCCTCGATGCGAGTTGTCAATCACTCGAATCTGGTTTCGGCACGGAGGTGAGTAGATTATTGGCAAGGGGGATCGCTTTCCCAGGGCGGCGTCCGCTTCGCGAACTTGCCCTGGGCTGGCCTGGTGGAAATCATAACCCGAAGCGTAAGCGAGGGAAGAATCGCGGTCCCTCGCTTACGCTTCGGGTTTTGATTCGAATATTATCAACAGTAATAGCTGAGAAATCCACCAGCCCAGCCCTGGGCTGCCCTGCCCAAGCCTTTGAGGCTGCTTGCTCAAATCGCCTACTTCCAAAAACTCGAAAAACCGCAACACGAAAGCCGCACGACCTCTCTGGAGGTAAGGGGGGTTTCCTTGGATCGTTTGCGGTGCATTGGAAGGGGTCGGAGGCGAAGCTCCTCCGGATGAAATCCGGAGGCATCTGTTTTTTTCTGGCGTCTGTTGTCAGGTAAAAGGTAACGATCTACCGGTTAAAAACCGGTAGCATTTTTTTTGAAAGCCCAGCCCTGCGCATCACTCTTATATTATTGTTAATTGTATTTTAGAGGGGAGTTGACAAGCCAAAATTGCTAGAGCTATCATGGGTATTCACGAAATTGATACCAAGTCTCATTATCAATAACGAAATGACTCCAAGTGTCCTGCACATGGAGCAAGAAGGTATTTTTTAAAAGTTCCTATCGGATTTTTCAACATGTTGCCCTTGAAGTATCGATGTCAGTCAATCCGTTCGAGGAGCCATTTCATGGGAGTTGCAGCCAGGTCCAGTATAGCAATCGTGTCTGCGCTTGGTTGCCTGTTTCTTCCGATGACGTCAGCAATGGCTCAGCAACGAAATCCCCTGCAAACCATTGGTAAAACGGTTGCCGAGAGCGACTCGTCCCACTACCGTTTCGAGCGGTTCACGGTCAGCAGTGGCGATGCTCAGCGAACGTGGCGAGTCCATGTTGGCATCCCCAAAACCACCGCTCCATCGACTGGTTTCCCTTCGTTTTGGATGCTTGACGGTAACGCAGCACTGCAAGAATTCGACGATGCGCTTCTCAAAGAACTGGCGGCTCAGAATCCGCCACAGGTGTTGATATTCATTGGGTACGACAACCAATTGCGGATTGATTCTGAGGCCCGCAATCGCGACTACACCCCCTCACTCACTCCCGCCGAAGACTACGGAAAGCAGCCCTATGACCTTACGGGGGGCGCAGACGCATTCCTGGAAATCATCGAACGAAAAATTCGCCCGCAAGTTGATGATCGGGTACGTCTTGACCCCAAGCAGCAAACGCTTTGGGCGCATTCGCTCGGTGGACTGTTTGCGTTGCATACATTCTTTACCCGTACAGGTGCCTTCCAAACCTACGTGTCCGGTAGTCCTTCGATGTGGTGGGGCCAAGCCTACGCAGTAAAGGAAGCCGAGCGATTTGTCACTCATAACGCGGGTCGCTCCGTGCGGATCGTAATCCATCTAGGGGGCGCCGAACGAGTCGGTGATCGCGGACCGAGAGACCTGACCAATCCTCGCGTCGTGGCCCATCTGGAACGCATTCAGGCCGCACCGCCCGATGCAGCGATGCAATTGGCAGAGAAGTTGAAACAAGTTCCCGGATTGGACGTAAGTTACCGGGAATTTCCAGGGCTAGGTCATGGCCCCATGTTTCGGGCCTCATTGATGGCAGCCCTGCACGACATCACCGGAGTAGCAGATCGGAGCGATACTCCAAGTCCGGGAGGGATTCCGTAGCATTGAAAACAAGGTGGGGTTAATTTTCCATTTTCACATCCCCCTACGGTCAGTAGGTGGATTTACTTTTAGATTTGAGGATATTTAAAAATGTTAAGTTTTATGCATAAATATGAAATGCGAATTTCGTTGATCGCAGCGGCATTTGCTCTGCTGATGCTTGTAAGCCAGGCGGAAGCCCAGCGTACCGAAGGTGGCACTGGCCGACCGGCCCAGCCTGAGTTGCCAACGCTTGAACTCAAAGGACAAGATCGCTTTGAGGTCGTCTCGAAGTCACTCGTGCCGGGGCTGTATCAGGTCGACTACGGCGCCAAGCACGACACGTTGTTCGTGACTTCCGCGTTCGGTCGGCAGGTCGCCCAATCGGAACTTGTCAAAGTCGATCCCAAGACACTCGAAATCCTGGCCCGAGTAAAGCTCGAAAGAACTCCCGACAATGATGAGGGCGTTGTGTATGCGGCCTATGGCATTGGCGTGGATGACGAAAACGGTACGGTTTGGGTGACCAACACTCGAGTCGGGTCCGTCGCGGTCTACAGCCAATCGGACTTGTCGCTCATCAAGCAATTCGAGAGGGGGAACGGTCGCTCATCCGCGCGATGTCATCGTAGACACGAAGCGAGGCAGGGCCTACGTTTCGGGCCGTGATCCGTTCCTGGTCGTTTTCGATACCCAAACCCTCGACCCCTTGCCCCCGATCGAACTGAAGTCGGGTGCTGAGGAAGGAACGTTCTTGCCGATGAGTTTGCATCTCGACCAAGAGACCGGCAAATTGTATACGACCAGCTTGCGCACCAGCGAAGTTGCGATTGTCGATCTCGCCGAAGGCAACGTCGATAAGATATTTGCGGTGCCGAACGCGGACCGAGCGTCGGGTGTCGCATTTGACTCCGCCAACAAGCGAATCCTGATTGCCAATCAGGGTACTGGCAACTTGTTGATTGTCGATCCGGAAGCGGGCCAAGTGGTCCACGATGTGTTCGTCGGTGCTGGTGCCTTAAATGTGGCTTACGAACCGGCATCGAAACTGGCGTTTGTCAGTTGCCGAGGTGCCGGCACGGTGGCGGTCGTGGACGGCAACGGAGAATTGGTTGCCAACCTCGACGGTGGCTCCTTCCCGAACCATCTCCAGGAAGATGGTAAGGGGAACATTTTCGCGGTCAACAAATCCAGGGGCGAAGACGACGCCAAGGGAGACCGGATCAGCCGCATCACGCTGAAAGCAGAATAATTTCATGATTCGTTTTCAATTGGCTTTGATCGGTGTCCTCGGGATCGTATTCGTGTTGATGACTACCGGCTGCACTCGTTCCCTGCCGCCTTCCAGTGATCGAGAGGAAAATGCCTCTACGGCATCTGGCGGTGACTCACTGGCGGCCACCGCCACTTCGATTCCCGCCGATTGGCGTCGTGTTGCCGGTACCGAGGTGCCGAGTATGCCCCACGCATCCCAAAATCTGCCCGTGACGGTGCGCTCGGATGACGGTGTCGATGTCACAATCACAGATACCAGCCGAACGATCGTCGGTAACGATGATATCATTGCGGTCATGGAGGTCTTGGGGCTTAGCGAGCATGTCTACGCGGCTCCGACCAGTACCATCACCGAAGCCGGTCGCCAGGCGCCGCATCATTTTCTATTCAACCGGACCACGGGGATCGAGGGGATACTCAGTCTCGAAGGCACGCTGTTCGTCGGCAATAGTTTACGAAGACATGGTAAGTTGGCCGAGCCACTGCGCGATGCAGGTTCGGCCATGGTGATTGTCGATGAACTACAGCCTGCACCGGAGAAGGTCCGTAAGATTGCCGCCGTATTTGGGTACGCCCAGGAGGGACAGCAATTGGCAGCGCTCGTTCAGCAACAGCTTGATCAAGCGACTGCGATCGCCGCAAAACACGCACGCAAGCCACGAGTGATCGTACTTTCAGCGACCGGGGGTGGAGGAGCCCCAACGGTAGCGGGAGCAGACACGGTGGCCGCAGAGTTGGTCCGCCTCGCCGGTGGCATCAACGTGGGTGATGAGGCCAAGGTTTCTAATTATTCACAATTGAGCAACGAAGGCGTTGTAGGGACCGCCCCGGAGGTCATCTTGGTGAGCGATAATGACCTGGACTTCTTCGGAGGTGAGAATGGACTGTGGAAAGCGTACCCTTCGTTAAAAGACACTCCTGCGGGCGTTGCCAACCGAGTTTGGGTGATGCCTGATTTACAACTCAAGGTCACCAGCATTTCTTGTGGAACCGGTGCCATTGCCTTGGCCGAAGCCTTGTCGGAACTCGCTACCGAACCGAGCCCATGAGCCGGGGTGTCGTCGATGCGATGTCCACCTCGGTGGGGCTTGCCGTGCATCGTCGCAACGGTAGGCTGCTCGTGATCGGGATGTCGATCTTGCTGGTCGTCGTCATCGTACTCTCGTTTGCCGTGGGACCGCTGAAGATCGCTCCAGGGACGGTACTGCACGTTTTCGCCGCAAAATTTGGTTTCGTCGATATCGGTAGTTTGACCCAGCGGGACATTTCCGTGGTATGGAACTTGCGAGTTCCGCGCGCCTTGCTGGCCGTATTGGTGGGAGCGTCGCTGGCCATGGCCGGAGCGGGATTACAAGGACTCTTTGGCAACCCGCTCGCGGATCCTGGAATCATTGGTGTGACCAACGGCGCGGCGCTCGGGGCGGTCACGGCGATCGTGCTTGGCATCAACGCTTTGGGTCAGTGGACCATTCCGCTGGCTGCCTTCGTTGGAGGAGGATTGGCGACGACACTGATCTATCTGCTGGCACATGCTGGACGCGAATCTGGAACGGCCACTTTGCTGCTCGTTGGAATCGCGATCGGTGCGGCCTGCTCTTCCGGTATCGGCCTATTTACATACACCGCCGATGACCGCGAATTGCAATCGTTGGTATTCTGGCAAATGGGCTCCCTGGCGCACACCAGTTGGAGCGTACTGGTTGCTGCCGTACCAGCATTTATCGTGGGGGCCATTGCCCTCCGGTCCTTGGCAACTCCCTTGGATATGCTCGCGTTGGGAGAACGTCAGGCTCGGCATCTCGGTCTCGATGTGTCGCGTACCCGCGCGGGGTTAGTTGCGGTTTGTGCGCTGCTGGTCGGTTCGGCAGTCGCCTTTGCCGGTTCGGTCGGCTTTGTCGGCCTGGTGGTACCGCATTTCGCGCGTTTGCTGGCCGGTCCAGGGCACCGTTGGCTGTTGCCCCTGTCGGGTATCACGGGCGGATTGTTGGTGGTCGTTGCTGACACTGCGGCGCGAAGTTTGAATCCTCCTTCAGAGATTCCGTTGGGACTGTTCTTGTCCGCACTCGGTGCTCCTTTTTTTCTGTGGATGATCATGCAGCGGCAACGGGCAGGCGTACGCTAGGCCGAAGGGATAACGTTAGAAACAACATGTTGACGATCGAAAACGCAACCGTTCGAATGGATGGCAAGACGATTCTGGATGCGATCAGCCTTCGTTTTGCGCGAGGAACACTCAATGTGCTGGTCGGCCCCAACGGTGCGGGCAAGTCGACGCTGGTCGCGGCGTTGGCTGGTGATCTTGCGGGTTGTAGGGCGCACGTTACGTTGGCGGGAACGACACTCCAGGATTGGAAAACAAAGCCGCTGGCACGCGTTCGTGCCGTGCTGACACAAGACCATGCGGTGCGATTTGCCTTCAGTGTCCGTGAAGTCGTGGCGATGGGACGATTGCCGCACCCTCCAGCCCCTGAAGTGGATGACCGTCTGGTCGTCGAAGCGATGGTTCAGGCAGACGTCACCGAGTTCGAAAGCCGCAACATACAGACGCTCTCGGGAGGCGAGGCTTCGAGGACGGCATTCGCGCGCGTCCTTGCGCAGGACACGCCCGTGATTCTACTGGATGAACCCACCGCTGCACTTGATTTGTATCATCAAGAAAAGCTGCTCCGAGGTCTGAGGAGGCTGGCGGATGCGGATGCTTGCGTGATCGCGGTGCTGCACGATCTGAACCTGGCGGCCGCCTACGCGCACCGCATGGTGATGTTGTCGCACGGCCGCGTAGTAGCCGATGGCACGCCACGCGAGGTGCTTCAGCAAGAAACCATCGAGTCGGTTTACGGTCAACCCGTACTGGTCATCGACCACCCGACACGCGGAACTCCGCTCATCGTGAGCGACGACCCTCGGGAAGCGTGACGTCTAGGCCAGCATTGAGCTGAGGGGTTCTTCTGGCGTGACGAACGTTTCCATGAACTGGCTGACCGGCATATCGTCCAGGTCAGGATTTTCGAAACAGGACACGATTTCCTCGATCTGATCGAAGTCAAATACACCACTCAAGCTGTTGACAAACTTCTCTTCGAGCAATGGGATTCCCTCCTCGCGGCGGAAGCGATGGCCCACAGGATAATGGCATTCGATCTTTTCCGTTTTTGATCCATCGCTGAAGAACACCTGGATGCTGTTGCCGATCGCCCGTTTGTCAAGATCGTAATATTCTTTCGTATAAGTCGGATTTTCCCTGACCACCATTTTGCTGCGCAGGCGGTCGATTTGCGGATCTGCGGCCACTTCATCGGTGTAATGTTTAGCGTTCAAGCGGCCAAAGATCAATCCAACGGCGGCCATGTACTGAAGACAGTGATCCCGGTCCGCAAAATTTTTCAGTGGACCTTGTTTGTCGATGATCCGAATCGCGGGTTCCTGCGTTTCCATTTCAATTCGTTCAATCTCGTCAAAACGTTCCCGCAACTGAGGATGCAGCGCGATCGCGCATTCGACGGCGGTTTGGGCATGGAACTCTGCTGGAAAAGAAATCTTGAACAGCACGTTTTCCATCACATAGCTGCCGAGTGGGCGAGCCAAAGTGACTGGATTACTGCCGAACAACACATCCTGAAAACCCCATTTCGGGGCTGACAATGCGGATGCATAGCCCATTTCTCCGTTTCGCGCGATCAGCGCCAACCGTACCGCTCTACTGGTGGCATCTCCGGCAGCCCAACTTTTTCGCGAGCCCGTGTTCGGAGCGTGACGATAGGTGCGAAGCGCTCCGCCGTCGATCCAGGCGTTGGAAATGGCGTTGACCGTTTGATCAAAATCACAGCCCAGCCCTTTCGCGGCCACCGCAGTACTGGCAATGCGTACCAGCAGTACGTGATCGAGTCCAACGCGATTGAATGAATTATTGAGTGCCAGAATTCCCTGAATCTCATGCGCCTTGATCATTGCGGTTAACACATCGCGAACGGTCAAGTCAACTCGAGCGACTCGGTTCTGGTAATCGGCAACCGCCAGGATCGCGCCGAGGTTGTCCGACGGATGCCCCCATTCAGCAGCCAACCAGGTATCGTTGAAATCGAGCCAGCGAACCAGCGTGCCGATATCAAACGCCGCTTTAACCGGATCCAGCTCCAGATTTGTGCCGGGGACTCGGCAACCGCCTTCGAACGTAGCGCCGGGCACGACCGGGCCGAGCATTTTTCGGCATTGGGGATAGCCCAGCGCCAAAAAGCCGCATGCCAAACTGTCTTTCAAGCAATGTCTGGCTGTTTCGTACGCCAGGTCGCTGGAGATTTCGTAAGAGTGAACATATTGAGCAAGATCGGTGAGTAGCGAGTCCATATTTTTTCCGAGTTGAGTGGGTTGAATTAGCAGCCTCCCATGGTATCCGAAATGGGCGTTTCAGGAAAAAGGGGGAGGGAAGTTTCCCAAAAAGCTCACATCTCTCTGCCGATCTGGTATCCTGTCAGCCTTGCTTTTGCTTGCCACCGAACTGATTCTGTGGCAACCTATCGCCCTGTAAGGCGACCGGCAGATAAAAGTTTACCGAAGCAGTATTGCGCTCGGTTGCGAGTCGCGGAGCGACTCGCCTACACTACGGTACGTTTTTATCTGCCGGTCGCCTAAAACTAACCACTACCTGCCAGACTCCTTTATGGCTTCATTGAAACAAACGATCCATCAGTACCAACTCACGGTTGATGACAACGTCTATCCGAAATTAAAGCACTATTGCGAACACCTGTGGGAGCTCAACGAAGTCCACAACCTGACGCGGCATACCGATTTCGAAAAATTTGTCACTCGTGATCTGCTCGATACGATCGAGTTATCCAAACTCATTGCGACTCGAACGAGCGTACTCGACGTGGGCTCGGGGGGAGGAGTCCCAGGCATGGTGCTGGCGATTTTAAGGCCTGATCTGAAAGTCACGTTGACCGATTCGGTCGGCAAGAAGGCTCAGGCGCTGAACACGATCGCCGAGAAGCTCGATTTGGATCTTGAAATCTATCAGGCTCGCGCCGAAAAACTGCTGGAGGACTTTCGTTTCGACTACACCACCGCCCGCGCGGTAGGTCCGTTGTACAAACTGGGTCAGTGGTTCAAGCCCGTGTGGCCTGCGGTTGGCAGGTTGCTGGCGATCAAAGGTCCCAACTGGGTGGAAGAGAAACGCCGGGCCGACGAAATGGGATTGTTCAAGCGATGCGATTTACGGGTCGTCGCAGAATACGAAGTTCCAGGTGTTGACTGGAAAAGCGTGATTCTGCAGATCAAGGCATCGAGATAGCGGGCTACCTTCTCGCGACCCTACGTCCTTAAGAAATAGAACGGGGCCGTCATTTTAACGGCCCCGTTTAGATGAGAATTCAGTAGCAAACCACTTGTCAGGCTGTCAGGCGTTGATGTCCGTACGTCGTCTCCGAGCAGCGATGACACTGCCGATGGACAGCAATACCGTCCAGGACCCTGGTTCAGGAACCGCTGTAACGGTCAGGTAGGTGACTCCCAGGTTACTAATCCCAAGGTTGCTGTTGTTCAGGAATCCGTGCAGGAATTGATCACCCGAAGTGTCGTTCTTGCCCGTCAATGCCATATAGAAATGATCATTTGCGCCGGATATCCAACTATTGACCAATGAAGTCACATTGAATTCAATCGCACCAAATCCCGCAACCACCGTACTTGCGTCAGGAGCAGCATCGAGAATCTCGTTGTTGTAGAAGGTGAACCAACTCATCGAGCCGCCAGGATTCGTATCGTCAATGATGGACGTAAACGGATTCGAATTGACGCCGTGAGCCGATACCAGGAACGGATTGTCCGATGAAGCATCTGCTCCTTGTCCACCTGGAGTGCTGGTCATGGTTAATACAGCCTTGGCGACCGGTTGGGTGTAGCTGGTGAAATCCGCCGCAGAAAACTGTAGGTAGATTGTCTCCGCGCCGGGCAGCCCAAACGCTCCGTCTGTAGAGACGCGGAAAGTAGGTCGATTTTCTTCACCGGGAGCGCCCGTACCGACATATCCCCGCACCGTGTTCGGGGCAAAAAAGAAACTGGACGTCATGACGTCTTCCGTCGGGGCAATCACATCCGCCACCACCCGGTGGTTCATCGTGACGAGCGCCAGTAATACAAGTGCCTTGATGGCAGCAAATTTCATTTTGAACATCTATTTTTAAGCCTTTCAATTCTGATTTAATGGGTTGTGACTCCATAGCGACATTCGCCACAAAAGGAGTCACAGAAAAATGGAACGTAAACGCCCGTCGGCCTTCACTTTGAAGGCAGCAGACAACTTAGGCCGATTCAGGGAATCAGCCCAGGAATACTTGGGGTTGAGAAATACCTCCTCTCGGTTGAGTCACAGTGGAATACTGACGAAGATTCCTGCAATCGGATACGGATGCAGGCGACTCAAGCGGGCTGACTAAATAAGAGTGCGAGGGCCTCAGGAAGACGTTGATTTCTGCTGGATAACAACTTGGAAGCGAGGGGCTTCACCATCGTATCGAGCAACCTTCGTCCCGTTAGAAGCAGTCGCGTTGGCTGGCTGGCTGAGCTAGGAAAATTGATTCTGGCGATGACAATATCGCTTTTTGCGCGCCCTCTGCAGCACGCCATGATTGAGGATCAATAATCAATATCGAACCTTGATTGTACTTGTACGTTCTCGAATCACAAGTGAAGTCGATGTGATTAAGCCCACAAAGAGGTGCGTCATTTTGACGGAAGGTTAGTAATGACATACAGGCCAATCACCGCCAGTACCATGACGGCCACTTGAACTACCAAAGGAAAATCGGTCAGGTAGAGCGTGGCGGCAACCGACAGCACCATAATCACGATGGCCGAGATTTTGATGTGGGGCTGGACTCGCCGGTGGTGCTGCCATTCGCGCAGAAGGGGGCCAAATAATCGGGATTCCAGCAGCCGATGATTCAATCGTTGCGAGCAACGGACGAGGAAGTAACTGGTCAACAACAGGAAGGGAGTGCAGGGCAGCACGGGCAGCATCACTCCGAGTACGGCCAGGACGAAAAAGAAACCCGCCAAGCCCAAATAGAGGACTCGGCGCGGTCCGGATACCTCTTCAATAGGTGGTTTCGGGGGTTGCGTATCGTCCGGATCCACAAGAACTCTTAAACACCCGAAGGGTTGTCGCTGACTTCATGAATTCGAATGTCACCCTGCCCGCCCCCATTGCGTTTGGCCTTGTACATGGCTTGATCGGCCTGATCGATCAGCCAGTTCGGGTCGAGTACCGTTCCATGATTGACGGGGAGATAGATTCCTCCGATGCTGAACGAGAGGATCAGAGGCTCCTCGTCGCGAGTGTCGATTTCCAGACGGGTGCTGCCCATCCGCTCCACAATTTGTTCGAATGCGGATTGAGGGACGTTCTGAAAAAAGATGACAAATTCGTCTCCGCCCAAACGGATGAGAATGTCTTGGCTGCGAATCGATTTTTTCAGCCAGTCGGCCGTTTGCTGGATCGCGTGATCGCCAATGGCATGACCAAACCGATCGTTGATGGATTTGAACTTGTCGATGTCGATGAAAATCGCAGCCGCCGGTTGATTGTTCCGGGTGCATGCTTCAAACCACTCGAACATCTTGTCATTCATGAACCGACGATTGTGAAGTCCGCTCAGGCTGTCCTTGTAAACCAGGTCTTCATGCAGATTGAATTTGCGGGACTGATTCGTTTTAACGACTTCCAGTTGTTGATTCAGAGCGATCTCAAGCAACAACTCCTTGGCCTCCGTGATGACTTGTTCGGGGCAGACCTGACTGCCGATGTCGAACGAAAACAGGGCGCACTGTTCGTTGACACGCGAGGGAACTTCTTCCAGGATACTGGTGGCCGTGGTTTCGTTGATACCCAGTCGGCTGCTGAGAAAGTCCGCCCATTGCAAGACGGCCGCCGGTAAACGCAACGCCGAATTGCGGGTCGAGAACAACATTTCGGCCCCCATGTTGGACGCCTGCAGGACAGCCGCCAGTTGGGTGTTCTTCGATGAGTCCGGTGGAACGATCCGGTTGTGGTGGTGTGCGATCGCGTTGCCGAAGCAATCCAATAATCCCCATTGATCCAGAATGGCGTTGGTGACGTCGACGTGGCTGAATCCAAAGTAACTTTTTTCTGCGGAAACGACTTCCGGAAACTTGGCTCGATCCAGAACGTGGTTGACATATTCTTCGGGGGCTTCGGCCAGCATGGCCAGAATCCCGATGTCCTGCAGCATCGCAGCCAGAAAGAACGAATCTGCCTTTCCGCGCGCGATTCGTTCGCCGATCAGCCCGGCGATGGCGGCCTGTGTAATGGAACTCCGCCAATGGGACTGCAGAACCGGCTTCAGTCCACTTTCAGAAATTTCCTGACCGGCAATATGAAATCCCAAGATAATCGTTCGCAGCATCGTCAGCCCGATTTTGGGAATCGCTTCCTCAATGCTCTCGATCCGGTGCCGAAATCCGTAGATCGCAGAATTGACGGTTTTCAACACGCGACCGCTGATGACCGGATCCGAACGAATGATCCGGGATAGCTCATTAAAATCGGGATCCGCCTGTTGCGCGATCTTGAGCAACCGGACGGCTACTTCGGGCAGAGTCTGCATCCGCTTTGACGTGGCAAACTGTTCGATGGTTTTTTGCTGTCGGATGAGGGTTGTGTTCAATGGAGACCACCTTGTCGTAAATTCAATGTTGAACGGAGATCGATGATGCTAGGCGAGTGCGTTGAATCCGGATGTCAAGTTGATCGGAGGAATAACGCCCTCCTGTTCGAGTTGGGTTGCTTCCTCGCGGATGGCTTCAAAACCACTACGCAGCGATTGCAAAACGTCGATCGCGGCCGCGAACTGGTGACTGGCAAGCTGCGTCGAAGCGAAATGAAGCAGCCGAGAAATATTCATGGCAATTTCATGGTCGTCCGGATTCAAGCCGCTCTGGATTGCCAGAATGTACTTCTGGGCTTCCAGAAAGTTTTCGGCAAATTGGTGGCGATCCGTTAATTTCGCTTCTTCGGCCGCCCGTGTGGCCAAGATCGCACGATCATACAGTTCCAACAGCATGTCGATTCGGGTCCAGCCCTGGAGCTGGGAGCGAAAGGCGTAGGAGGGGGGGGATGACATGGGGATCATGGGAAGCGGTTATTGGATCTGGGCCAGTTGCGAACTGACAATCGAGGCGGTTGCCTGAAGCGAACTTAACGTTCGCTCCAGCGTGGCAAATTGCTTGACCAGATACTGACGTTTCGACTCCGTAATATCCTGGATTCGCTGGATCGATTTATCCATCGACTCGATCTGTTGTTTGAATTCATTGTTGAGTGTGGACATCGTACCACCTTCAGAATCCAAAAATGCGTTCAATAGCGCATCAACCCGGAAGGTTGCGCCATGCGTAACGGTCAGACTGCCTTCAGGACCATCACCCACCTGATGGGGTGACAATGTGACGCGAACCTGCAAGTCGGCGGTGTGAGGGTTGTTGCTGTTGCCGATCAGCAGGCGCCCTGTGCCAACCGCTTGCTCAACCACGCCGTTGACGATGAACGAACCTGCCACGTCTTTTCCGACGCCCTGTTCCTCTCCGGAGAAACCGAGTATTTCGATGGCCGAACCGGTAAATCCAGAGACGGTCGAAGCACTTCCATAAGAATGTGATGTGACTTGCAGGTGTCCCCCCTCGACGGTGACCGAAACTTCTCGGGAACCCAAGGTCGCAGATGCGTTGATGACGGACTGGAGATGGGCGGCCAGCTCGGCTTGAGTGTACGAGCCTGCCGTCAGCGATAATTCTTCACTCTGGAGCCCGTCGAGGGTGACACGGAACTGGTGGTTACTGGAGTCGATGACAATCGGGCCGCCCGCAAGTGCGGATGCGGCGGAGAGGGTGGCTTGCTCGGCGGCTTGCAGAATATCGACCTGAATCGGAGTCTGAGACGCCTGAGTTCGAGAACTGCCGGAAAAAAATTCAATTCCCGAATGGGAGCTGACACCACTCATGCCGAACAGTCGCTCAATATCTGAGGGAACGATGCCAGTTAAGTCGCCGGACAAGGCTTGATTGAGTTTGGCTGAGTCCAGGTTGAGTTTCCCGGTGCCATCAATCGCGATTCCGATTTGCGAAAGGCGATTCAAACCTCCTGACATGCCGGGAACGGCTTCCGTGACCATCGACAGAAGCTGATTCTTGAGGTCGGAAACATTTCGATTTCCCAACAGTGGATTGGCCGTTTGAGTGGCGGTATCAAACTTGGACTGCTCGTTGATGAATGACATCAGGTTGTTGAATTCATCCACGAACTCCTTGATCGCCTGTTCCGCCGGTTTCGTGTCGCGGGTCGTCGTGACACGAACTTCCTGACCCGGGTTGGCGGATGCCAAATGGAGCGTGACGCCATCGATCAAGCCGTCGACGACGTTGGACTGAAATTTTGAGATGATGGCCCCCGGTCCAGAGCCGAACTGAATCTCGGCATCGCGAGCTTCCTGAATCGCAGCGCCGGAAAAATCGGGTCGAGCGATTCCGTCCACTTCCTGAAGGTTGTTGAGGACGTTGATCGTGTTGGATTCACCCGTTCGTTTGGCGGTCAAAACGATTCGGCTGGTTCCGCTCGATGGATCGTTGACAATGATTGCTGAAACGTCGGACGACTGAGCATTGATGGCCTGGACCAGACCGGCGACTGAGTTGTTAGTTTCGTCGATGGTGATTTCGGTGGGAGGACGTTCACCTACTTGAAACGAGATGGTTCCCGTGGTGATTTCCTGACTGGCGCCGGTAAGACCATTGGAGCCGATCTGATGGGCGGTGGCCAGCGAGTTGACCCGCAAGGTGTAGGAGCCTTCGATCGCCTGGTCGTTGGCGGTGGCCTTGAGAATATCTTCGTGGCTGGATGTGACTTGATGGGAGCTGAACAGATTGCTGCCGGGACGATTGAGTTGGCTGAGTTTGGTCCGGAAGCTGTGCAATCGGGCTTCGACGCCTTGTAGCGATTGCTGTTTGACCTGAATCTGGGCTTTCCGCTGATTGAACGGTTCAATCCTTTTGTTCTGAAGCGAAATCAGGCTGTTGATAATGGATTCAGTGTTGAGGCCACTGACAAGTCCGTCTATGGATAGCATGATGTTTTGGAGGAAAGGCCTCAGTTAAAATAAAAATAAAACGAGGGGGAGTGCCTTTCGGCGATCTCCCCCGTCGTTTGTTGGCGAACGGTTGGCGGTGTCTAGCCTCCAACTTCAGAGAAGAGGAGCTTCAAAGTTTATCGAAGGAGTGAAAGGATCAACTGTGAAGACTGGTTCGCACTTGACAAGACGGATGTTCCCGCTTGCACCAGCACTTGTGCGTTGGTGAAGTTGGAGATCTCAGTTGCAAAGTCGGTATCGCGAATAACCGATTCAGCATTGACCGTATTTTCCAGCGTGGTTCGCATGTTGCTGGCGATCGATTCCAGGGTGTTGCCTTGGAAAGCTCCCAGCGTGCCTCGCAGGTTGGAGATTTCGTCAATCGCGGCATCGACAATGGCCAGCGTGTCTTGGGCTTTGCCGGCCGATGTGACTTCGATGTCATTGAGTGATGCAAATTGGTTGCCCGAGACGCCGACACCCAAACCGGCTGCCCGCACACTATCAATGGCGATTTCAGCCGTTTGATGCTGGTTGGCACCGATCTGGAAAACCAACGCATTGTTGGTCACGGTCATGTTGCCTTGAGCACCGGTGACGGTTTGAAACGCATTGCTCGGATCTGCGGCGAATTGGACTTTCAAGCCTTTGGCCGCGCCCGAGTTGGCGGTCAACACGTTTCCAACGCCTGTGAATGAAGTGCCGTCAACGGTGGCAACCACGTCCACACCCGTATCGCTCACCAAAGCGTTTCCAAATCCGGAGCTGTCTGCTGCTGCGGCCTGATTGGAGATGACGTCCAGCTTGGCGGCCGAACCCCATTGCGTGGTTCGCAAGCGGGTAGCGTTGCCAGCGCCTTCTTCGGCGATCACACCGGTTTGGCTGCTGAACTCATTGATTCGGGCTTGAACTTGTGTACGGCTCAAACCGGCACTCAAGGTGATCGAGACACCGTTGATGCTGACGATTTCGTCGTTGGCCAGCGCTGCGGTCTGTGCGGTACCGGCGGTTGCATGGGCTTGTTCGCCCATCGTGGTAACTGCGAGGGCATAGTTGCCCGCCATCGTTTCGGACGTGGCTTTCATAAACGTCACATCGGCGTCGCTGGCAACGCCATTGACTCCGGAGGTTCCGTCGAGCAGCTTTTTGTTACCGAATTGAGTATTGTTGGCAATTCGGTTGATGGTATCCAGAGCATTTGAAATTTCAGCCTGGTTGGCGGCCAACGCGGTTTCATCGTTCACACCGGTATTGGCAGAATCAATAGCCAGGCTTCGAATTTTGACGAGCAGGCTGTTGATTTCAGACAAGGCACCTTCGGCCGTTTGGACGACCGCGACAGCCTTTTCAGTGTTGTCGATCGCGGTACGCAGACCGGAAATCTGAGCGCGTTGCTTTTCCGAAATGACGAGCGCGGCAGGACCGTCGGCACCGCGGTTGACTCGCAAACCGGATGACAGACGTTCGATCGAGGTGTTCAGTTGGTTGTTGACGCGTCCCAGATTGTGTTGGGCATTGAGGGCGCCTGGATTGTTGACTAGACCTAGCATGGAATGGATCTCCGAAACTTAGACAAAAGAGTTAATTAAACGGTTGTGTCCTTACAGTTTCAGATCAGCATCCTTGCTGATCCTGAATTACGCTCAGACTTGCTCGCCAGAGAGCTGAAACATCACAGACCAAGTATCTGCTCGGCGGCTTTCAAATGTGCGGCTCGAGTCGAATACTCGCCCGCCAAATATCTGGCCTGAATCTCAGCTAACTGCCGGTCGCGAACTTCGGCATTATCTTGCAATCGATCAATCAACCGCTGGGAAGTAACCCCATCGGTTCGTTTGACTTCTCCACTGGCCCGCGATTCACCGGCCTGAACGCCTGCGGGCGTGGCTGGATGAATGTGAGGCTGGAGAGAATTCAGGTGTTTTCCATGTTTTGAAATTTCCATGGTTTTCCTTTCGCGATTGTTCTGACAACTATGTAATCGAACCCGATTCGCCAGACTTGCGGAAAATTCTTAAAGCGATCTTGCGTTTCCCGCCGATGGCTGTATTGATAAGGAAGACTTTTCCGATTGTGCAAACAATCATGCCTATGACTTGCCGAAATTTGTCGTTCGATCCCTATGTTCAAAGCGGAATACTGGATGGTTTCCACTTTTTTCGCCGTTGGCGTGATCGTGGGACTGAGCTACTTGCTGCTGTCTGACATCAAGTCAAGACAGCATGACAGCAAGTTGCCGCAGCATTCTGCGCCCCATGATTCGGGGGCCTCGCCGGTCAATACGGAGGACCTCGATATCCCTACCCAATCGGCTGGCAAAGATCGGGTATCTGGGAGACTTGCCAGTTTCGACACTGGCAACCGAACTGCAGATGGTGGAGTTTTAGAGCAGCAAGGCGACTCCTATCTCAAAATCCAAAATTTTTCCCAAGCGGTCAGGCGATACCAACAAGCCGAACAGGCGCTGGGCCGCACTACCAACGAACTGTTGCTAAAATTCGCTTTATGTGAAGAATTTAACAGTAATTTTAAGGCGGCTTCAGAATATTACCGTCGTGTGCTGGAGAATCGTCCGGCCCCCATTCACCGTTGGGTGGCAATGTCCGGAATGAGCCGGACTTGGATGGGACGAAACAACGCCAACGAAGCCTTGGTGCTGTTGTACGAACTCTATCTGGAATCGGCCCGCCAGGATGAAATGCCAAATTCGCTACGAGCCCAAATTAACTATCAGCTTGGCCAGGCACTCCAGGAAATCGTACTCGCCAAATACCATTTCGATCCCCGAAAATCGGATGGAGTCGTATTTCATACGGCCCGACCTTCGGTGGATGAGCTGTTGGAGTTAGTCAATCTGCCACTCGAAACCGAAGCGGCCAACAGTCGCCGACTGAGAAGGCGGATGGGTAATCCGGTTGAAGAGCAAGCCGCCGGCAAACAGGCTGAGGAAGAGGAGTCCGTTGAAATTGCGGACCGAATCAGTGACGCACCGGATCACCCCCAAATTTCGGTGGTTCAGCGAACCAGCGATTCACTGGACATGATCACCGTCGATGTGGATTCTCCGCTCGTGCCGGTTACGGAACTTCTGAAGCAACTGGTGGTAGCATGTGAGGGCGATTTGCTGGCCAGTCACGAAGCCCAGGCACTGATTGCAGCACGATCCAAATCGATTCGCGCCCGCAACACCTCGGTGGGGATTATCCTGGACAGCATTCTGATACCGTTGGGGGTGATTTGGTTTCAGGATGAACAGGGCATTCACCTGCAGTCGCTGGCCGAAAGCAGTGAATTGGCCCAACATTACTTTCCGCTTGCCATGGAGCGGGTTTATCGTCGCTTTTTACTTCGCTTCCCCGGCGATCATCGCGTAACGGCGGCGCTGATGTCGCAAGCAGGACTTCGTTTCATCGAAGGCGATCTGGATCGGGCGTCCAACTACTATCAGGAACTGCTTCGGCAAAATCCCAAGGAAGAAATCTTGGCGAAAGCATTTTTCAATCTCGGCAAGGTTGAAATGCGGCTGGGCCGAAATGAGTCGGCCATCAAGTATTTTTATTCCGCCATCGACCAGTCACAGCTCCACGAATTGCAATCCACGGCGTACTGGCTGGTGGGACAGCTCTATCTCGAAGCGAACCAGATCTCCGAGTCGATCAAGGCGGCAGGGCGATCGTTGTCGTTGACGCGGCTGGACGATCAGCGACGACTGGCGGCGTTGACGCTCTCTCGCGGCTACATCATCTCGAACCAGCCGCTGAGTGCCAATCGGGTGCTGTACGATCATCGGCTGGTGTTCGAGGGCAGTTCGCTCGAATCAACGGCGGCGATGATCGCCAGTCTGGCCCGCTATCTCGGCATGACGGACAAGCATAATTTGAATACCGAGTCGAATCGGCTGTTGACGACGGTTGCTGCGATCTCGGATCATCAATTCGAAAACTTTCTGGATATTTACATCGCCTCCAAAGCCTGGCTGGAATTGGGGTTCCGGGACAAGACGATCGAGATGTTGACGTTGGCCGCCGATAGTACCACCCTCACCGCCTGGCGCCGTCAGTTTCTATTTGAACTGGCGGTTCAGCTTTATTTTTCGGGTGAAACCGATCGGGCCAGTTCTGTTTTCGAGTTTCTGGCAGAAATCGAAGAGCCCGATACCTGGTCTCGGCGGTCCTTGTTGCAGTTGGCCGAAATTTACATCGATATGCGTCGAGCCGAAGAGTGTATCAATGTCTGCGAACAATTGTTTGCGCAAGAGATGGTGGAAGGAGACAAACAACGGGCACTCCAGTGTATGGGGCGAGCCTATCGACAACTGGGGCAGCATCATTCCGCTGCGATTTGTTTTGCAGGAATGATACCGGTGACGAAAAAGGAAACAGGTTTGCGATGAGTGAAGGAACACCGATGATGATACCCAAGGCAACCATGGTGACTGTCGACAGGCCCGCGTCAGTCCGCATCCTGTTGACGCTGGGTTTGCTTCTCTGGACCAGCATTGCCGTTGCGCAAACGGGCAATCCACCCAACCCGATCATCAAGGCGTCCCAGCCAACTCGCTCGCTGGACAAACCGGGTGTCGAAGAGGCCGCGGCGCCGTCCGAGTCGAAAAGCCAATTGGAAGAGTTTCGTGTCAGGGCGATTTATGATCGGATTGACCTGATCAAGGAGGTGATGGCCCGCAAACAGGCGCTTGCTGAACTGGAAAATGGTTCATCGTCATCAATGGAGTCATCGACGGGCAACAAGGAAGCCCCCAGTCCGATGATGGATGTGCTGCACCTGCCGGACCGGGGCGACGGAAGTGGAGTTCCCGCAGTCCCGAGGGTGCCGGGAGAAAGTGCGAGTGGGCCAGATGAATTGAACCCAACTCCCGCCACGGAATCGGATGCTTCGAAAGCCTTTCAGGGAGTACCTGTGATCTCGTCTCCCGTCAATTCGCTCGAGCTGGCCAACAGCCTGTTCATGACCCAACATTATGCTCAGGCACTGAAATGCTATGAGGCATTGTTGAACGATGAATCGGGCGCCATTGACCGCGACTGGCTGCGGTGTCTCGCTGCAAATTGCTATCGTGTTCGGCACGAATGGGCCAAAGCTGAACGGCTCTATCGCGATGTGAGTTCGTCGAGGGCCAGGTCCTATCCGGCCGATCATTCGAAGTGGTACCTCGATCACTTGACGCGCCGAAAGAAAATTCAGAGTGAGATCGACCAGCTTGCCAGCGAGTTGCAACCTTTTGAACCGATGGAGACTTCACAATGACCGACGATTTGCTTGAACAGCAGGTTTTGAACTTGCTGCAGGAAATGCACCAGCGGTACGAAGCGGCCAATCAGACCGCGCATCAGTTGCTCGTCAATCCATTGAGTGCCGAAGAACTGGAAGCAGCCTCGTTGAAGTTGCAAACAGAAACGGAGAGTTTCGCCAAGCTGGACAGCGAGAGTCAGCCGATTCGTCAAGCCTACCGGGCCAGTCGCGAGCATGCCTCGGAAGCCGTTTCGCAAGCAACCCATGGGCTGTCCCGTTCCATGCAATCGCTGTTGATGAAATTGAATCAGCTTGAGCAGCGAGCCCTCAATGCTCGCTCCGTCTTATTGCCAAAAATCAACGAGGGCGTCCGTGCCGTCCAAATGAAAAATGCGTATGGCAAGTATTTGTGATTTTCAATCTCCCTTGATGATCGATCTGGTCGCCAAGGCCAAACGATACGCTCGAAGCTCCGCCACGGTGCTGGTCACAGGCGAGAGTGGTACGGGCAAGGAGCGATTGAGCCGGTTGATTCACGCCGAGAGCCCTCGGGCGGACAAGAATTTTGTTGCCGTCAACTGCGCTGCGCTGCCGGAGTTGCTGGTTGAGAGCGAACTCTTTGGGCACGAGCGAGGCGCGTTTACGGGGGCGTTTCATCAGCGGGTCGGTCATTTTCAGTTTGCCCATCGGGGAACCATTTTGCTCGATGAGGTGACCGAAATCCCGCTGAGTGTTCAGGCGAAACTACTGCGCGCGATCGAGGAGCAGGAGGTTCAACGTCTTGGCAGCAACCAGCCCGAGAAAATTGATGTTCGCATCGTAGCGACCTCCAATCGTCACATTCCGACTGAAATTGCTGACGGTGCCTTTCGACTGGATTTATATTATCGCTTGAATGTTTTGAGAATTGAGATTCCCCCGCTGCGCAAGCGACCCGAAGATATTCCCCTGCTGGCCCACTACTTCCTGAAGCAATTTCAGCACGAATCAGGCCAGCCCATTAAGGGGTTCACCCGAGACGCGATGGATCGCCTGGTGTCCTACTCCTGGCCGGGCAATGTTCGCCAACTGCGCAACATGATTCAGGCGGCCTGTATCGAATGTGGGGCTGATCTGATTGATGGTATCGATTTGTCTTTTTTTGATGATGCCGGTTTTGAACAGGACGCTGCGCCGCTGCAACTAGAAGATGCCGAGAAGCAGATGATTTTGACTTGTCTGGACAAACATCGCGGTAATAAAACCGCTGCCGCCGCCGAGTTGGGGGTGACTGCGCGGACGTTGCGAAATAAATTGCGAGTCTATAAGGCGGCTTAACCAAGCGAGCATATGACTTGAAATGTTTAGCCGCAAGCCGTAGGGGGCCGCCGGAAATAGTCTGCAACACAGAAATCGCTTAATCGGCCCCCAAGGCGCGACGGCCATCGGTCTGCATGCTGGTTTGGGGTAGGCAGCTTATTTTGGATACTGCACCCTACCGTCGCGCCTGCGCCGACCCTAACTCGAATCTCCAGTTTCCATCATGAATTTTTCGGCTTCATTTGGTAACTGCAAATGATGGGCGGTCGGCTTCGGCTTGCGGATAACGTCTGCGTCCGGCCGCGAAAACTTTTCCGCGCTGAGGAAAAACTTTCCTACTCGATCCGCCCTGCTATCTTGCCAGTAAACTGCGAGTGCTTGCTTTTTTCAGTGCCTCGTTGGGGATTTCAATTTCTTGCGGCCGATAAATAATTTTTGTGGTTGGCACGCTCATTGCTTTTAAGCTGGAGCAAGTTGCTTTCAGTTTCCACTGACCGGCGAATCCCGCACCGCCGGAGGCAACAAGACCAATCGATGGGTTGCCATGAGGGCCACTCATCCAACCGAACTGGATTCAGGACGCCAGTTTGACTCAGCGGTTGCGTACCCATGAAATTGTATATACCCTCGGTAACGGATTCCTCTTTTTCAGTCCCAGACGGCTCCACGTCTGAGGACGGTGCTTCGTTGTCGGCGGATGTTTCTTTTGAGTCGGTTCTGGGAGAGTTGATCTCCTTCGAGACTCCGATGCCCCCTCACCAGCCAGGTGACGATGCTCGGGCGGTAAACTTGGCAATTGCGGCGGTGTTGCTGCCGAGTGAATCCGCAGCTGCTCTTATCGCCGATGGGGGGCCTATGGAAGCAGACGAGAGTCCCATGATGGGGGGCCAGGCATCCTCGGACGCTGAGCCAGACTTTGTGTCAAACTCGAAGGCAGGACACTCCACCGTTCCTGCAAGTCATCGGACACAGCGATGGCAGCAAACCGCTTCTCCAGAATCTGTAAATACCCTACCGCCGGTTGCGGCGCCGTCACAACCACTAAACCACGCGACAGAACCATCGATCGAGCCGACTGAATTCAGAACTGCTGAAGCTGGTCCTGCTTCCGCACGGCAGATCAAAGCGAAGATGGCTGGCAGAGAGGCGATGGCTGAAGGAGAGCCGATTGCAGCCGATTCCACCGTTGATTCAGCCGATCTCTTGCTGCCGTCCGAAGCGGCGCCGGAAATGATGGAACCGTCTGGGACAGAATATCTGCGGTCCGTCCATGCGGATAAAAGTTCTGCCGAGCCAATCTCTGCCGAGCCGATCGATGGGTGGCGTAATGATCAATCTCAAAGTACACCTTGGGCGGCTCCGGCACCTGCGGAGTCACCCGAGATCGAACCGATGTCTGCCATTGAGTTGGAAGCTTTCAGCAGTGGACTCAACGAGGCGCGAATCAATGACGGGCCTGTCATCCGCGAGATCGTGCGATCCGTTGCCGATCTGGATCATTCAGCCGATCATCGCCGTGAAATCAAGTTGCAGATCCATCCAGAAGAGTTAGGGCAGTTGAGAATCGCTGTGGTCGAGGAAGACGGTGAACTTACGGCCAGCATCGAAGCCTCGGAAGTCATCACCAGCGAACTGCTCAATCGCGAAAAAGATCAACTGCTGGACCTTCTCCAGGAAAATGGAATCGACCTGTCAAAAGTACAGATTTCGCATCGCGATTCCTCCCGTGAGAACCAACAACATTCCTTTTATGATTTGAAGGAAAGGCAAGAAGCCATGGAAGCCCGATTCAAGGCGGAGGCCACTTTGTCGTCTGCCGCCGAAGTGTCTCCGAATCGTACAAGCGACTCAAGAATTAATTTACTGGTTTAACCCCTCGAACCCCTTAACCACCGGAAGATAATGCTGACCAGCAACTATACCTCTGAAAAAGCCAGTGTGGAATTTCTGCAGTTATTGACCGCGCAACTGCGAAACCAGAATCCGCTCGAACCCGTCAAGCAGGAAAACTTCGTCGGGCAACTGGCTCAGTTTTCAACGCTCGAAGGCGTCGAGAAGCTCAACACCAACTTCCAGAACATGTTGAAGATGGAAGAGATTTCCCAAGGGCTGACCCTGGTGGGAAAAAACGTGGACTATCTGGACATCAATTCAGGCGACATCAAGTCCGGAAGGGTGGATGAGTTTTTTGTCGACCAGGGAAACACCTATCTGATCGTCAACGGGCAAACCATTTCCATCGACTACATTGCGGGAGTCAAGCACAACGCAAACACCGGAACCGGAGATGACACCCCGCCTCCAGCAACCGACGACTAACCCTCAAGACCGTTCCCGTTCTCGTTCTGCTCCATCGCAATACCGCTAACGCTTTCGTTTAACCGCGCCGCAAAACCAATGGGGCGCTGATCCAGCCCAACCTTTCGTTTCCCTCAACCGCCCCATTTGCGACGCCAAGCGGACGCGATTGGGTAAAGTCCCCAGAACTTTAACCACCCCCAAACTGACATGTCACAAGCACTTTTTACAGGCGTTACGGGACTCCTCTCCCATCAACTCAAGCTCGATCTCGTAGCCAATAATCTGGCCAACATGAATACCACGGCTTACAAGACTCAAAGGCTTTTGTTTGCCGACTTAATGTACTCCAATGTCCGGACGGCAACCGCCGGTGATAATCGCCTGAGTGGAACCAATCCGATCCAACGAGGTTTCGGGGTGGGAGCTGCATCTTCAGGACGGAACTTTTCTCAGGGAGTGTTGACCAGTACCGGTCAGACATTTGATTTTGCCATTGAGGGGACCGGGTTCTTTGTGGTCAATATCGCAGGCGAAAACCGGTTTACCCGAGACGGTGCATTCGAGCTGGATCGAGACGGACATCTGGTCGATCCGGTGACGGGAGGATACGTTCAGAGATTCGGAGGCTTGGGAGAGGGAGACGATTCCAATCCTGCGTTTCAAGTTCGAGGCGATAATCGCGTGCGAGTTCCGTTGGGAGCCGCCATTTCCGGTCGCGTGACTTCGGAATTGCAGTTCGTTGGGAATTTGCCATCGAATGCAACTCAGGACGCGGCTGAAATCCTGACGACGGCAACGCCCTATCAGGCGGGGGGAGTCGCTGCAACGGCGGCAACGCTGCTCAACGATCTGGATTCCATCATGACACCCTACCAGGCAGGCGATGAAATCAAACTGACCGGCTTTACCTTTGATGGCACTCCCATGGACGCAACGCTGGCGGTTGATGATACGACTACACTGGGAGATCTGCTTAATTTCATTAACTCGAATCTGGGTGGATCCCAGGCATCGCTCAGTGCCAACGGAAGCATACGGATTGTTGCGGATGCGTCAGGAGTCTCCAAGCAGCAAATCGAACTGGCCGATGGGACCACCAACGTCGGAGGTATTGGTTTCAATTTCCACAACTTTGTCGAAGAGGTAAAAGGAAAGGCAAGTGATACCGTCGAAACGACGCTGCAAGTTTTCGACGCTCGCGGTCAAGCTCACAACATGAACGTGACGCTCACTAAAATGAATGGTCACCGCTGGGATGCTGCGTTCGAACTGTTGGACTCAACCGGTTCCGTGGTCGATGGGAGCGTCGGTCGCATCGAGTTTACCGAAAGCGGTGCTTACAACGGAACGTTTGGGACCGGGATCGACAACGCGTCGATCGAGATCCACTTCGATCAGATGAATTTTGGCCAGCCGATTCGGGTCGACTTCAGCCGAATGACGCATCTGGCCAATCGTTTTACCGCATCGATCGAACAGGACGGCTTTCCGCCCGGCAATCTGGTCAATGTGGGGATCGCGGCCGATGGAACGCTCGAAGGAATCGCGACCAATGGTCGACGAGTTCCCATCGCCCAGTTGGCGATTGCCGACTTCATGAACCACCAGGGTCTGGAAGCCGTCGGCCTCAACTACTTTCGGGAAACCGTGAACAGCGGTTTGGCCCGATTCGGAACCGGTTCGGACGAGCAACACAGTATTGTTCGGGGCGGTCAGCTTGAATCTTCCAACGTCGACGTCGCGCTGGAGTTTACCCAGTTGATCGTCGCCCAGCGTGGTTACTCGGCCAACGCAAAGACGATCACCGTGGCCAACGAAATGTTGCAGGAACTCAATATGATATTGAGGTAATCTTTCAATTACCCAAAAAACTCTCCATCAATTCCCCCATTCTCTCCGCCATAACCACTTCATTTCGGAATTCATGGACGTAGGTCTGCCCTTGTTGCGCAAGGCGACGACGCTCAGGCCCATTTGACAACGCATGGCCGAGAGACGACGCCAGCGCATCGATGTCACCTGCCTGAAACAACCATCCGCCTTCGGACTGCGCAATCAGCTCAGGAAACGCACCGTGATCCGGCACCACGACAGGAATCCCTGCCGCCATCGCCTCGAGCGCATAAAGCCCCTTCGGCTCACGAAAATCGGTCGGCACGCACAGGACCTCGATCGATCTCAAAAACGACAGCTTTGCTTCCCGATCCGGTGAACCCAGATACTTGTATTCGCTGGACAGTCCAGCGTCATTGAGTCGCTGCCAGACTGTGTTTGCAAACTCGATATTCGGCGCCCCTAACCAACCGGCAATTTTCAGTTTTACGTCGGCAAACTGCGGCATCTGTTTAAGCCGAATGAACGCCTCCGCCAGATGCTGCACTCCCTTCTCCGGCGCGATCCGGGCCAGATAACCAATCGTGCGATCACGATTCTCATGGGGCGACTGATCGGGCTTGTTCAAAAACGGCTTGTAATCCCGAACGTCGATCCCCAAGGGGGTCACATGAATTTTCTCCGGCGGAATATCGAAATACTCTGACATCTCATCGCGATAGAACTGGCTGTGTGCGATGAACCCATCGACGTAGGGAACGAGTGTCCTGATCTGAGTCATACACTGTTCCCGCCATGGGGACTGCAAGCCGTTGAGAAACACGTCGTCGCCTTGCAGGGTTACCAGCACCGGAACCTTCAATTCGTTTTTGATCGCTTCCAGGCAACCACCAATGAGCAAGTTTGTAAATACGATCAGGTCGGGCTGCTCGCGCCCAAGCCATTGGCAAAGCCGACGGACTTCCTTGCGTTGGTTTCCTTTCAAGCCTTTCAACATCGAAAGAGCCAGACTGCCGAGCGTGGCAGCATCGGTGTCAATGGACTTTGCGGTCGCTCGGCGAATCAGGCGGGGGCTGTCGAGAAACCGGTCGACAAACATGGGCAAGTGCCGGAACAGCGGAATCTTTTGCTGCAGGAAGACATTCAACCCTCCGAACAGAACCTGATCCACGGAAACATCTTCTTCATCGGTACGGATGGGAGTATAGGTTGGAACAAGCTGAACATTCCAGCCCTGCTCGGTCAGCGCACGGGCCAGTGCATTGTCATGCAGGCAACTGCCGCAGTACATTCCGCCGGCTCCAGCCGTGAGGTAGATGATTTTTGACTTCCTCACACTAAATCCCACAAATGAAAATGGTGTTTTCCTAATTTTCCGCCGTAGTTCCCCGCGCTGATGGCGATAATGCCGTCTCCTGCGGCGGCATGGATTCCCTGTTTCATCGCCTCCGCGACGGCAGCGGCGTCCACACCATCGATCACGATTTCATAAACTGAGTTGACGCCTTCGGCCAAGGCAGTTTCTGTGCGTCCTCGCAACAAGGGGCAATAGGTATGAGCCGTCGATGCTCTCAGAGCTTTATACCGCGATCCGACCTTGCTCCCGCTGCGGACAACGCCGCCAGGAAAGGGTGTGATCGTGCCCGCCAATGAGGCGATCGCGTCCACCGCTCTTTCCGCAGCTGACAGCGTGGTGATTTGGTCGATCCCCTGAATCAGCAAGTTTCCTCCTGCCACGCCCTTCCCTACACCGACACTATCTTCGATGACAAACTCTCCATCCATCACCGGAATCCGCCAAAACCGGCGGTCACCGATCAGTTTGCTTTTTTGGTACCCGTCTCCAAAAAATCTCAGATGGCTTCCCAGGCGAATGTGTTCCGCTTTCTGATCTGATTCGGTCGCCTTGGGCGGAGAGATCGCCAGCCCATTGAAAACCATCGTGGTAGGAGCCGTCATCAAACACTGCCCCACTCGATTGATGGTTGCCTTGGCCAGAGCGTCGGTTGAAAATCCAAAAAGCAGGATCGAAGCGGCGGACCGCCCGTCGGGTGATTGCGATTCGGGAATCCAGGTTTCGACCCCGACCTCGGCGTCACAGCCAATTACCGAGCTACCGTATCCACAAAACTCGTCCACCGCGTGTTTGAGCCACCGTTCATTGATGGCGGAGACCACCAGCCGCGTGTAGCGCATGGAAAAGGCTTCGGCAAAAGTTGGAACAATGAGGGTTCCGTGTAGGGCTCGAACAGGTTCGCCAGTGTCCTCGGGCATGGGGAATCAAAATGGTAAGGAAACAGGATGACTGGAATGAAACAGAGCGACAATTCGAGGAAGAAGTCCCGGAAACCCGATGAACAAGCTGTCCGTTTGAGATATAGTTTAGACCCAATGCCGTTCACGTTCTAGACGTAGGGTGTGTGCAGCGTTCGCACTGGCCCATGCAATTTCTAATTCACCGCGGTGAACATTGAATCGCGCCGAACGCTTCCTGCCAGCTTGTCTGGCAGGAGCGGAAGTTTGATCAGCTAGAAACCAAAAACCAAAAACCAAACTCAATGCGTCGTCCTCCCTTTCAGGCTATCACTCAAGAAATCATTCGTTGGCTCTGCCGATTGATGATGACGCTCTATTTCCGGTTTCGGGTTCACGGATTGGCGAACTACCCGAGCGAAGACGGTTTTATTATTTGTAGTAACCATCAAAGCCATTTGGATCCACTGATCGTCGGAGCGGCCTGTCCTCGGCCGATCAACTATGTGGGGCGCGAGACGCTGACAAAGTTCAAACCTTTTGGCTGGTTCCTGCAGTTTAACGACATGATCACGATTGATCGCGAAGGCACAGGCTTGGGCGGACTGAAGGAAATGTTACGGCGACTCAAGTGCAATGAGACCGTCTCCATTTTTCCGGAAGGTACTCGAACGCGGGATGGCAATTTGCAACCGATCAAGCTTGGTTTTGCTACGGTGGCTCGGCGCGTCAAGGCTCCCATTGTGCCGATGGGTTTCGATGGCGGGTTTCAGGCAATGCCTCGATCAAGTTTTTTTATTCGCCCGGTCAGGATTCATGTTGTGATCGGGCCGCCGATTCAGGAATCAGAATACAATGATTTGAATGATGATGAGTTTGCGCAGTTGGTCTCGGCTCGTATCGAGCAGTGTTTAACCGAAGCCAGGCATCGAAGGAATCGCATGTAGAACCGAATCGGGGGCCATCCTGTCCAATGGGTGTGGGATGGATATAATCTTCGATTCGAAAATACTTGAAGTCTGAAACATCAACCCAAGGAAACTGAAATGCCAATCAAACTTTTGGCCTTCTCTGGCAGTGCCCGGCAGAGTTCGTGGAACCAGCAGCTCGTCGAAATGGCGGCCCACTACGCTCGGAGTCAAAATATTGAAACCACCGTGATCAATCTCGGCGACTTTGACCTTCCGATTTTTGACGAAGACCTCGAACGTGAATCCGGGACTCCTGACGCCGCTGCCCGATTGAAACAACTGATGTTTGGGCATCAGGGATTTCTGATTTCTTCACCGGAATACAATAGCTCGATTGCTCCGCTGCTCAAAAATGCGATCGACTGGGCGTCGCGCAAAGGCCCTGATGAAACACCCCAGCAAGCCTTTCGCGGCAAAGTCATCGGCTTGATGAGCGCCTCGCCGGGTGGCCTCGGTGGTCTGCGTGGACTGGTCCATGTTCGTTCCATTTTCGGGAACCTTGGTTCGTTGGTGGTACCCAGTCAGGTCGCCGTAGGAAACGCGACGAAGACTTTCTCGGCCGATGGAAAAGACCTTACGGACGAGGGACTGAAGAAACAACTATGCGGTGTGGTCGATCAGGTGATTCAAGTAACAAGTGCATTGTCGCCGCGTCTCTCCTGAAAAAATCTACGTGTAACGGTTCAGAAATTGCATGAAACGCTTGCGTAGAATGTAGAACGATTGTCCTCAATCGTTCATTGCCTGAGGCAGTTCCACCCTTGTTGAAGGTTAGCCAAATCGCCGATGTACTCCGGTGTGCTGAACGATTGAGGACAATCGTTCTACAATTTCCTGCATTTTGATCGCAATCCCATGTCATCCTCAGCTCCCTCCAAAGCATCGTTGTTGGTTATTTTTTTGACGGTGTTTATCGACCTGCTGGGTTTCGGGATCGTGATGCCGCTGTTGCCCATCTACGCGGATCAATTCAACACGGAGCCAAGCGGCCTGTTGATCGGTGCGCTGATGGCCAGTTTTTCGGTGATGCAATTTTTGTTCGCCCCCATTTGGGGAGGACTTTCGGATCGCGTTGGACGCCGTCCTGTGATTCTGTTCGGACTTTTTGGTAGTGTGATATTTTATACATTATTTGGTTTTGCCACCTGGTATCAAAGCCTGACGGGGTTGTTTCTGACGCGCATTGGAGCGGGGATTGCCGCCGCGACGATTCCAACCGCTCAGGCTTATATCGCCGACTCAACCACGGGTGAGAACCGAACGCGCGGTATGGCCTTGATCGGAACGGCGTTCGGATTGGGTTTTACATTGGGACCCATGTTTGCTTATTTTGCCGTTCCGGAAGATGGGCATGGAAATCCGGGAGCCAGCCCAGGATTTATCGCCGCCGGATTATCTGCGGTTGCATTTTTATTTGCGGTTTTCTATTTGCCGGAGTCGTTGAACTCGGAATCAAAATCGGCCGCGCGGCGTTGGTGGGATGGCGCCACCTGGAAAGCGGCGTTGATGCGGCGAGAAATTGCCTGGTTGTTGCTTGGCTTCTTCGTTTGCATTTTCGCGTTCGCCAGTTTTGAAACCACATTGAGTATTCTGCTCAAAGGCTCAGAAAGTGCCGAAAGCATGCCTTTTCATTTCTCGTTCAAGCAGGTTTGTCTGGCGTTTGCAGGAATCGGTTTTCTGGCAGCCTTTTTTCAGGGCGGGATCGTGCGGCAGTTGGCCAAGCGGATCAAGGAACGCGAACTGGCCATGACTGGAGCGGTGATCGAAATCTTTGGATTCGCAGCGTTGGCCTACGCCGTCGGTAGCGCCAATTTGAACTGGCTGATCGGAGCTTTAGTCCTGATTGTGGCGGGCTATAGTTGTTTACAGCCAAGCTTGTATTCGCTGCTGTCGCGCTGGACAGACGCCCATCAGCAGGGGCAGGTATTGGGCGTCGGCCAGAGTGTCAGCGCATTGGCTCGCATCGCCGGATCAGGCCTGGGGATCCCGATGTTGAAAGCGGCCTGGATCGCACCGTACGTACTCGGTGCGATCTTGATGGTAGGCGTCGCGGTGGCGGTGCAGAAAGCGTGTGGGGAAAGGATGAGGGATGAGGGATGAGATCAGGCTTCAGACTTCAGGGATCAGACTTCAGACAACTGACCTCTGATCTCTAATCCGCCGGGAAGCCGCGTTTTCTCAGCAATGCCTTGGTGTCGACGTCTCGTCCGCGGAACTGGCGGAATCCGTCAGCTGGATCGATGGTGTCGCCGACTGAAAAGACGTAGTTGAACAATCGCTGAGCGGCATCCTTGTCGAAATACGATCCGATCTCGTCGAAGGCTTCGGCCGCGTCAGCGGTCAGCGCATCGGCCCACATGTAACTGTAGTAGCCTGCCGAATAGCTGTCGCTGGAAAAGATGTGCAGGAACTGTGGCGTTCGGTGGCGCATCACCATTTCCTTGGGCATTCCCAATTCCGCCAGCGTTTCCGTTTCGAACTTGGCAGGATCAATTTCAACGTTTCCCGCAAGATGCAATTTCATATCGATCAACGCGCTCGACAGATATTCGACCGTTGAAAACCCTTGATTGAATTTGGCTGCTTTCAAAACTTTTTCGACCAGCTCTTTCGGAATCGGCTGGCCTGTTTGGTAGTGGACCGCAAACTTGCTCAGCACTTCCGGCGTGGTCAACCAATGTTCAAACAACTGCGACGGGAATTCGACATAGTCACGTGAGACGGCCGTTCCAGCTTGAGAAGGATACTGAACATCGCTCAGCAACCCGTGCAATGCATGACCGAACTCATGGAACAACGTCACTGCATCGTCCCATGAAATCAATTCAACCGGTTCGCCCGATTGAATATAATTGCAGTTGTTCGAAACAATCGGCAAAATCCGCTCGTCGATATTTTGCTGTGGTCGGTAGGCACTCATCCACGCACCGCTTCGTTTGCCTTTACGGGCGAATGGATCGAAGTAGAACAGGCCGATGGGCTGATTGCCGCGACTGACCTGCCAGACCCGAACGTCAGGATGATAGACGGGAACTTCCGGAAGCTCGGCAAAATCAAGCCCGAACAGTTCGTGTGCAGACCAGAACATACCTTCTCGCAGCTTTTCGAGTTGCAGGTAGGGTTTGACTTCGTTGAAATCGAGATCGTATTTGGCTTTGCGAACTTTTTCGGCGTAGTAACGGTAATCCCATGGCTCAATTTTAATTCCAGCACCTTCGGAATCAGCCAGAGCCTGCATGTCGGCCACTTCTTCAGCGACGCGTTGCAAGGCTTTCGGCCAAACTCGCAGCAACAACTCCATCGCGGTGTCCGGAGTCTTCGCCATCGAGGGCTCGAGCCGCCAGTGAGCGTGTGTCGGATAGCCCAGCAACCCGGCTCGCTCGGCACGCAGCTTCAGAATGCGCGTGATCAGGGCCTTGGTATCGTTCGCATTGTTGTTATCACCCCGGCTGATAAAAGTACGCCAGACCTTTTCTCGAAGGTCTCGGTTGTTTGCATAGGTCAGGACTGGCTCAACGGCGGAGCGTGTATTATTGATCGCCCAGCTTTCTCCGGCATTTTCGCGGTTGGCTTTTGCGGCTGCGGCAAGCCCACCAAGGATGCTCGCGGGAAGTCCATCGAGTTCCGTTGGGTCAGTGATCACGATCGCCGACTCTTCGTCCGCCAGAATTCTCTGATTGAATTCGGCAAAAATACCTGCAAGCTCCTGGTTGATGGTGGAGAGCCGAGCTTTTTTATCGGCGTCCAGATTGGCTCCGGATCGTACGAAATTTTTGTATTTGTCGTCGACCAGCCGCTGCTGCGAAGGCGACAACGTCTCTTTTTCGGGGCCGTCGTGTACTGCCTTGATTCGCTCGAACAGCTTGGTATTTTGCGTGATCGAGTCACGGTGCTTGGCCAGCATCGGCGCGACGGATTTTTCAATTTCGGGAATCTTGTCAAGATTCAGGTTCCCTGTGTGAACAAAAAACAGGGCGCCCACCCGGTTCAGTTTCTGGCCGGATTTTTCCAGTGCGACAAGCGTATTTTCGAACGTCGGTGGTTCGGACTGATTGGCGATCGCGTCGATTTCGGTGGCAGCCTCGGCGATGGCGGCCTGGAACGCAGGAATAAATTCATCGACATTGACTTGATCCCAGGGAGGAACACCGCCGAGCGGTCCGGTCCACGGTTGAAGCAGAATACTGTCAGTTTCAATTGCGGTCGCCACGTCGTTATCTCCTTGCTGGCTGAGTACATGGGGAGCAAACCCGGCGAGAACGAGGGTGAATACGCTCCAATTCAAAAGATCAAATGGTTTGGGTTGGATCATTTTGGGTTTCCTGGTTTTATTTGCTTGCAGCACAGCGCTTGCGTCTCCGTGAGACGAAATGACGTTACCCTGCGAGATGAAATGCGGGTTGATTTAGAGGGCATTCTACACAATCGATCCCGGTTACGACAACACAGCGGGCTGATATTATCTGCGAAACAGAGCCTCAAGTGTCAGCTCATTGGAGACCAGATCCGCCGAATAACGATTGCTTTTGACACCAAATGTCGTGATCATCGTCAATAGTACCGATTTGCGGGTTTGCGTAACCTGTCGAAAAATGGCCAGCTTGCGGCGCAACTCCGCAGCGTATCGCTTGTCGATCACAAATTCACTGTCCGTGAATTTGGCTTCGCATATATTGATCACATCGTCCCGACGATCAATCAGCAGATCGATTTGTGCGCCTTCGTCAACTTGGGAATTCGGAGCATGCCGCCAACAACCTTGTTGGGTTTCGACACCCGCAATTCCAAGCCCCCACTTGATCTCGTCGAGATGTCGATGACAGATGTTCTCGAAGGCATAGCCACTCCATGCACGCCAGGCCGGTGTTCCGCGCCGTTTGAGCCACGCTCCTTCGCTGCCTGTTCGGTTACCACGGCTGCCACGAATCCAGCGAAGGTAAAACAATGAAAACTCGTCGGTCAGGCGATACAACGCATCTTTCTGTTTTTCCCAAGGGTCGATCCGATCGACAAAGCCAGATTGAATCAGTTCTTCGAGTATTTTGGTCAGCCGCCCCCCGGTTGGATAGTTTGCCAATGCTCCCAACTCGTTTCTTGTCAGTCCCATGGATTTCGTTGACAAGGCTTGAATCAGGTTCACATGGCGATCTGAATTTTCAAACAGTGCTGCAAATAGATGCGGAAATTCATCAGTAAGCAGGCCATGAGGCGAAAAGCAGATGTTGTCGATACTTTGCGACGCGGATTGACCTGGTTGCACATCTTTCAGGTAGTGGGGTACACCTCCCAACGCCATGTAGAGTTCTGCAATCTGCCGATGTTCGAGCCGAATGTTGCGGCTTTCGAGAAATTCCTGGACTTCAGCAAGCTTGAAGGGCTGCAAGTGGATATGGTGAGTAACACGATGATACAAGCCTCCCCGATTGTGAATGACATGATCGACCATCCACGACGCTGCGGAGCCGCAAACGATAACGACCAAATAGGTTTGCTGCGATGCCCAGGAATTCCAGAAGTGTTCGAGCGCGGGCAGAAATCCGGAACGTCGTGACGCCAACCAGGGAACCTCATCCAGAAATACGACCACTCGCCGTTTGCTTTTGAGCGACTGCAAAAACTGCTTCAGTTGTTGAAACGCAGCATACCAATCGGTTGGCATTTCGGGCCGAATACGGGAGTTCATGGCTGCCGCCAATTGATCCGAAAAGTTCCTCAGTTGCAGGCTGCGATTGGAATCATGAATGCCTGTGATTTCAAAACGAATATGGTCGCGGCAGCACTCGCGAATCAGGAACGTCTTGCCGACTCTTCGGCGTCCCACGACGGCAACCAGCTCTGGCTCGTTTCCTTTGAGGATTTTTGCGATCAGCGCTCGTTCGCGGAGGCGTCCCACCAAGGGTTTTGAGGTCATTTTTCGCAGCCTGATGTGAATGGTCGAAAATTATAAGTGGCCAAATCCAGGTTAAAAATGTCAGTTTTGGCCACTTATGAAAAATTATAAGTGGCCAAAACAGGCATTTCAATGGCACTTTTGGCCACTTATGAATCACGCGAATTCTTTAGTCGTGCTGACATGCGATCAAATTATCCGGGTAAAATTGGTTGATTCAGCAAGTTTCCGAATTTTTTTGAAATGAACGTCCCTGCTCGCGGTACTCCATTAACGTCCTTGCCGCATAACGAAATGTGACCGGATCAACATTGTGGATGAACTGGAACGACGACAACTTTTTGAACGTTGCATCGATGAGCATCATGCGTCGATGTATCGGGTCGCGTTTCGGCTGTGCGGATGTAGCAACACTGCGAGCGATCTGGTGCAGGAAGCCTATTTTCAGGCTTGGCGCGGATTGAATGAGCTTCAGGACACGCAGCGAATGCGGGCCTGGTTGTTTGCCATTTTGCGAAATCAGTATTACAAACGGCATCGAACGGATCGGCGAATGGAACACCTGACCCCGCAAACCGAAAACGAATTTGAATGGGCGACCAGTCGCCATGATGATGCTCAGCGGAATATCGACGAACGCGAACTGGTGCAGTTTGCGCTCGACCAACTCGACGACGACTACAAGTTTCCGTTGTTGCTGAGCGTAATGGAAGAACTGAAAGTCAATGAAGTGGCCGAAGTACTCGAAATCCCGGCGGGGACGGTCATGACACGACTGCATCGTGGACGCAAGAAGATGAAAGCAATTATTGATCGCCAACTGAGTGCTGAACGAAAGTCCAATCTGAATCTGGCAAACGAAATGACTGAGCGGGGTGACCATGAACGATGATCAAATCAGGGATCGACTGAAAGAAGTTTCGATTCCACAAGAACTTCCTGCAAAACTAAGAGCGATCATGTCCTCGACGGACAGGCTCGATCATGACTCCTCAGATGTGGGAATTTCTGGAGTCGATAGCGATTGCCATCGAGCAAGCAGCAGCGAAATGACCACGAGCCGTAATATTTCTGATCGCCGACTGCCGGGCCGATTTTGGTTGCAGCCGTCCGTGTTGGTTGGAGTGAGTACGGCCGCCGGTATTTTGGTTGCGTTGTTTCTCTGGTTTTCACAAACTGAAAACCATTCGGTGGCCCACCATCCGCTGCCTGAAAATCAGGTGTCATCGGCGGAAGCAACCGACAGCGGCGGCCATGATCCGTTGGGCAACGAGGTAAATAGGGCCGATCTTCGGGAGCTGGAGTTGCTTCACGCTCGCATCGAAGCCATTCGGCTGGAATTGCTCAACGATGAAATCAGAGAACTGGAAAACCGACGGGATCAACTGGCTCGATTGCAAGCTGGCCGGCAGAATCGATATCAGGAATCCATGCTGACCGCAAACTTGGTGAGCCAAGTCTTTGAAACCAGCGACCTTTCCCAGTCGCATCTTGAAAACGATTTATTGACAAATGTTATTGGAATATTTCGGGAAAGTTCGGCATTGAAGGTCTCGCAAAGCACTTTCAACTGAACTTTCGAATCACAACTATTTTGGGAGATTTAAAATGAATCAAATGCTTTTAGTTAGATCCAGCTTGATGGGAGGGATGCTGATTTTTGTGACGGCCATGTTGGCACCGATCGTGGAGGGGCAATCGGTAGGTGAGCCTTCTTCTGAGGCTCTTCGTTTGGAGGCGAGATTGGAGCATAGTAAATCCTTGGCCAGGCATCATGCTGCGGGGCTGAAAAAAATCGAGGCTCGTGTAGAGAAGCAGAGACTGCTCGTTAGTGACATGGTTCATTCGCAACGTCAGCTAGGCGTTTCCAATGCGTCCGTCGATGAGGTTGTCCGCTTGCTGCATACTCAGCGTGTCAATCTGCTGGTCGATCTGGCCGGCCTCAAGGCAAGACAGGAAGTGATTACTGAGGCTGCCCAAAAATCCAAGCAGGATCATTCCAGTAATCGTCTGGCAGAAAAGAAGGAGAAGATCAAACAGTTGATTGCATTCGCGGAACAGGAAGTTGAAAGACTAGAAAAATTGGCTGCAAGACAGTCTACTACTCAAGCCACTGTCAATGAGGCAAAAAAAGCTGTGATTACTTTGGAAATCCAGCTTCTATCCGTTGATGACGAACCGTTGCATAGTTTGTCTGATTCTGAGCTTTTGAACCAGACCATGCTCGAACTGGCCGAAAAGTCCGCACGCCTACAAAAGGTTGAGGAACTGCTTAGCCGAATGTATACGGCCCAGGATATTGACGACCAACTCTTGCCTGCAAAAGCCGATTTGAAGATCCTGCGGGACAATCTCTACAAGCCTCAAGCCGACCAACATCGCGCACTGCTGGAACAAATCGAGGAATTACAAAAGCAGTTGAACGAAGCTTCGGGCAAGAACGAAGCATCCGACGATGAGGACGATGATGAGGACGACGATGAGTCGTAGTCAGGGATTGAGGTTGCGTTCACACGTAGGCCGGAACAAGGTCGCGGGAGCAGCACCTCCATTCCGCAGTTCATGATACCGCGACCGCAGTTCCGGCACCGCCACTGGGGCAAGCTTATTCGCTCAAACGCCTCCGCCGGACTCGTTTCGGCGGGGCAACGACTGGCTGGCTGCCAAACGCAATTCCGATTTTTTGTTCCCCACCGAATTTATGTAGCCGTTCACGAGAAGAGTTGCAACAGCAGGACGTTCCCTGAAAAGCAGTTAAACACTAATCATCGCTAATCAACTCTAATCCATCGGATAACAATATTAGTGTTGATTAGCGATGATTAGTGTTCCACTCCCTCTTGGACGTTGTTGAATCAGCGCCAATGAACGGTTACAAACGGTTTCATTTTCCGTGAACGGTTACATAAATTCGGTGGGGAGTTGTTTCACCACTTAAAACGGCTCACTCTCTTCCATTCACTATCACTCAACCCAATATCACGTACCCCCGCACTATTTTGGAGATCAACCCATGCCATTGAGAACCTTGACCGCAATGTTGTTTCTGTGCTCGTTTGTGTTCCATCCGAATGCCCGTCTGGAGGCTCAGTATGGTGTCTCATCCGCGTCTGTCGGTATGGGACGAGCGGGTATTCGAATGTCGGCGGACCAGATTCGTCTGGAGGAGTTTATTAACTACCACAAGCACGATCTGCCACGTCCCACAGATGATCAGCGAGTCGAGCTCGATTTGCGATGGGACTGGCTCAAGAAAGATCGAGCTGTATTGCAAGTCGGCATCGCGACACCGACCGAATGTAATCTGCACGAAGCGATGAGACCGCTGAATCTGGTGTTGGTGATCGATTGCAGCGGCTCGATGGCGGGGGATCGGATTGACAACGTAAAAAAAGGGATCCTTGCATTCGTTGAGCAATTCCGGCCGGACGATCATGTGGCCATCGTGGCTTACAACTCGACTGCCTCCGTGGTGCTTGAATCGTGCAAGAAAGCCGACATCGCCCGAATTCAAAAAGCCGTCCAGAGCCTGAAAGCCGATAAAACGACCAACTTGCATGCGGGCCTGATGCTGGGCTACAAGCTGGCAACCAGGCACTACGATCAGGAACGAACCAATCGCGTGATCTTGCTGACCGACGGCATCGCCAACACGGGAGTCGTCGACGCCCAGCAGATCGCCAGAGAATCCAAAACTTTCAATGATGAAGGAATTGATTTGTCCACCATTGGCTTGGGGCACGATTTAAATCAGGACCTGCTGCGAACCTTGGCAGACGCCGGGCGCGGTTTGATCCACTTTATCGGCGACGATCAGGACATTGAGAAAACCTTCATCCATGAAATCGAAAGCCTGCTCTCGCCCGCTGCCCGCGACGTTCGTTTGACGATTCAGGTAGAGGGTGCAGACGGTGAAGCACTGATTATCGGCTACCGCCCGAAGAAGAAGGGAGATCGGTGGGTGATTGAGCTGGACGATCTGAATCACGGTGCCACCCAGGTGGTACTATCGGAATTTGATGTGGCGGGCAGAGACGTGCGGGCCGTTGCAACGCTTAAGTATACCGACGCGCTGACGGGCCAGTCCGTGAAACTGACCAGGAAAGTGAACGGTTCTGCGAAGGGATCCGAGCGAGCCCTGCTTGCCGATCAGGACGTGCGCAAGAACACGGCGATTGCAAAGTTGGCTCAGGGAATTCAGCAATTTGTCCAGTTCGAAGAAAGCGAGAAATCCGAAAAAGCAGAACAAACGCTGCGCCAGAAAATTCAATTTGCTCGAATGTGGTTTCCCGCAGAGCAGGACGCTGACGTGGATCGAATGGTTGCGATCTGCCAGCAGATGCTGGGGGATCAGGAATAGGCTCAGGAGGCGGGAAAAAGAAAAGTAGGGTGTGTGAGCGGTCATGCATTTGAGAGAATTGGCCAGGTGAAAACGGTATCATTACATTCTGACTTTCCATCAAGTGGATCGACCGCGTAACACACCAACCCACGACCGGTGCATGGTGTGTTACGCGGTCGAACGAAGGAGCGACCTGATGACGGGGCAACATTTTTCGTAACCGTTCACAACAAGCAAAACGTTCAGCCGCAAGCCGCAGGGGGGGGCCGCCAAAAAATGCTGCTACACCGGAATTATTTTATCGGCCCTCCCCAAAGGCGCGCGGTACAGCGGGCGGCAGGCATTTTGTTGGCAGGCAGTTTGAATACGGGGGCTGCACCCTGCCGTCGCGCCTGCGCCGACCATTTCTCGATCTTTCAGCTTCAACCATGAGTCGATCGGCGTTCTATGATCGTTGCAAACGAATGACGGTCGGCTTCGGCTTGCGGCTAAACGTTCTTTCGCTTCGCGAACGGGTACCATTTTTCGAGATGTCCCAAAAATTCAAAGGCCAGCAAGACCGCTGCACTCACCCTACTTGCTACTTGCTAGTCCGTTCGGTGGCGACGAGCGCATAGATCACACCACCAAACAGCAGGCCTGCCAGGCAAACAATCACGAACGGCCACGGCTTCGAAAGCTCTTCCAGCCCCGAACTTAATTGCATGCCGAACATGCCGGTCAACGTTGCCAGTGGGAAAAAGAACGCTGCCAGCAAGTTCAAACGATAGGCTGAACGAGCCATCTGCCGGCTATGGTGAGCCTGGTCTTCTGCGTGGCGTGTGTGAGCGATATGGGCACCCGCATCGACCATTTCCCAAAGCAATTCGGCGGACCGATTGACTTCGTAGGCGTGGTCCCGCAGGTCGATCAACTCACGAGCATCTGGCACAAGTTTTCGGGCCTCGGCCAGGGTCGCATGCGTACGAGCAATTGTCCGTTTGAGCGGCAGCAACTCCTCCATCAACATGAAATAATCGTCCGCTGTTTTGGCCTGGTCCTCGCGTTGTTCGAGTTGGTCAATCGCCTTCTCAAAATCCTCGAGATGCTCCAGCAAAGCACTGGGGCGCCCACCTTGTTCGGTCGACGCCCAAGTTCCATCTGGCTTCCGCCAAAACAATCGCGGCTTGCGTTCCTTGCCTCCCTTACTCGGCACCGAAGTCAACACCAGCAATAAATGACCATCGTCGTACATCGCCCGTTGCGTGCCGATGCGGTTTCCCAGACGTCCATGAAAGTACGCTGGGATTTGCCAGGTGGCTGGAAAGAGTTTGGAGGTTTTCATACTTCGTTATTTCCGGTCGAGATTTTCTTTCATGCCCTCGTCGGAAGGGGTTGCGGATGGAACTCCGTCGGCGGGTACTTCAAGCTGGGCTGTCCAGGCAATCGCGTTGAGGATTACTTTTCGAAAATTGTCATCCTGCCAGCAATGATGAAAATGGCCGCCGGTGAATCCGAAGCCACGTCCCTTGCCCGCCTCTCGTTCGTAAGCCCAGCCCACGTGTTGTGGAGTTTTATCTTCCAGAACGGCTTTGCGAACATGCGGGTTACCACTGTGGGGGCCGTCCGGGCGTGAAAGCGACTCTGCCGGCGGAAGGGCCGTCAGGATCGGCGTTACGCCTTTCATTTCCGGTACGAAACGCATGTGATAGTACCATTCATCATTGAGTTCAAATGGCTTCACTCCGCGGGCTACCGGATGGTCTGGCAGCGACTCAAAATTGGCTCTCCAGTGCGGATTGACGGACCAATGCGGCTCAAAATAGCCCCCAATCCACTTGAGGAATCGGTCGCCCGATTCGCCCGCCGGAACTTCGACGGCATAGTGCAGCAACACCAGCCCCGTACCTCGATCAATCACTTTTTCAAACTCGCGACCCCGTTGGTGCAGGTCGTGGCCCGTCCCGCCATCGGAATACCATACGACCACATCCGCATTTTCAAAGGCAGATGGATCGGCTGGCCAGCCGTTTTGATAGACGGTGGTCAACAACTTCATGCCATGATCGCGAGCCGCCGAATCGAGGCATTTTGCCAACAGTCGACAGCCAGCGTTATGTTCGTGATCGCCAGGCCCGTGGCTTGGCCGACCCGCCACCAAGACGATTTTCTTGACATCATTGGCCAGCGGTAGTCGCTTCAGTTGAATATCCTTGTACTCGATTTTCATCGCCGGTCCGGTATGGAGTTGTAATCCGAGAACGCCTTTGAAAACGGCGGCGGCATGACCATCAATAATTTCGGAGGTCACGTGGCCGTTGATTTTATTGACGATGTGATTTCCGCGAGCGGTGATTTCGTATTCGTTCCAGTCGTTGGCATGGATCTTTTGAACCAGCTCGGCTGGATCAGCAAACGATTCGACAGTCTTCTGTCCATCGGCGGTGTAGGTCACTCGTTTCCCTTGTTCGGCGAGAACTCCGCGGCCCGTCAGTTCGCCATAGAGCAGCCCGGTCCAAAAACTGTTAGCTGAGCCGACGTCGGCTTGATAGCCCTTGAGGTGGCCGTCAGGCATCAACTCGCTGCGAATCTGGATGCCGCTGTTGGCCTGTTCCGTGCCGGAGATGCGATATTTGATTTTAAGAACGAAGTCGTCGAGTTCGCCCTGGTTCCAGGTCAGAAACAGATTTTTCTTGATCGGATTTTCGTCGGTGGTTTGACCGACGATGGCTCCGTCTTCGACCCGCCAGAATTGCTCATCGCCGCTCCAGCCACTGAGCGATTTGCCATCGAAGATGGAGTGAAACCCATCCTGGGCCTGCGCAGGACTCCAGAAAAAACTCAACATGAGTACTGCCAATAGTCGCTGACTTAAATTCTTTTTCATTGGGTTTCCTTTGAGGGGCTTGGTCGATTCAAACGATTGCAGAAATTGTAACCCGAATTTAGACCGCCTTCCAGCAGTCCTACCGGCTCAGTTCTGGCCACTATGGGCCAGTAGGCTGTTTGAAATGGAGTCCCGGCGAGGTATTATGGGAACCTTGCCTTGCCAAACGTTGGTTGAGCTGGGTGGTCGGGATCACTCGTTCTTCAAGCCGCCATTGGCACTCCCTGCCCCGAATTGAACCCACTTCTAAAACCTGAGTATGTCAACCACCATCCGCACCCGTTGCCCCCACTGTCAGGCCGCTCTTAAAGTTCCATCTGGCCTGGACGGCAAGAACGTCGTCTGCCCGAAATGTCAAACTAAATTCCAGGCATCGCTGGCAAGTCATGAATTGAACGCACCGCCATCGCAGGTTTCGCAACCAGCAGACGATCCCTGGAGCGAATTTGAAAGTGTCCCGACCCACATGCCGGTCCAGTCGGGCAATCCCTACGGACAGCCGCGAGGGGGAGTGGGGAAGACGAAGTCACCCCAAAAGAAGTCCGCATCTGCCAAACGCTCGAGCAACAAAGAACTGAGTGAGGCAGATTCAAATATTCAATCGTCGGGAATTTTTTTGGTCGTCGTGCCCTGTCTGGCCGCGATCCTGCCGATGTTCGGCCTTCAGCTAAAGCGGTTGGCAGCGTTGGGTGAGTATGCTCCCTTGGGAGCCTTGTTCCTGGGGATGATCGGGTCGGGGATGATTTTCTATGCCCGTCGCAGCCGCAGCGATGCCCCCGCCTTTGCCGGTGGCGCGTTCTTGTTTTGTCTGATCTGCGGCGTGGGGGGATTTTTGGTACTGCGTAACGCCGTCAACGCCGAATATGCCAATGCAGAAAGTTCGGGCCAGCAAAACGCCGCGTCCTCGCCTGAATCACCAGCCCCAGGATCTGTCAGTCTGCATAAATCGGCTGAGCCGCATCCATTCCATAATCCGCGTACTTCGCGTGAATCGAATGTGCCGACCGGTTCGCGTCCTTCGACTACGGCGAACCCTTTTGAAGACACGAGTCCTTTTGAAGATACGCGTGAAACGGATAGCTCGCGTGCAACCGATGATCCGCGCGATTCGCTCAGTGAAGTGCGGGAACGACACCAGCGGCAAGTGGATGAGATGCGACGGCAACAGCAGCAATTCATGGAGGGAATGAGGCAACCGTCAGAGGAAATGCAAAATCAACTTGCTGCTGGATCCGAATCCGGTTCCGATCGTCGACCATCGAGTTCCCACTCACGGCTGCGGGATGACTCCCTCCAGAGCATTACATCAGTGCCTGGCCTCTTGAAGAAATATGGCGAATCAGAAATACAGTTTAGCTCCGAGTTTCGCAGGAACCAATCGTCCGGCCAGAAATATTCGTTCGTAAACCTGGTGGGCAAGCAGACGTCCATGGGGCAGTTTCACCATGATCGTCCCGTTACGGGTGTCAGTGTCTATCGGAGTATCAGGCGGTTAGTACTGATGCCCATCCAGGAGGGCTCCAGCCTCGATAACACGATTCAATCGGAAGATGGTCAGGCACTTGCCGGGTTTCGGTTCGCGTTTTCCGACGATGAAATCGTGGGTATTCAGGGGCTTTTGGCCAGCTCGGACGGTGGAAAGCTGGTTGAAACCCAATGGATCGGGAAAGAGACGGACGATATTCGCGAGTCGATGAACCCCAAGCCCGAACAAGCAAGAATGGTTTGCTTTTCGGAAAGAGGAGCGACGAGAGGGTTCGCTTGGGTTGTTGAAGAAAAGTGATTTCACCAATCGCTTGCGGAGCGATTGGCAACTTCCCAGGCACTGCTGAGTTGCTGCAGCAGTTTCAGGTCATCTTCTGATATATTTTGGGGCACGACCATTTTCAAGATCGCAAACAGGTCCCCTGAGCGATCTTTGGTGCGGACGCCGAAGCCCTTCAATCGCAGTGATTTGCCGCTCGGGCTTCCGGCGGGGATGGACAACACCACTTTGCCGTGGGGTGTTTTCAGATCCACTTTCGCTCCCATCGCGGCCTCCTTGATTGAAACCGGGATCTCGACATTCAGATTCAATCCGCTACGAGTGTAGCTTGGGTGCGGTGCTGTTTTTACTTTCACCATCAAGTCACCGGGCTTGCCGCCGTCGGGATGCGGATAGCCTTTCTCCCGCAATCGAATTTTCTGATCGGGTTCGATACCGGCGGGAATTTTGACTTCGATCGTTTCGGGTTTTCCGGACGGGCGGGGGACGTGGACTTGGTGAGTCCCTCCAAGAACTGAAATGGCGAAGGGGATAGTAATTTCCAGTTCCAAATCCTGCCCTTTGGCGGGAGGTGCCTTGGCACCGCCTCTCTCTCCGCCGCCAAAACCTCCCATTCCACCCATTCGCCGGAGCAAATCTTCAAAGCCTCCCATCCCGCCCTTTGGAGGTGCTTGCCCGCCGCCCCCACTGCCGCCAGCGGATTCCATTTGCCGAAAGAAGTCTTCAAAAGACTGCTGGCCGCCGGCCCCGCCGAACGGCCCGCCGCCGGGATAGGCTCCTCCACCAAACGGCCCTCCTCCTGGGAACGGGCCTCCTCCAGGGAACGGTCCACCACCGGGGAACGGTCCGCGACCGCCCATTTGTTCGAATCCCTCTCCGAACTGATCGTACAGCTTGCGTTTTTCGGGTTCGCTCAAGATGTCATACGCCTGTTGGACTTTCTGGAAATTTTGTTTGGCGGACTGACGTTCATTTTCATCCTTGTCGGCGTGAAGGTCGGGGTGATACTTGCGAGCCAGTTTGCGGTACGCTTTTTGGATTTCCTCCTGGGACGCGGTCCGCGCAACGCCCAGTGTTTTGTAGTAATCGTCCGCCATGGATGAAAGGATGCCCCGCAGAGGGGATTGCCTGGTTTTTGTGTGCTTGATCTCAGTTATCGAACCCGCATTTTAACCCGAAAAAAACCGTATCAAAAGGCCGGTTGCCGGTTGCATTTTTGCAACAATTCTGCACAATGCAAACAGGGCTTGTTGGTTTTCCGCAACACCCGGCCCAGGTTGTTTTCTGACGGGCGGTTCCTGGACCGTCAGGAAACATCACTTTTCCCTTTGTTTTGCGATTGATTCTGGTGTTCGCTCCGATTTGGGGGAGCGACTGGCTGTGGTTGGTACGGCAGGTGCAAAATCGTATGTCTGAACTCGCTACTCATCTCCGACCCAACGAGGCAGACACCATGGCCAAACCCCGCATCAAATCTCAAACGAAGAACGGAACCAAATTTCGCAGCTCCAGCGCCTCCATCGCGACTGAAGACCCCGTGCGAATGTACTTGATGCAGATGGGGCAAGTCTCGTTGCTCTCACGCGATGAGGAGATCGAGGCCGCCGTAGAAATCCAGAATGCACGGATCGAGTACCGCAATACGATGTTGGGAACCGATTTCATGTTGCGGGGCGCCTACGACGCATTGAAAAAGGTACTTGAGAAAAAGCTACGACTCGATCGCACCATCGAAGTCTCGGTAACGAACAAAGCTGAGAAGAAACGGATCATGCAGCGGCTGGTACCCAACCTGAAAACGCTGAAGTATCTGCTGTCGCAAAACCGAAGAGATTTCGGAATCGCAATTGTTCGTTCCAATGCACCTGCCGCTCGCAAGGAAGCCTGGCGACGGTTGACCATTCGCCGCAGCCGATGTGTGCGATTGATCGAAGAATTGAATTTGCGTCACAGCCGCTTGCAACCGCTGTTTGAGCAACTGGAAGAAATCAACACGCGGATGCAAAGCCTGTTGCATTTGCTGAGCGAGTCGCAACAAACGGGCTATTGTGGCTCCCGAACCCACGAAGAGATCCGAGCCGAATTGCATTACTTGATGCAGCAGACTTACGAAAGTCCCGCCACGCTCAACCGCCGCATTGTCCGTACCAACCAATTGCACTTGACCCAGGACGCGGCCAAGCGAGTGTTGTCGGCGAGCAATCTGCGACTGGTGGTGTCGATTGCCAAAAAGTATCGCAATCGCGGACTGAGTTTTCTGGATTTGATCCAGGAAGGCAACACCGGACTGATGCGAGCCGTCGATAAATTCGAACATGAACGAGGCTATAAGTTTTCAACCTATGCTACTTGGTGGATTCGGCAGGCAATCACTCGCGCGATCGCCGATCACAGCCGCACGATTCGCGTTCCGGTACACATGATCGACACCATGACCAAGGTTCGAAACGTGATTCGGGATCTGGTGCAGGAACTGGGACGTGAACCCAGCCCGGAGGAAACGGCTGAGCGAGCCAAACTGTCGGTGGAAGACGCTCGCGTGATCATGAAAATGGCCCGCACTCCGCTGTCGCTTGACCAACCCGTGGGCGATCATCAGGAAAATTATTTTGGCGAGTTTCTGGAAGATTATCGAACTGAAGACCCGCTCTATGATCTCCAGCAAGAGGCGCTCAAGAATCGTATCGAGGAGGCGATGGAGCACCTGAACTATCGCGAACGGGAAATTTTGCGACTGCGGTATGGTTTGGCCGACGGTTATTCGTACACTTTGGAAGAGGTCGGAAAAATCTTTTCGGTCACACGAGAACGCGTCCGGCAGATTGAATCCAAGGCCGTTCGAAAGTTACAACAGCCCTATCGCAATCGCTCACTGTCCAGTTTCCTCGACGGATACGAAGTCTCCGCCAAGAACTCGACTGTAGAGAGCTAGGTAAACCGTTTAGCCACAAGCCGACCAGAACGTTTATCCGCAAGCCGACCAGAACGTTTATCCGCAGCCGACCAGAACGTTTAGCCGCAA
>CAYPXY010000015.1:60550-87197 GCA_964414815.1 uncultured Pirellulaceae bacterium | reverse complement strand
CAGAAAGGGTCGGCGCAGGCGCGACGGCTCGGTGCAGTCTCTGTAGTCAACCTGCCTGCCAACAAAAAACCTGCAACCCGATGCACCGCGCGCCTTTGGGGGTTGCCGATAAAGTGATTTCGGTGATGCAGTATTTTTGTCGGCAACCCCCGACGGCTTGCGGCTAAACGTTTTGGATCGTCGTGAACGGTTACGTTTTTCATTTGCTACCGCATCAATGTTTCACTGGATGATTGCTGAGCCTGACGCAGCACTTCGAAACGGTGGAGCTGGCTGATATAGAGATGCGTGTTGTCGATGGTTTCGATGTCCTCCGTGTTGAGACGAAGAAAACGGTCAGGATCAATCTCAACCGGCTGCGGTGGTGAAAACTGGATACTGGCGATTCGCACAAGCTGTTTTGAATCGGACGACTTTCCCAGTGAAACCAGCTTTCGCGAGTTGTCCAGTTGAAAGAATTCGATGCGTGCTGGAAACCAGCCCAACTGGTTTGTATCTACCAATTCGATGCGAATCTGATGCGGAATATTATCAGGAAGTTTTCTCCACACAATTTCTGGCTCAAGGTAGTGGCTGGCAATGGTGCTGTTTAGCAGTTCCACCAGTGCCCGATGATGCCAGACTCCATCAACGACGCAGATATGAAACCCATCCCGCTGAGATCGTTCTTGTTGTGTGAATCGAAAGGCTTCGGCCATGTTCTCGAACAGGCTGGCCAATCCGCCGGTTGCCATCCAGCTTGAGGGATCACCTGCTTGCGACAATCCCGCAGAGGACCGCGTCTCCTGAATCCGCCGAAGATCAATAAACTCCAGTCGACGCTCGTTGCGGTACTTTTGAAGCGTATACAGAAACCGTCCGTCACACATTTTGGACAGTTCACGCATGTCATTGTGTTCCCCGATTCGCAAGTCGATTCGTGACTGACCGGATTCGTTGCCCAGTTGGGTGTACTGGCCCGTCATTTCGATGTGCGATGGCCCGCGGGTCAATTCCATGTAGAGGTCGGAGCGAAACGACCCGGCTTTTCGCAGCTCGTTGGCGATCAACCTCAGAAGGGCCGCAGAATCGGCGTCCGGTTCGAAGGATTCAAGGACTCGATTGGGCACCTGACTGGAGCGACCAACGAGCGCTGGATGGAGTACGGATTCGGGAGTCGATGGGCGGACTTGGGAGGCGGTGAAAAACGGCAGGGGATGATTTGCTGGCGAAAGCTCGCTGGGAACCCGTTCTGGCTGACCTTGGAGCCACTGACTGAGCCGCACAAGCTGCCCATTTTTCCCGGCCCACAGTGCAATGCCAGCAGCTATCAGGATTAATGCAATCGGTCGATTGGGCCACATAGTTCTATCGTACCGATATTTCCTAATAAATCCAATGTAATGATCCGAATAAAAAGACTGGAACGCGATTCTAGACAGGTGCTTTGGAACGGTCTACGCCAGTTTCCATTCACTGCGATCGCGGTTCGCAGGAAGTTTACCAGAACATTCACAACCAATCGAAATGGATTGCATCGCGTTGGTGCGGCCCGTTCGGCGAAGCTTGGCAAGGGTGCTCCCGCGGCACAGGTAGCTTGGCGATTTTACTAAGGGGGAAATGATGTACGCACGTTTAAAAACGGGCATCTCAATGCTGGCCCTGGCAGCGGTCGCGACTACGGCCCAGGCACAAGTGCCACACTTTCGACATGGCACCACGTCCGCTCACAATTTGCCACCAGCGCAAATGCTGATGGAACCTGGCCCAGGCGTTGGCGGTCCAGGACCAGGCGTGCTGTCGGCACGACGAGGACCGGACATGGGACCAGGGATGGGCGAATATGGTCCATTCGGCGCGGTCAACTATCAACCCGTGCAACTTCTGTTCGACCGTCCCGAGTTGATGCAAGTTCAATGGGACGTGACCGGCGTCGGTCGATACGACTCCGAGCCGCTGATTGTTCCAGGACGCCAGAACTTCCCCCAAGGAGGTATCTATCGCCTGCGAGTCAGCAATATCGAAGGACGTCCAGGGTTGACACTGTATCCGACGATTGAAATTGGAACGGCTTCACCGCGAACGGCGGCTTACCTGGCTCACTCGGCAATTCCAATTCAGTTTACTCAGGAAGATTTTGATCAGGTTGCGGCAGCCAACTTCGTCACCAAGGTGATCTACGTTCCAGATCCACAGTTTCAGGAACTGGCGTTGGCTGGCGTTGACACGATTGTCAGTACCCGACTCGATCCCGGTGTTGATCCGATTACTGAGGCCGACCGACGCGGTGCGATTCTGGCCATTGTTCGAATCGGAAACAAAGCGCTCGAAGGTTGGGGCATCGACGCCGACCTGGCCGCTGGAGCGATGCCGTACGGAATGGGCGGATTTGGACACGGTGGTGCTGATCCATCGAACTATATTTCGGGTGTGACCGGTCCGAACTACGGCATGCCCTGGACCGGGACAGCGATTGGATTGCCTGGCCCTCCACATATTCCACTGGGAGGTCCCGCCGGTTTGCGGGAATACAACATTCGCAACCACACCGCGATGCAGATTCCTGGCCCGACACCTGAAGTCAATGTTCACGTCCGTCAAAAACCAGGTCTGAGCTATCCTCGACCTGCGGACCGAGTCCTGATTCAGGAACAGACCATTCGCGCACCGCACTTCAACAATCAACCACCATCGAACATGGTGGACGGTTACCTGCCGGAAAATTGCCCACCAGGCGTGCTGCGGCGATAGAATATCCTTGAGTGTTTGAAACGAGCCGCGGCAGCCAGTCTGTATCGCGGCTCGTTTCATATTGATACGGAGCATCCCATGAATCGTTTGACAACAAGTATTACTGGCCTTGCAATCGTCGGGCTGCACTGCGCCTTTTCGATGGCTCAGGTGGTCCCAAATCCCTACGAAAAACGGCATCATCTGGTTCACGCGAACATGGCGCCCGGCCTCGTGGCTCAGTCGTCGCTGATGGCGGATCCGAGACTGGCGATGGTTGTGCAAAATGTTCGCCTGATGGTGCCTGACCAAGCTCGCATCGAAGTCGGTGGCAGTGGCGGATATGCGCCGGTTCACTCGTCGCGAGTGACGCTGGGGATGCAGATCGGGCCCGTCTATCGACTGAAAGTGACCGACATTCCGGGTCATGCGGGCAAGGAATTGTATCCGTCCATTGAGGTGTTGGGACGACTGCATACGCCGGTGGGACTGGAAGAGCAGTTTCCAATTCAGGTCAATATCCTGCAAGACGATCTCGATCGAGCGATCGAAGGCAGTCTGGTTACGAAAGTGATCTACCTCGAAGATCCCGACACGGCGTTTCCACATCGCCATGTGGAAGGCCAGCAACCGTTTTTTGATGTGACGCCCAGTGAGGATCCATTGCACGCGGCCGAACGGCTGGGCCGTCCGATGGTGATCGTGAGAATCGGCTCGCGCGTTCCTACAGGACAGGCGGACGATCATTCGTTTGATTTCAACGCACCAATGCCCGTGATGGTTCCTCAAGTAGAAAAGGTTCCTGAAGTAGAAAAGGTTCCTGAGTTGGAAAGAGTTCCCGCAGAGGAACGAGTGGGCCGTTTGAATCAGGGTTGGAAGCAGCGTTAGGCGAACGTGGGATAGTTTGAGGAAACATTGTTGCCTTTCGCTCCTCGAAAGCTCCTTTTTCTTTCGCGGAGCGAAAGGCGACACTTAGGCGACCGGCAGGTAAAAGTATACCCAAGTAGTATTGTGTTTCCCAGACGCTGAGTTGCGAGTCGCGGAGCGACTCGCCTACACTATAGCGGAAATTTGGATTGGACAGACAAAGGCAGGGAGAAGGTTTGATGTTACAAGGTTCTGGAAATCGAAGTCCGATTTGGGGTGTTGCCATTGCTGTTGGCCTGATCGTTGCGCAACATACGGCTGCCCAACAGGAGAGTTCAAAATCCGTTCTCGATGAAGGCGGCTTTCGGCCTGCGAATCAGCCCGTAAGTTTCCCGCAGCTTCCGAACCTTCCGCAGCTTCCAGAAATCAAGCTGGAATCGTTTGAGGGCAGTTCAAGTTTTGTTAAAAAAAATACATTTGAGCAAGATTCGAGCCAAGGCCAAGCCATCGGGTCGGGCGTGGCCAAGCTGGTGATTCACAATGATGAAGATCAGGATCAGGCCGTCGTCTCGACGACAACAGAAGTTGCTTCGCTGCCCGAAAAATTCGAATCTGATTTTGCATCGAACTACCGGCCACTGACCGGCAGCCCGACGAATGAGCCCCGGCATGCGTCGGGCGGAATGTTGCAGCCCATCGAAGGGGCGGCATTGCTGCCCGGCGAAATTCTCAGCAGCACCGGAGAGCCGCGTCCTTTCGGCGACAACCTGTTTTGCGCCCCAGAACCGCTGGCGTACGGCATGGTTTACGATCCGTCTCGCCGGATTAATCCTTGGCATCCCGATCCCCGCAAGGCGGAACTGGTGTTCAACGGTGGCGATCAGGGTAAGAAGGCCAAGGTTGATTCAAGCTGGAATCTGTACAATGTGACTCCAGAAGATACGATCGGTCATTTTGATACGCTCGATGGCCGCCGGTTGATGACGGAAAGTAATCGAGTCGCGATCTATGCTCCCCGATTTGCGGCGGTTCGAAAACTCGATGGCCTGATCAACTCCGAGTCGCGCATGAAGGTAGGGTCGATGGATGAGAAAAAGGCTTTGCAACTTTCGGAGGCCAAGGACTTTTCGACCACTACAAAGCAACACCTCAGTGTCGATCGATTTCACGGTGCCAAACGGGCCAGCGGACTGCGCGAAAACAATCGCGGTGTCGTTTCCGACAATGTGATTCGATTGTTTGGCGCACGCAATACATTTGAAGCGTTCGAGAACCTCGCGCTGATTCGAATGGGCAAACATCAGAACTCGGAGTCCGCAAGATTGGGCTTGGCGATGCAGTCGGCCAATGTCTGGCAAGACAATTTGGGATTGCAGGTCGGTGTGGCAGGTGCTCAGCCGGTGGTGGTCAATGATGTCTACAAAGTTCAGCAAATCGTCCGCATCGATTCGGATGACAAACATGCCATTTTGCGGATCGCCAAAGTGGCTTCAAAGATTTCGGCTCAGCCTGGGGAAACGGTCGATTTTACAATTCGGTTTGACAATCTGACGGGCAAGCGAATTGGCAACGTAACGATTGTCGACAATCTCTCGTCTCGTCTGGAGTATGTTCCGGATTCGGCAGAATGTACTCTCAATGCTGACTTCAAACACGAACATAATGAAGTTGGCTCTCTGGTTCTACGCTGGGAGATCACGGATGCTCTGCCCGCCAACAGCGGAGGTATCATCCGTTTCCGTTGCAAGGTGCGATGATTTGAAAAAAAGCGGTGGACAGGGTAAAGTTGAAATATGAGTTCCGCATCCATACTACAGCCAATTTCTGTTCTCGACTATCTGTCTGACGAGACTCGCGCAACCCGAAAGCACGAATACGTCAATGGTAATGTCTACGCCATGGCTGGGGGCACGAACGCTCACAATCGGATTGCTACAAACGCAACCGTTGCGATTGGCGGACAACTTCGCGGCAATCCTTGCGGGGTTATTAATTCGGATACCAAAATCCGTATTCAAACGGATCGCCGAACCTATTTCTATTATCCCGACGTTTCTGTCATCTGCGAATCGAATCCGGCGAGTGACACGTTTCAAGATGAGCCTGTGGTATTGATCGAGGTTGTCTCACAATCGACCCGGCGAGCTGATGAAATTGAAAAACGGGAAGCCTATTTGTCGATCGAATCGCTCCGCGTTTATATTCTGGCGGAACAATCCACTGCGGCGGCAGTGGTCTGGCGGCGAACCGATGACGGGTTCGTTCGGGAAGCCTTTGTCGGCCTCGAATCAATAATTCCGCTTGCTGAAATCAACTGCGAGTTGCCGCTTGCGGAGCTTTACGAGGGCGTCGAGTTTTTGCCGGAAGTGATTGACGAGGCCTGATTGTAGGGTGTGTGTAGCGGTCGTGCTGCCCCATGCATTCATATGGCCTTTCGATCAATGCAGAACCGGTCAATATTGCAACCCTATTCGAGCGACCGCGTAACACACCACGCGCCCGTTGGTGTGTTACGCGGTCAATGAACACGGTGCGAGACTGCAACGCCAAGATTCTGTTTTCATCTGGCCATCTTTCATGGTGGTCCTGACCGCTGTACACACCCTACTTTAAGTGTCAGCAGTTTTGGCGGGTGCTGCTTTGGGGGCGAACACCAACACCATTACGGCTCCGAAAATCACGGCGGCAAGACTGATGTAAAACAGCAGGCTGATTTCGTTCAACAAACCCTTGCTGGTGGTTTCCACGAGTGTATTGACGACTGGCGCAAATCCAAACACGAGCGGCATCACAAAAATCGGTTTTCCGCCGAAGTTGAATGCGTAGATGATTCCCAATGCACCGATCGCTCCGAGTGCTCCTCCTCCCAGTGACCACAGCACGCCTGAATTCAGGCCGCCGTCATTCTGGAACCATCCACCGGGTTCGGGCCAGACTTGAAGCGCAAAATACGGAACGACCACAGCGATCGCGAAATAGGCCAGCCCCACACAGAGAAAGGGACGCAGGCGACTGCCATCCATTTTGGCTTGTCCGCGATGCAGGATCGGGCCGTACGCGCCCCAGCAGGATGCCGTGGTTGCGATGCCAAGCACAATCATCGGCCAGTACGGTGCGGCCGGCGATGGATCTGAAATCGGAGTCGGTTCGTTTTCAGATTGAGGGGTTTCATGGGAAGACGTTGCGGGCGTTGATTTCGCGGTGGATGGCTTGCTGATCAACACGCCCGCCGCTCCAATCGCCACGATCAAGATACCCAGATAGAAAAACGAATTGGCATTCCGCAAGGTTCGTGTCAGCGTCATGGTCACCAGCGTGTTGACAATCGGTGCAAGGCCAAACACCAGTGGCATGACATAAATCGGACGCCCCTGAAACTTGAATGCCAAGGTGATTCCGAGTGCTCCAAAGGCTCCCAATGCTCCCGCGATGAACGACCAGTAGAATCCGCCGATCGACCATTTTCCCTTTTCACCTTTGATGCCGAGCATCAGAATCGGATATACGACGGCAATCAAAAAATAGGCGATTCCGACGCAGATAATGGGACGAAGCAGGCTGATCTGTCCGTCGGCGCCTAATCGCGATTGGCCCTGATGAAGTGTTGGACCGTAGGTCCCCCAACAAAAGAAGACGATGGCGATAAAAATCAGACAGGCAAAATGAGGCATGGGAGAGTGCTGAGTTTCATTCAGGTAGAAGGTAAGTATCCCCCGGAATGAATCCGGCGGCATTTTTAACTTTAGATTGTACTCCTTCAGGTAGATGGTAACGATCCCCCGGATAGAATCCGGCGGCATTTACCGGGAAGTGTACGCGGCATTAGGTTCCTCTGCGATTGCCATACCATTGAATATGTTTACGTGGGCAGAATACAACCCCCCATTGGTCGCAAAGCGGCTTGAGCCAGACTTCTCTCGCTTGCAGATCGGCCAGATCAATACCCTGCGGCATGAACATCACCCGTGATTTGATGTTGGCATTGGATTCCCAGTGAGGATTAAGGTCATTGAGGAACGAGCGGATTTCTACAAGGTCATCAGGATGATCGACGACAAACTTGAGTTGGTACTCGTATTGATTCATCAACTGGCGAACCGTTTCGGGCTGATGCCGGGTTGCTTCATGCTTTTGTCGCCAAGTTCCCGCTTGTTCGATACTGGGGGTTGAGTTTGCAAACTTGGGGCTGATCGACATCAAATCGCAGCAAAGGTCGCGGTAGATCGTTCCCGCCGTCTCGATCGTCATGTGAAAGCCGAGTTCGTTGAACCGCAAACAAAGCTCTTCGACATCCCGCTGAAGCATCGGTTCGCCCCCGGTCAACACGATATGCCGAAAGGAGCGATCTGGTTCACCGGACTCAAGCAAAACCCGTTCTACGATTTGTTGGACGGTCAGCGTTTCCCCTTCGGGCGACCACGAGGCAAAGGGAGTATCACAAAAACGGCATCGGAGGTTGCATCCGCTGGTGCGAACGAATACGCTAGGCGTTCCGGTCAACCGGCCTTCGCCTTGACGAGAACTGTATATTTCAGAGATTAGCATTAAAAAATGTCCCAACCTTTTCGCGAAATTCTTGAATCGTTTCCCAACGATTTTCCTCAGAGAAACTACTCGATCCGAATTGTCTGTCCGGAGTTTACTTCGGTCTGTCCCAAAACAGGACAGCCCGATTTTGGCAAGCTGACGTTTGATTACATTCCCGATCAACGGTGTGTCGAGCTGAAAAGTCTGAAATTGTATCTTCAGGCGTTCCGCAATGAAGGGATATTTTACGAAAATGTAACCAATCGTATTCTTGACGATTTCGTATCGGTTTTGAGCCCGCGGAAGGCCACCGTAACCGCCGAGTTCACGCCTCGCGGTGGAATTTCTTCAGTGATCGTTGTGCGTTATCCGGACAAGGAGTTATAGAGCGGAATGTCCCAACTACTTCTATCCGGATTCGCTGACGAAGCGGCCAATGAGAAAACACTGGATCAACAATTCTCGGCGTTTGCGGCGCTGGGACTGGAGTATTTTACCATCCGGTTTCTGGACGCTGGGGCCGGAATCAAGAACGTGATGGCTTTGACCGACGAAGAAATTGCGTTGGTCAAGCAAAAAATGGATGAGTACGGTATGCGGGTCTCATCGATTGGTTCGCCGATTGGCAAAGTCAAGTTAGCGGATGTGGATGACGGGACCTCGACTCCCTTCCGGCCGATCACGGAGTATCTTGAAACGGAAGTGGCTCGGGCGTGCCGGCTCGCTCATCAATTCGACACGCGACTGATCCGCGGGTTTTCATTTTACCATCCCAAAGGATCCGAACTGAACCCGTATTTAAATCAAGCAGTGGAACAGCTGGGGGCCATTGTCGACGTTTGCCAACGTGAGGGATTGATTTTTGGGCTAGAGGTAGAAGCCAATCTTGTGGGCCAAAATGGTTTTGTTCTGGCGGATATTCATCGTCAGATTGCTCATCCCTCGCTGGTGTTGATTTTCGATGGCGGCAATCTGGTGATGCAGGGGTTTGATGCGGATGAAGTATTTCAGCAATATCAGGCCATGAAGCCCGGATTAGGCTGGATTCACATTAAGGACTTCAACCTGCCTCCGGCAGACCCGCAGCACAACGGTAGGCATGTGGATGAAGAAGCCGTCAAAGACTTCGTGCCGGCGGATCGTGGGTCGTCGGGACACAATGCGATCTTGAGGGATCTCGTCAGCTATCTGCCGGTGGTTCAGCAGCGAATGGCGGCGCTCGATGTGCCCGGTGTTTTTGCGGATCTTGAACCGCACCTGAAAGGGGGCGGACAGTACGGCGGTTTCAGCGGACCCGATGGTTTCGGCGTCGCGTTGCGAGCTTTTTGCAGCCTATGTGATGATGCAGGAATCGAGTATCGCCTACGCCAGTTTGAGGATATTCAAGCTCGGCGTGGGTATTGATGCTCCGAACTCAATTCGAATGCAATCCCTGCGGTTCTTCGTCGGATTGAGGTTTTTCAAGCTCAAGTTTTTTGACTTGCTGGAAGGAACGGAAAGCGTAAATGATTGCTCCCACTCCAAAGATCAGGCAGGCATAGGTCAAAAACTGGGCGGTGCCGCTGCTGCTGGCGTTGCCAGAAAGCAAGTAGTAAAGAGCCATCACAATGGCTCCGCCACCAATCAGAAACTGCATGAGTACTTGCGTGTGACGGCGATTCAAGTCGCTGGCGGCAACGGCATTTCGGGCCGTCGAGTTGGCGATCTCGCGCATCGAGTCGAACGAGTCCAGTTTTTGCGCACGTTGTTTGGGCTGATACTCCTCCGGCGTCATGAGGTCGACAGACTGGTCCACATCATGAGTGATCGGAGCCGGGGTACTGGTCGTTGCATTGGTATTCGGTGTCGCCGACGATTTGCTTTTTGTACCGCTCGGAGTTGGCGATGCCGACTTTTGCATTCGGGCCAGGAGTTGGCTCATGTAGTCTTCTACGGAGTCATTTTCAGGGTCGTGATTGTCGTCATCATTCTGATCGACGTCGGATGAAGCACCTTCAGAATCTTGCGCGGGGCTAGATTCGACAAAAAGAGATGAATCGTTGTAGGACAAAGTTGGCTCATTGCTGGCTTCTGCAATGGAGAAGCTGCCGGAATGCGGTTCAACGGTTGTACCCGGTGCGGTGTCTTCCGATGAGTCCCAACCTCCTTCCATCTTGAGTCGGGCGAGCAAATCAGACACGCTGTCGGATGCCGAGGGTGGTTGATTGTCGGTTGATGGGACAATCTGTGTTTCTTCAATGAGTCCAACGTGCTGGGATACTTGGGAACTGGACTTCAGAATTTGTGCCAGCAGAGGATTGGCCATTGATTCGTCACCGACCTCGCTACGAACCTCGTCCAGCTGAGATGGGGAGTTGAGCTGATACCCAAACTGCATGTCGGCGTAAGGGGATGGCTCGGACGACTCGAGTGAAGTCTCGTTGAACGCGTTGAGTACACTCGATTCGGACGGTTCATGGATCGTACCTGATGACCAAGCTGGATCGGAGCCATCCGGCGAAGCTATTGTGGAGGGGGGGGCCAGAGTGGCGGACGCGGTTTCGGTTGAAGCCTCTGCATAGAGCCGCTTAAGCAGCGCATCGAGCGACTCATCGATCGACGAAGTCGGCTCAGCCAACGGAGGCTCGGATGCCTCCGATGCCTGAGTTTGTGGGGAATGGGTTGTTTGAAGCGAATGGACAGATGTCTCAAAGGTGTTCGATGCTTCGGGGGGCACTTCGGCGACATCCCCCATCGTTGAAAATCGGGATGCGAGCGATTGCCGAAGAGCCGGTGCAGGCTCGGTGGATGCGATGGGAGCCGAGGGGGGGGAGTCCACCGTTGGGGAAGCCAAGGACGGCGACGTTGAATTTTCTTCAAGGGATCGTCGAACCGGTGTCAGCCAAGGCTCTTCGGTAGTCGTCGGCGAAACCCAAGACTGAGGCAGCTGAGGCGGGTCCCCCGGTTGGAAAGGCTGCTCCGCAGTCAACCCGGGAGATGAATCCGTTTCATATTCGGTGGACCAGGAAGGAAGAGGTGTAGGAGTTTGATCGTCGTCGGCAACGGGTTCGTCGATTTCTACTTCGCTATCAACGTCGGTCTGAGGAGATTCTGTCGTGGACTCTGTATCAGGGGCTGGCTCTTGAGAATCAGGATCGAGACAGGATGGCCATGTGGGTTCATTCGAGGGGTTGGTCTCAAGGGTTCCGCTGCTCGCAAGTGAGACCAGTGACTCGATCTGTTCCGACAATTGATCGAGTCGTTTCTCGATGATACCCAATCGATCATCAACATCGCCTTCATCGAATTTTTCGGTTGACTGTTGTTCCAATGAAGACGGGAACGATGGCTCAGCGTCGGCTTCCAACTCAATCGATCCGAGCTGGGTGACTTGCAACGTCATCGCGTTTGGAAAACGGATCACATCACCGGTTTGCAGCCAGTGAACTTCTTTTTGCTCATTGTTGATTTGAATATCAGGATCGAGAGTCCGGATCACAACGCCGGATTGTCGCCGCAGGATCGCGCAGCGGAGCGGTTGTGAGGATTGCCCGTTTTGGCGATTTTGCCCATCAAATGCCAGTACACATTTGGTCGCACGGACCGGCAACTGTTTTCCATGTCGCTGACCGCCGAGGACGGTGAAAATTAAGTCGCTGGGACAGGTAGACGAACTGGACATGACTAGGGGGGCTGAATGGCTGTCGAGTAGTGGATCGAAATTCGGCAATCGAATGGATCCATCAGAAGCAAATCCAATCTAAAGATAGGTCAAATTGCGCCCGACGGATGAAACCTTACGGTTCATAATCTGCTATCGGCTGGAAAGTTGTGTGATTTCTAGCTTCGAGGGTTGGTTAGCGAAAATGCGGGTTTTGATTGCGAAACATGTTGCCAAATCGCAACAAGCCCATTTTTCGTTTTATTTTGGTTTATTCAGAAAACGGGCGTATTGCGAACTATGCTTTTCCAGCATCCTCAGCCCATTTGCACAATTTTACCTCTTCGAAATCATATGGCACGCAAAGACGCTTTGAAAAAACAACGTGAGATTCTGGTTCTTCGACGGGACGCTCTCCGTCAGGCTTTGCTTGGAGATGACAGCCTTTTGCGAGAACTGAGCCAAAGTTCGGGTGGAGACGCTGCCGACATTGCCGCCGGCAGTACGAATGGTGAGATCAGCTCGCAACTGATCGAAGTGTCCCACCGGGAGCTTGAAAATGTTGAGACCGCTTTACAGAAAATCAAGGACGGAACCTACGGAAAATGTACCGCCTGCAACGCCAACATCCCGCTGGCGCGGTTGGAGGCGTTGCCGTACGCCATTTACTGTGTCAGTTGCCAGCGAGCCGCAGAAAAAGCGGGTTGCGAACCGAGCAAAGTCGTCGATTGGTCCGTAATACTTGATCCGGCCAGCCTTCAAACCGACTACAGCTTCAAGATTAACTAAACGCTACAGCCCGAACTCGTTCGCCGTGAATTTAGAGAAATTCCCTAAATCCATTAGAGTTTCGGGCTGCACCTGTATATCATCAGAGAAGTTTCAACCCACAGCGTCCCATGCAGTCCATTCGATCTTGCCATTCCTTTCTTTCGCTTGCCGGCTACGAGCCCGGCGGTGGTAGCACGACTTGCAATCGTAGGCAGTCAAATCGCCTCAACTTGGGATGGATTTTGATCGCCGTCGCGATCACCTTGGTCGCAACCAGTAGCATTTCTGCACAGCCTCAAGCCACCGCTTCTTCGCCGGGATCCGCGACTCGTACGGCCCCGAATAGTATGGGACCGAATACGACGGCGGATACGGTGTCGATGCCACGTTCGCTCACCCGTGAGGAAATGTTTGACGCGCTGGCGGTCGATGCGAATCGGCTCGAGGCACAGAACCGCCTGGTGAAGCAACTGATCAAACTCACGGCACCGACCGTGGCCCACATCGAGGCCAAGAAGCGATCTTCCGAACGTCCTTCGGGCGGTACCACAAAAGGAAAGGAGTCCGTGATCGAAGAAGCCGGCTCCGGTGTGGTTATTGAGCATCGCGGACGGTTTTACGTCGTCACGAACTACCATGTGATCGAAGGTTCCGATTTACAGGACATCAAAGTCGAATGCGACGGGAAGTATTTTACGCCCACACGATTGCTGCACGATCGCGATACCGATCTGTCGGTCATGTCGATCAGTGGTCAGGAGATTGTGTCGGCGCGACTGGGCGATAGCGAGACGTTGGAGATTGGGGATTTCGTGGTGGCGGTTGGAAGCCCGTTTGGATTGAGCCATTCCGTCAGCTATGGCATCGTCAGCGCTCTAGAGCGGCACGATCTGGAACTGGGGCCCAAAGGCGTTCGCTATCAGGATTTCATTCAGACCGACGCCGCCATCAATCCCGGTAATAGTGGTGGCCCCCTGATCAACTTGCGTGGTGAGATTATCGGGATCAACACGGCCATCGCCAGTAATGGCGGCGGAAGCGACGGCATTGGATTTGCCATTCCAATCAACATGGCCAAACGCATCGTTTACGACTTGATTGAATACGGTGAAGTTCATCGTGGATTCTTGGGCGTTTCGCTCGACGCCAAATACAACTACCAGCGTGCCCAGTCGTTGGGACTGAATCTCAGTTATGGTGCGTTGGTTTCAGCCTTGACCCCAGGTTCGCCTGCCGCTGAATCGGGCTTACAAGTCGGCGATGTGATTCTCGAATTTAATAACCGCCGGGTCTCCAACGATTCTCATCTCGTGACGCATGTCAGTTTGTCAAGGCTCGATACCAAGATCCCTGTCAAGATTTTCCGCAATCGCCAGTTCCGAACGATCGACGTGGTTCTCAAGAGCCGCCGAGATGTCGATTGGTAAAGGAGCCAACCCCGTTCCAGGTGTCGGATACGCTTGCGAATGTAGAACGATGGTTCTCAATCGTTCAGGCATCAGAAGCGAGCCCACTTGGTTTTGATCTGGTTTTGATCGTTTATGTACTCGATTCATTCGAGGGTTCTGAACAATTGAGGACAATGGTTCTACATTATCCTGTATTCCGTTCTACCATCCTCGGGACAGCATTCCTTGCGGCGTCGCTCCGTAAGCGTTCTGGAAGGCTTCCTCAAACGTTTGGCCGGATCGCATGTTTGCAAGGGCTCGGTCAAAATTTGCCGATTGCTTCTTGAGCATCTTCACGACCTGAAACCCGATCAATCCCGCGTCGTATTCGGTCACTCGTCCGCTCAACAGGTCTTCGGTATTGGTCAAAGAACGTAATAAACTGGCCGATGCTTTTTCCCAACCCTCCATGGCGGCATGTTTGGGTAGCAGGCGCGCTGCGGTCCAGTATCCGGTTCCGTCCGCAAACCAGCGGGGTACATCGGAGGCGAGACTGGCGGTATGAAGGGCGGCGATTTGCTGAACGAGTGTGGCCTCTGCATCTTCAGGAATCTGATTCTGAGTCATCAGAACAGCGGCGGACGCGTCGGAAACACTAAAATTCCAATGACCTGGTGCTTCTTTGGGAATGTCGCGGCGGTCAATCATTTTGCCAAACTCACTCAGGTCGTATCGCTTCTCGAAAACGTAGACGGTCAGGTTTCCTTTCACGAGAGGCTCTTTGGAATTGGCCTTGAGCGTGTTTGCGATTTTGGGAATCAGGCTCTCGACTCGAGAGGATAGTTCGCTCAAGCGGGATTCGCCCATGTCGCTGAACCAACGAATGTTTTGGGTGGTGAGTTGGCTCGGTTCAGAACTTCCAATGACGATGTTCCAATTCTTGCGCGCGTTGGCCAAGCGGTCGGCCTGCAGTTCCTCGTGAGTACGGGATAGAGTGGGCGCTTCCGTTTCCATTGGCGTAGGTTGACGACTGCCTCCCGCCAGTTCGCGAAGATTCTGGTTTCGGTCGTCGCCATCGAACTTCGCGCCTTGCTCAATCCAGTCCTTGAGTACTTGCAGTTCCTCGGCCGAGACGGTGAGTCCGCCCTGAGGCATCTCACCGCTCTCGATGACCTGGACGATTCGGCTGTCCTTTGGAATGCCGAACGCGATGGTAGTACTTTTTTCGAGCGCATCATACGACGCGGAACTGAATCGCCCTCGCGCCCGATCCACATGGCAGTTCCCACATTTGGCAACCATGATGGGGGCGACTTGATCCTTGAAGCTGACGGCTGAAGTTTCGCGTCGGACCAGTTCATCGAGCGGGGCGAGTTCCGAAACATCGTGACCTGCATCCTTGAGCTGTTTGTTCAGCTTTTGCAGTCGTTCATATTCCGGTTTGATGACTTTGGTGAGCTCACTTCGAGCTCCAGCTGCGAACGCTTCGAGATGGTTGCATGCAAGCCGATAGCCTTCAAGGCTTTCATCAATCTTTTTCTGACGCAGAAGTCGGGATGCCGTTTCTACTTGAGTTCGGATTTCTTTGAGCGATTCTCGTTCACTGGTAGTAACTCGCTGCCCCAGCAATAGCTGGCTTGTCAGAACCGAAAAAACGAGGCAGACAAGGATGGGTAAGGGACGACCAGTCATACGAATCACCGTGCAAAATAAAATATGATCAGCAAGATGATAAATAGTGTACCGACCAACGCGGGTAGCAACCACTTGGGATGGGGGTCCGGTGGGAGTCGTAGCGAGGAAATCGACTTGCTGGAGGATCGGGTCTTGTCAGACAGGCGTGTTTTGTTGGACAACTTTGTTTTGTCGCTTTGTCCCTTGAGCAATTTTTTACTGGAAAGCCTGCCAAACTTCTTGGAGGATGTGCGGGGGGATTCGACTGGGGTGGTGTCGATGACGATCGGTTCGGTGGGGTGGGCGTCTGCTTCGTCGACGGTACTGCGGCTATTCTCCAGTACACCGGGAAGCAACCCTATTCCCAGTTGCCTGCCCGTTTCCAGCCAGCCCAACAATTCGGCCTTCAAATCGATGCAGTTCTGATAGCGAAATTCGGGTTTCTTCTTCATCATTTGATGACAAATCGCCGCCAGCGAGTCGGGGCAGTCGGTGCGGCTTTCACGAATGTCCGCGGGCTCTTGCATCTGGTGCATAGCAATTCGCTGAGCCAGCGTGCCTTTTGGAAAGGGGGGATGCCCGCTCAACAGGAAGTACAGGGTGCATCCCAGGCTGTAGATGTCGGCTTGGTGATTGACCAGATGACTGTTGACTGCCTGCTCGGGCGAAAGATAGTCCGCTGTTCCCATTACTTTCTCGTTGTACAACAACGTCAGCGATTCACTTTCTTCCTGATTGACCAGTGCCAATCCGAGATCCAGAATCTTGATCACACCGCCTTCGGTCATCAACAGATTTGCGGGTTTGATGTCGCGGTGAACCAGCTCCTTCTTGTGGGCGTGTGAAAGCCCTTCGGCGGCTTGAATGCAGTAGTCGACGGCTTCTTCAATCGGCAATGGACCTTTTGCCTTGACTCGTTCATAGAGATCTTGCCCTTGAACGAATTCCATGACCATGTAGTGCGTGTCCGCTTCGTTGCAAATATCGTAGATGCGAACAATGTTGGGATGGTTCAGGCTGGCGGCGGCACGGGCCTCAAGGTAAAACCGGTCGAGGTAGCTCTTGTCGGAAACTCGTTTTCGCGGGAGGACCTTGATGGCCCGCCGCTGGCCTGAGAGCCGGTGTTCTGCAAGATAAACGCTGCTCATCCCGCCCGTTCCGAGTAGCCGCAGTAACTTATATTTGCCGAGAATGAATCCCCGGTATTTCCCCGCCAGCAGTTTGTCCAGATGCCACTGAGTCAGCAACTCTTTGTCCAGCAGGTGCTGGGTGAGGGTTTCGAGTTTAAGGTCCGATTCACTAAAATGAGAGGACAGCCACGCAATTTCTTCGCGGAGTCGGTCGTCGGAGATGATCCCACTCTTTGTCAGCAAGTTCAAAAAGCTTTGAGGACTGGATTCCGACATCGACGAACAGTATTTCGATTGGGGCAGCAACTCGCGGGTACGGGCGGGAACGCAAACGGGACCCAAACCCTTAGTGTACGTGTCTTACCGCTGATTTTCCAGCGATCTGAGAACTGGCGAACGTTAATCAGGGGGTCCGTATTCCATGCGGTTCAGGTCGTAGGAATTATAACGTGAATTTGATAAGTTACTAAGCTGAGAACTGACCTTTGGGACAACTTGAGTTAGCAGGACCGACATGCAGCACATCATTGTAGTTGGGGGAGGCGTTATCGGGTTGTCGGTCGCGTACGAATTGGCGCACCGAAATTTTGCGGTAACGATTCTTGAGCGGGATCGAGTCGGCAGGCAAACATCGTGGGCCGGTGCTGGAATTTTGCCGCCGGTCAACTTGTCTACCGCGATCCATCCGTTTGAACAGCTCGAAGCGCTCAGTACCGAGTTGCACGAGCAATGGTCGGAACGATTGAAAGCAGAAACCGGAATTGACAATGAGTTTTCAAAGTCCGGGGGTCTGTATGTGGCGCGTACTTCGGGTGAAAGGGCGGCGCTGGTGGGACAGAAACTCTTTTGGAGCGAGCGAGAGATCGGTTTTGAGTCATGGGGTTTATCTGACCTCCACCACTGGGTGCCAGCCCTGCGGCCAGATTCGATTCTGGAGGCCGTATTTCTGCCCACGGAGTATCAGGTTCGCAATCCGCAACATCTCAAGGCACTGGAATGTGCTTGTCGCCAACGAGGTGTGACGATCGTCGAGCAGACAATGCCCATTCGGATTTCGGTCGATGGCAACCAGAACCCTGTGGTGACGGTTGGCGGCGAAAGGTTGGAGGCGGACCACTATTGTGTTGCGGCAGGTGCATGGAGCCAGCCACTAATGGAGACATTGGGCGTGCCCTTTTCAGTGACGCCGGTTCGTGGGCAGATGGTCCTGTTCAAATTACCGGAACCGATCTTCAAGCCGATTATCAATGAAGGGACTCGCTACCTCGTCCCGCGCCATGATGGTCATGTGCTGGTGGGTGCAACGGTGGAGGAAGTCGGTTTCGATTCGAGTACAAATTCTGCCGACATCGACAGCTTGGTCGCGTGGGCGGAAAGCCTGATCCCTGAATGTAATCGCGGATCGATGATCCAATCATGGGCGGGTTTGCGTCCGGGTTCTTTCGATGGATTTCCTTTTATTGGATTGCTGGGAGAATCAAAAAATATTTCGGTGGCAACCGGACACTTTAAATCAGGTCTGCACCTTTCCACCGCCACGGCCGTGGTGCTGGCGGATCTCGTTGAGCAGAAGGCTCCTCGGATCGACCTAAGGCCCTTTGATCCGAATCGTGCAATGCAGAGTTGAATCGAATGTCGAGGATGCCGGATTAAGGCGACCGGCAGATAAAAACGTACCCTAGTGTAGGCGAGTCGCTCCGCGACTCGCAACTCAGTGCCTGGAAAACACAATACTGCTTGGGTAAACTTTTACCTGCCGGTCGCCTAAACGGTTGGCCGATATTTGAACCGTATCGAAGGAGCCGGAACCTTCAGAATGTCGGACCACTCATTCCAGCTTTCCTAAAATAAGCTTCACATCATTCCATGGAGATTGATCAAACGAGGCGATGGAGGTCTTGAGTACCTGTCCCGGATAGTGCCGATGAAACTCGGACTGAATGTCGGAAATGATTTCCATTGCCAGTTCATCCGAGCCGCGAATGATGATCCAAACGCCTTGGCACTCCCTTAGATGCTCAAGGTGTTGTTGTTCCAGCGCTTGACGATCCAAAGTCGAGTGCGAGATAACGGTGCGGCAACTTAAGTCGATGGGAGGAAGACTCGTCAACGGAAATGTCAGATACTGCTGAAAATAGTGATCTGTATTTTTTTTCACATTTTGATCTTCGATTAGATTGGCAAACAGAAAAACAGGAAAGTGTTGGTACTCCGTCGATCGGTTGACTTCCAAAATCGGTGACATCCAGTCTTCAAAACGAAGTTGAGGGATCGCGTGATTCTTGAACAGTTCCGCTTGCCAAGGATTGGCCAGCCACGAGCCGAGCAGCAAGAAGGCCCCCAGTCCAATGCGCTGCCAGTGAAACGGAACCATCGCCAGACAAATCGCGGCGAAGACAGGAAGTGCCGGCGTGCCGACCAGCGTATAACGGGCCATCGCCAGAGGAGCGATTCCAGAAAGATCCAGAAGTACCACGGCTGCCACCGGAACGGACCACCCCATCAACGTAAGCCATGCCTTCGTCTTGAGATCCAAAACAGCATTGGCATTGGACGTGGGCCGAAGATTGAGAAATCCGTTGAACACGATCCAGCCAAACAACCCCAGCAGAGGTATGACGATACTCCACCGAACTTGATCTTGAACTTGCGAAATCAGCTCAAAGGTGGAGGAAACGGCTTCCCAATTTGTCCGCTCAGAGGCAATCGCCAAACTATGCGGAATGAGAGGGGCTGAAAGAATGCTACAGATTGCAGCTATGATCAAGCCGGATTGGCATGCTTGTTTCCGGAAGATCGAGGGGGATTTACTCAATCGATCAATGGGGTGAGTCGCTAAGAAGAAAAAAAACAGCAACTCGGCCAGCGGAAGCCAAATGGCCGTCAGGTGAAGATGCACCAGCATCGCCGTCGTGATCACAAGCCCCCAATCACCGTGCTGCCAGATCCCCAATGTCGAATTGGCCTGCCCAGCGTTCCGGAATCGTTCCAGCCATCGCCAGAACAGGATGAGTTGGAGTACTCCCAGCAACTGCATCAGCGCATAGGGACGGGCTTCGCTGGAGTAAAAAATGTACTGCGTCTCAAAAGCCATCAGCCAGCAAGCACAAAAGGTTACAAGTCTCGATGCGGTCCATTCCCAAACCAGATAACCGACCGCAACGACCATCAGCGTCCCGGCAATCAACGAAACACTGCGGATGGCAAGCGGCGAATCAAATTGTCCGACAACGCCAGCACAACTTCGCATCATCCAAACGATCCAGAAGTACAGCGGTTGTTGGTTGCCGGCGGCAGCACGGGTTGAAACTTGCCCCAGACCTTCGTTCGTACACCAGACCGTATGGAGTTCATCCACCCACAGTGGGTCCGATGCGCCGATCCAAAAACGCAAAACCGCAGCCAAACCAACGAGCATCGAGATCAACAAAAAGCAGAGCCGGTCCATCCTGGTATAGGGCGACCGGAAGATAAAAACGTACCCTAGTGTAGACGAGTCGCTCCGCGACTCGCAACTCGGCGTCTGGGAAACACAATACTGCTTGGGTAAACTTTTACCTGCCGGTTGCCTAAAGTGCCGTGGGTTAGAATCACGCAACGTGTGATTTCACATTTGGGTGAATCGAATTCTGAGCGAACACAAATTGTTCAACGTTCAATGCCCGCAACTGATTTTGAGTTTGGCTGGTTCGGACCGTTCTATCCTGATGAACAATAAGTGCTGTATCGATCAGTGTCTGACCGTCGCTCAGTTCATCCACAATCTGTCGGCTTGGCCCTAGATCGAGGACCACCAAGTCAAACTCGAACGTCACGGGATCGATCAGTTTACCTAGATAGTCGAATAGCAATTCCGGCATGTGATCGCGCGACACCGTTGGAAATAGCGGTAGCACACATAAGGGAAGTTTCTGCGACCGGACGATGAGTTCCGCCGGATGAGTCAGCTCGCCATCCCGCCCGTCGATCCCGTTGAGCCACGAGATTCCCGGTCCAAGACCAACGAGTGTACTCAGTTCAGGATGCCCAATGTTCCCATCAATCAATAGCACTCGCTGACCTTCCAGTGCCGCCCAGCGAGCCAGCCCAATGGCAATGGACGTCGTCCCCGCAGAACGATCTGGCGAAGTAACCGCGACACGACGTCGGGTCCCGCGCAGTGTTTTCAAGACAGTCGAGGTCAACGTCGAAATGGCATCTGCACCGTGTGTGATCATCTGTTCGGAGATCATCGGCCAGCGAAAATCGGGCACATCCCATGCTGCGACATAGGTAGGGATCTCCTTAATCAAAGGTGTGGGGACCGAGGATGGTGCAGAGAGAGGTGAGGAGATGGGAGGTGAGATAGGGGCAGACGGTTGGCGGGACGGTGGCAGGTTGGCGGCGTCCGGTTGATACTGAGTGGTCGATTCGGGTTGAGACGACGAAAGGGCGTTTCCGTATTGCGGTTTCGAGGTCGAGGGTGAACTGGACGGACCATTGTGGCTGTCCTCCACGAACTCCAGTTGCAAATCTTTCAACTGCTGACGGATTTTCGCTTCGATGATAGGATCGGCCTGATTCGTCAACACCGTGGCGATGGCGCTGGAAATCGTCTGGATGATTTCTTTCTTGGTGAGGCTGGGGGCGAGGTCGATGTTGTCATCCGTTGATCGAGAGACCGTATCGCGTTCGCAGTAAGGCTGAGCAAATTCGGCGGGTGTGACCGTTCTACGGGGGGGAGCTTGCGAAGCGAATGGCTCAACCGGTTCGGGCCGTTCGGTGGCAGGTCGGTAAAATGCTGGCTCGTCGACAGGCTCTTGAGCTTGCGGCTTTCCGGGAACCCGAACTTGAGCCGTCTCCAGCTTCTCGATGACACGACGAAGATCGGCTTCCGGTTGAAACTGATGGATGGGGGTCTTGGGCCTGGGAGGTAATGCGGATGCGCCCTGAAGGTGGGGATCATCGGCTCGCTCGATCGGGCGGGTGGAGGCGGTTTCGACAAACTGGATGATCGGCTTGGACTGAGGGGACGGAGCCGAGTGGGGACTGGGGATACCGGTGTTGCTGGAGGTTGATGGTTGACGAAAGGGTGGATCCTGCACGACGGTGCGGCGCGTCAACGTTTCAATCGCTCCTGCCTGTCGATTTAATTCCTTGTGAGTTTGCTGTTGCAGCCAACTAACGTATTCTTCCAGCTTTTCGACTCGCCGATGAGGGCCTCGCAAGGTTTGAGAGGCATCCACTCGCGAAGTTGGCTCTTCCGACGCGGACGGCTGAAGAGGACGGATCACGGCCGGGATCGGGGGCCGAGATGGATCTGACGAACCTAAATTGGGCAACGAATGCGATCTATGCGAATGTCGTTCGTAGGTCATGGCAAGCCAATGAGCGTTTAAGGTTGCGAAAATGGGCGGTCTGCGTGCGTAACTTGCTCAACCGAACAAGTGAGGTTGCGACAGTATTTACCTTGTCAGTTTCAACCGTTTCAATGAAATTGCATTGAGGGACCCTTCCACAAGGGATAAACTGATAGCCTCCCAATCAATACTCGAAAATAGACAATGACGCAAACCGTGACGACCGCAAACCCGACGAACCCGCCAGCATCCACACTGCCAGCAACCTATTTGCCAGCAGATTTTACGACAGCAAGTCCTCCGCAACGCGACGAACGCGCCGCAATCACATCGGCTTTGTATGAGCGGCTGTCCAATGAGATTCTGATCCTCGACGGAGCGATGGGGACGATGACCCAGCGGTTGGGGCTGACCGAAGCGGACGTTCGGGGAGAGCGGTTTGCCGATCACGATTCGTCAGTTCAACTGAAGAACTTTGGCGATATTCTGGGGCTGACCAAGCCCTCGGCGATTACGGAAATCCATCGCCAGTACCTCGAAGCCGGTGCCGACATCGTCGAAACCAACACGTTCAACGCCAGCCCGATCGGCATGGCCGAGTACAAATTGCCCGATGAGCTAATGCGGGAGATCAACTTCGCGGCCGTCAAAAACGCAAAAGCTGCGATCGAACAGTTCAAGAAAGCCAATCCGGACGCACCGCAGAAGTTTGTCGCCGGTTCCATCGGCCCGACGACCCAGCAAACGGCAATTAGTACCAAGGTCGACGATCCGGCATGGCGTGGTGTCACGTTTGAGGAGTTGGAGCATTCGTATTACCAGCAAGTTGCGGCGCTCGTCGAAGGAGGCGTCGATATACTGTTTCCCGAAACGGTGATTGATACGCTCAATTTGAAAGCCTGTCTGTTTTCAATCGCCCGGTATTTCGAAGAAACAGGCAACGTTGTACCCGTGATGGTTTCTGGGACCTTCAGTGAAGCGGGCAGTACCTTTGTTTCTGGTCAGGTCGTGGAAGCGTTCTGGAACAGTGTTTCTCATTTTCCGATGATCAGCGTCGGTATGAACTGTGCACTCGGCCCGGACGTTATGCGGGCACACATCGAAGAGCTTTCCAAAGTCGCCACGCCGTACATCAGTGTCCATCCCAACGCGGGGTTACCGAACGAAATGGGGCAATTTGATCTGACGCCGGATCGAATGGCCGGGATGGTCGGCGAGTGGGCGGACAATGGGTGGGTGAATATTATCGGCGGCTGCTGCGGAACGACTCCCGATCACATTCAAGCCATCGCAAAGCGGGTTCGCGGATTGAAGCCGCATCCACGGAACGTCGTTGCACCGATCACACGGCTGGCCGGTGCGAGACCACTGAGCCTGCGGGCCGATTCCAATTTCCTGATGGTCGGGGAGCGAACCAACGTGACGGGATCGCGGAAATTTGCCCGTCTGATTCGCGACGACAAATTTGAAGACGCCGTCGAAGTTGCTCGCGATCAGGTCGAAGGCGGAGCCGCAGTGATCGACATCAATATGGATGACGCACTGCTTGATGGCGAAATGGCGATGACCAAGTTTTTGCGGCTGATCGCCGGCGAAGATGCCATCGCGGCCGTGCCGGTGATGATCGACAGCTCAAGGTGGAGCGTCATCGAAGCCGGTTTACGGGCCACGCAGGGAAAGTCCATTGTCAACTCGATCAGTCTCAAGGAAGGCGAAGAAGATTTCCTTGCCAAGGCGAAACTAGTGCGCCGATACGGTGCCGCAGTAGTCGTGATGGCTTTTGACGAGCAAGGTCAGGCGGTCGAAACCGATGACAAAGTGCGAATCTGCAAACGAGCTTACGATTTGCTGGTGAGTAAGGTCGGTTTCCCACCCGAAGACATCATTTTCGACCCGAACATCCTGACCATCGGTACCGGGATGGAGGAACACAACAACTACGCGGTCAACTTCATCGAAGCGACTCGGCTGATCAAGCAGGTTTGTCCCGGCGCAAAAATTTCCGGCGGTGTGTCGAACGTCAGTTTCAGTTTTCGCGGAAACGATGTCGTTCGCGAGGCGATCAACGCGGCATTCCTGTATCATGCGATTGCGGCGGGGCTGGATATGGGGATCGTCAACGCGGGGCAACTCGAAATCTATGAAGAGATTCCGAAAGAACTGCTGGAATATGTCGAAGACGTGATTTTGAATCGACGTCCCGATGCGACGGATCGCTTGCTGGAATACTCCGAGAAAGTCAAAGACAAGAAAAAGGCAAAAGGTCCCGATGAAATTCTCGAATGGCGAAGCGGGACTGTTGAGGAGCGATTGGCTCATGCGCTGGTGAAAGGCATCGACAAATGGGTGGTCGAGGATACCGAGGAAGCTCGCCAGAAATATGACCGCTGCCTGCAAATCATCGAAGGCCCGATGATGGACGGCATGTCGATCGTCGGCGACCTCTTTGGCAGCGGTAAAATGTTTCTGCCGCAAGTCGTCAAATCGGCACGCGTGATGAAAAAAGCGGTGGCGTATCTGATGCCCTTCATGGAAGAAGAGAAGATCAAGGCCGGCGTCGCATCCCAAGCCTATCGCGGCAAGATTCTGATGGCAACGGTCAAAGGAGACGTTCACGACATCGGCAAAAACATTGTCGGCGTGGTGCTTGGCTGCAACAACTACGAAGTTATCGATCTCGGCGTCATGGTGCCATGCGAGAAAATCCTTGCGGCCGCCATCGAGCATGGGGTGGACATGATCGGATTGTCGGGCTTGATTACGCCGAGCCTTGACGAAATGGTTTACGTCGCAAGGGAAATGCAGCGAACGGGAATGACGATTCCACTGCTGATCGGCGGTGCGACGACCAGCGAGAAACATACCGCGGTGAGGATCGCTCCGCAGTACGAGCAGCCGGTCATCCATGTACTCGATGCTTCGCGTAGTGTCGGTGTCGTTGATCGGCTCATCAACAGCGAATCGAAACCGGCGTTTGTAGAAGAAAATAAACTGAAGCAACAAAAATTGGTGGCCAGTTTCGAAGATCGAGACTTCACGTTAGTGCCGTACACCGAAGCACTTGCAAAACGCTTTCCGACCGACTGGGCAGCCATTGATATTGCCACGCCATCGTTTATTGGGACTCGGCTGGTTTACAGTGCGGGGAATCAGGCAGGCGGGACTTCCGGTCAATCTCCATTGGTGATCAGTTTGAATGAGCTGGCGAAATACATCGACTGGACACCCTTTTTCATGTCTTGGGAGCTGCATGGCAAGTATCCCAAAATTCTCAACGACGAGAAGGTCGGCGAAGAAGCGACGAAGCTGTTCAAGGACGCTCAAACGTTGTTGGGGGAGATCGTTTCGAAAAATTTGCTGACCGCTCGTGGGATGTACGGGTTCTGGCCCGCCAACAGCGACGGCGATTCGATCATTGTTTATGCCGATGCAGATCGTTCAAAAGAACTGACGCGTTTTCATTGTCTGAGGCAGCAATGGCAGCGAAAGGGAATCGAACATTTTCGTTCGCTCGCCGACTACATCGCTCCGATTGACAGCGGGCGACTGGACTATATCGGAGGATTTGCAGTTACCACCGGTCACGGTTGCGATGAGCTGGCGGCGAAGTACCGCAAGGAGCTTGACGATTACAACGCGATCATGGTGACCGCTCTTGCCGACCGACTGGCCGAGGCGTTCGCCGAATTTCTCCATCGCCAAGCCCGCCTCGATTGGGGATTTGGAGGCGACGAGAATCTGGATAACGAGCAGTTGATTGACGAGAAGTATCGCGGCATCCGCCCGGCGGCAGGCTATCCGGCTTGCCCTGACCACACCGAGAAGAGAACGCTGTGGGATTTGATGGACGTTGAGCCGAATACAGGGATCGAGCTGACCGAAAGTTTCGCCATGTGGCCGGGCGCCGCCGTCAGTGGGCTATATTTCGCGCATCCCCATTCCCGCTATTTTGCAGTTCACCGGGTGGCGAAGGACCAAGTCGAGCATTATGCAAGAGTCAAAAGCATGCCGATCCACGAGATCGAGCGGTGGCTATCGCCGACGTTGGGGTATTGATCGTCGTAGTCCCGGCAATAACTCTGACTTTTGAGTTTGATCAATCACTTATGGCAAAAACCTATGAAAAACGACAATGCTGGGGAGGATAAGAGCATCCCACGATGGGAAGATGTCAATCCGACGATTCGCGAAAAGATCGAAGCTAAACTGGAACAGTATCTGCCGGCAGATGAGCCGTGGGATCGGTCGAACGAGAATGAACTGCGGGGCTATCTGGATTTGTCAGGCTGCTTGATTGAAGCCAACACTTGCCGGGCCTTGGTGTACCACAAGCTCCGCCACTTGCCCCGTCTGACGGGGCTCGACATATCAGGAAACGATATCGGCGAATCAGGCGCAAGGGAGATTGCCCACCATCTGGAAGGCCTGACGACGCTTTATATATCGGATAACGATATCGGCGAAGTAGGCGCAAGAGAGATTGCGAACCATCTGAAAGGCCTGACGACGCTCGACATATCGGATAACCGGATCGGCGGCGAAGGTGTGCGCGAGATTGCGAACCATCTGAAAGGCCTGACGACTCTCGATATATCCGATAAC